>SVJS01000003.1 GCA_015068855.1 Oscillospiraceae bacterium | reverse complement strand
TATTCTGATAGGAAACATCAAGACCGGCTTCATCCCTGTCAAAACTGTAAGCATCCTTCATCATGAATTCACGGGAACGCATAACACCAAAACGGGGCCGACGTTCATCACGATATTTCGTTTGAATCTGATATAAGGTCTGCGGCAGCTGACGATAGGAAGAGACCTCACTTTTAACAGTCTGTGTAAAAATTTCTTCATGGGTAGGTCCTAAACAAAAGTCACGGTCATTCCGGTCCTTTAAGCGGAACATTTCCGGACCAAACACATCCCAACGGCCGGATTCCTGATAATATTCTGCGGGTAAAATAGCAGACATCAAAAGCTCCTGAGCGCCGGCTGCATCCATTTCTTCACGAATAATCTGCTCAACTTTATGCAACGAGCGAAGACCAAGCGGCAAATAAGAATAAACGCCGGAAGCCAGTTTACGCATTAAACCGGCACGCAGCATAAGCTGATGGCTGGCAATTTCAGCTTCTGCAGGAATTTCGCGCAGAGTCTTAAAGAGCATTTTTGAAACTTTCATTTTGTTACCAATCCTTTCGGGAGTCTGTCAATGCTGCACACCCTCTGTGTTTGCAACATCATTCGTTTATTTTCACAGGTATGATAAACCAATTAAGCACACAACATACCTTATTATATATAATAAACATAATTGTCGTTTCTGTCAACACTTTTCCTCAATTTAATTGACAAAAGTATGCATTTCAGTTACAATATAGAAGGTGCATAGGAGGTGGCATAACTATGAAAATTATTATCAATGCACATATTATTTCCATGGATGGACCGGACTATGAAAATGGCTACATCAAGATTGACGGAAAAACCATTCACAGTCTGGGAAACATGGACGATATAAACATACAGCCGGACGATTATGACGCCATCTATGATGTTGAGGGCGCCATGGCTCTGCCCGGTTTTATTGATGCCCATTGTCATGTTGGATTATGGGAGGAAGGTGCCGGCGCTGAGGGCGATGACGGCAACGAAGACTCTGATCCCATTACACCGCAGCTTCGCGCCATCGATGCCATTAATCCTTTTGACCTTGCCTTTTCCGAGGCTCTTTCTGCTGGCGTCACAACCGCTGTAACAGGCCCAGGCAGTGCAAACGTGATCGGTGGTCAATTTGCTGCTGTTAAAACAGCCGGAAGCTACGTAGATGAAATGGTGATCAAAGCTCCTGTTGCTATGAAAGCGGCCTTGGGCGAAAATCCCAAAAGCGTATATGGCGGCAAAAAGCAGGCGCCATCCACGAGAATGGCAACCGCTTCCCTGCTCCGTGAGGCTCTATTTGAGGCAAAAGAATATGTAAGTCGCATGGACGAATATGAAAAAAACAAGGACGGCGACAGACCCGAACCGGATTTCAAAATGGAGGCCTTAGCGCCGGTCATCCGCGGCGAGCTTCCCTTAAAGATACACGCCCATCGCGCTGATGATATCGCAACTGCCATCCGCATCGGCGAAGAATTTGGAGTCAAATTCAGTTTGGAGCATTGCACAGAGGGACATCTGATTCTGCCTCTTCTTGCCAAAAAAAATCTGCCGGTTATGTTGGGACCGACACTCGGCGGGCGCACAAAACCGGAACTTAAAAATTTAAGCTTTGCCATTTATAAAGCTTTTGAGGATGCAGGCATTCCCTTCGCCATCATCACGGATCATCCTGAAATTCCGCTCTCGCGCTTATATCTTTGCGCTTCACTCGCTTGCCAAAGCGGCTTATCTCCCAAGACAGCCTTGGCAGCCATCACCATTAATGCCGCAGTCAACATTGGGCTTGACAAACAAATCGGTAGCCTGACGCAGGGAAAAGATGCCGACATCGTCATTCATGACGGCGAGCTGTTTTCTCTTGACGCTAAAATAAAAGCCGTTTTTGTTAACGGAATGCAAAAAGTATGACATAACCCCAGAAATAGAAAGGATTTCCCATGAACAAAGAACCAAAGAACATGAGTACAGAACAAACCGAAAACAAAATGGGTGTTATGCCCATTAACAGATTACTACTTTCCATGTCTGTACCCATGATGATTTCCATGCTTGTACAGGCGCTTTATAACATTGTTGACAGCATCTTTGTTGCACGCTTAAACGAAAATGCTTTAACGGCTGTTTCCCTTGCTTTTCCGGTTCAAAATCTGATGATTGCCGTTGCTGTCGGAACGGGCGTTGGTGTCAACGCGCTTCTGTCTCGAAGCTTAGGCGAAAAAAATCAAGACGTTGTCAATAAAACTGCAACAAACAGCTTACTTTTATTTTTCTTATCCTATATTCTTTTTGCTGTTTTCGGTTTGTTTGGCAGTCACCTCTTCTTTCGTACACAAACAAGCGATGCGGAGATAATTCGTTACGGTACATCTTATACCTCTATCATCTGCGCTTTGGCTTTTGGTGTCTTCGGCCAGGTTATCTTTGAACGCCTGCTGCAATCCACCGGAAAAACCGTGTATTCCATGATAACCCAAACCTTTGGTGCCGTGATTAATATCATCTTAGACCCCATTATGATTTTTGGGTTGTTTGGCTTTCCGCGTATGGAGGTTGCCGGCGCCGCGCTTGCCACCGTCGTCGGCCAGATTGCCGCTATGTTCCTTGGTTTATATTTTAACTTAAAACATAATAAAGAAGTGTCCATAAAAATGAAGGGCTTTCGTCCGGACGGTCAAATCATCAAGCGCATCTATTCGGTTGGCGTCCCCTCCATCATCATGCAATCAATTGCGTCAATCATGACCTTTGGTCTAAACCAGATACTGATTTCATTTACTGCAACCGCCACCGCTGTCTTCGGCGTTTATTTCAAGCTGCAAAGCTTTATCTTCATGCCTGTCTTTGGCTTAAATAATGGCATGGTGCCTATTGTGGCTTACAACTTAGGGGCCGGAAAAAAAGACCGAATGACAAGGACAATCAAACTGAGCATTATCTATGCAATCTCGTTAATGCTGCTTGGTATGCTCGTTATGCAGCTTTTCCCAAAAGAGCTTCTGCTCCTGTTTGATGCATCAACATCCATGATGGAAATCGGTACCGTGGCGCTCCGCACCATCAGCCTCAGCTTTTTATTTGCAGGTTTTTGTATCATTACTGTCTCTGTTTTTCAATCTATTGGTAACGGACTTTGGAGTATGTTTATTTCCATCATACGACAGCTTGTTGTTTTGCTGCCTGCTGCCTACCTCCTTTCAAAAACAGGGAAACTCAATCTTGTCTGGTATGCCTTCCCCATTGCCGAATTTGTCAGCCTTGTGATCTGCGCTTTCTTACTGAAAAGGCTGTACAAAACAGTATTAAAATAATAAATATTAAGAAAAATCCACAGACATAATAAGGTTTTGTCGAAATGTTACTTTGTTTCGACAAAACCTTATTTTTTTCATCAAAGGATATGACGCTGAAAAAACGTATATATAAATGGAAATATTTAACATGCAAAAGAAGTCGTATCACGACTGAAAGGAGGACGAATATGTCAATGAAAATTGCGCTCAGTCTACGCAGAAAAACCTTACTTGTCCGTTTGGACGGAGAGCTTGATCACCACAGCAGCGCAGATATCCGCGACATGGTAGAACGTGCTGTTACGGAACAAGACGTAAGAAATCTCATTTTTGATTTCAGTAAGCTTAGTTTTATGGATAGTTCTGCTATCGGAATGGTCATTGGACGCTACAAATTAATGAACGCTTTAGGCGGACAGGTTGTATTGGTTTGTTCTGATGCACGGATGAATAAACTCATAAAAATGTCCGGTCTCACCAAGCTGATTAAAGTCTATCACGATGTTGACAGCGCTGTAAAGGAGGTTTCAGAGGGATGACAGAAGACAATAAAATGACCTTGACGTTTTTAAGCCGTTCCGTCAACGAAGGCTTTGCACGTGGCGCCGTGGCCGCCTTTGTGGCACAACTTGACCCAACCTTAGAGGAGTTAGCCGATATTAAAACGGCCGTATCCGAAGCTGTAACCAATTCAATTGTGCACGGCTATGGACATCCCACCGGACTCATCACCATAGATTGTTACATAAACAATGCAAAAACAGTTACAATCTCCATCCACGATGACGGCCGTGGCATTTCTGACGTTCATCAGGCCATCCAGCCTTTATTTACCGAGTCAAATGATACTGAGCGCTCCGGCATGGGTTTTACTGTCATGGAGACCTTTATGGACAGCATGACGGTTGAGTCTAAACCCGATTGCGGCACAACCGTAACCCTAACAAAACAAATAGGCAACAATCTGAATCTATAAAAGTCAGGAGGCAGATACATGGTTTCTTCTGACTTATTTAAGAAAAGCCAAAAAGGAGATTTACAGGCTCAGCAATCCATTTTTGAGGCAAACACCGGATTAATCTATTTGATGATACGGCGTTTGAAAAAAAACGAGGAAGATACAGACGATTTATTTCAAGTGGGAACTATTGGTCTGTTAAAAGCAATCCGTGCCTTTAACCCTGATTATGGTGTCTGTTTTTCTACCTACGCGGTGCCGGTGATTATGGGCGAAATGAAACGGTATTTGCGGGATAACACAAGCGTTAGCGTCAGCCGTTCCTATAAAGAACTTGCAGCAAAAGCAAAACGCATGCACGATGATATTGTGGCAAGAACCGGTAAAAATCCGACCATTTCAGAGCTTGCCAGCGCTTTGTCTGTCACAACAGAAGAACTGGGCGTCGCCCTCTCGGCCGCCAAGCCCCCGGCATCCTTAGAGGAAGAACACGGCGAAGGCGAATTGAGTTTGGCCGACCTTCTTCCGGCGCCGGCATCATCTGTCGATATTGCAGACCGTCTGTCCCTTGAACAGGCCATACAAAAACTAAGCAAACGCGATAAAACCATACTCTATCTTCGCTACTTCCGCGAGCAAACCCAAACAGAAATTGCAAAAAAATTAGGCATATCTCAGGTGCAGGTTTCAAGGCTTGAAAAAAAGCTGTTAGAGGTACTCAAAGAGGACATGCGTGCAAATCACGGATAAAACAAAAGAAGTCGCCAGATATAGCATCTGAACGACTTCTTTTTATTATGTCTGTTATTACTTGCCTGCAACAACATCTTTGAGTGCCTTACCAGCCTTGAATGCCGGAGCAACACTTGCAGGAATGTTGATAACAGCCTTTGTTGCGGGGTTCTTACCCTTACGAGCAGCTCTTTTTCTTGCTTCAAAAGTACCAAAGCCAACCAGCTGAACCTTGTCGCCCTTCTTTAAGGAAGTACCAACAACATCAACAAATGCAGCCAAAACTTTTTCTGCATCCTTTTTGCTAACCTCTGCCTTCTGAGCCAGAGCAGCAACTAATTCTGCCTTATTCATCGTTTCCCCTCCTCTTTATGTAATATTTCATAACACCCTATTTACCATTATACGACATTTTTTTCGTTTTGTGAATTGTTTTTTTTGCAAAAAAACAATTTTCGTTTAACATCTATAATGTAAACTGTCATTTTTTGTTAATTTTCACGGGACTTTGCCTCATCCCAGAGGGCATCCATCTCACTAAGCGTCATATCTTCGAGGGTTTTTCCAAGCGCAAGAGCCGATTCTTCCACATAAGCAAACCGTGTTACAAACTTACGGATTGTATTGGAAAGCGCTTCTTCAGCCGAACAATGAGCAAACCGTGCTACATTGACAGCGGAAAATAAAACATCACCCAGTTCTTCAAAGGTCATTTCATCGTTCCTGCTTTGAATGGCCTCGGAAAGTTCTCCCACTTCTTCACTGAGTTTATCCAGAGCACCTGTAACATTCTCCCAATCAAAGCCTACCTTGGCTGCCTTAGACTGAATTTTCTGAGCACGAATCAGAGCCGGTAAATAGGCACAAACACCGGAAATGCTTTCTGTTGCACTTTTTTGACCTTTTTCCTTTTGTTTATTTTTCTCCCAGGTTTCTAAAACCTCCTCGGGTGTATCCGCTTTATCTTCGCCAAAGATGTGCGTGTGACGGGAAATCATTTTATTGCAAACATGCCACAAAACATCATCAATGGAAAAAGTTCCCTCGCCTTTACCAATTTGTGCATGGAAAACAACCTGCAAAAGCAGATCGCCCAGTTCATCAGCAAACTGGTCCTTCGTTCCATGGTCTAAGGCCTCCACTGCCTCATAGGCTTCTTCAATCAAATTCATTTTAACGCTCTGGTGGGTCTGCACCTTGTCCCAGGGGCAGCCGTTTTCTCCACGTAGCGCTTCAATAATGGAAAGTAAATCCTCAAATGTATACGTTTTTTTCTCTTGCATATGTTTCCCTCTCGTCTATATTAAATCAAATGAAACCGTTGCAAAAGTGAGGCCAGACGCTCCCCTTTCGGCAACATAATTACGTCTTCTTTTTTAATGAGTCGTAACACAAAAACCATAATGACATAAATCAGAACCGCCACAAAAATGGACGCTGCAAGGGCAATCAAAACCTTGATGCGCTCCGAAGCAAGAATAGGCGTAACAGGCGCTGATTGCGGCATGAAATTAATGAGGAATGAAAGGGGCGCAATTCCCAGGATTTTCGCCGCAAACTGATAGGTAAACGCAGCGCCGATACCCATAACACCGCTGGCTAAAACAGGCCGGACAACAAAATCCATAAGCGGCATTTTCGTTCCCATTACCTTTTTAACGCTGGCAAGGTTTAATATAGCAATCACAAGATAACATAAATTGGTGCTCACAGGCGCGCCACCAATGTTAACAGACGGAATGGCAATTAAAATATAGTTTGTAACGATTTTAACAATCCCGCCAATGGCCATGTTCCGCACAGGAATCATGACCTTCCCCGCTGCCTGCAACATCGCCGTTGAAACAGAAACCAAGCTGACAAAAATTACGGCATAGCCTAAAATCATCAGCATGGAGCTGGCACGGGCATTGTTATAAACCGCTGTTAAAATCGGCTGGCTGAGAACCGATAACCCAACAGCACAGGGAAGCGAGAATAACAGAGTAATACGCAGCGTTGAAGCCGACAGCTTTTTAACCTCAGGCCAGTTTTTAGTTGCAAATGCCGCTGAAATAAAGGGCACAACGCTCATAGAAAGCGACATGATAATGGTCGGCGGCAAATTAAACATGGGAATGGCAAAACCGGAGTACGCACCATACAAAATTTCAGAGGGCTTAACGCGCATCAGCTCGCCTATAACAGCTTCACTCGCTGCCAGACCATAATATTCTGTTAACGTGGTAAACATTGTCTCCGTAACAAGGATGGTTTGCAAGCGTTTGCGAATCATTACAACGTCAATCACGTTAGTCAGGGAGGTAACCGCCGCGCCAATGGTAATGGGGATGGCAAGGCAGGCCAGCTCCACAAAAATTTGACGTGTGCTTTTAATGCCGGCGCTAAGGTCTGAGCCAAAGCCGTTTCCATAGGCCGTTTTCCGGCGATGGATATAGGTGAAAACCATAATCAGGCAGGCAAACAACGTGCCTGCCGTAACACCTAAAACTGCACCTGCGGATGCATTCACAATGCCGCTGGGAAGTAAAACATAAGCAAGCAAAAGCCCGATAATTAACTTGCCAAGTGCTTCAGCAACCTCGGAAAGCGCCGTGGGAAGCATATCGGAAAAGCCCTGGAAATAGCCACGAAAGGCTGATACCACCGAAATGAAAAAGATAGCCGGCGCAATGGCAATAATGCTCAGATACGAAGAGGGAGAGTTTACAATTTTATCTGCAAACAAGCGGGCGCCCAGGACTAAAACCAACGTCCCTGCAATACCGATTAAGGTCAAAAGGGTAACGGCAGCCTTGAAAATTTTCTTCGTTTCAACATATTGTTTTTTGGCAAGACTTGCTGAAACCATTTTGGAAACAGCAACCGGAAGCCCTGCTGTTGCAATCACAAACATGCAGGCATATAAATTGTAGGCGGTGCTGAAAATCGCCATGCCTTCTTCTTCAATGATATTGGCAAGCGGAATCTTAAAAAGTGCACCAATAATCTTAACCAAGGCATTGGCTGCAACCAAAATGACAGCCCCTTTTAAGTATGATTGTTTTTTCAAGCTTGCTTACCTCCTCGGGTCAAACATGATAGTAGCATCAATTTAGTGTATTTCATAAGGAAAAAAATTAGACTATTTTCCCAGACAAAAACGAGTGAAAATCTCATCCACAATTTCATCGGAAACGGTTTGCCCCGTTATGCTGCCCAAGGCTTCCATAGCCTCACGCAAATCAACCGTCACAAAATCAATGGGCATACCGCTTTGCAGGGTTTTCCGGCCTCGCAAAAGTGCCTCTGTTGCCTGCATAATCGCTTTTTTATGCCGCAGGTTAATCACGGTGGCATCCCGTCGTCCTGAGAGCACGCCCAAGGACAAAAGCTCTTTAATCGTTTTTGTTAACTGCTCCGTTCCCGTTCTATATTTAGCAGACAAGGAAACTTGCGGAATATCCTCAGCAAATTGAGGCATCTCTCCTGCTGCTTCCATGTCTGATTTATTCAAAATGATAATCGTCTTCTTCCCTTGAATCATTTCATAAATCGCTGCATCTTCTGCATCATAAGCCCTTGAAATGTCAAGCACAAACAAGACAAGGTCGGCGTCTTTTAGGCATTCCTTTGCCTTTTCGATGCCCATAGCTTCAATTGCTTCTGCCTCACCGCGGATACCGGCCGTATCAAACAGATTCAGGCGCAAATCATCAAGACGAACTGCTTCTTCAATCACATCGCGGGTGGTTCCCGCCTGCCCGGTTACAATGGCTCGGTCTGTTCCGGAAAGGCAGTTGAGCAAAGAGGACTTACCTACATTAGGTTTGCCCACAATGACCGTGTTAATTCCCTCTCGGAGCAAACGGCCCTGCTCTGCCTCGCCCACCATTTGATTCAGTTTTTCAATCATGTCAGAAAGGCTTTTTTCCGTTTCGGCATAGGTTGTTTCGTCAATATCTTCATCAGGATAATCCACCATGACATCAATACCGGCCGCAAGGTGCAGAATCTCCTCCCGCATGGCGCGAATCGGCTCGGACAGCTTCCCTTTAAGCTGATTAACCGATAGAGAAACGGCCGTATCGGATTCTGCCTGAATCAGGTCAATGACGGCTTCAGCCTGCGATAAATCAAGCTTACCGTTCAAAAAGGCACGCTTTGTGAATTCCCCGCGGTCAGCCAAAGTAGCACCGGCAGACAAAACAGCAGACAAAATGCTGCGGGTAACAAACATGCCGCCGTGACAACTGATTTCAACAACATCTTCCCCTGTGTAGGAATGCGGCGCACGCATAACTGATGCCAAAACCTGGTCGAGGGTTTTCGATTCATGAACAATGTGACCGTAGTGCAACGTGTGTGTTTTAGCGGCTGCTAATGTCTCTTTCCCGCAAAAAACACGGTCGCAAATACTAATTGCCTCCGGACCGCTGACACGGATTACGGCGATACCGCCCTCGCCCGGCGCGGTTGCAATGGCTGCAATCGTTGTTTCGTTCATGCTTCTCACTCCCTTACACAGATAATACGTCGTCTAATTTTCCATAGTCCTCTAAAATATAGGACAAGGCATCTAAAAATTCCGCCACAGCCGGAATTTTGACTAAAACAGAAAAACAATAGTTAAGTTCGCGAATAAACCGCTCATCAAGATATCCGGCCACCTCCGGATGGGTCAGCGGACAAAAAGATGCGCGCGGGTCTAAGATAATCTCCAGCGTTGACCCCTTACGATATAAGGGAATCAGGGGAAAAATACGGCAGGAAAGCGGCCGTTCTTCCCGTTTGCACGGGCCATGACAGACTAACAGTTCCACACTTTTTCCGCCTGCTGAAAACTCTGTTTCTAAAACAGAAAAGTTCTCTTTCCCGACAAAAAGAGATTTTTCGCCGGGAAAGAGATACATACCGCTTTCATCATCGCCCTGACAACATAATTTTCCGCACATTGCCCCACAATCATAGGGAATGGGAGTTAGCTCGTCAAAGCGTTTATAAATTTCTTTGTATAAGGCGCTTATAGGCAATTTCATGCTTTGTCTAACGCTTCCTTTAATAATTTATTGATAACCTGAGGATTAGCCTTGCCGCGTGAAACGCGCATAACCTGACCAACCAAAAAGCCCATGGCCTTGTCTTTACCGGCCTTATAGTCGGCAACAGACTGTGCATTCTGCGCCAAAACATCCTGAATCATCTGCATGATGGCACCCTCATCAGAAACCTGAGCCAGGCCCAATTTTTCAACAATCTTTTCAGGCTCTTCGGGGTTTTGGAACATTTCAGCCAAAACCTTTTTGGCCGCACTGTTGCTGATGGCACCCTTTTCGATTAAAGCGATTAAGGATTTCAGTTGCGCGGGGGTAAACGGAATATCCCCTGCTTCGCGTTCAGAATCATTCAAAAGCTTAGCAATATCGCCCATCAGCCAGTTGCTGACTGTTTTCGGTGCTGCGCCAAGCGCTACTGTTTCATCGAAAAAGTCTGCTGTTTTTTTAGAAGATGTTAAGATAAAGGCATCGTAGTCCGGCAGACCATATTCTGCAATGTAGCGGCTTTTTCTTTGTTCAGGCAGCTCCGGAATGGTCTTTCTGATTTCTTCAATCCACTCATCAGAAACAATGATAGGAAGTAAATCCGGCTCGGGGAAATAACGATAGTCCTGCGCATCTTCTTTCGTTCTCATAACGGTGCTGACACCTTTAACATCGTCCCAACGACGTGTTTCCTGGTCAACCACGCCGCCATCATCCAGCACTTCTGCCTGACGCTTCTGCTCATATTCCATCGAGCGAACAGCTGCACGGAAAGAGTTGATGTTCTTCATTTCGCAACGTGTGCCATATTCTTTTTGTCCTACGGGACGAAGTGACAGGTTTACATCACAGCGAAGAGAGCCCTCCTGCATTTTACAGTCAGATACTTCGGTATATTCCAAAATTGATTTTAAGGTTTCTAAAAAGACACGAGCTTCTTCAGGAGAACGAAGGTCGGGCTCTGTTACAATTTCAATCAGCGGCACACCACAACGGTTATAGTCTGCAATGGAGCAATTAGCATAGTCATCATGCACAAGCTTACCTGCATCTTCTTCAATGTGAATACGGGTGATGCCGATGCGGCGGCTTTCACCGTCCACTAAAATATCCACATAACCATTCTGGCAAAGGGGCAGGTCGAACTGAGAAATCTGATATGCTTTGGGCAGGTCAGGATAAAAATAATTCTTTCTGTCCTGCTTACCATACTTTGTGATGGAGCAATTCATGGCAAGACCGGCCTTGATTGCATAGTCAACAACTTTTTTATTCAGCACGGGCAAGGTGCCGGGCATGCCGGAACAAATCGGGCAGGTATGCGTGTTCGGCTCGCCGCCAAATTCATTTTTACAGCCGCAATATATCTTTGTGTTGGTTTTAAGCTCTGCATGAACTTCAAGACCAATGACTGTTTCGTATTTCATGTTCTTCGTCCTCCTTACAGTGCGGGTCTGACTTTGGAAATGGTTTTCTCCAAAGCATAAGCCGCATTCAGAATTGCTGCCTCACCAAAGGGTTTACCAATAATCTGCAAACCAATAGGCAGGCCATTTTCGTCGTAACCGCAGGGCAGAACAACTGCCGGCAAACCGCCGATGTTAACCGAAACGGTACAAATGTCAGCCATGTACATTTGCAGCGGGTCGCTGGTCTTTTCGCCGATACCGAAAGCGGTGGTCGGTGTTGTGGGGGTTACTAAGACGTCATATTTTTCAAAAGCCTTGTCAAAATCCTGCATAATCAGCGTTCTGACCTGCTGTGCTTTTTTGTAATACGCATCATAGTAACCGGAGGAAAGTGCATAGGTACCAATCATGATACGACGCTTAACCTCAGCACCAAAGCCCTCGCTTCGGGTCTGTGCATACAGGTCGATTAAATCATCAAATTTCTCCGCACGGAAGCCGTATTTAACACCATCAAAACGGGCCAGGTTAGAACTTGCCTCTGCAGAAGAAATCATGTAATAAGCCGGCAGGGCATATTCATTCAGCGGCAGATGCATGTCCTCATACTCTGCGCCCAAAGCCTTAAAGGAGGAAAGCGCTGCCAGCACTGCTTTCTGAACGGGCTCGCTAATACCCTCGCCCATATATTCCATGGGCACGCCGATTTTAAGGCCTTTCACATCCCCCGTCAGCGCTGCTTCAAAGGACTCATATTCCTTTTTAACGCTGGTGGAATCCATGGGGTCATACCCTACAATCTGGTCATAAACCATGGCGCAGTCTCTGACATCTTTTGCAAGAGGACCAATCTGGTCTAAAGAGGATGCAAATGCAACCAGACCAAAGCGGGAAACCGTACCATAGGTCGGCTTCATGCCAACGCAACCGCAAAGAGATGCCGGCTGACGGATAGAACCGCCGGTATCAGAACCCAAGCTGAATGCAACCTCATCAGCAGAAACGCAAGCAGCAGAACCGCCGGAGGAACCGCCGGGAACCTTGGTAATATCATAGGGATTCTTCGTCTTTTTATAATAAGAATTTTCGGTGGAAGAACCCATGGCGAATTCGTCCATGTTAACCTTACCAACCAAAACCGTGTCAGCATCCTTTAACTTTTTTGCCACGGTGCTGTCATAAGGCGGACGGAAATTATAGAGCATTTTAGAAGAGCAGGTGGTTAAAATATCCTTAGTGCAAAGGTTATCTTTGAGCGCCATGGGGACACCTGCCAATGCGCCAACCGCCTCCCCTGCTGCAATCTTTTTATCCACGGCAGCAGCTGCTGCCATAGCTTCCTCCGGAAGCACGGTGACAAAGCTTTCAACCTTGTCTTCTACTTTTTCAATTCTGTCCAGAAAGGCCTTGGTGATTTCCTGAGAGGACAGAGTCTTGTTTTTAATTTGATCCCTGATTTCATGGGCCGTTAATGTATGCATAATCAAGCTCCTTTTGTTTTATTCAACAACTTTCGGTACTGTATAGCCACCATCTTCTGCGCTGGGGGCATTGGCAAGCATTGCCTCTCTGTCATATGACGGTTTAACAACATCTTCACGAAAAGCATTGCTCATGGGAATGGCATGAGCCGTGGGAACAACACCCTCTGTATCCAGTTCGTTCAGTTTATTGGCAAAACCAATGATATTTTCCATATCAACGGAAAGCGCCTGTGCTTCTTCGTCCGTTAAGTTCAGGCGAGCTAATTTTGCAACATGCAAAACATCTTCTTTTGAAATGTTCATGTTCCTTTATCTCCTTTTTAGAATTTATTCATAACCACACCGGTTAAAATTTTCGGATAGAAATAGGTGGACTTCTGCGGCATTTTTTCATTAGCCAGAGAAACGTCCTTAATTTCGCGCACCTTGGTTGCGTTTAAGAGGAACGAGCACTGGAAATTACCGCTCTTTACGGCTGAAACAGCCTCCTCTGCCTGTTTGGTATAAACAAGGTTCTTCTGGTTTGCCATGTTTTCCATATCAATACCAAACACTTTTTGTAAAATCAAGGTGTGCAAAACGGTAACATCAAGGCCTAAATATGCATCTGATTTACCGCTGATTGCTTTCTTCATGGCACCCGTATCGGTTAAGGTCAGCAGATAGAAATAATCCTTACCTGTATAAAAAGCAAACGCTTTTTCCGTAGACGGAACATCTGCCAAAGCCTTCTCCATGGTTTCCGCACCATTGTCTCCCAAAGGCCGTTTGTCTGCCCGGAAGGTATCGGAAAGAATGTCTAACACCTCTGCTTCATCAAACTTTTCCAGGTCTTTGAGCATTCTGTGCGTGGGGAAAACCACCAGACCGGGGTCGTCCATATCCACAAGCAGCATCATGACATAGTTATAAAGTGCATCAGGACCATCGTCCGGATTTTCCTCACGAAGCTTGTTGCGGAAGTTAAGAGCCGTTTCGTAGCGATGATGACCATCTGCAATGAAAAGTTGCTTATCGGCAAAGCCCTTCTCCACGGACGCAATCACTGCTTCATCTGTTACAATCCAGAGGTTTTGTTTAACACCATCAGCAGCGGTAAAGCTGATATCAGGCGTGCGTTCAGCCACTTTGCGAATGACAGAGGAAATGGTCTGTTCTTCGTCCATATACAGACAATAAATGTGGCTGAAATTACAATGAGTTGTATTCATCAGGTTAAAGCGGTCGGTTTTAGCCTTGGACAGAGTTTCCTCGTGAGGCAGCACAATTTTCTTGGAAAATTCAGCCAGTTCAACCAGCGTCATAAAGCCGCGGAATGCTTTGGTTTCACCATTTTTCAGAGTGAAAATTTCTTCATACAGGTAAATGGCAGGCTTTTCTTCAAAAATGAGAACCTGCTCATCAATCCATGCCTGTAAATCACGTGCCGCTCTTGTGTAACGATTGTTTGTCTCCGTATCATCTGCATATTCTTTACCATATTCCAGGCGAATAACGCTGTTTTCATGACTCTTGTAAAAATTCTCCTGCTCCTCCGGGGAAATGATGTCGTAAGGCGGTGTTGTTACAAACCGTAAATCGCCGGTTTTTTCAACATTGAACCGCATACCCTTAAAAGGTCTGATTTTTGCCATTTGATAGTCCTCCTAAATCTAGTGTTAATTCATTGAAACCAGAAGCGACATAAGTTCTTCCGGTGTATTTACAATATATTCTGCGCCTGCCTCTATAAGCTGCTCGCGGGTGCGAAAGCCCCACAAAACGCCAACGGGCACCATGCCTGCATTAAGAGCGGTTTGAACATCAGTTTCACTATCGCCCACAAAAGCAATTTCAGACGGTGCAAGACCCATCTCTTCTGCCACAGCGAGCGTTGCGCCTGCATCGGGCTTTCTGGGAATGCCTGCCCGTTCCCCGTAAGCACAGGTTAGGTTATACACCGAAAACCATTGCTTTGTTAAGGTCTGTGTAGCAACATCGGGCTTGTTGGACAAAATTGCCATTTTCATCTGATGTTCTTCCAAAAATTCAAACAGTTCTTTAATGCCGTCAAAAGGCTTTGTTTTTTCGTTTGTATTTTCTTTATACATCTTGTAAAAAGCCTGATAACAGGTTTCCACAATCGCATCATCCGCTGCAGCTTCGGGGGGCAATGCGTTTTTAACATAATTTCTTGCACCGTAGCCAATAGCACGCTTATGTTCCTCTAAACTGCGTTTTGGATACCCAAAATCGGTAAGCATTTTGTCCATCATGCCGGACAAATCATGAATGGTATCTAAAATCGTCCCATCCAAATCAAAAATAACGCCCTTAATCAAACACGAACACTCCCTATATTGTATCAGTAAACACATCTTCCTCCGGCTCTTCTTCTGCTTCGGAAACTTGTGTCATCATATGCTTATCAATCACGTGCCATGCATAATAATTTACGGTAAACCCTGTCCAGCTGATTAAAATGAAGAGCATTAAAATGGTCCAGACAATCGGCACATACCATAAAAGTAAACCATGTACAAGCACAATCACAGCAAGATAAAAAATATTTTGCGGTAGTTTTGCCATGGCAAAAATCCAGGCATTTTTTACAATCTCACGGAGCTTCATGTCAAACGTGACCATCATCGGAAAGATGTAGAAACTCATAGAAAGCAACAAAATGGCGGCAAGAGCTGCCACAAACAGAACAAAAAATGTCGGCATGCCGGATTGGAGATAGAAAATAAAGGCATTCAAAAGAAGATAGGTAACAAGCGTCCCAAACACACTCACACAAAGTCCCTGTTTTACGTTCTTCCAGCTATGTTCAAAGTAATCCGAAAACAAAAAGGCATGCTCCTGACGCGACCAGTTCCGCAGAACATATGTAAAGCCCGCCGTAAAGGGTCCCATGAACATAAAGGGAACAAAAGGAAGCAAGGGAAGCACAATTCTCTGTCCGCTTTGGAAAACACTTAAAATGCCCCTTACGTCTGAAAAATAGACCTTGAACAAAACGGTTGCCGCAGCAATAAAGAGCACGTTTGACAGGATAAACAGCATATTAAGCTTAACCAAATCACTAAAATGCCGTCCAAAGATATCAAAATAACTGCGCCGGGCAGCTTCTTCTTTTGTGATGCCCTTTCCGGGCTTAGCATAATTTTTTGTAAATAATCCCATAACAGAATCCTCCGATTACACGTTTAACATTCAATCATTTTTTGGCTTTCTTAAAAGGGATAAAACAGGGAGCGGTCGGCCGATTGAAAGCCGTAACTTCTGGCGCGCATGAGGAGCGGATTCCAGAGGGTTCCCCTCTGCATCCCGCAGGTTCGCTACCGTAAAGCTCTCACTGTCTTCATACGGAACAACTGTTTCCAGCACATCACCCACAAAGAAACGGTTTCGCTGTTCAAGCAAAAGGTCCCCCGTCGTTTCATCATAGCCTGTTACAACGGCCGCAACCTCATAATTGCGAACATAGGCCGAGGTTTCATAATTCTGCGCTTCGTTGTCGGGCTTGCCTGTATAAAAGCCGGTGGTATAATGCCGGTTGCTAACCTTGGATAATTCCTCCAACCACAGAGGGTCAGTTTGATAGGTGTCCGGATTTTCAAAATAACGGTCAATCGCTGCACGGTAGGTTTTAACGACTGTGGCAACATAGTATTCCGTCTTAACGCGGCCCTCCAGCTTGAAGCTGTTAATACCGCTTTGTATGAGCTGGGGAATATATTCAATCATGCACAGGTCTTTTGAATTAAAGATGAAAGTCCCCCGCTCATTTTCATACACAGGATAATATTCTCCTGGGCGTTTTTCCTCCACAAGACTGTAATTCCAGCGGCAAGGATGCGCACAATTGCCTCTGTTGGAATCGCGGCCAATCATATAGCCGGACAGAAGGCACCGGCCGGAATAGGAAATGCACATAGCACCATGAACAAAGGCCTCGAGTTCAAGACTCCGGGGCACCTTATCCCGTATATCCTTAATTTCAGCAAAGGAAAGCTCACGGGCACAAACAACACGCTCAGCGCCAAGGTTATGCCAGGCGGTAAAGGTTTCCGCATTTGTGTTGTTTGCCTGCGTGCTGATGTGAATGGGAATGTTCGGCGCAATCCGTTTTGCCATGTTGAAAACGCCTAAATCGGAAATAATCAACGCATCAGGAGCCAGGGCGCGCAGTTCCTCAAGATATACAGCCAGCGGCTCTAAATCTTCGTTATGAGGAATAATATTCACAGCAATATACAATTTTTTCTGTCGGGACAGCGTGATCTCTCTGGCGCGCAGCAAATCATCCGAGGAGAAGTTTTTTGCTGCACTACGCATGGAAAATGCCTCGCCGCCGACATACACTGCATCAGCCCCGAAAGCAAGAGCCGTTTCCAAACGGTTTAAGGTTCCTGCCGGAGCTAACAATTCCGGTTTTTGCATACTGTTACGCCTGCCTTAGTTTCGTTATAATATCGTTTGCTATTGTTTCTGCATCGAGTCCGCAAAGCTCATATAGCTTATCTCGGTTGCCGTGGGTGACAATCCCGCTGTCGTGCGCCTTAATCAAAACAGGTGCCTGACCGCTCACATACGAAGCAACCTTTTCGCCAAAGCCGCCATGTCTGACACCGTCTTCAACGGTAACCAAAAGCTTGTGAGCATCTGCAACAGACTTAATGAACTGCGGCGATATAGGCCAGATGGTCCGCATGTTAACAACGCTGACTGAAACACCGTTCTTTTCCAAGATTTCTTTTGCCGCAACAACAGAAGAAAGCATGTGCCCCACAGATATAATGGCAACATCTTTCCCTTCCGTTACCACCTCAGGCAGATTGGGAACAAATTTTTTCCCTGTTTCAAAGCTTGTGCCGCCACGGGGATAGCGAATGGCGATCGGCCCTCTGTGGACCATCGTAGCATAGCTTAACATATCCTTAAATTCTATAAAATTAGCAGGTGCCAAAATGGTCATGTTCGGCATTTGGGATAAATAAGCAAGGTCATAAATACCATGGTGAGTTTCCCCGTCTTCTCCGACAAGCCCTGCTCTATCGATACAAAACGTAACGGGTAAATTCTGCATGCAAACATCATGAAGAACCTGGTCATACGCCCTCTGCAAGAAAGAAGAATAAACCGCCACAACGGGCCGCAGGCCTCGCTTGGCAAGACCGGCCGAAAAGGTTACGGCATGTTGCTCAGCTATGCCCACATCAAAGAAACGCTTGGGATACAGCTTTGAAAATGTTCCCAGGCCCGTTCCGTCAGGCATGGCTGCCGTTACGGCGCAAATGCGCTCATCCTGACCGCCCAGCTCCGCCATTGTTGCGCCAAAAACGGAGGCATAGGATGTGCTGCTGCCATTTCTCTCTCCCGTGTCAATTTCAAACACGCCGACACCGTGAAAATCTGTTGGCTTATCTTCGGCAAACTTATAGCCTTTTCCTTTTTTGGTTTTAACATGCAAAAGAACCGGGCCGTTAATTGCCTTAGCACGTTCTAAAACCTGACACAAAAACGGCAAATCATGACCGTCAATGGGGCCAAAATATGTAAACCCAAAATCATCAAAAACAGTTGAAGTCATGAGCAATCTGCGAACAGAATCCTTAATCCGTTTGAGCAGTAAAACCGTAGGCTGTCCAATCACAGGAATCATGCCAAAGGCATGCTCTAAATTTGACTTGAAGCGGTGATACTGCGGACGTGTACGAACTCTTGTTAAATAACGTGAAATGCCGCCAACATTAGCAGCAATCGACATTTCATTATCGTTCAGAATGACAATGAAATTCTTTTTATAGGTCCCGGCATCATCTAAAGCTTCAAACGCCATGCCGCCTGTTAAAGCACCATCACCGATAACTGCAACCGTCCTGCTCTTTTCTCCGGCGAGTTCAGCGCCGCGGGTCATGCCCAGAGCCGCAGAAATGGATGTGGAGGAATGACCTGTGTTAAAAATATCATAGGGACTTTCGCAACTTTTGGGAAACCCACTCATGCCGCCAAACTGCCGCAGAGTTGCAAACTGCTGCATGCGTCCCGTTAACAGTTTGTGCACATAGGACTGATGTCCGACATCCCAGATAATACCATCCTCCGGAAGTGACAAAACCTTAAACAGCGCAAGGGTCAATTCAACAACGCCGAGATTGGACGCTAAGTGTCCCCCCGTGCGCGAAACAGACTGAATTAAAAACGAACGAATTTCCTCTGCAAGCTGAGCTAACTGTTGAAAACTCATTGTTTTAATATCCTGAGGACTTTGCAGGCTTTCCAAAATTGTATATTGGTTACTTGTCTCCATACTCATCACTCTTTACCGGCGCTTTCGTTCATGTTGCAACTCATGACACAGGCTGCCTGTTTTTTCGTTATCATATGTTTTCTGTCGGTTACAAACAAAAAAGATGTTTCTTTTTTATATATAACCATACATAATAATATTGTACCATATATTTCGCTTTTGGTAAAGAGTAAATCGCTATTTTTTACTCTATTTTCTGTTTTTTCTCTTTTTTGAAAAACTCATAGACGCCCATACATAACAAAAAGACACCAAAGCAGCGTCTGAGCACCTCCGTCTTGATGAGTCCGGCCACAAAAGCGCCGCCAACGGCACCGACTAAACCCCAGAGAATAATCGGCATAACCGCCTTATATTTCACGTTTCTGTTTCGGATGTGTACATAGAGCGAAACGGCAGCTGTGGGAAGAAAATACAGCAGATTAATGCCTTGGGCATCATGCTGATTGACTTGCAGAAAAAAGCTGAGGGCCGGAATTAAAATGGCACCGCCTCCAATGCCCATGCCGCTGATAACGCCCGAAAACAGACCGATTAAAACCGCCACAATCATACAGCCACCATCCTGATAGCAGCCACAATCATAAAGCCACCGAAAATTTTGTGAAGCGTATTGCCCGACAGTTTTTTCAGCCACTTAGCACCAACCCATCCCCCGATGACACCACCGGCAGAAACCAAAAGCGCCAGAGAATAATTAAGCTGAGACCGACTACCATAGAAAAACAGACTGACAATGGTAAAGCAAGAGATAATCAAAATGGCTGTTGCGTGGGCATGTTGGGGCTTAAAACCCAAAAATTCTTCCAAAAAGACCACAATAACAGTTCCGCCCCCGGAGCCAAACAACCCGTTCAAAAAACCGGCTATCAGGCCACCGACGGCGGAAACAAATGGTTTATGTTGCAAATGTTGTTTCAAGTAATCACATCCTGTTCCTGCTGCACATAACAGCAGAGTTTGTGATTAGTATGCCATAAACAAGCATTTCTAAACAACTTATGCCTCTATTTCTTCTAAATTCAGTTCCAAGAGCTTGGAAACACCTTTTTCCTGCATGGTAACACCATAAATTCTGTCAGCGGACTCCATAGTACCGCGGCGGTGCGTCACAAGAATAAATTGCGTCCTGCGGCTGAAACGCTTGATAAATTCAGCATAGCGATAAACGTTATTTTCATCCAGCGCCGCCTCAATCTCATCTAAGAAGCAAAACGGCGTGGGTTTTAACTGGAGTATTGCAAACAAAAGTGCAATGGCCGCAAGGGCACGCTCGCCACCGGATAAGAGCAACAGGCTTTGCAGCTTCTTTCCCGGCGGTTGGACATTAATGTTAATTCCACAGGATAAAACATCTTCTGCATCGGTCAGTTCAAGGTCTGCACTACCGCCGCCAAACAGCTCTGTAAACGTGCTCTTAAAGTGACGGTTAATCTGTTCAAATTTTTCCTTGAACTCCTTTTTCATAATGCTTTGCATTTCGTCGATAATCCGCAGCAAATCGCGTTTTGCTTTTTGCAAATCATCTCTCTGGGTGGTTAAAAATTGATATCGTTCGCCCACGGTTTCAAGCTCACTGATTGCATCAACATTGACATTGCCAAGGTCACGAATTTTCCCTCGCAAGGATGAAATCTGACGGCTGATAGCCGTATCCGTGCCTAACTCCTGACGGAGGGTTTCGGCCTCGGAATAGGTAATTTCATATTCCTCCCAGATTCTTGCCAAAGCAGTGTCTGCCTCAACCTCCAATTTTTCCTTTTGCGCCTCTAATCGGTCATATTCCCTTTTCAAATCAAAGACTGTTTTCTGGCTGTCCTTGGCGTCGCCTTGGCGTTTACGGAGCCATTGCTCCGTTTCTTGTCTTTCCTTAGTCAAATCTGCAATTTTTGTCTGTTTGTCGGCGATTGCCTTGTTCAGTAAAACAACACGTTCATCCTTGTCGTGGATATCCTGCTCATAGCCTCTATTAGACGCCACGATTTCCTCTGATTCCTTTTTGCGCAAGGAGATAAACGTCTCCGTCTGACTGATTTCATCAAGCAGAGCCGTGATTTTTTCGTTGCATTGTCCTATATCTTTTTGAATGGAGCTTTCATGAAATCCCTTTTCCAAAAGGGCATCGCTCAGTTTTTGCTTCTGGTTTGAAAAAGCCTCCGCCACCTCTTCCAGTTCATTCACTTTGGCACGGCGCTCATTAATAACCGCCTCTACCTCTGCCATTTGTTTTGCCGCGTTTTCACGCTCTGTATCAAGACCCAAAAGCTCGGCTTCCGCCTCTTGAATGGAAACTTGTATGCTGTCAATAGCACTTTCCAAACCGGAAAGCAGCAAGCCATAATGCTCTTTATCACGAGCTAAAAGCAGAATAACCTCTTTGTTTTCACGGTATACATCCAGAACCTTTTCCTGCTCCTGCGCCGCATCCAGCACTTCTTTTTCAATAGCCTCCTGCTCGCGACGCAAGGTTGCCTCCTGTTTTTTCAGTTCGTCTAAGCGGTGCGACAGCTCCTTGATTTCCTGTTCGCGGCCTAAAAGCTGGCTTCCCTTTTGCTGGGAACCGCCGGCCATTGACCCGCCCGGATAAAAGCTTTCGCCCTCTAAGGTCACAAGGCGGATTGTCTGCTTATATTTTCTGGATACACGAATGGCGTTATCAATGCCGTCAAACACGGCTGTTTTGCCCAAAAGGTTTTGAACAACACCGTCATATCGTTTTTCGAAGGTAACCAAATCGCAAGCAAGACCGATATAACCCTCTTCCTTTTCCAGACGACTATCGTCCAAACGGCTGCCCGTTACGGCCGAAATCGGCATAAAGGTAGCGCGTCCGGCATGTAACTTTTTCAGGCAGGAAATCGCTTCCTTAGCATCTTCCTCCGTGCCCACAACAATGTTTTGCAAGGCACCGCCAA
Organism: Oscillospiraceae bacterium; assembly: GCA_015068855.1. GTDB lineage: Bacteria > Bacillota > Clostridia > UBA1381 > UBA9506 > UMGS755. The sequence goes on along the minus strand of SVJS01000003.1, from coordinate 121,844 downwards.
CGGCAGCACTCACAGCCGCGGCATAGGTTTTTTCGACTTGAATCAATTTAGAAACAGGACCAAAAATGGCGGCTTTTTTCAGCATACCGCTATCATGCTGCTTCATAATTTCTTTCACGCTTTTGCCATAGCCCTCATAATTTTGCTCCATTTCAGAAAGCAAATGCATGCGGGTTTGGGTTTGTTCTGCCGAAAGCTTGACCGCACCGATTTCCCTTTGTTTTTCCTGCAATTTCTCTTGCAGTTTTTGTTCTTCTTCCCGCTTCTCAGCCAGTTGCTTTTCAAGACTTTCTATAAACGCCCGTTTATGCTCGTGTTCAGCATCCAATTCTCCGCTGCGGTTCTTTTGTTTTTGGAGTTCTGCCTCCTGATTTTTCAGGTCCTCCCGCAGCCCACGGATGCGTGTTTTCAGATTATTTTCCGTTAAATCCAGGTTCGATAGCTTGATTTTACTGTTTGACAGGCGCTCAAAAGCCTCTGCAATCTCCCCTTGCAGCTTTTCAATGGTTTCACTATGAACATCGGCTCCTTCGCCCATGCCCGCAAGTTCTGCGGTCATCTTCTCCTGTTCCTGACGAATTAAAACGAGTTCCTTTTCCTTGTCGGAGATTACATTCTTTTCTGCCTCAATTGCCTGACGGGCCGCCTCCTGTCCGGAAACAAAATCAGCTAACTCTTTTTCAATACGCTCTAAAAGGCGCAAATTGCCCTCAATGGTATTTTTCAGCACATCTGTTTCACGCTGACAGATAACAACATCCTCTTCTGTTTTTTTGAGGCTGTCGTTTTCTTCTGTTATGGCAGCATCCAACTCTTCAAAACGATGATAACATTGTTCCTGCTCTGAATCAGCCTCAGACAGCGCCTTTTGCGCCATTTCAAGCTGCTCTTTTGCCGCTGAGAGCTTCTCCATCAAGCCAGCGCCCTGGCTACGACTCCGTTCCACAGCTAACAAAGCCAGATTGACCTCATAGGTTTTTAACTGGTCTCGCAAATTCAAATATTTCTTCGCTTTTTCCGCTTGAATTTTCAAGGGCTCAAGCTGTGTTTCAAGCTCCACAATAATATCGGAAACACGTGCCAGATTATCGTCTGTGTGTCCCAGTTTCCGTTCTGCTTCTTCTTTGCGATAACGATATTTGGAAATACCCGCAGCCTCTTCGAAAATCTGACGTCTATCCTCTGATTTTGTGGACAAAATTTCATCAATCTTACCTTGTCCAACCATGGAATAACCGTCACGACCAAGGCCCGTATCCATAAAGATTTCATGAATATCCTTTAAGCGGCAGGGGGTGTCATTGATAAAATACTGTCCCTCCCCTGAGGCAAAGACCTTGCGGGTCACAACAAGCTCATCAAAATCCATGTTAAAGTGGCGGTCATGATTATCCAGGCGCAGGGAAACCTCAGCAAAGCCAAGGCGTTTTCTGGTTTGTGTTCCGTTAAAAATAACGTCCTCCATTTTGCTGCCACGCAGCGTTTTAGCGCTCTGCTCACCCAAAACCCAACGAACAGCATCGGAAATGTTGCTCTTGCCGCTGCCATTAGGGCCTACAATGGCGGTGATGCCATCACTAAAACTCAGTTCAATATTGTCTGCAAAGGACTTAAAGCCTTGCATTTTCAAACCTTTTAAGCGCATGTATATCAAAACCTTTCTGACATGTACTTCTCTATCTATTTCGCCTCTGTTATGACGGTGCCGCGAGTGACCTCACTATCTTGCACAATATGCAGAGCCTCTAAGGACAAGGCCTCCTTTAAGCGAATGAGATTCTCTCTTTTTTGTCCCATAACTGCCGAAACATCCTGAGGATGAACAAAAACAGTCCATTCCTTTTTCAGATGCTTTTTTAAGGCTTTCAATATTGTTTCATAAAATAAATGACTCCGCACAAGCTCCCCAAAAGCGTGATGATACGGGCCTGCAACCAAAGACCCTTCCTCGGTTTCTAAGAGCCCTACACGAATGACCTGTATGTCTTTTTCCGTAAAATATTGATACAGACGGCTGCACACGCTGACAGCCTCATCCACGCTAAGAGGATGATATTGCCCGCTTTTGTACCAGGCTTGCAGTTCTGTATCGCAAATGACCAAGGTTGGGTAAATCCGAACGCAATCTGCGTTCATGTTCGCAAATTGTTCGGCTGTATCCATCGCCATTGCCTCTGTATCGCCGGGCAAACCCACCATCATTTGCAAACCAAGCTTCATGCCGCTATCTTTAATCATCTTGGCAGCTTGTCGTGTTTGATGGGCTGTGTGCCCCCGCTTATTCAGCAAAAGCACCTCGTCCTGCATGGATTGCGCACCCAATTCAACACAGGTTACATCAAAGCGCAACAGGCGATGGATGACCGTTTCATTGATATAATCAGGGCGGGTGGACAAACGAATGCCCTGCACATGCCCCGCGTCCAGCGCTTCCTTGGCAAGCCCCAGCAAAGCCTCCTGTTGTCCGGCAGGAATGCCTGTAAAGCTACCGCCAAAAAAACCAATTTCAAGCACATCGTCCGGCTTCTTTTTCGCAATTCCCTGACGAATAATCTCCCGCGCGCGCTCGGTTGTCATCTCCTCTTTCTGCCCTGTTATCTTCTTTTGATTACAAAACAGACAACTTTGCGGGCAACCCCAATGAGGCACAAAAACCGGAATTGTCTTATGCTTTTCTTCTTGTTGTTTGTGCTGCCAGACACAGCAAACCTCACGCACCGCCGACACCTAATTTTGACAGTGCATTCTGCGCTGCCGCCTGCTCAGCATTTTTCTTGCTGCTGCCCTCACCCATGCCCATCAGTTCGTCATTGACGAACACATGAACCAAAAATGTTTTACAATGGTCAGGGCCGAATTCATCCACAACATCATAGCGAATGGAAATACTGCCGGCTGTCTGCACACGTTCCTGCAAGGCGGTTTTATAGTCTGTAAAGGTTTTTCCTTTTACAGAGTCAACAATGGTGTCATAGAGCTGACCCAAAAGCCATTCCCGCACCACCTGAAAGCCGCCATCTAGGTAAATCGCAGCAATTAGGGCTTCATAAGCATCCGCTAAAATGGAGACTCTTGTTCTGCCGCCGGTTTGTTCTTCACCGCGACCTAAAATCAAATAATTTCCCAACTCAATATTAACGGCGCATGCCCACAAGGAGCGCTCACAAACAATGGCTGCTCTTGTTTTTGTTAAATCGCCTTCCGGTAAGTTGGGATAATTTTCAAAAATGTAATTGCTCACAACCAGGCTCAAAACCGAGTCGCCTAAAAATTCCAAACGTTCATTGTAAACCGCATGCGCATGTCTGTTTTCGTTGGCATACGAACTGTGCGTTAAAGCTGTTTTCAATAAATCCTTATTAGTAAAACGATACCCGATGATTTCTTCAAAAGCTTTTAATGTATTCATCTTTTTTCCTTCCTGCCAATCCGTCATGGAAGGCCGGAAATAGCTTCCGGCTTTTCATGGCAAATCAACGTTTATTCACTGCACAAATAGATGATAAGCCCCGCATTTGCGGGGCTTATCATCAGGAATGTGCTTTGATGTACTCAACAACATCCCCCACGGTTTTAATATTTTCAACTTCTCCGTCTTCAATTTCCATATCAAATTCTTCTTCCAAAGCCATAATCAGCTCCACAAGGTCCAAAGAATCTGCACCCAAATCATCCACAAAAGATGTTTCCATTGAAATTGAACCCGCTTCTGTTCCTAACTGACCGGAAATAATGTCTTTAATTTTTTCAAATTCCATAATTTTCACCTCCAAGAAAATAAAGCTCTCAACGTCAACCGAACCCCCTCAGCACGAGTGTTTTCGGTTTCTATTATTATCAAGAAATTAATGACAAATTTCTAAATAATCATTCTGTCTGTTCTGCCGCCTCGTCTTCTGCCTTAGCTGCCATCACAATATCTTTGATTTTTTCGTTGATGCCGGCCGCAGCATACTGTCTTGCCGCTAAAATAGCATGTTTCATGGCGATGGCATTTGAACTGCCATGAGCCTTAAAGACAACGCCGTCAATACCCAAAAGCGGAACGCCGCCGTATTCCGTGTAATCCATTTTGCCTTTTATCTCTTTAAGGCCGGGCTTTAACACGGCCGCAGCGAGCTTTGTTTTCAGGCTCTTATAAAAGACTTTTTTCAGCATGGAAAACAAGGAAGAGGCTGTTCCTTCAATCAGTTTAATAACAACATTGCCGGTAAAACCGTCACAAACAATAACGTCAACATCACCGCAAAGAACATCACGCGGCTCAATGTTGCCCACGAAATTAATTTCCTCATTTTCTTTTAAGAGACCATGCACCTCTTTTGTCAGCGCATTTCCCTTTGCTTCTTCTGCGCCGATATTCAAAAGACCAACACGGGGATTATCAATATGTAACACATGGCTTGCATAAATCGAACCCATTTCAGCAAACTGAACCAAATGCTCGGGTCGGCAATCTGCATTCGCGCCCACGTCTAAAATCACGCTGGGACGGTCCACCATGGTCGGCATAGCCGTTGTCAGGGCAGGGCGTTTAATTCCTTTAATGCGGCCTAAAACGCGAAACGCACCGGCTAAGTAGGCCCCTGTGTTTCCGGCCGAAACAACAGCATCCGCCTCGTTGTTCTTCACAAGGGACAGTGCCACCATTAACGAAGAATTTTTCTTGGCACGAATTGCCTCGACGGGAGACTCCCCAGTGCCAATAACTTCCTCTGCATGACAGATGGAAATTCGTTCTGTTTGTGCCGATTCAGCCTGCAGGATTTCTTGCAATTTTTGCTCGTTTCCTACCAAAACAATGTCATCCTCAGGCATCTCGGAAATGGCTAAAACAGCGCCACGAACAATTTCTAATGGTGCATTATCTCCACCAAATGCATCGACTGCGATTTTCATGCCGTTCACCAACCTTTACTATATAAAAAGTATATTATAAATCTAACAAAATTTCAAGATGTTTTGTGAAAGAAATTATAAATATTTTCCGCCGTCCTGCCGGACAAACCGGAAACCGCCTTTAGCTCATCAAGCTCCGCTTCGCGGATGGCAGCAACACTCTTGAACGTCCGAATTAATTTCTTTCTCGTCTGCTCGCCAACGCCTTCGATGTCTTCCAAAACGGAGCCGGTAACCCGTTTGCTACGCAATTTTTTATGGTAATCAATCGCGAAACGATGGACCTCTTCCTGTATCTCACTCAGCAATTGAAAAGACGCAGAAGAACCCTTGAAGTCGATTTCTTCATCTTGCGGTGAAATCACACCACGGGTTCTGTGACGGTCATCTTTAACCATGCCGAATAAGGGAATATCAAGGTCTAAAAGCTGCAAAAGTTCTGAGATGGCATGAACCTGCTGTTTTCCGCCATCTAACAAAATCAAGTCCGGTCTTGGCAGGAACTTCGGCTGAAACTCTTCGCCTTGCGCAAGCTGCTCTTCTTCCTCTTTCGCATGGCGAAAGCGACGATAAAGCGTTTCTGTTAAGGAAGCGCAATCGTCCCCACCTTTGGCAGTCTCAATCTTAAACCGACGATATAAGCTGCGCGCGGGCTTTCCGTCTGTAAAAACAACCATGGACGCAACAGGGTCAACCCCCGCCGTGTGAGAAATATCATAGGACTCTATGCGTTTTGGCAGCGCAGGCAAATTCAGTTTTTCTTTTAACTCAACAACCCTTGCCGGCACGCGTTGACGGCTTCCTTTAAGCAAATGATCAACCGCACTCTGTCGGGCATTTTTGCAGGCCATCTCTGTCAGTTTTTTATTTTCTCCCCGCTTGGGGCACGAAATTTTTGTCTTTCTGCCTGATTTTTCACTGAGCCACGCAGACAAAAGCGCTTCCTCATCACTTTCATAGGCTGTATAAATGAAACGTGGAATATCGCTGTTTTCAGCATAAAACTGCTTGATAAACTCACTGCAAACCACACTGTCTTCCGTTTCGGATACCTGATTGAGCACCGAACTGCGCCGTCCAATCAAGCGGCCACGACGAATAAAAAACACCTCTGTGTAAACCTTATTATCCTGACGAAAAAATCCAACAACATCTTCATCCGTTTGTTTATCAGAAATAACCTTTTGGCGTTCATCCAATCGCTTAACGGCGTTAATTTTGTCACGTAAAAACGCGGCACGTTCAAACTCCAAAGCCTCTGACGCCGCTATCATTTGCTGTTCTAATTCAGCCAGCAGTTCTTCATGTTTTCCCTCTAAAAAATCGCAGGCATGCGCAATTTGTTTACGATAGGCCTCCCGTGTTATCGGATTGATACAGGGCGCGATGCATTGCTCAATATGGGCATGCAGGCACTCTCTCCGTTTGCCGATATCAGACGGCATTTTCAGATTGCAGACGGGAAGCTTATACAGCTTGGATACCATCGCAATCACCTCGCGGACGGCCGCGCTGCTGGTATACGGTCCATAATATTTAGAACCGTCCTTGACCATTTTGCGTGCCAGCATAATGCGGGGAAAATCCTCGCGAATGGTGACTTTAATGTAAGGATAATGCTTATCGTCTTTCAGCAAAATGTTGTAATATGGCTTGTGCTTTTTAATCAGGTTGCACTCCAAAATCAATGCCTCAATTTCGCTGTCGGTAATAATATATTCAAAGGAGGCAACATTGGAAACCATGGCTTTCACTTTGGGTGTGTGTTTATCCCGGGCAGTAAAATACTGTTTCAAACGGTTTTTAAGAATTTTTGCTTTGCCAACATAGATAATCGTATCATGTTTATCCTTCATCAGATAAACACCCGGTTCTTCCGGCAAATTATAAAGCTCCTGCGGTTTCATATTGCACACCTCCTCGCAAAACAAAATCATAAAACAAAAGGCTGCATAGCTCAATTATGTAAATCAAGCGATTGCAGCCTCAATTTGTATTCATCAAGAAGAAGAATTATTCCTCTTCCATGCCGGTTCCGATTAAGCCAGCCAAGGCTTCTAAAGCTTCCTCTTCATCGACACCATCTGTAATTACGGTAATTTTGCTACCCTTGGAAATACCCAAAGAAAGAACGCCCAAAAGGCTTTTTGCATTCACTCTGCGGTCATTCTTCTCTACCCAGACGCTGGATTTGAACTCATTACATTTTTGAATAAAAAACGTAGCCGGTCTGGCATGAAGACCCACTTGATTCTGCACAACAACCTCTTTTGATAACATCAAAAACCGCTCCTTCTCTGCATAACTACCGCAAATTAAATAATCACTCTTTATAATAGAATACTAAATTTTTCGTAATCTGTCAATACAAAAGTCAAAATTAATTCGCAAAATGTGCCATGCATTTGTACTGACTAAGAGCATTAATTATCTTAGAATTTAATTTTGTCTTCAATATAAGCTGCAACATCCTCAATTTTGAGAGTTACCTGTTCCATCGTGTCACGGTCACGAACGGTAACGGTGCCCTTTTCCGGACTGTCAAAATCATAGGTAATGCAGAACGGTGTACCGATTTCGTCCTGACGACGATAACGCTTACCGATACTGCCCGCATCATCAAATTCACATACAAAACGGGATGCCAGATCCTGATACAATTCCATAGCGCCCTCGGAGAGCTTTTTGGAAAGCGGCAAAATAGCTGCTTTAACGGGGGCCAAAGCCGGATGGAAGCGCATAACAACACGGCTGTCTCCTTCGCCAATCTGCTCCTCATCATAAGCTTCTGTTAAAAATGCAAGCGTGATACGGTCAGCACCCAGAGAGGGTTCTACGCAGTACGGAATGTACTTATCGCCTGTGATAGGATCTGTATATTCAAAGTTTTCGCCGGAATGCGTTGCATGCTGCTTTAAGTCATAATCTGTACGGTCTGCAATACCCCACAGCTCGCCCCAGCCAAAGGGGAACATGAATTCAATATCCGTTGTTGCATTGCTGTAATGGGACAATTCCTCGGGAGAATGGTCACGGAACTTCAGATTTTCAAGAGAAATGCCCAGAGATAACAACCAGTTTTTGCAGTAATCTTTCCAATATGCAAACCACTGTAAGTCCTCACCGGGTGCACAGAAAAATTCAAGCTCCATCTGCTCAAATTCACGAATACGGAAAATGAAGTTTCCCGGTGTGATTTCGTTACGGAAAGATTTACCAACCTGACCGATACCGAACGGAATCTTTTTACGGGTTGTTCTCTGCACATTCTTAAAGTTAACAAAAATACCCTGTGCTGTTTCAGGACGAAGATATAATTCTGAGGTGCTGTCTTCGGTAACACCCTGGAAGGTCTTGAACATCAGGTTAAACTTACGGATATCGGTGAAGTTCTTTTTGCCGCATTTGGGACAAACAATGTCATGTTCGTTGATGTATGCAAGCATCTGTTCGTTGCTCCAACCATCGACAGCCACCAACTCGCCTTTTTCTTTTAAGTATTCTTCAATCAGATGGTCTGCTCTGTGACGAGCTTTACATTCGCGGCAATCCATCAAGGGGTCAGAAAAGCCGCCAACATGACCGGATGCAACCCATGTCTGAGAATTCATTAAAATAGCAGCGTCCAAACCTACATTGTAGGGAGATTCCTGGACAAACTTTTTCCACCAGGCTCTTTTAACGTTGTTTTTCAGTTCAACACCCAGCGGGCCATAGTCCCAGGAGTTTGCCAAGCCGCCGTAAATTTCAGAACCGGGATAAACAAAACCGCGGCCCTTACAAAGCGCAACTAATTTTTCCATTGTCTTTTCTGTGTTCTTCATGGATTCCCTCCGTATTATGTATCATAAAATTATTATAAATACCTATTACAATATATTACCTGTTTGACAGCAATTTGTCAAGTATTTCACATAAAAACTTTCTTGTTTTTCCAAACATAAAAAACATAACACCGCAAAGCTGCGATGTTATGTTTGCAAGCAATCCTGTAAGCCGAGTTTTGTATTCGATGATCATCTATCTAGACCGCATATTACTATACGGTTCAAGCCACCGCCAAGCATAAGCACGCCGGGCCGACTTAGCCTATGCGAGCCAATACGGTGTTGCTTCGGATGGGGTTTACAGAGCCACGACGTCTCCGCCGCGCTGGTGAGCTCTTACCTCACCTTTCCACCATCGCCGATGAAAGCCATCGGCAGTCTATTTCTGTTGCACTTTCCTTAGAGTCGCCTCCACCGGGAGTTACCCGGCACCCTGCCCTATGAAGCTCGGACTTTCCTCATGAGTGTTACAAACACCCCCGCGACCATCTGGATTACTTGCAATTTATCCTACCATACTGACACCAAATTGTCAAGATGCCTTATTCTTTTGGTTGTTGTTTCTTTTTTTCGATTACCCAAAAAAATCGTATTTTTGTTGACTTTTTCCGTCTTGTGTGTTACAATTTCGTTTGTATCATGCAGGCGGGCGTGGCGGAATTGGCAGACGCGCCAGATTTAGGTTCTGGTGGCAACCCCGTGCAGGTTCAAGTCCTGTCGCCCGCACCAAAAATGAGCAATGCCGTCAGGTGTTGCTCATTTTTTTATTCGGGAGGACTTGAACCTCAAGGAGGTTTTTGCGTTAAGAAAACAGTCCGGTGGACTGTTTTTAGCAAAAAGGTGCGAAGTCCGGTACCAAAAGGCAAAGCCTTTGGGTGGACAAGCAGGCAAGACGCCGTAGGCGGATGTATCCTGTCGCCCGCACCACGTCGAAGCAAAGTCCGCTTTGCTTCGATTTTTTATGTAAAAAAATCATCCGCCCGCTTCCTTGCTTCTCCTTTTCGCAAAAAGTCTCGCTCGGCGTGCCTGTTCAGTTGTAAACGCCCTCACGTCGCCACTTTGTCGCTACCAACTTTTTGCGAGTTTTATTTTGAGACGTTATTAACATCAACACCAAAAATGAGCAATGCCGTCAGGTGTTGCTCATTTTTTATTCGGGAGGACTTGAACCTCAAGGAGGTTTTTGCGTTAAGAAAACAGTCCGGTGGACTGTTTTTCAGCCTGATTTTTTTCGTTTCATCATTGTAAAATGTTAAAACATATTGTATAATTAAGCTATACATTAGTGGAGGTTAATAGGATGAAAAAGTTTTTATCATTGTTGTTCGCTTTATCAACATTAATCTTTTCGCTTAACATTAGTGTTTTTGCAAACGAAAAGGCGTTGTGGCAAGACCCTAATACGGTTATGCTTCTTTGGGACGAAGAGGATGACAGCGTTTATAAAATTTTCAGATGCACTACAAAAGACGGAAATTACACCTTTATCGGCAGCACGGAAAACGGCTCCTATCGTGATGATATGGTAAGCCATCCGAACACATATTATTATAAAATCGAAAAAACTGATACAACAGCACAAAAAGCAACCCTGTCCGAGCCTTTTCAGGCAGTTGTTTCACCGGAGGAAATCTCTGCCGTCAGCGTCATTATGTACCACAATTTCGTGTCCGACGAGGATATAAAAAACGGCATTGAATTTGAAGAGTATTCCATATCTCCCGAGGCTTTTGAAGAGGATCTGATTTGGCTTAGAGATAATGGCTATATGACCATAACATCTGACGATTTGTTACGGCACCTAGAAGGCAAAAAAACGATTCCGCAAAAGGCTGTTATTTTATCTATTGATGATGGCTCATGGGGTGTGTATAAGAATGCCTGGCCGTTATTAAAAAAATATAACATGAAAGCCGATTTTAATATAATCGGTGCGCAGATTGACGCTACCTGGGAGGCATTGGATTCCGGGAAAACGAGAAATGGCGAGGCCGCTCCTTATTGTACATGGGAAGAGCTTATCGAAATGAAAAAAAGCGGCGAAATCAATCTCTGTTCGCACACATATGGCTTACATGTTTATGATAAGAAAAACCGTGTCGGAATGAGTATGATGGAGGGCGAATCCGCAGAGGATTTTGTCTCGGCTGTTAAAAGAGACTATACCCTGGCCGTAAAGTGTATTGAAGGATGGACGGGCAAGGCTCCCGAAACCGTTGCATACCCTTATTCAAAAAGAAGTCCTCAGGGAGATGCACTTGTTTTAGAAAACACCGGCTATAAAATTCTTATGGCAGGGGAAAACGCAAGAGGCACCGCCGGAAATTACTTTATAAAGGGTTGTGACATAGAAAGCCAGGATAGACTCATGAGCAGACCATGCAGAATGGATGGCTCTCCCATTGGTCATTATCTTGAAAGAATCATTTCAAAAGACAGCAAGAACGGCGTTAATAAACAAATTGATTTTATCTACGCTAAAAATACGGATGAAATCGCAAGGGATTACCAGCTTTTTGATGATGTTTATACAGAAAGCTGGTTTGCAGGAAGTGTGTATTACTCCTATCTAAACGGCTTAATGAGGGGCGTTTCAGGCAACGAATTTGCACCAAACACCAACATAAGCAGAGCGATGGCGGTAACCCTTCTAAACAGACTCACCGGAAATCCGACAGCAAAATCAGGCGGCACATTCATTGATGCTAGCGGCGCTGAATGGTGGTTTAAGTCCGCTCAATGGGCAAATGAGTCCGGTATCCTTTCCGCTTCTGAGGATAAGACATTCAGACCCGATGATCCCATCAGCCGCGAAGCGCTTGCACAGGCAATGTATAATTGTGGTGTCTTTTTGAAGCTTGATATGTCAAAAAGAGCCAACATCGAAACATTTACTGATACAGCCCACATTTCACCTGAACATAAAGAAGCCGTAAGTTGGGCTGTAGCATGCGGTATCTTCAAGGGAAATTCCGATGGAAGCTTTAACCCTACCGGCAACGTTACAAGAGCTGAAATGTCCGCCGTTCTCCGTAATTGGCTAAACAAATAAAGTATATATCGCGACCGTTGTCTCATAAAAACCCGTCCTAAACATTCTGTTTAAGACGGGTTTTTATGTCTATAAATTTGCCGCCCCGATCAGGCCGGCGTCGTTTTTCAGCACGGAAACAGATACAACTGTATCAGAATTGATTTTTTCTTTAAGTGGCGCAAGCAGCTGATCGCCTGCGTTTGACAAACCACCGGACAGCAAAATCATTTCCGGATCAAAGATACTGATAAGGCTATTAATCCCCTCAGCCAAATAGATCACATAACTATCAAGAACCTTTTTTGCAACCTCACAATCCTGTTCCACTCCTAAAAACACCGTCTCGCCGCTTACTTCTCCGCTTGTAAGGGCGATTCCGGCAAGAATGCTGCCCGGATTTTCTTTGATGGCATCATTGGTCATGTTAATCAGGGCCGTAACCGATGCAAACTGTTCCCAGCATCCTTGTTTTCCGCAATGACATTGTTTGCCACCGGGTTCAAGGCACAAATGGCCTATCTCCCCTGCATTTCCTCTGCCTCTGTATATTGCATTATTAATGATTATGCCGCCACCTATACCGGTTCCCAACGTGATCAGCATTGAATTTTTAGCTCCCTTAGAGCCCCCTGCTTTTGATTCGCCCAGCGCTGCACAATTGGCATCATTTTCAATTTTTACAGGAAGGTTAAGCCTGTTTTCAAGTGCCTCAGCAAGATTAAACTCCTTAAACGGCAGATTTGCCGCACTGACCTTTCCGTTTGAAATGATACCGGGCGTGCCTACGCCGATTTTGCAGATGGAATATGTCTCCATGAATTCCTTGCACACATTGACGAGATTATGAACGATTTCCTCCGCCGTAGATGTTTTATCTACTTTCACGACCCTCTTATCGATAATCGTATCGTGATCGACAACGCCAAGCTTTACACTCATCCCGCCGATATCAATCCCTATTGACATAGCAGAACGCGTATTTCTGTCACTTGCGTCAGTTTCTCTCATTGCATGATCTTTTGCATACGCTATAACAGTACCCATACTTAACCTCCGCTATATCACTGTTCCTCTAACGATTACGCTGTCAAGCTCGTCCTTATCATCTAAAACAATTATATCGCAATCAAATCCCACCGCAAGCTTCCCCTTGTTTATGCCCATTAACTTAGCCGGTGTTTCTGATGCCATCTTAAAAGCATCCTCTGACGGAATACCAAAGCGGATAGCATTTTTTACACACTCAAATAATGTTGATGTGCTGCCTGCAAGTGCCCCGTCAGCTGTTCTTGCAACACCACCCTGCACCGTCATGATCTGTCCACCCAAATCATAGTTTCCATCGTCTAATCCTGTTGCACGCATCGAGTCGCTTATAAGCACCATTTTATCTGCACCAAAAAGCTTATACAACATCCTTATAACAGCCGGATGGATGTGGATTCCGTCGCAGATTACCTGCACATACATATCCGCATCCAACGCCGCGCCCACCAGGCCGGGCATTCTGTGATGAATCGGAAGCATGGCATTAAAAGTGTGCGTCAGGCATTTTGCACCCATCTTTGCTGCTTGTAACCCGGTTTCATAGTCTGCTGCTGTGTGTCCAAGGGAAATGACAGCATTTGCCTTTTTAATACATTCCATTGCCCCATCAAGCTCAGGAGCTATTGTTATCATACCTATGTTTTTATAAGCTTCTATCTCGCTGTAATCGGGAAGGCGTACATGGTCGGGGTTTTGTGCACCAATTAATTCTGCGTTTATGTAGGGTCCTTCCAGATGAAAGCCTATCACCTCTGCACCATCAGCACAAACCGATTCCGCTTCCAGAACCTTTTGTATGGAATGTTTGTCTGCCGTCATCGTTGTCGGCATGAAAGATGTTGTTCCGCTTTTGGCATACAGTTTTGCAAGAGACACAATCTCTGCATCCATCGTGTCCATGCCACCCATTCCGTGGGTATGAATATCAACAAGGCCGGGATATGCCCGTTTGCCTCCAAAGTCAATGCCTGCAAGGCTCGTTTTACCCACAGAGGTAATGACGCCGTTTTCACATATAACATCTGCAATCTCTCCGCTAATGCTGAGATTTTTAAGAACTGTTGTTGTGCCCATACATTACACCTCCGGTTTGTTCTGCTTGCGGACTGCCGCATAGCATATATGCTTCATAGTGTCAAACTGCTTCTCCATTTCCGAAGCAAGCTTAAATTGTGTCCTGCAACGTACCAGATTGTGGTCAGGATAACGAGTTGAAAAATACACGTCTCCCGCCAGATAATCCGTTAAAAACCGCATGCCGCATTCCATTGTCATAAGGTACGCACTATATGGCATAAGCTCCGTTTCCTGCTCGGTTATGCTACCCCGCAACGCTTCAAGATATCCGTCGGCATAGGCCTTAAAAGCCTCAATATCAAAGCGGATTAACGCAAGTTCCTTTTCATCCTCTGCACCTGTTGAGGCTCCAAAACGAATGGCATCCCCAAAATCATAAAGCAGGGACCCCGGCATGACAGTATCAAGGTCGATGATCGCCCGTGCTTTATTTGTATCCCTATCCATAAGGATGTTATTGAGTTTTGTATCGTTATGGGTAATACGCACCGGAATTGCACCGCAAGCAAGCGCATCAACAATCCCTGAATATGTGTTCTTTCGTTGCATGACAAACTGAACCTCGCCCACACAGCCGGCCAGTCTTTTGCAAGCGTCATCCTGCACAGCTTTTTCAAAAGCTTCAAACCGTTTCGGAGTGTTATGAAAATCAGGAATAATTTCTTTTAAGCTTGACACTTCAAAATCACAAAGATCATTTTGAAATTCACCAAATGCTTTTCCCGCATAATACAAGGTCTTTGCATCCGGACAGCTCTGATACGTCACAGTATTTTCTATAAATCTATACAGGCGGTAACAACCGGTCTCATGCTTACAATATAACTCGCCGTTGATGGTGGGAACAACCTCCAATGTTTCCTTTCCCTTAGCCCTTAAATGACTTGTCACGCCGTAAATGTTATGCATTACATCATCCGGTGACGGAAAAACAGTTGTATTCATACGCTGCAATATGTATCTTGTACTGTTTATGCAGACAAGCATGGTGGTATTGATGTGTCCCTCTCCGTATGGGGTAATATCCGCTATGGGTTCATTACCAAAGAATGCCTTGCACGCCTGTCTGTATTGTTCTTTTGGATCCATTCCGGCCCTCCCCTTCTTGTTCTTATTATCAAAAATTGTATCACACTTTTAAGCTTGTGTCTTTATCCAAATGTATCCTAAATTTATATATTTGGTTGCATTTTTATACAATTTTTGATACAATAATATAAATTTAGCGAGGTGAAACGCATGAGTGAATTTACTGTAACAAAGCTCAACAATGTTTTTGATATCGAGGGCATTATAACTGTTCATTATTTTGAATACGTTAAAAACTATATTTTTACAGGCGAGCAACACGATTTCTGGGAGCTTGTATACGTAGACAAAGGCGAAGTGGGAATCTTTTCAGACGGTCAATGGAAAGATGTAAAATGTGGCAACATCGTCTTTCACAGACCTATGCAACATCATAACTTAAAGGCAAACGGCAACTTTCCGCCCAATGCTGCCGTCATCACTTTCAAATGCCATTCTTTGGCTATGGAGTTGTTTGATAACCTGATAACACCACTTCACGAAAACGAGACCTTGCTTATCGCAAAAATAATTGAGCTTGCCAAAAAAGCGTTCACCAACCCTCTTGATGACCCCTACACAACATGCCTGACAAAAAGCGGAGATGATGCCTCAGAGCAGCTGATTAAAGTCTACCTTGAGGAATTGATTTTGCTGTTGTACACCAGATTAAGTAAAAAAACCTTCCCCCGCACAGAAAACAAAAGCAACCGTTCCACCACTTCCGAAGCCATTGAATATATGAATCTGAATCTGCACAAAAACCTTCTTGTTTCTGACATTGCAGCAGCTATCATGAAGAGCACCAGCGACTTAAAACGTGCATTTCATAAAAGCACCGGTATGGGCGTGATCACCTACTTCCGCAATCTTAAAATCAATCACGCAAAGCAATTGCTCCGTCAGGGAGAAATGAATATAACAGAAATTTCCCAAAAATTAGGCTATAATAACGTACATCACTTTTCCAAGCAATTCAAAACCGTGACCGGTATGTCCCCCCGTGAGTATATTAAATCCATCAAACAACGGCTTGAAAGTGCAAGCATATAACATAGAAACCCCAGGCAGAAAAGAAAGTCCATCAACATTTTTTCTCAAAAATAGAACAAAAGTTTGCATTTTGATATAAAGTGTGATATAATGAATGTATATGAGTGATTCACTTACCTATTGCTATATAGAAAGGGTGCAATTATGGCTAAACGCATTAATCGTGAAAATGAGATTTTAGAGTTTATTAATGAGCAGGTGCGCGACAAGGGCTATCCCCCCTCCATTCGTGAAATTTGTTCTGCCATTGGTCTGAAATCCCCTTCAACAGTACATAATTATCTGAAAAATTTAGAATCAAAAGGTCTTCTGGTTAAGGATGGCTCCAAAAACCGTTCTATCCGTTTAACAGGAACCGAAACCGAGCGCATGGCCGAGCCCATCGCTGAATATCTTTCCGTCCCCGTTATCGGTAGCGTTGCTGCCGGTGCGCCGATTTTAGCAGAGGAAAATGTCACAGATACCTTCCCCCTGCCTATGGTGTTTGCCCACAACAAAAATGTCTTTATGTTAAAAGTTAAGGGCGATAGCATGATTAATGCCGGCATTCTCCATGGTGACTATGTCATTGTGACGCAGCAGAACACCGCCCGTGACGGCGACATTGTTGTTGCCTTACTTGATGATTCTGCAACCGTGAAGACTTTTTATAAGGAAAAGGATCATATCCGTCTGCAACCGGAAAATGATGCTTTATCCCCCATTTTAGTTCGTGATGTGAAAATTTTAGGCGTCGTTTCCGGCGTATTCCGTGTTTATTAGGAGGTTCTTTATGGAAACAGTTCAAAATCAAGTTCTGCATCAGGCGGCCGAAGCCATTTTGGATGATGTCATCAGCTACCGCCGTCATATTCATAAAACGCCTGAAATTGGCTTTTCTGAATTCAAAACCTCGGATTTTATATGCGCACAATTAGACCGTTTGGGCATCCCCTATCAGCGAGGCATTGCCACGACCGGTGTTGTTGCTTTGATTGAAACCGATAAAAATGCAAAAACTCTGCTGATACGTGCCGACATGGACGCTCTTCCCATGCAGGAAAATCCTGACTGCCCCTTTGCCTCGGAAATTGATGGCATGATGCATGCCTGCGGTCACGATGCCCATGTTGCGATGCTACTGGGAACCGCTGCCCTGTTAATGCAGTTCCGCGACAAACTCCTCTGCAACGTCAAGCTTGTTTTCCAGCCTAATGAGGAATTTGAGGGCGGCGCCGAGCCAATGATTGCTGCCGGTGTTTTGGAAAATCCCAAAGTGGATGCCGCTATTGCTGCTCATGTGACCAATGACGTTCCTGTTGGCAAAATTTCTCTCAAATACGGGGAACTCATGGCCTCTCCTGATGACTTTAATCTAACCATTCACGGTCGCGGCGGCCATGGTGCATGGCCTCATAATTGCATTGACCCCATTGTCATCGGTACGCAAATTGTAAACGCATGGTATACTCTTTCCGCGCGATACACAACGCCTCTGGAAAAGCACCTGATTTCCGTTAACAAATTCCATGCAGGCACCAGTTTTAATGTCATTCCCGATGATGCCTACATTGGCGGAACCGTCCGCACCTTTAACGAAACGGTTCGTCGTGAGATTGCAAAGAGAATGGAAGAGATTGCACATCAATACGCCGCAGCCTTCGGGGCAACTTGCGACTTTGATTTTGGGTTCCGCTATCCGCCGCTGATTAATGACACTGCCATTACCGATGCTGTGCATCAATCGGCAAGTGACATTTTAGGCGAGGACAATGTGATCATTAACACCGTTCCCAACATGGGCGGCGAAGATTTTGCCTATTTTGCAAAGGAAGTGCCGGCGACATATATCGACTTGGGCACAGGCAATCCGGCCCTTGGCGCAACCATGCCCCTGCATCGCTCGAACTTTACCATTGACGAGCGCGGCATGCTCTATGGCATGCTAAGCTTCTGTCGTTTTGCTTTAGATTTTGGTCGTTAAATGTTAAAAAAGAGCTGTTCAAAATTGAACAGCTCTTTTTTAATGCCTTTCGTGCTGCCTGCATTCACAGTCAGAAGTGGAAGATGCATGGCATGAAGAACACTTTTTTTCTTTCTGCCTGCTCGCCGTTTTTCTGCAACATAGTCGTCTGCATTCATCCTCCATCTGGTCTATGGCACAAAGCAGCCTATGAATCAGCTCTGACCTGCACATTTCATCACCTCATACCTTGTGTCCTTACTATATCGTATGTCAAAACCCGATACAAGGCGACAAAAGTCTTAGTAATTTGTTTCCCGCAGTTCAAAATAGCTTTGCGGATGACTGCAAACAGGGCAAACATTGGGGGCTTTTTTACCCCGATGAATATGTCCGCAGTTTCGACAAATCCATGTTTCCTCTTCCGCCTTTTCAAAAACCTGCTTATTCTTGACGTTTTCAATCAAAGCACGATACCGTTCCTCATGCTCTTTTTCGATGGCTGCCACCATGGTAAATAGCCGTGATATAGAGTCAAACCCTTCCTCTTTTGCAGTTTGGGCGAATTCGCTATACATCTCCGTCCACTCACTGTTTTCTGCCGCAGCACTGTTTTCCAGATTACTCTTGGTATCACTGATGCCGCCTAACAGTTTTAACCAGATTTTAGCATGAGCACATTCGTTATCCGCTGTTTTTCGAAAAATGTCCGCTATCTGCTCGTACCCTTCTTTGGCAGCTACCGACGCAAAGTAAGTATATTTATTTCGCGCCTGCGATTCTCCTGCAAAAGCCGTCATCAGATTTTGCTCAGTTTTTGTTCCTGCTAACTGCATAATTCACACACTCCTTCATTAAATTTACTCTTAGTCTCTTCCAAATTTTTGAAGATTATACATAAAATATAAATACGACCAGAAAAATCATGAAAAAAGGCGATTAATCCCGTTTCACGACTTGACTTTTTACGGTAACATTTATATAATTATTAGATGTGTATATTTATTTCACTATACAATAGCGAATACAATAACAAACATAAAAATGGCAAAATTTGTCGATAACATTTTAACGGAACGGAGTTTCTCATGACACAGCTTGTTGCATTTTCCTTTTTAGTTCTTTTCACAGTTTTAATGATAGTCATTGGCTTAAAAACTGCACAAAAAGCCAAAACGATAGATGGTTTTTTACTGGGTGGCCGTAAAATTGGCCCCTGGATTAGTGCCTTTTCCTATGGAACGGCTTATTTTTCAGCCGTTATTTTTATCGGTTATGCCGGCCGAACCGGTTGGACGGTTGGCGTCGGCGGCATCTGGATTGGTATTGGCAATGCTCTGCTTGGTTGTCTGCTTGCCTGGCTGCTGCTGGCACGTCGGACAAGACACATGACCCATAACCTGCACGCCTCCACCATGCCGGAATTCTTTGAAAAACGGTTTGGTTCCAAAAACATGAAACTTTATGCCGCGCTCATCATCTTCATTTTTCTTGTTCCGTATTGCGCCACCGTGTATAAAGGTCTTGGTTATCTTTTTTCACAGATATTCCCGATTTTCGGCACTCACGGCGATATCGTCTGCATGTTTATCATTGCTGTTTTAACTGCAATTTACTTAGTGCTCGGTGGCTACTTTGCCACAACTATTACAGACTTTATTCAGGGCATTATTATGTTATTCGGTGTTACCGTTATGGTAATTGTTGTTGTGTCAAACCCTGTCGTTGGCGGATTTTCCGATGGTTTTGCCAAATTAAAAACCATTGACCCCTCACTCATCAGCATAACCGGCGGCTCCCAGTGGCGGTTTCTTCTGATGAATATTCTGCTTACCAGCTTCGGCACCTTAGGCCTTCCCCAGATGATACATAAGTATTATGCTATCGGCGATGAAAAGCAGATTCCAAAAGCCGCCGTTGTTTCCACGGTGTTTGCTCTCGTAATCGGCGTTGGCGCCTATACTGTGGGAACCTTTGGACGACTGTATCTGAATAACACATTGCCTGACGGTGGCAACTTTGATGCCGTCATCCCTTGCATGCTGATGAATGCGCTCTCCGGCAATGTCTGGACGAACATAATTTTAAGCGTTATTTTGCTGCTTGTTTTATCGGCTTCCATGTCCACCCTCTCCTCTATCGTGCTGACGTCCAGCTCAGCTATTGCGGTGGACCTGTTGCCTGTTGTTGTTCCGGATTACAACAAAAAAGGGCAAATGATTTTAATGCGCGCCCTGTGTTTCGTATTTATTGCCGCATCCTTTATCTTTGCAAGCTTTAAGGTTGCTTTCATTATGCAGCTCATGTCTTTTTCCTGGGGTGTTGTGGCCGGATGCTTTATCGGTCCTTATATCTGGGGACTGTATTCGAAAAAAATCAGCCGTGCCGGTGTGTGGTGCGGTCTGCTTTCCGGCCTTTTGGTCGTTGGCGGTTGTACTTTATATGTCAGCCTGACAGACAGTTTTGCAGCAGCCAGCAATCTTTCACAGAACTTTGGCGTTGCAGCCATGGCCATTTCCATTATTGTAACGCCGCTTGTCAGCCTGTTTACACAAAAAAGTTGCCCAAAAGAGGCCTCTTCCGCTTTTGAGGGTATATAATCAGCATATCATATAGAAATACATTGTGAGGTGTTACGTACCATGCAGTACTATCAAAAAGACATTGAGTGTATGTCCAGAAACAAAATGAACGCTCTTCAATTGGAACGCTTAAAGGCTATCGTTGCCTATACATACGAAAACGTTCCCATGTACAAACAGAAGTTTGATGCCATTGGCTTAAAACCCTCTGACATTCAAACTCTTAATGATTTACAAAAAATTCCGTTCACGGTTAAGGATGACCTGCGGGATAACTACCCCTTTGGTCTTTTTGCTGCACCCATGAAAAAAATCGTTCGTGTGCATGCTTCCAGCGGTACAACCGGCAAACCTACCGTGGTTGGTTACACGAAAAACGACCTGGATGTCTGGGCTGATTTAATTGCCCGTCTGGTTGTTCAGGCAGGCGGCAGCGATGAAGATATTGCGCAGATTGCTTTCGGTTACGGTCTGTTCACCGGTGCTTTTGGTCTGCACTATGGTTTGGAACGCTTGGGCGCCACCATTGTTCCCACATCCAGCGGCAACACCGAAAAGCAAATTATGCTGATGAAGGATTTCGGCACCACTCTGTTTGTGGCAACGCCCTCCTATGCCCTGCACATTTCCGAAATGATGGAGGAACTTGGCTATAAAAGAGACGATTTCAAACTCCGTCTTGCCATGCTTGGCTCAGAGGGTCACACGGAAGAAATGCGTGCCGTTTTAGAAGATAAATTAGGCGTCCTGGCAACAGAAAACTATGGCCTTTCTGAGGTCATGGGACCCGGTGTTGCAGGCGAATGTATTCATAAATGCGGTCAGCACATTGCTGAGGACTGCTTCATTTACGAAATCATTGACCCGAAAACGGGAGAGGTGTTGCCTGATGGCGAGGTTGGCGAGGTAGTTATCACAACCATCAATAAAGAAGGCATTCCGGTGCTGCGCTATCGCACAAAGGACATCTCTTACTTGATTGATGAAGAATGTAAATGCGGCCGTACCAATCGACGCATGGCAAAGATTCAGGGACGCACCGACGACATGCTGATTATCCGCGGGGTTAATGTATTCCCCTCGCAAATTGAAAGCGTTCTGGTTGGTCTTGAACACATTGCACCGTACTATCAGTTAATCGTTACAAAAAAAGGATATACTGACCAGCTCGAGGTTCAGGTCGAACTGGATAACGCAGAACTTTTGGACAGTTTTGCACAGCTTGAGGCCGTTGAAAAACATATTCAACATAAGTTACAGGTTGTTTTAGGGTTAACTGCCAAGATTAAACTCATGGCGCCCAAGAGCATTCCGCGTACCACAGGAAAGGCCAAACACGTGATTGACCTGCGCTAACCATTATGCACTGCTTGTTTTGCCCACAACAGGCAGCCAATGTGACAGACTGTGGGCAGAAAGGTTATCGATAGCATGAAAAAACTAATGTTAGGCAACGAGGCCATTGCCCGTGGTGCATACGAGGCAGGCGTACATGTTGCATCTTCCTACCCTGGTACCCCCAGCACAGAGATTACAGAATTTATTGCAAAATATGATGAAATTTATGCCGAATGGGCACCGAATGAAAAGGTTGCCGTCGAGGTTGCTTCCGGCGCCGCTATTGCCGGCGGACGTGCACTTTCTGCCATGAAACACGTTGGTGTTAACGTTGCAGCCGACCCGCTTTTTACCATGAGCTACATCGGCGTTAACGCAGGTCTTGTTATCTGTGTGGCGGATGACCCGGGCATGCACAGCTCGCAAAATGAGCAGGATAGCCGCAATTATGCTGTTGCTGCTAAAATCCCCATGTTAGAGCCTGCCGACAGCAGTGATTGCCGCGACTTTGTAAAAGAAGCCTACAAAATCAGCGAAGCCTTTGATACACCCGTTATGGTCCGCTTAACGACACGTGTTGCGCACTCACAAAGTGAGGTTGAACTTTTCCCCCGCGAAGCGGTTCCCGTTCGTGACTATCAAAAAGATGCGGCTAAGCATGTTATGGTGCCTGCCAACGCCCGTCCCAAGCATGTGATTGTTGAAAAACGCATGGCTGACCTGGCAGAATACAATAACACTGCATCTGTCAACCGTGTGGAAATGAAAGATAAAAAAATCGGTTTCATTGCTGCCGGCATTGCGTATCAATACACCCGCGAGGCGTTTCCTGATGCCTCGATTTTGAAGCTTGGTATGATTCATCCCCTGCCCACAAAGTTAATTGAGGACTTTGTCAAGGCCGTTGATGTTTGCTATGTGATTGAAGAGCTTGACCCCGTGATTGAACGCCAAATCAGAGCCATGGGCCTTGACGTCAAGGGCAAGGAACTGTTAACTGAAATCGGTGAATATTCCGCCGGCATGCTCCGTGAAAAACTGGGCGGAGACACGACTCCCGTCAGCTACAGCGTTGATGAGGACATTCCCGTTCGCCCGCCGGTTATGTGCCCCGGCTGCTCTCATCGTGGTGTCTTTTACGTTCTGAATAAGTTAAAGCTTGCTGTCAGCGGCGACATTGGTTGCTATTCCTTAGGCTGCGCCAAACCCTTAGACAGCATTGACAGCATTATTTGTATGGGCGCCAGCATCTCCGGCTTGCACGGCATGGAAAAGGCCCGTGGTCGTGAATTTGCTAAAAAATCTGTTGCTGTTTTAGGCGACTCAACCTTCCTCCACTCCGGTGTTACCGGGTTGATGGATATGGTCTATAACAAAGGTACTTCCACCGTTATCATCCTGGATAACTCCATCACCGGTATGACAGGCCATCAGGATAATCCTGCAACCGGAAAAACCATCAAGGGCGAGCCTGCCAAACAGGTTGACTTAGAAAAGCTTTGCCACGCCATTGGTGTTGATTTGGTCACCGTTGCTGACCCCTTTGATGTAACCACATTTGAAAAGGTTCTCCGTGAACACCTGGCCGCAGAGGAACCCTCTGTTATCATTGCACAGCGTCCTTGTGCGCTGCTGAAAAAAGCAGGCTACACAGGTTGTTGCACCATTACAGACGCCTGCAAAAATTGCAAAATGTGCATGAAGCTCGGATGTCCTGCCATTTCCATGACAGAAAACGGTCCTGTGATTGACAGCACGCTTTGTAATGGCTGCGGATTGTGCAAAAACATTTGTAAGTTTGGTAGCATTGTTGATGTAACCCGATAAAACAAAAAGCTTAGTCCGTTAGGACAGATGGAGGTCAATATGAATATTATGATTGTCGGCGTTGGCGGTCAGGGAACTCTGCTTGCCAGCCGTATTGTTGGGGCCGCTGCCATGCGGGCCGGTAAACAGGTTAAACTTTCTGAGGTGCACGGCATGAGCCAGCGCGGCGGCAGTGTTGTGACCTATGTTAAATACGGTGAGAGCGTTGCTTCCCCTGTCATTGAAAAAGGCGAGGCAGACATGATCATTGCCTTTGAAGAGCTGGAAGCTTACCGCGCCCTTCCCTTCTTAAAGAAAGACGGTATTTTAATCATTAACACACAGCAGACAAAACCCATGCCCGTCATTACAGGCGCTATGGAATATCCAAAAAACATTTTGGAAACACTTGCTCAAAAAGGTGTCAGCTATATCAGCTGTGATGCCTTAGAGTTGGCTCGCAAGGCCGGAAACATCAAGGCCGTCAACGTTGCGCTGATTGGTGTTATGGCAAAAAACTCTGCCCTTCCCCGCGAAATCTGGGAGGAGGCGCTGACCGATGCCGTTCCCGCAAAGTTTTTAGAGCTTAACCAAAAAGCCTTTGCCTTAGGCTATGATTATAAATAATCTCAATACATTTTGGCAAAAAAATTAGAGAGGACGTGTTTACATGGAAATGGTCAAACAAATTTCTATTTTTGTAGAGAACACAGGGGGCAAACTTGCATCCATTACCTCCATTTTAGCAGAGGGCGGAATCAATCTCCGCGCTATGTCCTTAGCTGACACAACAAACTATGGTATCCTCCGTATCATTGTGCCGGATCCCGATAAAGCCTACGAAATTTTAACACAGCATGATATTATGGTAAAGACATCCGAGGTCATCGGTATTGAGCTTGACGATGAGGTTGGCAATTTGAACAAAGCCCTTTGTCTTCTGCGTGATAACGGTATCTCTGTGGAATACCTTTATGCACTTAACGAAAAAACAAGTCTCATCCTGAAAACAAATAATGCAGAACTGGCCGTTCGTGTTTTGACAACCGGTGGCATCAGAGTTCTGTCTGCAAAGGAAGTATATGCACGTTGATGAAACAAATTATGAAGGATGTTTACGGCATCCGCACACAAACATTTGACCTGATGCGCCGGGCTGAGGAAGACCTTTCTGCTTCTTTCCGTCGTTTTGAAGCACAAGCCGAAAATAACCAGGCAAAAGTATTAGCCGCTTTCCATGCCGAAGGCATTAGTGAGCGGCATCTTCTGGGAACCACAGGCTACGGCTATGATGACGCCGGTCGCGATGCCTTAGATAGAATCTATGCTTCGGTTTTCGGAGCAGAGTGCGCCCTGGTGCGGCAGCAGATTGTATCGGGAACACACGCTCTGGCTGCGTGCTTATTCGGCGTTTTAAGGCCGGGCGATACTCTTTTATTTGCAACAGACACGCCGTATGACACCCTGGAAGAAGCCGTTGGTCTCCGTGGTAACCAAGGCGACGGCTCATTAGCTGAATGGGGTGTTAAAAGCCGCGTCGTTCCGCTTCTGCCTGACGGCTCGCCTGACTATGCCGCTTTGGACGCAGCGCTGGATAACACAGTCAAAATGGTCGCTATTCAACGTTCGAAAGGCTATGCATGGCGGAAATCTCTTTCCGTTTCCGAAATTGGTGATTTAATTTCCCATATCAAAGCCAAAAAACCGGATGTTATCTGCATGGTGGATAACTGTTACGGAGAGTTTGTTGAAGATAGAGAACCAACAGCGGTAGGTGCTGATTTAATGGCAGGTTCTTTAATCAAAAATCCGGGTGGCGGTCTTGCGCCCACCGGTGGATATATCGCAGGGCGAAAAGACCTGGTCGAAAAGGTAGCCGCCCGTCTGACGGCGCCCGGCATCGGAAGCGAGGTTGGCGCCAGCTTAAACGTGAACAGGCTCTTTTTTCAGGGTTTGTTTTTAGCGCCCCACACCGTTTCACAAAGTCTTAAAGCAGCTGCCTTGGCCGCCCGCATGCTGGAACTTTCGGGCTTTGATGTCTCCCCTGCTTCCGATGCAGAACGGACGGACATCATTCAGGCTGCGCGACTTGGCGATGCAGAAAAAGTTTGCGCTTTTTGTCGCGGCATCCAAAAAGGCTCTCCCATTGACAGTCAGGTTCGCCCCGAGCCCTGGGATATGCCCGGTTATGAAAGCCCTGTTATTATGGCTGCCGGCACCTTTGTTTCCGGTGCCAGCATTGAAATTTCAGCTGATGCCCCCATTCGCAAGCCCTATGCGGTTTATCTGCAAGGCGGACTTACCTACGAAAGTGCCAAGGTTTCCTTGCTTTGCGCTATGGACGCTATTCTCAGTTAATCTGTTACATAAAAAAAGACCCGTCAACCATTTGGTTGACGGGTCTTTTTTCGTCTACTGTAAGGGTGCTATCTGCACAGCATTAAACTTTTCCAACAATCTGACAGGACGATAGGCAAGCTTGGTTTGCCTAAGACCATCTAAGCCCATATCCTCTTCTCTGTTAACGTAGGTATATCCCGGCCATTCATGGGCACAAAATTCACTGTTTATCACGTTAAACGCGCCCCTGATATCTGCCGCAAATTCAAGATGAACCAAAACCGTGTCCTCTGTCACAGGTTCACCCACAGAAAAGGCAATCAATTCATCCTCCACGTATAAACCGCCTGCGCGAACCGGTAAGGCAGCAAAGCTTCCCAACAATTTTGCCGTTGCTTCACGGGATGTACCAATCCATTTTTTATTTTCTTTTTCATCAAGCCAACGCTCAAAAAGAGCCATGCAATCCGGCATATCCTCCGCCGTAAGCTGACGATATACATAAGCATAATTATTCTTAAAAAAATTATAATGATTGCGCTTAGCATGTAACTTTTTTCCGGAAAGTGTAATCATTTTTTCCGTTTCATAAATGTAATCCGCCGCTGCTCTGTCCTCAACAAATTCAAAAGCGCCGGGATAAAGGCTTTCCAATTCTGCAACCATCTCTCGGGAAAGATTGCGAAAAACCGGCCGTAAATCAAGCTCACGAATATAGTTTGAAAGATGGAGAATAGCATTTTTCCTGTCCCCGTCTCCGACGGGATAGGAAACCGAAAGGGGGCGGCGCTTGCCTTGAAAGAAAATAGCCAGACAGCCGTCTGTTTCGCCGTAAGTGATGTCGCCATCACCTGCCCACATATACATGTTGGTAAAGTTATAGGTGGAGTTATCAAGGTTATGGATATACTGACCAAACACCGACTGTGATGCTAAATCGATTTCTTTTCTCTCAATCATTTGTTCTGCTCCATCTCAAAAACTGTCCTTCTTGCTTCACAGGCCTGTTTCCGTTTTAAGAAACCGCCAAATGTTATTACATTACTTCGCTTTTGTCTTTCTTTTCTTTTTGCTTGGTATAAAAAAACTAATGAGTTTACCAACAAAAAAAACGACGCGGTTGCAGTTCATAATGGCAATACCTTTGCCTGCTGCCTTACCGCCAACTGTCATTGCGGCTACAAGACCGGCCAAAACAATCGTGAGCAAAAAGGAATTGCTGTTTTCAAAATACACAACAAGCATCCCCACAATCGTGGCCGAGGCACTACCCGTTATAATGCCCGCAATGTCGCCGATAACATCATTACAAAAGCTACCGACCTTATCTGCATTACGTATCAGCCAGACCGCCTCTTTTGCACCACGAACGCGACGGGATGCCAGAGAATGAAAGGGCACCTCACTGGCCGCCGTTACCGAAACGCCGACAATATCAAAAATAATACCGATTAAAATAAAGGAAAACAAAATTAAAAAGGCAAGCGCAAGCGTCACCCGACTCATAAGGCCCGATTGAATCATTTGCATGCCCGATGAAATAAAAAAAGTCCAAACTAAAATGGTAACAACCCATTTGTAGTTTATCTTTCTGCCCGTTGCACGATTACCTGCAATTTTAATTTTCTTTTTTTGTTTACTGTCTTCTGTCAATGTAACCACCTTACTGTATGTTTGACATGATATTAAATAAAAAGAGTGGTAATACAACTGAGTTAATTTTACGGTTTAGGTTCGGTAGGCTTTCCCAAAGAGCAGCTGAAATGTCGCCAAATCAGCGGTTTCCCTTTCATGCTCAATCTGCGTGGTCACCCATCGCAAAACCGAATCACCACTTAATTCCGCACTGCAATCCTCAGTGTATCTCCAAAAGGAACAGTCTAGAGGATTTCCCAAACAGTCACACACATTCTTAGCCTCTTTTGCAACAGAAGTTTCAAGCAGCAATAATCCAAAACCTTTGGCCGAAGATTTTAGATCTGATCCGCTATCCGCCAATGCCACTCAAGGCAGGCTACACTGCCCACAGCATTCCTTTGCCAAAAGGCAAATTCACACCGCCTGGCAGGTTTAATCCTGCTTCGTATCCCGTTGCGGTCATGGTAAAACCACGGACGCACATTGGAACACAAGAACAGGTCTCCACGGCAAAGGGGTCGGATCCCACATGCCATTGCAGGTCGCCCCTAAGCCTTAACTCCCAGCACCAACCCCCGACTGGGCGTCGAAAGCAAGCACCAGGAACTTCATCGATGTGCCCTTCAACGGATTTTTAGGCCCGTCCTGGGAATGAGTAGAACTGACTAGAATACTGCACCACTCTAATTACATATTGTAACACAATTAAACACGCTTGTAAATCACAAAAAAGGACCGTTATCAATATTTTGTCAGAAAGAGCTCTGCAAGATACTTCATAAAATCCCCATCTCAACAGATATAAAACGTCATTCTTTCCTATCTGTCACGACGAAGCAGGAACAAAGCAAGCTCCTTTAAGAAAGCTGCACGGTCCCCATATTCTTCTAAGGTTTCAATAGCATTGTTTGTGTAATCTTCGAGCATTTTGCGTGACTGCTCGAGGCCATACAGCGTTACAATGGTTGTTTTTTCGTTGGATTGGTCGCTGCCGATAGGCTTGCCAAGAACTTCAACTGAGCTTTCAACATCTAAGATATCATCTTTAATCTGGAAAGCAACACCCAAATAACGGGCAAATTTTTCCATGTTCAAAATATCTTCCTTGGTTCCGCCACCGATTAAGGCACCAACCTTGGCAGCAGCCATAATCAAAGCACCCGTCTTATGTACATGCATCGCCATCAAGGTCACGGCATCAATTGCTTTTCCCTCGGATTCCAAATCAATTACCTGCCCGCCTATCATGCCCTCAGCACCGGCTGCTTCACCGATAATGCGGAGTGCTTCTAAGGTAAGCGCAGGAGATGCCTTGGAGTGATTTAAGACTGTTTCGAAGGCTAAATTCAGAAGTCCATCGCCTGCTAAAACTGCCATGGCTTCGCCATAAACAATGTGATTGGTGGGCTTACCGCGACGCAAATCATCATCGTCCATGCAGGGTAAATCATCATGAATCAGTGAGTAGGTATGAATCATCTCAATGGCGCAGGCAAAGGGCATAACATCTTCGGCATTTCCAAAGAGTTCGGCACAAGCTGCACACAAAACAGGTCTGATTCGTTTGCCCCCGGAAAACAAACTATATTCCATGGCGTCATAGATTGACATCTGGTGGTTTTCCTTCTTGGCAAAATATTTTTGTAAGGACTGATTTGCTACATTGATTTTGGCTTCAAATTCTGTTAAAAAATCCATCGTATCTCATCCTCCTCAGGACGTATATTTTCAGACAAAGGCCTCCTCTGTCATGGTCCCATCTTCATTTTCTGTCAGGCGAACAACTTTTTGCTCAGCCTGGTCCAGGATTTTCTGGCATGTCTTAGAGAGTTTAATGCCCTTTTCATATAAAACAAGTGCCTGCTCCAATTCAATTTGTCCGGCTTCTAACGCCAGAACAACTTCTTCAAGCTCCTGCATTGTTTTTTCAAATGTCTTCTTTTCTGCCATTTAAGTTCACCTGCCCCGTTTTTTATTATCATTTAATCGTCATACTGTGTTAGGTGTCCTATGCTCTCCAAATGATTATACTCTAATTGTCTGAGCGCTTCATAAAGGACAATGGCAACTGCGTTAGACAGGTTGAGCGAACGAATGTCCGGCAGCATCGGGATGCGCACACAATCCTCATAACGTTCATGCAAAAGTTCTTCCGGAAGCCCCTTGGTTTCTTTACCGAACACAAGGTAATCCCCATCCTGATATTGTGCCTCGGAATGCCTTTTTTGCGCTTTTGTTGAGCAAAAATAAAAATTTCCCTGACATTTGGAGAAAAAATCGTCCAGATTTTCGTAGTAACGAATATCAAGCTCATGCCAGTAATCCAGACCGGCACGTTTTAATTTTTTATCATCAATTGTAAAGCCCATTGGCTTTACAATATGTAACACGCTGCCTGTTGCCCGACAGGTACGGGCGATGTTTCCGGTGTTTTGCGGAATTTCCGGTTCCACCAGAACAATATTCATAGCCACGTTTTTCATCCCCTTTTTTCGTAGAACGTGTAAGCATTGTTGTCGGCTGCCGGCTTTTATACCTCCGGCTCTTCCTCATCATCAAGCACACAGCCCTCAACATAATCCCAAAAATTTGTGACACTCTCATTGTCCTTAACAGAAAACGGAATTAAAACGTCTCCATCCCGCAGGGAAAGGGTGTCTGCAATTAAATCCAGGCTTTCTGCCAACTGCTTTTTACTGAGTTTATCCGATTTTGTGGCAAACACAACCGAATATGCACAATACTCTTGAATCCATTCCTGCATGGCAACATCTTCTTTGCTGGGCTTATGGCGGGAATCCACCAGTTGCACAACCTGGCACAACTGGGGACGCCCCTCCAAATAATCATTAATCATCTTGCCCCAGGATTCAACCTCGCCCTTAGAACGGGCTGCATATCCATATCCGGGCAGGTCAACAAGCATCAGTTGATTGTCCACATCATAAAAATTGATGGTAACCGTCTTTCCGGGCGTTCCGCTGACGCGGGCCAGGCTTTTTCGATTTAACACCTTGTTAATCATAGAAGATTTTCCCACGTTCGAACGACCCACGAGAGCGATTTCCGGCATGCTTGTGTTGGGATACTGCGTTTTGTGAACGGCCGAAATCAAGAGTTTAACACGATTTGTATTTACCTTCATACAAAAGCCTCGCTTTACTGTTTGCAAAGTGCAATGGAAAGCACTTCATCCATATGATGCACAGGAACAATCGTAAGCTTTTCCTTAACCACGGTTTCCAGTTCATCGATATCCTTTGTATTATCCGCCGGAATTAAAACGGTTTTAATGCCGGCACGGTAGGCGGCAAGGGTTTTTTCTTTTAAGCCGCCAATGGGAAGCACGCGACCGCGCAAGGTAATCTCTCCCGTCATGGCAACTTCGCGGTTGACCGGGCAGGAAGACAGTGCCGAGGTCAGCGCTGTGGCAATGGTGATGCCCGCTGACGGACCATCCTTGGGCGTTGCGCCCTCCGGAACATGAATGTGGATGTCTTTATTTTCGTAAAAATCCTCTGCGATACCCAGTTTATCCGTGTTGGCACGAACATAGCTGACGGCTGCACGGGCAGATTCTTTCATAACATCGCCCAGCTGACCTGTCAATTCTGTTTTCCCGCTACCCGGCATAACATTGACTTCAATGGATAAGGTATCGCCGCCAACCTGCGTCCAGGCCAGGCCTGTTGCAACACCAATTTCGTTTTCCTTGCCCACGGTTTCGAGGGTGAATCGGCGTTTACCCAAATAATCCGCCAGGTTTTTCGCCGTGATGCGAACCAGCTCTTTGCCCTCTTTTTCCATGGCAAAATCTGCTTTACGGCAAAGGGTTGCCAGCTTCTTTTCCAGACCGCGAACGCCAGATTCTTTAGTGTAATACTCAATCACATCGCGGACAGCACCGGGTGTAACCACAAAATTTTTGGCGGTTAAACCATGCTTTTTCCTTTGCTTCGGCAAAAGATGACGCACGGCAATTTCCTGTTTTTCAGCAGAAGTGTAGCCGCCGATTTCAATGATTTCCATACGGTCTAAGAGCGGACGCGGAACAGTTTCTAAGGTGTTTGCCGTTGCAATAAAGAGAACATCGGAAAGGTCAAACTCTGTTTCCATATAATGGTCACGGAATTTGTTGTTCTGTTCACTGTCTAACACCTCGAGAAGCGCTGCTGACGGGTCGCCACGGTAATCGCTGCCCATTTTATCAATTTCATCAAACAGCATCAGGGGATTTAAGGAACCTGCCTGCTTCATCGCCTGAATGATACGACCGGGCATGGAACCGATATAGGTTCTGCGATGACCGCGGATGTCTGCTTCGTCACGAATGCCGCCTAAGGATATCCGCACATAATTGCGACCTAAGCTTTCCGCAACACTGCGGGCAATGGAGGTTTTACCTACCCCCGGCGGACCCACCAGGCACAAAATCGGACCGGCCAGACTACCTGTCATTTTCTTAACGGCCAGGTATTCCAAAATGCGTTCCTTAACCTCTTTCAGACCATAATGGTCACGGTTTAATATCTTTTCCGCCTTGTCAAGACAAAGCGTTTCCTCTGTTTTCTTATTCCAGGGCAGGTCACAAACCCAGCTGATGTAATTACGAATCACACCGGCTTCGGGATTGCCAAACTGCATTTTAGACAGTTTATCCAGCTCAGCGTCACATTTTTCCATCACGCTATCGGGAACGTTGAGTTTTACAAGCTTTTCGCGATACTCCTTAATTTCAAGACCAATACCGTCTTTATCGCCAAGCTCCTCCTGAATGGCTTTCATTTGCTCACGCAGGAAATATTCCTTCTGGTTCTGGTCCATCTGCTGTTTAACCTTACGGCTGATGTCATTATCGATGTTCACAATCGCCGTTTCGCGAATCAAAATGGTAATCAGCATTTCCATGCGCTTTTCTAAGGATGTTGTTGCCAGAAGCTTCTGTTTATCTGCAAATTTCAGCTGTACATTGGCGGCAACGCTATCACAAAGTTCCGCCGGATTTTCATTTTGCTCTAAGGATGCCATGGTTTCGGGATTGACTTTGTGATTGCTGGCGCAGTACCGCTCAAATTCTTCTAAAATGCGGCGTCTCAGCGCTTCATAATGAAGAGGTGTTGCTGCTTCATCATCGTCCAAAAGCAGTTCCTCCACCAAAACGGACATGTGCGGTTCTTCGCTGATATAGTCGCAGATACGGGCACGATACAACCCCTCCACCAAAACGCGAACCATTTCGCCGGGCATTTTAACAACCTGCTTAATACGGCAAACCGTTCCAACGGTCTCAATTTCGGAGGGATTGGGCTCCTCTGTCATAATATCCTGCTGCACGGAAAGAAAAGCCAGTTGATTTTCTATCATGGCTTGTTCCAAAGCAGAGATTGATTTTTTTCGCACCAAATCAAAGTGCATTAAGGTTTTGGGAAAAACCACAAGCCCGCGGGTTACAATCATTGGCAGGCTGCTGGTTCTTTTAATTGTTACTTGGTTCATAGATTCCTCCGGACAGGAGAGTCTTACTGTTGACTCTATGATTCTTCTCGTTTACTTATCATTTAGTATTGTATCAACCGATACAAAAAAATTCAATTCTTTTCAAAAACAAAGGCTGTGGATTATACCTGTTCGAGCGCCTGAGCCAGGTCAGCTACAATATCCTCAACACTTTCAAGGCCCACAGACAAGCGAACCATGCCACTTTTAATGCCGGCCGCCACAAGCTGCTCATCCGTCAGTTGACGATGGGTTTCGCTGGCAGGATGCAA
The DNA here is from genome assembly GCA_015068855.1 of Oscillospiraceae bacterium. Classification (GTDB taxonomy): domain Bacteria; phylum Bacillota; class Clostridia; order UBA1381; family UBA9506; genus UMGS755. The sequence goes on along the minus strand of SVJS01000003.1, from coordinate 88,425 downwards.
AACACAGGTACGGATATCCGCAACATGCACCTCGTTGGAAGCAAGCTGTAAGGCATCCATAAAGCGCATAGCGCCCTCTCTGCCGCCTTTAACTTCAAAAGAAATAACACCATTACAACCCTTTAAGTATTTCTGAGCCAAAGCATAGTTTGCATCTGTTTCAAGACCGGGATAGGTAATACTTTCAACCTTCTCATGGTCCTTTAAGTAGTTTGCAACTGTCATGCCGTTTTTATAATACTGCTGCATGCGAACAGACAGGGTTTCGAGTCCTAAGTTCAAAAGGAACGCAGAATGTGCGGCAGGATACACGCCAAAATCACGCATAAGCTGCATTCTGGCCTTAATGATGTATGCCGCTTTACCGTAGGTCTTTGTGTAGGAAATACCATGATAGGACGCATCCGGCTCCACTAACTCGGGGAAGTTACCGTTTGTCCAGTCAAAATTACCGCTGTCAACGATAACACCGCCAACCTGCACGGCATGACCGTCCATATACTTGGTGGTGGAATGAATGACAATGTCTGCACCAAAATCAAAGGGTTTGCAGAAAATCGGGGTTGCAAACGTGTTGTCAACAATTAAAGGCACGTTATGAGCATGAGCAAGCCGTGCAAAACGTTCAATATCCAAAACCGATAAGGCAGGGTTTGCAATGGTTTCACCAAAGACAGCTTTGGTATTGGGTTTAAAGGCTGCGGAAATTTCTTCATCGCTTGCCGTTTTATCAACAAAAATGCACTCGATGCCCATCTTCTTAAATGTAAAGGCAAAAAGGTTTACAGTTCCGCCGTAGATTTCACCCAGGCTGATAATGCTGTCACCTGCCTGACAAATATTCAGGATGGACAGCAATGTTGCCGCCTGACCCGAGGAGGTGCACATAGCCCCAACACCGCCTTCAAGCTCTGCAATCTTTTGTTCAACGGCCATAACGGTCGGATTGGCAAACCGTGAGTAAATCAGGGATTTAGTCGGTTCATCGAAAACAGAGGCAACCTCTTCTGTTGAATCATACACATAGGTTGTGCTCTGTACGATGGGGACAACGCGGGGTTCTGTATTTTTCGGGGTATACCCTGCATGCAGGCATTTCGTTTCGTCTTTCATCATAATTCTCCTTTACCACTATGTAGTTTCGTCTTTTGTATTAAATCTCTGTCATGTTCTCTGCCTTGTGGCAGGAAAAATACAGAATTTGGTCTGCAATCGGTTCAGAAAGCAGCGAAAAGGCTTCCTTTTGCCGCTTTTCATCCATCTGAATAAATGTATCATCTAAAATCAAAAGCGGAATTTTCTCATACAGAGTCTGCAAAACCGCTATACGAAGTGCAAAGTAAAGCAAATCACAAGTGCCGGCGCTGACATAGTCTGACTCAACGATTTCGCTGCCGTCAGGTGTTTTCAGCATCATGGCATAGTCATCCGTCACCTTAATTTCACGATACCGTCCGCCCGTCAGGCGCTCTATCAAAGCGCTCGATTTTTCATTTAAGGCCGGTGCAAAAACCTGTTTGAGTTCTTCGTGACAATCCTCCAGGGCCTTTCTTGCCAGTTCAATGGCTCGATGACGGTCGAGCAGCTCCGCATGATGCTCTCTTGCATGCTTAATTTCCGTTTCTATCACGCTGATGCTGCGACTATCCGCAAACCCGCTGTCAAGCGTCGCTTGCAACTGTGCCTGCTTTCGCTCCCGTTCTACCTGTGTTTCGCGGGCCAGGCTGAGCATGGCTGTAAGTTCCCGGGTGGTGGGCCCGTCATAGGTAACGGGATTTTCCTCCTCGGACACCGTCATGTGCGAAAACGCTGCGCTAAGCCCTGCAAGGCTCTCTTTTCTTCTTTCCCTCTCCTGTTCCACGACAATTAAACGTTCCCGTGCCAAACGCACCTGCTCCGCTTTTTGGGAGAGAGCTGCCAAACTGTCAACCTTGGCCTTCTGATACACAGTTTGTATCTCTTCCGTCAAAGTTTTCATTTGACCGGCAAAGTCTTCTTCGTTCAGTATGTCAAGCTGTTGCTTTTTCTCGGCATAAAGAGCCTGATGTAAAGCCTCTTTTTGCTTTGTTTCTTTCTTTCGTCCAGACAAATGAGGAAGAAACACAAAAACAAGGGCAGGCAGCAACATAAAATAGAACGCAGGCGAAACCAAAAGTGCACACAAAACGGATGCGCCAGCAAGTAACCCTGCAAGAATATACCACACTGTGCTGTGCTTTTGGCTTTGACCGGTATCGGTAGCCGATAAAGCGTCCTGTAAGGTTTGCAGTTCAGCTACAAGCGCCTGTCGTGCCTGTTCTTTTTCTGCAAGAACGCTGCACAAAGCTTCCTTTTCCGCAAGCAAAAGAATCGTTTCCTGTGCAGGCATCGTTTCGGCTTCAAGCGCTTCCAGTTCAGAGAGAATCAGGCCATGCTCCTTCTCCGTTTCAGCCAGCAGACTTTTTTCTGCCTCGCACCTTTCTATCAACTCGTCTCTGCTTTTTTGCTGCTCCATGCGTTGACAATATTGCTCATAGGCCAAGGCCTCTTTATACTGCGCTTCCAGATTTGAAAGTTGGGCTTCCGCTTCCTGATTTTGGGTAATCAAATGCTTATTTTCTTCCAGCATATCCTGAAACGCAAGATGTTTCCCGCGGACTCGTTCGGCTTCTGCCTCTAAGGCTTCAATCTCTGCCTCCAATTGCCTGATGGCGCCACCGCGACCGGTTTTACTGATTAATTCGCAGCTGGCCGCAGAAAGTTCTGCCAGCGCTTTCTGCACGGAAGCATCTTCGTCGCCGCTTTGTTCAAGGTTCGAAAGACGGTCCATCAGCTCATCCTCTTTATCCTTGGAAAAGGCGGCTCCGGATTGTTTAATACAGATGGTTTTATGAAAAGCCTCCGGACCCATGCCTAAAAACTTCGGGCCAATCTGCTCCGGCTCAATGGGAATTTCTGTCCAGTCATCCGCCGACATGAGCATGCATTGATCACTGCGGCCGGTCCTGCCGAAACGACGTTTTAAGACATACTCCTTATCGCCCGCAGAAAACTGCACCATGCCCGCCATATAGGTTTCGCCCCAGGGCATATAGAAATTGCGGGCATCGCCACGCAGTCCGCCGCCCCGTTGTTTACCGGGCAAGCCATAAAACATAGCTGACAAAAATGCACAAAGCGTACTTTTTCCTGCTTCATTTTCGCCGTATAAATATTGAAATCCGCCGGAGAGGTTCAGGCTGTAATGACGAAGACCGCCAAACTGCTCTATCTCAATTTTCCGGATAATCATAAGGCCTTCACCCGCCTTCCCTCTAAGGCTGATAAGCCGTATTCCAAAGCCTTGCGATGCAGGGCGGCTTCCTCGCCTGAAAGACCGGGTGCCAGCTTGCCGGCAAGCATCGAGCGAATGCCCTGCTCTGCCATCATGGCATCCACATCCAAAGGACGCACCGTTTTATCATATATTTTAGCAAAGAAACAATCCGAAAGACCCTCCGTCAGAACGGCCGTGTCGGGCACAAGTTCTGTTTCTCCCGTCAGAATGACTTTATACAAATTTTTCTCATCCATGCCACATGCACGAATGGCCGCTAACATGGCCTCATGCGTTCCAAGACCGCTGACATCCACAGAAAGCTCACAATATTCACGACTGCAAATCGGCACAAACTGAATGTTTACACCGCCATCCGTAATTTCGCCGCAAATCACGCCCTTAGGACCCAATTCATCAAACCCGCGTCCCTCAGGGCAACCGGGATAGGCACACAACGTCTTTCCAACGGTTTCCTGCATGAAGCTGTGCACATGCCCGAGAGCGAGATAGTCGATGCCGGACTGCATGATGGCTTCGCGCTTAACCGGGTTATAGGCATGACCGCCCAAATCGCCATGCATAAGCATAACAGACGGGCGTCCCCCGCTTTTAGGCAAAACCTCCAAAAGCGGTTCATCACAAACAGCTTTTCCAAACGAAATCCCGTAAACATCACAGTCAGCAACTGTTACATGGCTTACGGTTGTACCAAAAACATGTACCTGTTGGGGAAAGGCTGCCAGATTATAATAGGAGTTTTCCGTCAACGGGTCATGGTTGCCTGCGGCAATTAAAACCTTCGTGTCACCAAGTGAGGCAAAGCCATCACAAAGCAGCCGAATCGTTTCCGGCTCCACGCAATCCTGGTCAAATAAATCGCCGGCAATCAAAAGAGCATCCACATCTTTGGCAAGCTCTATGACCGCTAAAAAGGAGCGACGCAGTTCTGCCTGACGAATGGCTGCACGCTTTGCATCACTCAGGCCGGAAAAAGCTGTATCCAAATGAAAATCACCACAATGTATAAATTTCAACGTCACCCCTCCTTTAATAATGATACTCCAATGTACAGTATATCATATTTTTTCTAAAATCACAAGGTTTTCTCTCTTACTTAACAAAATATTTACTATTTAATGGATGTCATGTACAGCAAAAATCTTGTTTAACAACCGTTTGATTGTAATTAATGTGGGAATAAAAAATAAGTATAGTATTTTCTTTGCAGGTATGTTATACTATAATCGTAAAAAATTGTTTTTACAAGGAGGTTTTACCATGGCAATTAAAACTGAAACCCAACAAGGTTCTATCATTATGAGCAATACTGTCATCGCCCACATCGCCGGTATGGTTGCAACCGGATGTTACGGTGTAGTCGGCATGGCCTATAAAAACGCAGGCGACACTTTTGCAAGCCTGTTAAAATGGGATACCATCACAAAAGGAATTAAGGTTTCCACAGAGGATGACAAAATCAGTATTGATTTGCACATCATCGTAGAATATGGTGTTAACATTAAGGTTGTTTCTGACAGCATCATCAGCAACGTCCGCTATACTGTTGAAGATATGACAGGCTTCCATGTTGACAACATAACCGTTAACGTAGAAGGAATCCGCGTGGATTAAGGTTTCATATTATGTAAAAACGGCAAGTTCCATTCGGCTTCCTTGCCTTACTTTTCGGAGGTGTACATTTTGATTTATACCATTGATGCCGCCAGTCTTTCCAATGCGTTTTTATCAGCGGCAAATAAGTTGATTAACAATAAGAATATTCTGAACGACCTGAATGTGTTCCCCGTTCCTGACGGCGATACTGGTTCTAACATGTCCATGACCGTCAGCGCCGCTGCCGCGGAGCTCAGCGGTCGCAGCTTTGCCACAGTCGGCGAAGTGATGAACGTTGTAGCAGGCGCGTCCCTGCGTGGTGCACGTGGTAATTCAGGTGTCATTTTGTCTCAGCTTTTCCGTGGCATGGCAAAGCGCCTGAAAGAATGCGAACTGGCTGATGCCACCGATATCGCTGAGGCTTTCACAGAGGGCGTTGCCACGGCTTATCGTGCTGTTATGAAGCCGGTTGAAGGAACCATGCTCTCCGTTTCCCGTGACGGTGCTGCCGGCGGTACAGAATGCATTGCTGACAACAACGAGCTTGTCGCTCTGTTAACAGCCGTTGTATCGGCCGCACAGAAAAGCCTTGACATGACTCCGGAAATTTTGCCGCAGTTAAAAGCAGCCGGTGTTGTGGATTCCGGCGGTCAGGGGATCTTATACCTCTTAGAGGGTGCTCTTTCTTACTTAGAAACAGGCAAAGTCATTGAGCGTGCCGATGGCGAGATTCTTCCGAAAGCGTCTCCCAAAAGCAGTGCAGCTCAGCCTGCCGATGCTGACATTAAATTTGCCTATTGCACAGAGTTTATCATTGAGAAAAACAGTCCAGCTGCATCCAGCAAGCTCTTTGCATCAAACATCCAGAAAAAAGGCGATTCTATGGTTGTGGTTGATGATGACGAAATCATCAAAGTGCATATTCACACCAATAATCCCGGCTATGTAATTGAAGAAGCCCTTAAATTGGGTGCCTTAATCAATATTAAAATTGACAATATGAAATACCAGCATAACAGCATCGTTTCTGATGCTGCCCCTGCCCCGTCAGAACCCGCTGCTCCCTATGGTTTTGCTGCGGTTGCTGCCGGCGAGGGTATGGAATCTTTGCTTCGCGATATCGGGGTTGACCGCATTATCTTAGGCGGACAAACCATGAATCCCAGCACGGAAGATATTTTAGAAGCCGTTAACCAGATTAACGCCGAAACCGTGTTCATTTTCCCCAACAATAAAAACATTATCATGGCTGCTGAGCAGGTTTGTGATTTAACGGATAAGAAAATTGTTGTCATCCCCACCCGCTCCATTCCGGAAGGCATCAGCGCCATGCTTGTGTTTGATCCGGATAGCTCCGCTGAGGACAATGCTGAGGCCATGAAGGAAGCTGCCTCCATGGTGAAAACAGGCAATGTCACCTATTCTGTCCGTGAATTTCAGTTTGGTGACGAAACCATGCCCGAGGGCAAAATTATCGGTTTGGCCGATAAGCGCATTGTGGCAGCCGGCGATGAACCCGCCGAAGTCGCCAAGGCGCTTTTATCTGAAATGGTTGATGAAGATAGTGCCATTATCAATGTTTTCTACGGTGAAGATGTTGCTGAGGAAGATGCTGACGCTCTCCGCGCTTATTGCGAGGAAACCTATGCTGATTGCGATGTTGTGATTCACAGCGGCAAACAACCTCTCTATTATTACATCATCTCCGTTGAATAATCCTGATTAAACCACCCCGAAAGGGCTTGTTCTTATGTCACAGAACCCTTTACAAATGAGCATTACCCAACTTGCAGGCGTCGGCCCGAAACGTGCCGGCGCTTTTGCCAGGTTGGGTATTTTTACGCTTAATGACCTGCTTGCCCACTACCCCAGAGGCTACGAAAACAGGCAGCTCATTAAGAAAATTATTGCCTTAAAGCATGATGAAACAGTCTGCATTAAGGCTGTTGTGACCGGAGAACTCCAAAGCAAACTGCTTCGCAAAAACATGCGTATACATACCTTACGCGTATCGGATGGAACGGGATTTTTAGAGCTCGTTTGGTTTAACAATCGTTTTTTGGAAACCCGTTTCAAAAAAGGAGAAAGTTATATCTTTTACGGCAAAGTTCGCATGCAACCCAAAAAGCAAATGATGACACCCATTTTTGAACAGGCTGACAAACAAAAACAAACCGGAGCCATCATCCCTTTATATCCCTTAACAGAGGGTCTGACTGAAAATTTTGTGGCTGATTGTGTCCGTAAGGCACTGGCTCTTTGCACAGAGCTTCCTGACCCCTTGCCCCTATCACTTCGCAAAGCGTACGGCCTTTGTGATTACGAAACAGCAATCCGCGCTATCCATTTTCCCGAAACAGCTGCGGCTTGCGAAACAGCCCGCCATCGCTTAGTGTTTGACGAGTTATTTACGTTTCAATCGGCTCTCTTTGCCATGAAGCAGCGTCGCATCCGCTCCTTCACGGCACCTGTCCTGTCTGGTTCAGCCGCACCCTTTATTGCCTCGCTGCCCTTTACGCCCACGAAAGCTCAGGCTAAGGTAATAGACGAAATTGCCCGTGATATGGCAGACGGCACCGTCATGAACCGTTTGGTATGCGGCGATGTAGGTTCGGGTAAAACCGTTGTTGCTGCCGCAGCTATGTATATGGCAGTCAAGAGTGGCTACCAATCTGCCTTTATGGCGCCTACGGAAATTCTGGCCACGCAGCATGCTAATAGCCTTGAAAAGTTGTTTGCGCCCCATGGAATTAGGGTTGCGCTGCTTTCGGGCTCCATGTCAAAAGGGGCGCGCAAAACCGTCCTTTCAGCCTTAGAAAAGGGCGACATTGATGTTGTTGTTGGGACGCACGCACTCCTTAGTGACGACGTTACTTTTAAGAATCTTGCCTTAGCGATTACAGATGAGCAACACCGATTTGGGGTCAACCAAAGACGTCTTTTCTCGGAAAAGGGAAAGAATACCCATGTCCTGGTTATGAGCGCCACACCCATTCCCCGAACGCTCGCCTTAATCATGTATGGCGATTTAGATGTTTCCATTATTGATGAACTACCACCGGGACGGCAAGCTATTGACACCTTCCCGGTCAGCGAGGACTATCGCAGCCGCATTTATGCCTTTATTAAAAAAGAAATTGATGCAGGACATCAAGCTTATATCGTCTGCCCTCTTGTTGAGGACTCAGAAAACGAAAGCCTGCGCTCTGTTACGGAGTATGCCGAATCCCTGCAAAAAACAGAGCTGGCAAGCGCTACTGTCGGCATTTTGCATGGGAAGATGAAGCCCGCTGAAAAGGACAGCATCATGAACGCATTCAAACAAGGGGCCATTTCCGTTTTGGTTGCAACCAGCGTTGTTGAGGTCGGTGTTGATGTCCCCAATGCCACCATTATGCTGATTGAAAATGCAGAACGATTTGGTCTTTCCCAGTTGCATCAGCTGCGGGGACGCGTCGGGCGTGGTTCCTCAAAATCCTACTGCATTTTGCTCACGCAAGGCAAAGGAGAAACAGCCACAAAGCGCATGCAGGTCATGAAAGCCCATCAAAACGGCTTTACCATTGCCGAAGAGGACTTAAAACAACGTGGCCCGGGTGAATTTTTTGGAACACGTCAGCACGGCCTGCCGCCGTTTAAGCTGGCTAATCTATACAGCGACATGCCTTTACTCGCCCAAACAACCAAAGCGGCACAAGATTACATAAACGGAAAAATACTGACATCAGCCGAAGAAAAAAGAACTATTTCTGACAAAATACATGCCTTATTTAACAATCATGTTACAATTAACTAAAAAATATTGACAATCAGTATAAATCGTGTAAAATAATAAGTGGATAATGCTATACATTTCTACATTTGAGGATGATTCATTTTGAGGATTGTTTCCGGTTCTGCCCGCGGAACAAAGCTTGTTTGCCCCGAAGGTCTTTCTGTCCGGCCTACGCACGACCGTGTTAAAGAGGCATTGTTCAGCATGTTAAACACAAAACCCGTTGGCGCCCATGTTTTGGATTTGTTCGCAGGCAGCGGCGCATTGGGGCTTGAAGCGCTGAGTCGAGGCGCAGAGCATGCTGTTTTTGTGGATGTTGCCGCCTCTTCCCTGTCGGCCGCTCGTGCTAATGCTGAAAAGGCCCACCTTAGCAATCGGGCAAGCTTCTTTCAAACAGATTACGTTCACTTTTTAGAAAACACAGAGGATCGTTTCGATATAATTTTTATGGACCCGCCCTATTTTGAGGGATTTTTGCTTCCTGCATTGCAAATCATTGCCGAGCGGAAGTTGCTCCGTGAAGATGGATTGATTTACTGTGAGACGGACGCCAGCTGGAACACCCCGTTTTCGGCTCCCTTTTCCGTCATTCGTGATAAAAAATATGGCAGAGCAAGAGTTCTGCTTTTAAGTGAGATGTCGCTATGAGCATTGCAGTATACCCCGGTAGTTTTGACCCGATTACCTGTGGTCATTTAGATATCATTCGCCGCAGCGCCGCATTATTTGATGAAGTTGTTGTGGCTGTTTTGAAGAACTCCGCTAAGAAACCCTTGTTTTCAGCAGAGGAACGGGTCAGACTGATTGAAAAATCAGTTAGTGACATTCCCAACTGCCGTGTCATTCACTTTGACGGCCTGCTTGTGGATTGTGTGAAGGCTCTTAACGCCCGTGTCATCATCAAGGGCTTGCGCGCCATTTCTGATTTTGAATATGAATTTCAAATGGCTCAGTTAAACAAAAAACTGAATCCTGAAATTGAAACCTTTTTTATGGTAACCAATGCAAATTACTCTTACATCAGTTCCAGTATTGTAAAGGAAATCGCTCATTTGGGCGGCGATTTTTCAGACCTTTTGCCCAAAGAAATTTATAACGATGTTAAAGAAAAGATTAAGAAGGGGCGGTTATAATGGAAATTTTAGAAATCATCGAAGCTTTGGAAGATAAAATTGAACATAGCTTCACAATTCCTTTTGTTGGTCGTGGCATCATTGACAAAGATGTTCTGCTTGACCTGTTACAGGAAGCAAGAATTAAATTCCCCGATGAAATGAAACAGGCAAAATGGGTGAAAGATGAGCGTCAACGCATCATTGCTGACGCACAGAAAGAAGCTGCTGCCATTGTTAAGGGCGCAGAAGAAAAAATTGTCGGCATGATCAATGAGCATGAGATTACCAAGCAGGCTTATGATAACGCTAATCAGATTGTTGAGAACGCGCAGGAGCATGCCCGCGAAATTCGTTTGGGTGCTAACCAGTATGCCGATGGCGTGCTTCATTCTATTGAAGAAAGCTTAATCGGTGCTGTTGAAACCATTCGCGAAAACAGAAAAGACTTAAAGCGCTAACCGTATTTTCAAAATGACGATAAATGCAGCTGCATGTGTGACAGTTGCATTTATTTTTTTGAATCGAATCTCTAACCAAGGAGGAAACAGATGAACGCAAGAGACATGATAGCATCCCTATTCATTGCGCCCTTTTGTAACAAAGAACGGAAAAACATCGGCGTCGAGCTGGAATTTCCACTATTAAATCTCTGTGGCACCGCACCTGAAAAAACTGTAATCGACGGACTTTTGCAGCATCTTCTGGAAAACGGCTTTACCACAGAAGAAACCGATGCAAACGGCAATGCCGCCTTTTTAGTTAACGACGACGGGGATTGTCTTTCCTTTGATAATGATTATAATAATTTTGAATTTGCCATGGAGAAAAACGAAAACCTCCTCGTGATTGCAAATCGTTTTTATGTGCTTTTTGAGCTTGTGCAGACCTATCTTCTGCCCCATGGTCACAGTTTGACGGGCATGGGGACAAACCCTCACCATCACAGTTCAAAAGCCATGCCGGTCAGCTATCCGATTTACCAAACATTGCGTGAATTTTTACCTGAATTTAGCGGCGAGGGCTATCATCGCTTTGCCGACTTTCCCGCCTGGCTTTCCTCCGTGCAGACCCATTTGGACGTTCCTATTGATGAACTTCCCCGCATGCTCACTCTGTTTTCAGCCTTAGACTTTGCTCACGGCCTCTTATTTTCAAACTCACTACCCTTTTCTGATGTGACTGATTTTCCCGATGCCGTTTGCTTCCGTGATTATCTTTGGGAACACAGTGGTTTTGGAAGCCTTTCCGATAACACAGGACCCGTTTGCGGCACATTTGAAACAGCAGATGATATTATTGATTTATTCCTGCAAAAATCCATTTTTCTTACAAAACAAGGGAAAAGCTATCAGGTGATTGACACCCTGCCGATTAAAGATTTTTGTGATAGCTGCAACTCTCTTTCTGACCTGGACGGTTATTTATCCTTTAAGAATATTGAAATCACCCGTCGCGGTACCTTGGAGGTTCGCAGCGATTGTGCCCAACCTGTTGGTGCTGCCTTTGCGCCTCCCGCTTTTCATTTGGGACTTTTCAAAAATCTTGAAAAGGCAGAAGCGCTTTTAGAGAATTTTCTTAACAAACTGCCCACTGATATCTCGTCTGACCCTGAGCGTAATAAAATTCTCCGCCGGATGGTTTGTATGGGCACGCCGCTACCGGTAAAAAATGAAGACGTACAAGCGTTCCTGCTTTCCCTGACAGAGCTTGCCGCAAATGGCCTCGTCTCCCGCGGTCTTGGAGAAGAAACGTTGCTTACGCCCCTGTATGAACGTGCCAAGACAATGATGTGCCCGGCACAACATACAAAAATGCGTTTATCCCGTGGCGATAGCCTCTCCTCCATCATTCGAGATTATGCTGACATTCACGTCTGTCTCTAAACCAATAAAAATGAAAAGAGCTGTTATCCTTAGACAAAAGTCGTTGGATAACAGCTCTTCTTTATCTTTTGTAGCCCCGCCATGCCGTGTATAGGATTAATTTTTACCTGCCTGAGCAGGTGGGTAACCTCCCACACGTTTTATATGTCCCCTGGCCGACAAAGTCGGGGGGCGTATACGCCACGCATGGAGCCGGATTCCCTTTATAAAAGTGTTGGTAAAATAAAAATCACTAATCACGCACATCGCAGGGATAAAACCAAGTAAAAGTCTGTATCCTTATTGTAGCACAATCCTTACAAATTATCAATAGGAAATGATAAAATACCAAAATTTTTAATTAAGCATTTCTCTTTGTAATAAAATCCGGAATATGTCCATATACATGTAGTAACATGTACGATTTGTCTTAAAGGAGGAAAACCCATGGAAAGTTATAACATATACAAAGACATAGCAGCTCGAACAGGCGGCGATATTTATGTTGGCGTTGTCGGCCCTGTCCGGACAGGTAAATCTACCTTTATCAAGAATTTCATGGATTTGCTTGTCATCCCCAACATTGAAAACACATACAGCCAGGAACGAGCCAAGGACGAATTACCGCAAAGTGCTGCCGGCAAAACAATCATGACCACCGAGCCAAAGTTCATCCCGAACGAGGCGGTTGAAATCTGTCTTGATGAAGAGTCAAAAATGAAGGTCAGAATGATTGACTGCGTGGGCTATATTGTGGAGGGCGCACAGGGCCATCTGGAAAACGATGCACCCCGCATGGTCTCAACTCCATGGGCAAAAGAACCGATTCCTTTTGGCGAGGCTGCCGAAATCGGTACCAAGAAGGTTATCACGGAGCATTCCACCATTGGTCTTTTAATCACAACCGATGGCAGCATTACTGACATTCCCCGTGAAGACTATGTGGATGCCGAAGAACGTGTGGCCAACGAATTAAAAGCCATCAACAAGCCCTTTGTGATTGTTTTGAATACAATGTATCCGGATAAACCGGAAACCGAAGAACTACGCGCTTATTTGGAAAACCACCATGGCGTTCCGGTTATGGCTGTAAACTGCGGCAGCATGACAAAGGATGAAATCAACGGAATCATGCGCCGCATTTTATATCAATTCCCCATTCAGGAAATCACTGTTACTATGCCTAAATGGGTGGATGTGCTGCCTGTTGACCATTGGTTAAAGGAGGAGCTCTATAGCCAGATCGCCTCCGTTGTGGACCGTCTGGACACCATTGAGAGCATAAAAACCCTGAGCGCACTGCCCGACTGCTGCGAATATGTTCACTCTGCTCAAATCAAGGAAATTGACCTGGGCAGGGGCTATGCCGAGCTTTGCCTCTCCATGCCCGAAACCCTGTTTTACCGCATCGCCCAAGAGCTCTCCGGCTTTGACATTGATGGCGAGGATAAGCTGCTGACCTTACTAACCGACATGTCTAAAATCAAGAAAGAATATGATAAAATTTCCTATGCCCTGCATGAGGTGCAGCGAAAGGGTTATGGCATCGTAACACCGACCATTGACGAACTCCATTTAGAGGAACCTGAAATTGTGAAACAGGGCGGTCGTTTTGGCGTTCGCTTAAAGGCCTCTGCGCCCTCCATTCATATGATTTGTGCAAACATTGAAACGGAGGTTTCCCCTATTGTTGGAACGGAAAAGCAATCCGAAGAGCTTGTCCATTATCTTTTGAAGGAATTCGAGGCAGACCCGAAGAAAATCTGGGAATCTGACATTTTTGGAAAATCCCTCCACGAGCTCGTCAATGAAGGCTTACATAACAAGCTATCCCGCATGCCGGACGAAGCACAAATCAAGCTTCAGGAAACATTGCAAAAAATCATCAACGAGGGCTCCGGCGGTCTCATTTGTATTATCTTATAAAGAAAAAAAGAAACATCGAATCACGATGTTTCTTTTTTTATATGTAATATTATCTTCTTTTCATCAACCGGGCTGATTTTCCTTCATAAACCGGCAAATTTCCTCATAAGGACGAATGCCTGTGGAAGCACCAACTGCCATAACACAATGGGTTGCAACAGCATTGGCAAACTGCGCGCTCTCCGTCATGCTCATGCCGTGAGTTAAACCATACAGGAAACCGGCGCAGAAGGAATCACCGGCGCCAGTTGTGTCGACCGGTTTAATGCCCAAGTACGTCGGCATTGTGACGCCCTCAGCATCCTTGCTTTCACGGACATAACAGCCATCCTTGCCAACCTTGATAGCCACATGTTTAACACCTAAATCAAAGAAATAATCCGCGATGTCTTTAACATCTTCTCTACCCTCTGCAAACATTCTGGCTTCATCGATACTGGGAATGAAATAATCAATGTAAGGCATGCAGGGACGCAAGATATCCATCCAACGGCCCGTGTCATCCCATGCGCTGTCCAAAACGGTTATTTTGCCCATTTCTTTACATTTTTTCAAGAAACGTGCACAAGGCTCACCATCAAAATTAGGCATAAGCATTGTGCCTGCCACAAAAACAACCTTGGAGTCTTTGATGATGTCGTAATTGATATCGGTTTCTGTGAATGTGCCGTTAGCACCCAAACAATGCAGGAACGTGCGTTCTCCGCCACCGTCAACCAAAACAACAGAAGCAGAGGTTGAATCAGCGTCGCTGACTTTGATGCCCTCTGTGGTCATGCCAAGCTTGCTGACCTCTCCTAACAAAAAGGAGCCAAAGCCATCATTACCCACCATACCCAAAAGGGCAATATCGGCACCCAGTTTTTTCATATCGGCGCCGGCGTTCATCGCGCAACCGCCCGTATACAGGCTCAGGCTGTCAATCAGGCCCAGCTTACCACGGTCCGGAATTTTATCAACGGTTTTAGCAATACAATCGGCAACAAAGATACCGATACATGCTACATCATACATGAAATCTCCTCCTAAAATGGTTATATATGTTTATTATACAACAAATGCCCTGCAAACGCAAGTCAAATTTATTGGCTTTTTGTCTCACACCTGCCATTATGCTTTTATTGACAAAAGCCTCGATTCATGCTATAATTGTCAGGTACTTACACATAGGAAGGATGCGGCATGATGATACTTGCGATTGATATCGGTAATACAAACATTGTCCTTGGTGGTTTTGAGGATGACGCTCTTCTGTTTACGGCTCGCATCGCAACCAACCCCAACAAAACAGAAGATGAATATGCAACCAAAATCCGTAGCGTCTTAAAGCTTTACGGCTTTGATGACCGTGCTGTTTCGGGTGTTATCATCGCCTCGGTTGTGCCGCCCTTAAATACCGTTATGAAACGGGCTATCAAGCTTGCTTATCATATTGATGCGCTCTTAGTCGGTCCCGGTATCAAAACCGGCATCAACATGCATTGTGATAATCCCGCCTCTGTCGGTGCGGATTTGATTTGCGCCTGCGTTGCTACGCATTATCACTACGGCAGCCCCTCCCTCATTATTGACATGGGGACGGCAACAAAGATTATGCTGATGGATGAGAGCGGCACCTTTACGGGTGCATCCATCATCCCCGGCGTCAACATCGGCTTAAAAGCCTTAGCCGCGGGCACGGCGCAGCTTCCGCAAATCAGCCTGGAAGCGCCGAAGTCTGTCATTGGCAAAAACACCATTGACTGCATGCGTTCCGGTGTTGTCTTTGGAAATGCTGCCATGATTGACGGCATGATAGACCGTTATAACGAAGAGACAGGAAAGGAACTGAAAGTGTATGCAACCGGCGGCCTTGCGCAGGCCATTTTGCCTCATTGTAAGCACGACATAACGCTGGATGCAAACCTTGTCTTAAAAGGACTTGCTATTTTATATAAGAAAAATATTTGATTCTTTTGTTGTATGGCGTGATTGCGCTTTTACAAAATAAATTTTGCGTTGTACCGCATTTGCGGGCGACAGCAAGGAGGAACCTAAATGGAAACAACAAAAACAAAAGCGTCAACAAAGGCCTTAGTCTTGGGAGCTGTCCTGAGTGCATTAGTGGTGATTCTGCAAATGCTTGGCTCTTTCATCAAGCTTGGTCCCTTCTCCGTTTCTTTGGTGTTGATTCCGATTGTCATCGGGGCAGCAACCTGCGGGGTTAAAATCAGCACATGGCTGGGCTTTCTGTTCGGTGTCATTGTGCTCGCAAGCGGAGATGCCGCGGCTTTTTTAGCAGTTGATGCGCTTGGCACTATTGTAACAGTTTTAGCAAAGGGAACGCTTTGCGGTCTGCTTGCAGGCCTTGCCTACACCGGCACACTGCGCTTGTTAAACCGAAGCGGATACCGAAAAATCAATCGATACGTCGCTGTTTTGGCAGCGGCTCTTGTTTGCCCCCTGACCAACACAGGCGTGTTTTTGCTGGGCTGTCTTCTTTTCTTTATGGAAACCATCACCGGTTGGGCGCAGGAGGCGGGTTTCGGCACACAGACAGGTTCTTATATGATTTTCGTCCTTGTGGGCGCCAATTTCCTGTTTGAAGTGGGACTAAATCTCCTGTTAAGCCCGATGGTTGTCAGGTTATTACGTATCAGGAACAAGGAAATATAAAGTTAAAAAGACTGTAACGACTCACTCGTTACAGTCTTTTTTTTCTGTTTCATTTAACATCTCCCAAACGGCGTCATCCCTAAGCGGCGGCATGACACGATACCGATCATGTTCCGGGTCGAAGGCGCAAACCGCATGATACGGGCAGTATGTGCAAGGTAAGCGTCCGCCGTTTTTACAGGGCGAAACTGAGGCGCCCCCGTGCAGAATTTCACGGCCGATGGCCCCTGCCGTTCTCTTAACATGGGCAGAAAGCTTTTTGAATTCCTCTAAGGTCGCATAGCTGCCACTGCTGTCAGACAAAGAGCCGTCCTGCTTCATATAGGCAGGCAAAATGGAGGAATGCCCGCTGATGCCACGGTCCATTGCTTTGACAATGTCCACATCTTTAAGGAGCAAACCGCTCATTTTGAATTGTTTAAGTAAGGCATTTTCTGTCTGATGCTGGCTATCAACAACGCGGTCTGCCAGACGGAAATAAAACATGCCCGCAGGCATCACCTTGGCATCTGTCAAAGCCGCTCCGCCCTCCACGACGGATATGAGGTATACAGCCAGCTGCAAGGATAAACCGTTATAGACATCGCTGAGCTTAAAGCTCTTGTTCCCTGTTTTATAGTCAATAATTTTGATATAGACAGAAGCATCCCGTTTCATCATATCAATGCGATCAATGCGGCCCGTTAAGGTAATTGTTTCTCCCGTGGGAAGTTGAATGGTAACGGGAGGCAACTCCCCTGTTTCGCTGAATGCAACCTCAAAGGCGCAAGGTTCAAACTCCCCTTGTGCCACATGCCTTGCAATAACCATAAGCATCTTGGCAACCTGATTCTGCAAGCGACGGATTAAGGCCGCCAGGCGTTTTTCGGAATAGAGTCTTGCAATAAAGGCTTCTGAAAAATACTCTGTAACAACCTCTCGGGCTATTTGCGTCGCCTGCGCATCATCCAGCGCCTTATAGCCGCCCTCGATTGTTTCAATACGGCGGGAAGCGATTTCAATCAGATTATGAAGCAATGTCCCAATATCCGGCGCATCAATTTTCAGAATTTTACGCTCTTTGGCACGTAACCCGTAATGCATAAAATAGGAAAAAGGACAGTTGCTGTATTTTTCCAGTTGACTGACACTCCCCCGCAATCCCTGACCATAAAGGGCGCGGGCCAGTTTTTCTGAAATGCTGCTTTTCGGCTCACGATTGTCTGCAAGACGCACGAGAGCGTGATACTGGTTCTGGTAGGCCGCATCCTGCGAAAAGAACCTTTTTAGGGCAGAAACTGCGGGCGTATCGCTGTGAAAATGTTCCAGCAGATATTGCCACGCCGAAGCTTTGCCTGCAACCATCTGCTCTGCCTCGGGCTCCTCCTGAATATGGTCTGAAACCGCAAGACGCGGGAAAATTTTGTTAAGTCGCCCAATGAGGCTTGCCGGTCGCAGGGCTTTTCCTTCATGGTCGGCTATGGCATAGCTGATATATAAGCTGCCGCTGCTAATCGTCAGTGCATTATAGACTACATATTGATTATGCAATGCAATCGTTTGTCCGTCCGGACCGAGACGTAAGCCCTTTTCCGCCAGTAGCCGGCGTTCCTCATCATGTAAAATCCCGTCCTGCGGTGGTGGCGCGGGAAAGGCCGTGTCATTCACGCCAATCACAAACAAGGCCTTGACGTTTTTGATAACAGAGCGGTTAACATCGCCAAAGAAGACCTGGTCATACCCGGGCGGAATGGTTGATATTTCGCATTGGGACAGTCCGGCAGAAATAATGGTTGTTAACCTCTCCATGCCGATTTTTTCTTCACCTAAACATAAAACAAGTTCATCAAATAACTGGATTAAAAGGTTATAAACCTCCCCTAACATCCGAGCTTTTTGGTGGTCGCCACGATTTTGCATCCCGTCGACCTCTGCCTGCACTACCTGATATAAGGAAATTTCTTCAAAAAAGTCTACAAATGCGGCAACACGGTCTGTCACACGTTGACTTTCGCGCAGGGCCGACCGCAAGGCAAGCAGCGGCGTGATAAGCTTGGTCCTGAGTCCCAGCACATAAGCCGCATCCTCCGCATGGGAGGCTTCATAATCCTCTGTTTTATTAAAGATAGAATCCGCTCTTTGCAGAAAACGGGTTTCGTCTAACCAATCATCACGACGCAGGCGTCCTGCCAGAGCAAAATTCTCAAGGGTATCAGTTTCAGACTGTGTAAGACCACTATACCCTGTTTTACAATAGGCAAGAATTGTCTCTGTTTCAAACCCGTTTGCCATAAGGTCGAGCAAGGAAAACAGCATGACAATAATGGGATGAGAAAGCAGGGACTTTTTCTCATCAATAAAAACAGGGATATTATAAATGGGAAAAACTGTCTTGATCAAATCCCGGTAAAGCTCCTGGTTGCCCGCAACCACGGCAACATCCCGATAGTGCAAATTGCCTTTTGCAACCTCACGGCAGATGGCGGCAGCAAGCGCCTGCACCTCTGTATATAAATCAGGTGCAATAAATAAGGAAATATCTTTTGTTGCATCTTCATATACACGGGGCGGATGCTGATGATACTCCGCTTCAAAATGTGCAAGCTCACAAGAGGCAGCAAAACGATGTTTTTCAGACAGATAAACGGGACTGGCCACTTCGATTCCATTTTGTCTGGCCATAGACAAAAGCTGCTCGGCGGTTTTCTTAACAGGCTCAAAAACGCCTGTGATTTGGGCATTTTTTGTTCCCAAGCTGATATAAACCTCCGCTCCGGCAAGACAAAAAGCGCAAATACAGTCCATTTCCGCTTGTGTGAAGCGAAAGAACTCATCAATAAAAATAACCATGCCGCGGAAATAGTCATCTTCTATCGCCAATTTGGAAAGATGCATCAGCGCATCCTCGCTGTCTGTATAGGAAGCATCAACGGCACGATGATATGCTTCATATAATAAGGATAATTCTTTTATTTTAAGTGAGAAATAAGCATTGTTCGAAACCGTAACCGAGGCTAAATTTTCGGGCAAAACAGCAGAGCGCTTGCAATCTGCAATGAACTCTAACATGGAAGATATAAAACCGGGCTTCTCCGCTGCACGACGATACATGGTCAAATCAGAGGAAACGCTTAAAATAGCTTTCGCCAGCAACATGCTTTTGCCGATTGCGCTGATGTTCTGCCGCAGCAATCCCTTTTTTTCCATAAGCTTATGAGCCAGGCGCTTAAAGGAGCTGACCTTAATATCGTCTGAAATATATCCGTTTTTACGAACAAGAGCCATCTCGGCCATATGGGAAAACTGCTCCGGCA
The DNA here is from genome assembly GCA_015068855.1 of Oscillospiraceae bacterium. Classification (GTDB taxonomy): domain Bacteria; phylum Bacillota; class Clostridia; order UBA1381; family UBA9506; genus UMGS755. Next base: position 68,887 of record SVJS01000003.1, on the reverse strand, counting down.
CCAACAAAAGGGTGCTCGTTCCCTGTTTATGAAGTGCGCACATAGCATCCAGACAATATTCACTTTTACCCGTTCCTGCCTCGCCGTAAAGTATCGTTAAAGCCATGTCACATGCACCTCCCCGAAAGCCCGTTTTTATCCTGTTTTTCGCTCCAAATTTACTTAAATTTTATCATAATTTCTGCTTTGAGTCAATAAAATTAAAGCCAAAAACGGAAAAAACGCATAAAATTGGAATAATTTTACTTTTATTGCCGTATAGTAAGCAATAAAGGGATTTGTCCAAGGTTTTACAGTCAAAAAATAAATTTAAGGCCACACGTTTTCTGCTTAATTTTGAATAATTGTTTGACATTTCGCCAAAAAAGTTTTATAATAGTCCGTGCACTTTGCAAAAATGAAACAATTTTGTAACAAATGCGTTATAATTTTCGCTCAAAACATCGTCCTTTTTTATGCGAAAAGGAAAGGAAGTGTAAAAATGTTAAAGAATAAATGGATGGCAATTAAGGCTCTTCCGAGACATAATGTGTTCACAACCGTTTGCACATTGGTTGCTCTGTTTGCCGTTACCATGTTTCTGTTCGGTTTCGTTGTAACCAAGCAGGTAACCGTTGTGGATGACGGCCAGACGATGCAGGCAACCAGCAGCCGCATCTATGTCGATGAATTTCTGACAGAGCAAGGAATTACATTACGTCCCGGCGACCGCATCTCCTCTCCCTTAAATTCTTTTTTACGTCACAACAGCACAATCACGATTGAACGTGCCACCAAAATTGTGTTGACATCTGACGGCGAAACCAGGGAAGTTTACGGCCACGGCGACATTTTATCCGCCTTTTTGAAATCCTGTGACATCACATTAGATGTCTATGATGAAATTACCCCCTGCCTGGAAACTCCCGTTACAGAGGGAATGAGCGTGCAAATTTGCCGTGTTAAGGTTTATGAAGAAACCGTTCATGAAGCAGCTGTTTGCAAAACCATCATCCGCCCGAACTACAACGAAGGCAAAAATCACTCTGTTGTGTTGCAGGAAGGTAAAGACGGTACACAAAACACAAGCTACAAGGTGATTACCCGCGACGGCGAGGAAATCTCCCGCGAGGTGCTCCATGTTGAGCCCATTATTCCCTCTGTTGACCATATTGTAGAAAAAGGCGTTCAGGGGAACAAGGTTGTTGCCGCCTCCGCTAGCGAGCTGAAAGTGAAGCAGATTATTGACGTTAAAGCCACGGCATACAGCTTTAACGTGGGCAGCGTGACCGCCTCCGGCCGTCCCGCAGCATATGGCGTTATCGCCGTTGACCCCCGCGTGATTCCTCTGGGAAGCAAGCTCTACATTGAAGCTGTTGATGGCTCCTGGACATACGGGTATGCCATTGCCGGCGACACCGGTGGTGCAATCCGCGGAAACAGAATTGACCTCTTTTATAACACAACCGCTGAATGTTTTCAGTTTGGACGCCGTCCGGCACGTGTTTACGTTTTAGAATAAGGGTGTTTATGTAATAAGGGTGTTGTTTCTTTTGAAACAACACCCTTACGTTTTCTATCTTTATTCCCGCATGCCTACGCGGTAGGCGACAACATCGGATAAGAGCCCCCCGACCACGGAAATGGCAAACATGGTAACGGCTGTCTGGCACATGGAAACGGCTAAATAGGAGCCCCGCTCTGCCAGAAAGCCTAAACATAAAAGACCGAGCGCGAGCTTGCAGCCAAGGCTGATGACAAGACGCGCCATCCAATGCATTCTGATTTTCTTCTTCTGTTTCATGGCACTCTCCCCCGTTCTATCTACTTTTTTATTATACAGGGAAAAAACGCCCTTTTCAAGCTGTAATATCTGACAGAATTGGCAATAAAAAAAACTGTTGCAAGTTCCTTGCAACAGTTTTTTCGTATGTAATGACCTTATTCAGCCTGAGGCGCACCTACGGGGCATGTGCCTGCGCAGTTACCGCAGTCGATACAGCTATCAGCATCAATTACATAAATCGGATCACCGGCGCTGATGCAGCTAACGGGGCACTGATCCTCGCAAGCACCACAACCGATGCACTCATCTGTGATTACGTATGCCATGTGTTACACCTCCTTAACTAAGGTTAACGCTCTGTATTTGGGCACATCATTACCCTTATACATTTTACTATACGTATTGTATCACAAAACAATGCAAAAGGGAAGAGGAAAAAACAATTTTTTCTTAAAAAATTCAAGAAAATACAAAGAGTCCAAATGATAAACGCCTCTGCTCTTTTATAAAAGTTTCCATGTGACCACGGAGAGAAAATTATGGCAGGAAATAAAGTCACAAAAGACTTGACAACAAAGGACTTTAATGGTATACTGTACTGTAGTTTGGATCACTCATAGGCTGGTGTAGCTCAGTTGGTAGAGCAGCTCATTCGTAATGAGCAGGTCGCGGGTTCGAGTCCCATTACCAGCTCCAAAAGAAACCAAGTCCGTCAGGGCTTGGTTTCTTTTTTATGTAACGAAACTCGCTCTTTGCTTATGCAAAAATTTTCCTCAAGCGCCTTGACTCTGTTTGCTAAAATTGATATAATAACCTGAGTGATACACAATCATACTTTTTACGACATATAGATGCAGAAAGGATACGAAGATGAAAAAAGCAGTTATGTATGGCGGCGGTAACATCGGCCGTGGGTTTATCGGTCAGCTCCTGTTTCAGGCCGGTTACAGCGTGAGCTTTGTGGATGTTAACAAAGACTTGCTCGAAACACTGAACACAGAAAAACAGTACCCTGTTCGTATTTTGAAGGGCGACAGCTATGATGAGATTATGGTGAAAAACGTAAGCGGCATTGACGGTAACGATATTGACGCCGTAAGCCGCGCTATCGCTGAAGCCGATATCTGTGCAACCGCTGTTGGCGTTAATGTTCTTAAATTCATTGTTAAGCCTGTTAAAGAAGGTATTGTCCGTCGTTTCACAGAGGGCAACAAAAAGCCTCTTGATATTATCATTTGTGAAAATCTGATTGGAGCAGACGAATTCTTAAAAGGCATGATTTCCGATTTAATGACCGAGGAAGAACGTTCTTTTTTAGACAAGGTCGGTTTTGTTGAAGCCTCCATCGGCCGCATGGTTCCCATCCAGACCGATGCCATGAAGGACGGTAATCCGCTTCGCGTTTGCGTTGAACGTTATGACAGACTGCCCGTTGACAAAGCAGCTTTTCGCGGGGAATTACCCGCTATCGAAAATTTAGTTCCTTTCTCTCCGTTTTCTTATTACATCGAGCGTAAGCTGTTTGTTCACAACATGGGTCACGCTTCCACGGCTTACCTTGGTCAATACGTTGGCTGCGATGCCATTTGGGAAAGCATCGGCCATGCAGATGTTGAATTAATCGTTCTGCGGGCCATGCAGGCTTCTGCCCTTGCCATGAGCATGAAATATGATGTTCCTTTCATCGGGCTTAACAACCACGTTGAGAACCTTGTTTACCGTTTCTCAAACAAGCAGCTTGGCGATACAAATGCCCGTGTTGGCGGCGACATTAAGCGCAAGCTTTCGCCCAACGACCGTATGATTGGTGCTCTTCGTCTGTGTCAGGAGCAAAACGTTCCGGCTGACTACATAGAAATTGCCATTGCCGCTTCCCTGCTGTTCCGTCGTGGCGGCGAAGAACCCATGGAGCCGAAGACAATCCTGACAGAGGTTGCCGGCTTTGCCGAAACGGATGAGACCTATGCCCGCATCATGGCATACTACGACATGTTAGTGGCTAAAAAGCCCCTGTCCGCTTTAATTGCAGCTGTAAAGGAAAAACAAGGCACAGCCATTATTGTGTAACTTAATCAGACATAAAAAGACCGTATTCTGTTGAATACGGTCCTTTTTTTATACCTCAATATAGTCATCAAAATGGAACAAATATAAATAGCGATGAATGACAGGCTTGCCATACATGATTTCTGCCGCCTTAGCATAACAGTCAAGCTGCAGCTTATATCTCTCTACAAGCTCCGCAGGGCTTTCGCCACGGTCTGTTTTATAGTCGATGATGCTGATACCGTCCTCTTCAAACAGAACGCAATCAATCATACCTTGCAGCATAACCTGGCCCTTAGCACCAAAAAACGGCTCTGCATCCATGTAAAAACTGAAAGAAACCTCCCGACGGACTTTTTCTGCCGCTTGCAGGCGTTTTCCGATAGGAGAGTCTACAAAGCGCTTGATTTTCAAAATGGGTATAGCTGCCGCCTCTTCCCGGGACAAGATGTTCTGGCTTTCAAGCTCATTAAGCTGCTCTAAAAGCTCTGCCTCGCTTTGACATCGACGGTAGTCTAAACGCTCCATGAAGCTGTGGACGGCTGTTCCTATCTCCGTCGCTTTCAGGCCGCCTTTATGCTTCATTAAAAACAGAGGTCTCGGATACAGGTACACCGCATCCTCTTCCTGCTCCTGCATTTTTCTTTTGAGCTCTGTAACCGTTATTTTGGCAGGAAAAGCAAGAGAATCAGCAAAAGCATATTGATAGTCTATCTGCGACATAAGTTGCTCAGACAGGTCCTTTTGCGGATTTTTTTCCTCCTCGAGCCGTTGCACCGTTTCAGGGATTAGCTCCTCTTCCTGATACAATTCAATACGAAAACGACCCAGTCGTTCTGCCAGATTACCAAACTCCATGTCTACTCTATCACGCAGGGCTGCCCCGTCAGGATGGGAAAATAGTGCCATCAAAATCCAATCCAAATAGGAAGATGCTGTTTGCGCAAAGCCGGCAGAAACTTTGCCGTTATACACGCCCAAAGCACATTCTTGCACAACGAAAGCAATATCCTTCCCTGCTCCTGTCAGAATCAGTTTTTCGCGGGCACGGGTTAAGGCAACATACAAAATACGCATTTCCTCAGATATTGTTTCTGCTTTCATGGCCTGCTTGACCGCCTGACTGGCAGCGTTTTCATAGGAAATGCCCAGGTCGGTATCAATATATTTCGGTCCATATCCAAATTCATCGTGTATCAGTACTTTTTCATACGTATCCCGCATGTTAAACCGACGGTCCAAGCCACTTACAATAACCACGGGAAATTCAAGACCTTTACTTTTATGAATGCTCATCACACGGACAACGTCCTGCTCTTCCCCAACGGCACGGGCGGCATCATAATCGCCACCGATGGACTCATATTCATCGATAAAGCGAATAAAGCTGTAAAGCCCTTTCAGGCCCGTTTTTTCAAATTCTGCCGCACGAAGATATAACAGCCGCAAATTCATACGCCGAAGTGTGCCACCGCGCATAACCGCCTGCATGTCATACAAGCCTGTTTGCGCGTATAAATACCAGACAAGCTCCGCTGTGTCAAGCTCCCTGCTCTTTTCACGATAGAGCGAAAGCCGGTCTAAAAAGTCTTTGAGGCGAGCCCCCAGCCCATCCTGTTGCGTCGCGCGGGCACAGACAGCATCAAAAATATCGCTCTTTCTGTCTGCAAGACGGATTTCTGCTAATTCATCCGGCGTGAGCCCGTAAAGCTCAGAATGCAAAACCGCAAGAAGCGGAATATCCTGATGCGGGTTGTCGATAATTTTAAGAAGCGACATCATAACCGTGATTTCACGGCTCTGCAAAAACGAACTGCCGGCATCACTAAAACAGGGAATGCCACAATCGGCCAGAGTTTTACAAAAAATCGGCGCTGTGTTTTTCGTTGAGCGCATTAGAATGCAGATATCGCCATAGCGAAGCTTTCGCATGCCCTGCTTCCCTAAAACCTGATACTGGCCTTCCATTAACTCCGTAATACGCTTGGCCGCCATAATGGCTTCAGCCTCCGTTGCTTCAAGAGCTTCCCCATCACTATCCAGTTCCGCCATATATAATTCTATTTCAGCGGATAAGGGATGTTCCGCAGGCGGATAGTCAAGGCCGGGATACAGCATTTCCTCTGCATTATAAGAGACATCGCCCACCTCGTCTGACATAAGCTGACTAAATATGTAATTAATGCCATCTAAAACAGAGGCACGGCTACGGAAATTCTTTGACAGAATGATTTTACGCTCCGCGGCATCAGGATGCAGGCTGTACCGTTCTTTTTTATCACGAAACAGCTTGGGATTGGTGTTACGGAAGCGGTAAATACTCTGCTTTAAGTCTCCCACCAAAAACAAGCCCTTTTCTTTTTTGATAACAGCAAAGATTGCTTCTTGCAGGGCGCTGGTGTCCTGATATTCATCAATCAGAATTTCGTCAAAACGGTCCTTCTCTGCCTTGGCAAGCGCGGTCGGCTGACCGTTTTTATCCACGAACAAGCGGTAGCATCCCTGCTCCAAATCATTATAATCCAGCACATTTTTCTTTTCTTTTTTCTCGGCAAAACACGCCATGAGGCGGCGCACAAGCTCGGAAAGACAGTTCATCAGAGGATACAGTTTCCGCATAATCTCCTGTTGTTCCTGAGAGCTCAGCACAAAAATGTCTTCTCGCAGGCTTTTGAACTCCATCCCTTTGATCTCTGTTCGTATGTCACGAATAATCTCCCGATACCGCGGTTGTGAATGTTTCGGGGCACGGGGTATGGTTTCCAACTTCATACTGCAAAGGTAGTCCCTGAACATTGTGTAATTCTCGGCTGTAAGCAGTTTTGCAAAAGCTTCTTTCTCGTTATGTAAAAAAGGAATCAAAACCTCGCCGCCATCATCACGGTCTGCAAGATACAGCATAGCATCATATTGCCTTAAAATCGCTTCGACCTGCTTTTTTGCATTCAAAACAAGGGTCTTGGCAAAAATAGTTTCGTCAAAATCATCAACAGCCAAAAAATGTTCTGTTGACATTTTCAGCCATGCCTCAGGGTTTGGGAGGCTCATGGCAAAATCATAGATATGATTAATCAGAGCATAAAACGGCTCCGGGTTTTTTATCTGCATGTAGCTTTCTGTTAAAGCAAGAAAATCCTCCGCAAAATCAGCATCCTCATACATGGCCTCAATAACCTCGTCTAAGGCTGCCGCACGCAGGAGTTCAATTTCTGTTGGGTCTGCAACACGAAAGCCGGGGTCTAAGCCCAAAGCATCAAAATGGCTGCGCAGAACCCTATGGCAATAGGCATGAATGGTGGTTACAGACGCTTTGGGCAATAAAACAAGCTGATGCCTGAGCAAGGTGTTGTCAGGTTCCTGTTCAAGTTTATCCTCTAAAGCTTCCCCGATGCGCTGACGCATTTCTGCTGCCGCCGCATTGGTAAAAGTCACAACCAGCAGCCGATCCAGATCTACCGGCTGCTGCTTGTCTGTAATCCGTTGAATAATACGCTCTACTAAAACGGCTGTTTTTCCGCTGCCCGCGGCAGCTGCAACCAGCAAATCGGCGTTACGTGCATAAATCGCCTCGTGTTGCTCCTTTGTCCATTCCCTGCCCATCTGTACCACCTCCAAGACACACAAGTTTCTGTCTTTAAGTATAGCACAGAATACAGTTTCTTACAATCCTATTTTTGAATTTTTACTATCTGCCGGCTCTGGGTGAAAAGGTTTTACATTGCACGCTGCATTGTTGAACAGGATCACAGCTTGTGACCTCGATGGCGGATGCTTCACAATTATGATGCCCACCATGATAGATGCAATTGGTTACCGTGCAGGAAACGCCGGTGAGCGGTGTTTCTGTTTTTTTAACGTCTGACATAAAAATCCTCCTTTTATTTTGATGCTGTTTAGTATAAGCCGTTTGAAATTTTTTATACCACGTCCATATGATGCCTGATACATAAAAAAATAAAGAGAAAGCCATACTGAAAATAATAAGAACAGAAATTTTTTAGACAAGGCGGCGCACTATGAATGCAGGATTAACCAAAAAATATACGTTGTCAACAGCCATCGCCATGGTTGTCGGTATTGTCATCGGCAGCGGTGTTTTTTTTAAGGCTGAAAAAATTTTGATAGTAACAGGCGGTAATGTCATGCTGAGCGTCACCGCCTGGGCCTTGGGCGGCTTGATTATGCTCATTTGTACCTATGCTTTTTCCATTTTAGCCGGACGATATGAATCCGTGGGCGGTCTGGTGGACTATGCCGAAGCCCTGGTGGGCAAGCGCTACTCTTACTTTGTGGGTTGGTTTATGTGTCTGGTCTACTACCCGACACTTGCCGCTGCGGTGGCCTGGGTTGCCGCCCGCTATTTTTGTTTGCTCATAGGCTGGCAAACAACAGGCGGAACAGCGTTGAGCCTCAGCGCCTTTTTTATGATCAGCGCGTTTACCGTTAACGCCCTCTCCCCTGTTTTGGCAGGAAAAATACAGATTGTTTGCACCATAATCAAGCTGATTCCTCTGCTCTTAATGGGCCTGGTTGGTACTGTTTCAGGGCTTACAAACGGCATTTTAATTCAAAATATCAAAGACACGCTGCCGGTTTCTTCCATCGCACCCGCCCTTGCCGTTGCCCTCCCGGCAACTGCCTTTGCCTATGACGGCTGGATTGTGGCAACCTCCATCAACGCAGAGCTTAAAAATGCAAAACGAAATCTGCCTCTTGCTCTGCTGGCAGGCAGTTTGATTGTCATTGTTGCCTATATTTTCTATTGTGTCGGTTTATCGGGAGCCATCCCCAAAGAGGACATGATGCAAATGGGCGAAGCCGCTGTCTATGAAGCTTTTAACATACTCTTTACCCCCATTGGCAGCACGCTGTTACTGGTTTTCATCATGATTTCCTGTTTAGGAACCTTAAACGGCTTAATGCTGGGCAACGCGCGGGGGCTCTATGCCTTAGCTATCCGGCAGGAAGGACCCTCGCCCCATATTTTCATACAGTTAGATAAAGCCACAAATGTGCCCGTAAACTCTGCTATCTGGGGGCTCTTTGTCAGCATTTTCTGGCTGTTATATTACACCGTAACCTCCTTGAACGGTACCGCGTTGCAATTTGGCTTTGATATCACAGAGCTGCCTGCTGTCACAATGTACGCCGCCTACATTCCGATTTTTATTATGATGACAAAAAAAGAAAGACAACTCACGGCATATAAGCGGTTTTTTATTCCCGCATGTGCCATCATAAGTTGTCTTTTCATGATTACCTCTGCCTGGTTGGCGCACCGTGACACCGTGCATTGGTATGTCATTGCGTTTGGACTGATTATGTTCATCGGTGCCCTGTTTCGTTCTTCGCCTGAAAACCGTTCATCCTAAGGGCTCGCCGGCCACATAAATTTTATCTTTAATTTTATCAAAAAGTGCATCACCGATACCGGACACCTTTTTAACATCACGAATCTGTTTGAATGGATGTTGCTTGCGAAAAGTGATAATACGTTGCGCCAGCTTTTCTCCAATCCCCGGCAGGCTGTCCAGCTGTTCTATATCCGCCGTATTAAGGTCAATCTTCCCGTGAGCCGTCACAGGCGTCGGCGCTACGTCCGGTAATTGCACGTCTTCAAGTTCTTGCTCATCAGCCAGATAAACCGGTTGCGGCAGGTCGCCACGCATCAAGCCGGACTTTTGCATATCAAGTAGCAGAAACAAAAGGCCAAGACCGGTAATCACCGCTACCGATAAGATAAAACCTGCTTTCTTAGAAAGCTCTGCTCTTTTCATCGCCATGACCCTTTCTCACGCAACTGCAAAGGACGATTTAGCAGCATGATTTACTCCTCTTCAAACAAGGGTGTCGAAAAATACCGCTCTGCTGTGTCCGGCAGAACCGTGACAACGGTTTTACCCCTGCCCAGCTTTTTAGCAAGCTTCTTGGCTGCGGCTACATTGGTTCCGCTGGAAATGCCGCACATGATGCCTTCCCGCCTTGCCAATTCCCTTGATGTTTGCAGTGCTTCTTCATCTGTTATGATGCAAATATCATTATAAATCCCCTGATTCAAAACCTTGGGAATGAGACCGTCGCCAATACCCATTTGAACATGAGTTCCAATGGAACCACCTGCCAAAATGGCCGCATTTTCAGGTTCAACGGCCCAAATTTCAATATCAGGATTCTGTGCCCTGAGCACCTCGCCAATGCCGCTGATTGTACCACCAGTGCCAATGCCGGAGCAAAAACCATGAATGGGGCCGGCTACCTGCTCTAAAATTTCAACACCTGTGTGATGCTTATGAACAAGAGGGTTAGCAGGGTTTTCAAACTGCTGCGGAACGAACACATTTGCATCCTTTGCCGCCATGTCCATCGCTGTCTGCAAGCACCTATCGATACAGTCACCGATATTACCCGCATCATGGATTAAAATAACCTCGGCGCCATAATGACGCACTAATTTCCGTCTTTCTTCGCTGACAGAATCAGGCATGATGATAACTGTTTTCAGTCCCATAACAGCACCGCAAAGGGCCAAACCAATGCCCTGATTGCCGCTGGTTGGTTCCACGATGATGGTATCCTTGGTAATTTTGCCGCTTTCCATGCCGGCTTTAATCATATTATAAGCCGTTCTGGTTTTAATGGAACCACCGACATTCATGCCCTCAAATTTAACCAAAACCTCGGCACTGTCTTCATCTGTGATATGATTTAAGCGAATGATGGGCGTATGCCCGATTGCCTCTAAAATTGAATTATGAATCATACTGTCTCCAATCTATTTTAATAAAATCTTGTCATTATCTATGTATGAAAAAAACCGGATTCCGGCAACCAAAATCAGATTATTATTTCACACCATATGTGTAAAAATACAATACGCATTCTACCAGGAGCAAAAATGCTTGCTCGCAAGGGCATTTTTAGGGCGCCGTCAATTGATACAGCGGTCAGAGACCGCAAAAGCCGAAAGGCTTCTGGGATTTTTGCAATACAATCACACATATATCAATTATACCATATTTACACGTAAAATCAATATTCTTTCCTCTAAATTAAGGCTTAAAATGTTACAATTAATACGAAATTGTTAAAAAAGTTTTAAAAACAGTTGACAAATCTGTTGAATTGTTGTATAATAACCATTGTAGGTGAAAGCCTAATCCATTTGGAGGAACTTTTTTTATGCATACAATGAAAAAACTGGCTGTCCTTTTGATAGCCATGGCGCTCATGTTCAGCGTAGCAGCTCCTATTGTTAGTGCAGAATCTTTTCCTTGTGTCGGCATTGTTGTTGCAAACGATGTTAATGTTCGCAGCGGCGCCGGTACTGAGTTTGAAGCTTTGTCCCGTGTTAATGCCGGTGTTACCGTTGATGTTTATGCAAGAATTGGTAACTGGTTCAAAATCGGCATCGGCAATGGCCAGTCTGCTTACATATCTGCTGATTTTGTCAGCGTTCGTCCGGAAGATGTTGCGGCTCGCGGCAGTTACCTTGCCGGCAACCGTGTTGTGCAGCTCGCCAAGCAGTATTTGGGCACACCGTACGTTTACGGTGGTTCCGGCCCCTCCGGCTTTGACTGCTCCGGCTTTACATCTTTCATTTATCGTCAGTTAGGGTATAACATTAATCGTGTTGCCCATGACCAGCTTGCAAACGGTGTTCCTGTTCAAAAGAACGAACTGCAACCCGGCGATTTGGTTATGTTCAAGCGTGCCGGTAATTCACACGTACACCATGTTGGTATTTATGCCGGTGACGGCATGATGATTCACTCTCCCCAGACGGGCGACGTTGTCAGATACACCAGTATTGTTACCGGTTATTATAACAACGTTTACTATGCAGCAAGACGAATCATCCGATAATACAATGCAATGTATAAACTGATTTCGCTTTGAGCGAAATCAGTTTTTTTATGCTTACCTAACCCCACCTGCTCTCCTGTTACAAGACCGCAAGCTTTTTCTGCGGTCTTTTTCAATAGCACTTTCGACAAAATAACAGAACTTTTACTCTCCTCCTACATATATTGATATTGAGAATGCATTTTCAAATGATATAGGAGGAATGAATGTATGTGTCATAATCATTGTACACCGACCGTAGACAACTGCGGTCTGCGTAATGCTGTCAGAGAAGCAAAACAGGCCGCTCAAAGAGCCTGTGAGGCTGCAAAGGCTGCTGAATGCGCTGCTGCAAGAGCTTGTCAGGCAGCAAAAGAAGCAGCTTGCGCGGCTGAAACCGCTCAGAAGGCAGCCGCTTGCGCCGAAGCTGCTGCTCAAAAGGCTGAATGCCTAGTTGAAGACTATCTGGCCACAAGAGGCAGAGGCTGTTGTTGCGACACGTTGTAATGCCGCTAATCAAAAGATAAGAAAAGAGCCGTAGCATATCGCTACGGCTCTTTTTATAACGAGATATCGTTCAGAAATAATTCTTACAGACCTCTCTTATTTTTGTTCAGCTGTTCAACCTCTGTGAAGTTACGAGTGGGAACATGACCCGGCAGGGGCAGAATTTTTTCATGAACTGCGTCAATGATCCATTCTTTCTGCGGGAAGAATTCAGCATCCAGCTCGTAGCAAGGTGTGATCCAGTTCTGTGCACCAACAACAACCGGCGGAGCATCCAGATAATCAAATGCGAGCTCAGTGATGTTCTGTGCGATTGTGTTAAGAGCGGAACCTCTGGTGCAAGCGTCGCTGGCCAGAACGATTCTACCTGTTTTCTTAACAGATTCCAAAACCTTTTCATAGTTGAAGGGAACGATGGTTCTTGCGTCGATAACTTCGCAGGAGATACCATATTTCTCTTCCAGTTCCTTAGCTGCATCGAGCGCTCTATACAGGGTTGCACCGATGGTCAGGATGGTCAGGTCTTTACCTTCCTTCTTGATGTCGGGCTCGCCGATTTCAACTTCATAGTAGCCTTCGGGAACGCCACCTTCATGGAACTGTTCGCCAACATCATAAATTCTCTGGCTCTCGAACACGATAACGGGGTCTGTGCCGTTTAAGGCAGAGTTCATGATACCCTTAGCATCGTAAGGAGTTACAGGGAATACAACTTTCAGGCCGGGAACATGTGCACACATGCTGGTCCAGTCCTGAGAGTGCTGTGCACCGTACTTAGAACCAACGGATACACGGATGATAACCGGCATTTTCAGTACGCCTGCGCTCATGGACTGCCATTTTGCAAGCTGGTTGAAGATTTCATCGCCGCAGCAACCGATAAAGTCGCAATACATAATTTCAGCGATAACACGACCGCCGCTCATGGCATAACCAACAGCGGAACCTGCGATAGCAGACTCAGAAATCGGAGCGTTAAAGAATCTGTGATACGGCAGGGACTCTGTCAGACCCTGGTATACAGCGTAAGCGCCGCCCCAGTCACGGTTATCTTCACCGTAAGCAACTAAGGTCGGATCTTCATAGAATTTATCAATGATAGCTTCAAACAGACCGTCACGGAGCTGGTAAACCTTATTCTTGGAAACGGGCTTGCCGTTTTGATCGATACCAAAACGCTCTTTCTTAGCAATCTTCTGAACTCTGGGGTTCTCTTCCTTCGGAATCAGAACGTCGGGTTCACGATCTTCCATCTTGGCAATCTTCTGGTTGGAGAACATCAAATCAGCGATAACGTTGGGGTTCTTAGCCAGGTCCATTCTGGGAGAAACGGAATCGTCAATTGCCAGCTTAACAATCTTGATCATACGTTCTCTGATATCTTCACGCATAGCAGCAAAATCGTCAGCCTTAGCAACCTTGGCTTCAACCAGCTTCTTCTCGAAGTTAACCAGAACGTCATGCTCTGCCCACTTTTCAACCTCTTCCTTAGTTCTGTATGTCATTGCGTCAGAGGGAGAGTGACCTGTCATTCTGTATGTCAGAGTATCCATCAGAACGGGACCACCCTGGTTGTGGATGATGTCGAGCTTTCTTCTCATTGCATCGATAACAGCCAGCGGGTTGTAACCGTCAACACGTTCAGCATGCAGCTGAGTCGGGCTTACACCGGCACCAACACGAGCCAGAATGTTATATGCCATGGTTTCACCCATGGTCTGGCCACCCATACCGTAAAGGTTATTGAAGAAGTTGAAGATGATGGGCAGGCCTTTGTTGTGACCTTCTTCCCAAAGCTGGGTAATCTGGTCCATAGCGCCCATGTTCAGTGCTTCCCAAACAGGGCCACGACCCATGGAAGCGTCACCAACGTTAGAAACAACAACGCCGGGCTTACCATTGATTCTCTTGAACATGGAAGCACCCATAGCGATGGTTGCACTACCACCAACGATAGCGTTGTTGGGGTAAATACCAAAGGGCGTAAAGAAGGCATGCATGGAGCCGCCCAGACCCTTATTGAAGCCGGTTTCACGAGCAAAAATTTCAGCCAGTGCACCGTACAGCAAGAAGTCAATAGCTAGGTCCTTAACGTTACCCTTATCTTTTTCTTTGCCTTCAACAACTCTGTATGTAGCGCCGTCGAAGAAGCCTTCCATGTCGGAGAGCAGTTCCTTATCGTCTAACTTGTGGATGCAGGAAAGACCCTTTGCCAAAATTTCGCCATGGCTTCTGTGAGAACCAAAAATGTAGTCATTTTTGTCTAAGAGATAAGCCTGACCAACGGCAGATGCTTCCTGACCTAAGGACAGATGCGCAGGACCCGGGTTGTTATAAGCAATACCCTGGTATTCGCTCTTTGTCTTAATGTCTAAGAGCATTTGCTCAAACTCACGAATGATTGCCATATCGCGATAAATGCGGAGGAAATCATCCTTGGAAAAGTTTTTGCTTTCTTCTTTAATTGTTTTGTTGTACTGGTTTACGGGGATGGGAGAAAATTCCACAAATCCGGGTTGTCTCAGCACATCAGGATCCATAAATTGTGACTTTGGCATAATAAACTTCCTTTCGTTAATTAATTACAGTTGAAAAATACCTTCTCTTACGATTTCACAAACCGTAGGATGCGGGAATACCAATTCCTTGATATCATCAATTCTCATTTCGGTTTCAATCATGATACCGGCAGAAACGATGATTTCAGATGCATAGTTAGCCAGCATATGGCAACCAACCATGCGACGGGTTTTCTTATCAACAATCACCTTGCAGATACCGTTGCCGCCTTCGTTTTCAGCAACATAACGGCCACTGTAATTCATTGTGATGTTAGCAACCTCAACATCCATACCCTTTGCCTTGGCGGTCTCTTCGGTTTCGCCCACACTACCCACTTCGGGGTTGGTGTAAATAACGGCGGGGATGGCATTATAACGCATGATATCTTTTTTGCCTAAGATGTTGTTAACAGCAACCTCTGCTTCACGATATGCTGTGTGTGCCAGCATTGATTTACCATTAACGTCACCAACAGCATACACGTTGGGGATGTTGGTCTTCATGAAACGGTCGGTTACAATGGCACCGCGTTCGGTTAACACGCCTAAGGATTCTAAGCCAACGCCCTGTGTAACAGCACGACGACCGATGGAAAGCAGAACCTTGTCGGCCTTAACTTCCTCAACCTTGCCGTTTTGTTCATACACAACAGCATCCTTCTTAACCTCGGTCACCTTAGCGCCCAGTTTGAAGGTGATGCCCTTAGCTTCGTAATTCTTCATCAGAAGCTTGGAGATTTCAGCATCGGTAGGACCAGCAATCTTATCCATCATTTCCACAACGGTTACATGAGAACCTGCGGAATTGAAATAAGATGCCATTTCAAGACCGATAACGCCGCCGCCCACGATAACCAGTTCCTTGGGCAGTTCTGCAAGATCGAGAATTTCACGGTTTGTTAAAACGGTGCCTGCCTCAAAGTTTTCCTTAACGCCGGGAATCGGAGGCATAACGGGCATGGAGCCAGTTGCAATAATCAGGCGGGAGGCTGTGTAGCGCTCGTCGCCAACTTTAACAACAATGTCATTACCCTCTTTGCCGTCAATGATACCCTCGCCTTCCACAACGGTAACCTTGTTTGCCTTCATTTGCATACGGATACCGGAAACCAGGGTGTTAACAACCTTTTTCTTTCTGTCTAGAACAGCCTTGTGGTCGAACTTAACGCCTTCACAGGTTACGCCGTAATGATCAGAAAAACGAGCATAATCATAAATTTTTGCAGAGTATAAAAGCGCCTTAGAGGGAACGCAACCCTCGTTTAAGCAAACACCGCCTAAGAAACGTTTTTCAATCAGCAGTGTTTTAAGACCTGCATGTCCGGCACGCTCTGCTGCCAGATAACCACCGGGGCCACCGCCCAGGACGATCAGATCATAAGCCATGATATTGCCTTCTTTCTATTCTAAAATTAATTATTTCGCTAATAAAACGCTGAAGTTTTCCAGGTTGGCTTTCAGTTCCTGTAAGAACTTAGCAGCCGGTGCACCATCGACAGCTCTGTGGTCGAATGTGAGGGACAAGCCCATTGCCGGATAGTAAACGATTTCGCCGTTTACTTCTTTTGCACGCTGAACAATGTTGTCAACGCCCAAAATACCGGTCTGCGGTGCATTTAATACCGGTGTGAAGGATTCAATACCGAAGGAACCTAAGTTGGTAACCGTGAAGCTACCGCCATTTAAGAGGTCGGGGCTGATTGTGCCGCCCTGGCAAGCGCCGGCCAGTTCCTTGGTTTCAGCACTGATTTGTGACAGGCTCTTGAGTTCTGCACAGAAGATATTGGGAACCATCAGGCCACGGGGTGTGTCAACGGCAACACCCAGATTAACATGATTGAAGATGCGCATTTTGTCATCCAGCATGTTGGCATTTAAGTCCTTGTGGTTTAACAGAGTTCTGGAAACAGCATACAGAACGATATCGTTCAAGGTGATGTTGCCAAGACCCAGCTTTTCTGCATTGGCTTTCAGCTTCTTGCGATATGCCATGATTTCGGTTGCATCGAAGCTTGTGTTCAAGGTCAGCTGTGCTGTGGAGGACAGGGAGTTGTGCATTGCCTTGGAGATAACCTTTCTGATGTTGGTCAGCGGTACATCTGTGAATGCTACGCCTTCTTCTGCCTTCATAGCTTCTGCAACTGCTTCGGCTACCGGTCTTGCCAAATCGCCGGTGCTTACGCGACCGCCGATGCCTGTGCCTTCAAATTTATCTGTGCTTGCAGCACCATCTGTCTGTGCAGCCTTAGTAAATGCTACACCACTCTGCGCTAAAGCTTCCACATCGCGCTCAATCACACGACCGTTGGGGCCGCTGCCTTCTGCAAAGCGAATGTCAACACCCAATTTATCGGCATGATTTTTAGCTCTGGGAGAAATGAATACGTTTTCCTTTGCGGTGTCAGAAACCTTTGCAACAGGAGCTGCTGCGGTTGCGGCAGGTGCTGCCTCGGCTGCGGGAGCGGCTGTTTCTGCAGGAGCTTCTTCACCAGCGGGACGAAATGCTGCGGTATCTTCACCTTCTTCGCCGATAACGCAAACGTTCAGCAAGCACTCAACGTCGTCGCCTTCTTCAAAGAAAACATCAATCAAGGTACCTGCAACAGTTGCTTCTTCATCAAATGTTGCTTTGTCTGTTTCATAGGTGAACAAAAGGTCGCCTACTTCAACTTTGTCGCCTTTTTTCTTGTGCCAGGTTCCGATGATACAACTTTCAACGGACTGACCCTGTCTCGGCATAATTACCGGTGTTGCCATAAAATCCTCTCCTTTATGTAATTCTTAAATAAAAACTAATTTAACATAACCTGACCGCCGGTAACCGGAACAGCCTGGCCTGTTTCATATTCCTGCTCCACAATATAGAAAATTGCACGAGCAACATCAAGGGGCACACAGCCGCGCTTAATGGGCGTTTTCGCCTCGTAGAACTTTTTAACATCTTCAACTGTTTTTGCACCGGGAACCTTACCCGTCTTTAAGTACTGCACAAACAGACCTTTTTCCGGGTCAGACCACAGGGGACCATCATAGAAATTACCGGGGCAAATGGAGTTAACCTTGATGTTAAACTCAACCAATTCCAGCGCAAAGCTCTGAGTCAGACCAATACCGCCGAACTTACCCCCGGCATACGCAAAGTTCTTGTTGGAGCCCTCTAAGCCGGACTTGGAGTTAATCTGAATAATATCATAATACGCATCGGGGCAAACAGCATGCTGGAGTTTCATAACACGGGACGCATACTTTGCACAGATGTAATACGCTGTGTAGTTAATTCTGGTAACAAAGTCAAAGCTCTTAACGTCCATTTCCTCTAAGTTACCGGCCTTTAACACGCCGGCATTGTTAACGAAAATGTCCAGACCGCCGAAACCGCGAACGGTGTCAGCAATCATAGCTTCAACAGATTCTTCATTAGAAACGTCAACCTTGCAAGCCATAGCGCGACCGGCACCATTTTTCTCGCAGAGGTTTGCTGCAACGCTTGCAGCCAGGTCAATGTTCAGGTCAGCAATCACAACATAGGCGCCTTCTGCCAGCATTGCCTCAGCAATACCGAGACCAAAGCCCTGTGCAGAGCCGGTAACGATAGCAATTTTGCCGGCCAGACGACCTTTTGCCGTGGCTTTTTGCGCTGTGAAAACACCAAGGCCTTCAACCTTAACACTTGCCTTGCCGGCAAGGCCTGCTGCCTTTACTTTTTCAACAACGTTTTCTTCTGTTACACCGGAAAGTGTTACGTCAGCTGCTCCGGTTTCAGCATAAGAAAGCACGTCGGCACCCATGGCGGCACGGATGACCGGTGCAATTTTATACAGTTCCATGTAAACCCTTCCTTTCTTACGTATCCGCAAATAAAATTCATTGCAAAACAGAGGCCCGTAAACGGGCTAAAACCCAGACCCGCTCAGGCGGGTCCGGGCATTGTCTCAGCTTATTTGTTAGCCAGGAGATAATCCTCTGCTTCTTTGCACCAAATGCCGTTATTCTTCTCAACAATCTTGGCGATTTCACGAAGAACAGCGTCATCAGAGCTTGCAAAGTCAGCAATGGCTGTCATGGGCATTTCAATGTTTAAGTAAACCAGCTTCTTACCGCCGGGAATTTTCGGCAGGTTCAAAGTGGTGTCAATGATAGAATCAATACCGCCTACATGCGTAATCATCATAGCCGGATTGAGCTTGCCCTCTTCCATCATCTTAATGGATTCAATCATGTCATCTGTGTTACCACCGCTGGTACCAACAATGTGTGTGGAAGCATAGTGAACATTATAGAAATTGAATTCAGCAGAGAAAGCTGTGTTGGTCGGGCCGGCAAAGAAGTTTAAGCAGCCGTCCTTACCCAGAATTTTATCGCCCATTTCAACAACGGGTTTAACAGGAGCAAAAACGAATACATCATCATAGCCCTTGCCGTCTGTCAGTTTCATCATTTCGGCAACGGGATCTTCGATGTTGCCTGTGTTTAAGTAAACCAGCTTGATGCCGTTTTTAGCTGCTTCTTCAACGGTTAAGATAGAAGCTGCGCGGTCAAGACGAGCCTGGTCGATATCAGTAACAACCAAAAGCTTCGGCTTTCTTTCGTTATGAATCGCATAGTCAATGGCGCCGAGACCCATCGGACCAACGCCGGCTAAGATAGCCATGTTACCGCCGATAACCGTACCCATGTCATGCACATAGGAACCGGCTGTTGTGTGGTAGTTAGCATGGAAACCGCCAACGATGCAGCTCATAGGCTCTGCAACGGAACCATAGAAGAAAGCCTCGCCGTTATACGGAAGCAGGCAACCCATTTCCATGAATTCGTGAGGGATGATAACATAGGTGGAGCTACCGCCAATGTGGGGATACGAATAGCCCGGTGCTGCCAGAGAGCCCTTATAGTTGATAGCAGGCTGAATGGCAAATCTCTGTCCTTCCTTGTACTGGTCCTTCCATTTGGAACCAACCTGAACAATTTCACCGCAGAATTCATGACCGATGATAATCGGGTTTTCTGCAATGTCGTTGGGAACACGCTTGTGGTCTTCGCCCTGGATGGATGCCTTGTAAGAAGACATACAAATGCTGTCAGAAATGACATGTGCCAGAATTTCATCATCTTTAATGGCAGGCAATTCAAATTCTTCCAGACGCAGGTCATTTTTTCCATACAGTCTTACGGCCTTTGTTTTCATGTTGACACTCCATTCCGCCGCACGGGGTGCGGCTGTTTATTTAATATATTGTTAACTTGGTTAAACGACTTATAAAATCTGCATACCCGTTGCCTTTGCCACTTTTAGAAGCTCAGCGTCCGGCTTTTTATCCATAATCAAAACGTCAACCTCTTCGGGACGACAGAACGTGTAGGTCATGGTTTTTCCACGCTTTGTGCTGTCCATTAAAACAATTGTCTTTTTAGCCTTCTGCACAATGTGGCGTTTAAGTTCATACTCATAGTAGCTGCCGTTGGTAAAACCGTCTTCAACGGTATAGCCGCTGGCGGCCATAAAAGCAACATCAATGTTAATGTTGCGAAGATGCTCCAAGGCACCGGCACCCGACACGCACAGGTTGTTTCGGTTTAATTCCCCGCCGACCAGATTCACTGTTGCACTTTTGTTCTGGGAGAGTTCCAGCGAAACATTGACACCATTGGTCACAACCGAAAAACGACCGGTATGTAAAAGCCTTGCAAGCTGCATCATGGTTGAACCTGCATCAATGAAA
This sequence comes from Oscillospiraceae bacterium, assembly GCA_015068855.1. Classification (GTDB taxonomy): domain Bacteria; phylum Bacillota; class Clostridia; order UBA1381; family UBA9506; genus UMGS755. The sequence continues at coordinate 48,446 of SVJS01000003.1, read as the reverse complement.
ATGCTGCGACCTGTTTCAGCAAAGGGCGCTGCCTTTTCCGCAATGATGCGCTTGCCTTCTGCATTCAAAAACTCACGCTGGGCATAGTCACCCTCTGCGTTTTGCAGAACGCTGCGGGATAAATGCGAAAGCGACATCACACCACCCCTGATTTTGACCAATAAATGCTCCTGCTCCAAATGGTCCAAATCGCGGCGAATGGTCATGGAAGAGACATCCGGAAAGATTGCTTCCAGCTCATGCAGGCTGATTTCGCCACGCTGTTCGATTAGGTCTGAAATGGCTTGCCGTCTTCCCTTCAACACTTCCACCACCCATCAAAAATGTTAATTTTTTTCATTTTGATGTTATTATATAACATTTTGTCAAAAAAGTCAAGTGTATTTTGGCCTGTTTTCCCCTTTTTTTCGGCAAAAAAATAATTTTTGTTAAATAATTGTATTCTTGTTGAAAATGTGGTATACTATTTGTGTACTTACCATAAAAAAAGGAGGACGTTATAATGGAGAAATTTGAATGTACAGCCTGCGGTTATGTTTACGATCCCGCCACCGGTGACCCGGATAACGGCATTGCCCCCGGTACTGCTTTTGAGGATTTACCGGAAGATTGGGTTTGCCCCCTTTGCGGACTCGGTAAAGACGTATTTGAACCGGTTGCATAACGCATTCTAAACAAAACACCACACCTATATAATAGTAGTATCAACTATAATAGGGTGGTGTTTTTTTGTATATCGTCAACACAAAGCAAAACTATACCTATGATTGTTTACAGGCAGACATTGAGGCTCTGTGCCGGGAATATCACTTTCTCGAAGTCTTCTCCATCGGCGAATCCGTTTGCGGACGAAAGCTTTCCTGCCTCAGCTTTGGCAACGGCAAACGAAAACTGTTTCTGAATGGAGCCCATCACGGCATGGAGTGGATTACCTCTCTTTTGCTCATGCGCATGTTAGAGGAATTCTGCCACAGAAAACAAAGCGGCACAGCTATCGGGCGCGTTGATTTGGCTACGGTCTATCACAATGTTTCCCTCGTCATCTGCCCCATGGTTAATCCGGATGGTGTGGAGCTTTCGCTGCGCGGTCTTTCAGAGCCCCTGCCACCCCTGACCAAGACCAGACTGCTCTCTTACAACAAAGACAGCCATGATTTTTCCAAATGGCAGGCCAACATTAACGGCATTGACTTAAACCACAATTACGATGCTGATTTTGACTTAGGCGTTATGCACCAGTCCCGTCTGGGAATTTACGGACCCGCACCCACCCGCTTTTCGGGACCGCACCCGGAAAGCGAACCCGAAAGCAAAGCCGTCGCCGACTTTACAAGGCATTTCAGGCCCGACATTGCCGTCGCCTATCATAGCCAGGGGCAAGTCATCTACCATGATTTTAACGGGTTGGAAACCGAACAGAGCAAGGAAATCGCCGCCAATATGGCGACCATTTCCGGCTATGAATTAGACCAGACAGATGGCATTGCCTCCTGCTCCGGCTATAAGGATTGGGTGATTAAAACCTTTCGCATCCCTGCCTTTACCATTGAGGTGGGTCTGGGCGAAAACCCGCTGCCGCTGTCTTGCTTTGATACAATTTTTGAGGATAATTTGCGAATGCTTCTATACCTCGTTTCAATTTAAGATAGAAAACCATTGTCAAAACCGTCCGCATCTGCTACAATAAAATAAGTATGAGAGAAAACAAAGGAGAAGAATATGGCTATCGAAACAGTAATTCAATATTTAGAACAATTCGGTGTTGCCGATAAGGTTATGGAATTTTCCGAATCCAGCGCAACTGTTAGTCTGGCAGCCGCTGCTGTTGGTTGCGAGGAAGGACGAATTGCCAAAACCCTGTCATTTTTGGTGGATGAAAAAGCCATTTTAATTGTGGCGGCCGGAGATGTTAAGATTGACAACGCCAAATATAAAGCACGTTTTTCAACCAAGGCCAAGATGCTGTCAGCAGAACAGCTTTTGACCATGGTGGGCCATCCCATCGGCGGTGTTTGTCCCTTCGCCGTGCCCGAAGACGTTGCGGTTTATCTGGATGATTCCTTAAAGCGCTTCCCTCTTGTCTACCCCGCCTGCGGCACTGCAAACAGCGCCATTGGTTTAACGCTAAAAGAGCTTGAAACCTGCTCACGTGCTAAGGGATGGGTTGACGTTTGTAAGCTGAAAGATGCATAATACATAAAATGGGGATGTAAAAAAGGTCCAGAACGTAAAAAGGTGATCATAATACGGAAATTATAAAAGCTCCTAAAAAAAAGGGTGGGTGTAAAAAACCAAGTTTTTTACATCCCACTTTTTTTATCCGATGATATCTAAAACATCGCCCTCAAAATCTTCCCCCATGCGGTCGATGTTCACATAATTATCCGGCACCTTTCCCACAATAATTGTCTGCACAACCGGCAATTTGGTTTCCATGTCAGTTGCCACACGGCTGGCCGGCAACACCATGTTGACGTAACAATGAGCCAACAAATTAATTTCAAGATGGGTCTGATTAACACCGGCAGACGAAAAGCGGCTTTCAAAATTAACATTCGTGCGGCCGTAGGGCATGAGTTTTACCGGCAGATAGGGACCAAGCCCTGCAAAAAGAGAACACCCGCTGACGCTGCCCAGCGGAATCGAAATTTCCGTTTCCGAAAGCTTGTCAAGCTCCTTTTGGATAGCAAGCGAGGCCTGTGCCTTCATTTGATTAATTTGATTTACCTTGGCATCAGCAACACTTATGCTGCCATCCTGCATGTAAGACAGCGTAAGAAAATCCTCTGTTTCTGCTTGTAAAAATAAGCGATTCACCGCACGTTGAACAGCCTGCTCTGCCAAAACTCTGGTTTGATTTTCTGCTTGCATCAAGAGCAAAGGGTTGACAATTTTTATAAAATATAAGCCAGAAGCAACAAATAAAAACAGTAAAAAAAGGATTATCAGATAAGCGGATATCCCTCGCAGGCTATGCCTTGGATGACGGAAACATATCCGCCGCCTAACCCCTAAACGCATGGCACATCCCCTCCCGTTTACCTGGCAATCTCGCAAACAAAAGCCATGGCATTGTCTATTTATAGTCTATGCTAAGGCTTTTCTTTTGTGAACAAGGAGCAACGGTTTTTTCTCCCCGACCTCGTTTGAAAAAGATAGGCATACAGAGAAAAAACACAATGCTGTTTATGTAAAAACACCCTGCCCCGCCACGAAAAACGCTTGCAACACCTGCAAAAACCGTTTGGCTTTCTAAGGGCACAAGCGGATACAGGAAAAATACAAGAACCGCTGAAAAAAAGCCCTGCAAGAGCTTACCTGCCACATAAAGGTGCAGGCCGAGACCGCTGCCACGCAAAACACCCGATACCTGCATCATCACGCAAAGACCGCCTGTTCCCAGGCAAAAAGCCAACAGGCTCAGCATGATGCGCGGAGAAAGCGTTGACAAAATAATCGTCTTACTGCCGCCGGCAACCTCTAAAAGCCCGTGCAACGAGAGCGTTAAAAAAGACGGTAAAATCTGCCCTGCCACAGGTAGTATGATAGCCGAGAAGGCGGCAAATAAGATAATGTAAGAGCAAATCAAAAGCATAGTTTGCAGGCTATCGCTCACTGCATCCGAAACAGACTGAAAGGAAAGACTCTCTGCCTGCACTTTTGCCGGCAGGCCGCATCCCTTGCCGTGTTGCTTGCGCCCACAGGCGCCCAATACCACACCAACCAGCACCGCTGCTATCACGTGCACACAGTACAGCATGGTCCCCAACCCCTGATTGTGAAGCAATCCCGTCCCCACAGCGCCCATGACAAACAATGGTCCGGCATTGTTTGAGCAGGGCAAAAGCCGTTCCGCTTCCTGCTTTGACAGCTTTTTATCCCGAAACAATCCCGCAATGACCTTAGCCCCTACCGGGTAACCGCTGAGCATCCCCACAACAAACGGTACCGCCCCGATACCACCTACGCCAAAAACAGGACGCATAAGGGGCGCAAAAAGGCGTGCGCAAAGCACCGGAAAGCCACTCTTCATTAAGCAAGCAGACAACACCAGAAAGGGAAACAAAGAGGGAATCACCGTTTGATAACACAAAAGCATGGCATCGCAAACCGCCGCCATAACCGATTTTGATGCGCCGATAAGCAAAAATAAAAAAAGCAATAAAACAAGACTCAACCAAAAACCATGTCTATTCTCACGCATGGAACCACCGCCTCAAAACATAAGATCCTTTCTCTTGTAATGAATATGAATTTCTTCGCATAAAAATAACATACGAGGTGGTTGTTTGTGAAAAAAAGGATGGGTAAACGAGCCGTGTCTGCCCGTAAATCTAAAAAAGAACAGTTGTCGGGGCTGCTGGATATTCCCCTTGACATGGTGGCTGATGTTCCACATATCACGATGAATGATAACCGCGAGCTTTCCATTGAAAATTACAAAAGCATTGAGGTTTATGAGCCTGTTAGAATCTGTCTCAGGTGTAAAACATATTGCATTGTCATCACGGGAAACCGTCTCGAAATTAACGCCATAACAGATGAAGAAATCCTGATTCACGGAGACATTAATAGCTTATCTTTTTTGTGACAAAGGAGGATATCATGCTGCTTGCCAAGTTGCTTTACTATATACGTGGCTACGTCGTCATAACCGTTTCCGGCCGTTATCCGGAGCGGTTTTTGAATGTCTGCTCAAGACGTCACATACTGGTCTTTAATGTTTTCCCCTGCTCCGCCGGCGTCATCAAATGCTGTGTCAGCATGGCAGGGTTTAAGATGCTAATTCCCATTGCACGAAAAACCTCTGTTCGAATTAAACTGATTAAAAAATGCGGTCTGCCCGTTCTTCTGGCGCGACTGAAAAAACGAAAACTTCTCTGCTTTGGCTGTCTGCTTTGTGTGCTCTGCCTCATCATTATGAACCAATTCGTCTGGAAAATTGAAATCGTCGGTTACAAGGCTCTGACAAACCGGACAATCATGGAAAATTTAGAGGAATGCGGACTGAAAATTGGTGCTTTCAGGCCATCAATAGATGAAAAGAAAATACAAAACCAGATGCTGATTAAAGTCCCTGAGTTATCCTGGTTATGGGTTGATAAAAACGGGTCCAAGGTCACGGTGGAGGTTAAGGAACGAACCCTGCCCCCCGTTATGCATAATGATGGCGCTTATTATAATTTGGTGGCAACCAAGGATGGCGTCATTGACTCCATGGTCATCACAAGCGGAATGCCTATGGTTTCTTTGGGAGACACCGTCAGAAAAGGCGATGTTTTAGTCAGCGGCTTATTAGTCAGCGAAAAAGGCGTTCCGCCACGCGAGGTTCATGCTGAGGGCACGGTAACTGCCCGCGTTTGGTATGAAAAAACAAAGGCTTTCTCTCTTTGGAGCCCCATCCGCAAAGAAACGGGAGAGCAAAAACGTCACGTGACACTTTTTCTCTTTGGAAAAGAAATTAAATTTTTTAAGGAAAATGATATCACATTCAAAGAGTTTACCGCCAGCGAGCACGAATTTGAAGCTTCCATTTTCGGGCATTATCTGGGCATAACTCTCCACTATACGCAATATGACGAGCTTGAAACGGAATACGAAAAGCTTTCTGTTGAAAGCGCTGCCGCAAATGGTGTTTTAGAGATTGCATCTTTACTTGATGAACAAGCGGTAAATGCAAAATTAAAAGAAAGACGCAGCGATTATAGCATCATTGATGAGGACACCATTGAGGTTTCGGTGGTGGCTGAATATTTAGAAAACATTGCAGAGCAGGTCATCGTGGAAGCCCCGGCAGAAGAAGATGCAGAGGAATAATATAATGTTTTACGCGGTATGTATAGTAGAGGTTCTTTCCCGATTCTCGCTTCGCTCGACTCGAAGAAAGAACAACTGAGTTAGGGGCTTTTGAAAACCATAGTTTTCAAAAGCCTCCTACCTCATGTCCCTTGAGCTTCAAGTCCTCCCGATTGAAAAAACACCCCACGCAATAGCGTGAGGTGTTTTTTGGAGCTAACGCTTAATTTTAATACAACAATTTCAAGCGGTGCATTTGCCCTCAAAGAAAAGTTTCACTGTAAAACTTTTCTTTTTTTGTTCCAAGTTGTATATATAATTATTGGTTAGTTAACTTCTGATACATTTTCATAAGTTCCGCTACGCAGGAGCTTTCTGTTGTGGTCTTGATATCGAAGCCATAAGCCTGCATTACCGCTCGGTCATTCTCCTGATGTGCCCTGCGCAGTTCGGGAGGCATAGTGAGTTCGTCATACAGGTCAGCAAGAGAGCAATCAGGATACAAGGCTCTTGCATCTAGGATTGCTTGCGCTGTTTCCTCAATCTTCTTTTTTTGTTCAGCGGTAGGATTGCACCACGGAAAATTATTATAAACAATATTGACAGAATAACAATATCTGGTTTCTAATCTTCCACAAACCGCATTAACCCACGCCATATGAACGTTAGACGTTAAAACGCCAAAATGGTATAATGTTGCATTTTCGCTTATTTTTACTCTGTTACTACACATCACATCGGGCGTCATAAATCCCATTGGAATATATTTTCTCTTTTCCGAACTAATTTCAGGAATCACAATATATTCACTCTTTGGGAAATTTTCAACGTGGAATCTTGTAGGTTTATCTGCAATTTTGACAGTTCCTGCGCTTTTACTGGAAAGTCGAACATTTCTAACAGCCTCAACACGCTTCATGCACTCTGGCATTTTCCTCAGTTCATTTGGTGGACAATCGCCCAACCATAAACAATAACGGTAGTAACGATTAATGAATTCATCTGCCCCTAACCACGGTCTAAACCATTTGGCAGACAGAGGTTCTTTTTTTACAAATTCATTCATTTCAGCCTCAGTGAAGAGATAGTAACCACCATCTATAGGCTTGTTTCCTATACCAAAAACAGGAGAATCACACAAAGGTTTGTTTCTACTCTCTATAAACACATTATCAGCATCAACCAAATATCCATTAATTTTTTCGACAGCCAAAGGGCGATCTCCGGTATAAATTACTTTCGTTTTGTAAAAAGGTGCAATACTGAAGCCAATTATAACACAATGCACGTGTGCCTTGATGCTTGCTTCGCTATCCCAACGGAAAGTTCGGTGTGCAAAATCAATATGAACGCCATCTTCAAAAAGCGGTTTCCAAAGAATCGCAACACTTTCACCTTGTGAAACAGAATTTGTCGAAACCAAGGCCGTACGGATAGACGTACCTTTCATCAAATCGGCTGCTTTTTTGTACCAACAGGAAACATAATCAAGGTTGCCTGCGCTCTTCCATTTTGAACCAAACACACCAAACAAATCGTCTTTTTGCTCTTGCCCCATCAGGCGCGCACCAACGAAAGGCGGATTACCCATAATATAGTTAAGTTCGTGTTTCGATACAACCGATTCCCAATCTATACGCAAAGCGTTGCCTTCTACGATGTTTGCATAAGATTTAAGGGGCAGGAAGTCCAAGTCCATATTTACGATGCTTTCTGTTTCTTTAAGCATCTGGCTTTCTGCTATCCACAGGGCTGTCTTTGCAACCGTAACGGCAAAGTCGTTAATCTCTATGCCATAGAACTGTCCGATTGATACTTTGATAACATTACCCAAATCAAGAAGCATCTGACCGCCTGTAAGTTCAAGTAGTGCCTCATTCTCCAGACGGCGAAGCGACATATAGGTTTCTGTCAGGAAGTTACCGCTACCGCAGGCGGGGTCTAAAAATGTAAGGCTCGCGAGCTTCTCTCTAAAAGCTTCTATCTTATTCTCCCGAACTTTACCCACCTTTATATCACGAATAGCATCAAGTTCTTCCCGTAATTCATCTAAAAACAAAGGGTCAATAACCTTATGTATATTCTCAATAGAAGTGTAGTGCATACCACCGCTACGTCTTGTGTCTGGATTCAATGTACTTTCAAACACCGCACCAAAGATAGTAGGACTGATACCGCTCCAATCAAAGTCCTCACTTGCTTTCTCAAGAAGCAAATTTATAATTTTCTCATTGAGCTGTGGTATCTCTATATTCTCATCTGCAAACAACCCACCATTTACATACGGGAAGTCAAGAAGTGCCGCATCCATATAGGGGTCTCTGTCTTCTGGCTTTGTATCAAGTACACGGAACAAATCAATCAATGCTCTACGCGCATCCTTTGCCGATACCGATTTCAAATAATTATGGAACTTATTATGTCCTCCAAAGATACCCGCATCTTCCGCATACAGGCAGAATACCAGACGCACGCACAACATATTAAGGCTTTTAAGCGAATCTTCATTATCGGGATTGATATACTGCTTTAACAGTTCATCATACAGCACACCTACGATATTACCTGCCTGAATGGATATTTTCATTTCCTTTTTGATGTTCTCATCATCAGCGTCAACAAGGAACTGCAAACGATAATACTCTTTCTCCAAATCTTTAAGCAGGATGCTTTCAGGCTCTCCCGTAGGCTTTTCCATATCATAAATCAGAAACTCCTCAAAATTACATGTAACAATCCAACGAGGACGCTGGGAATAAGGCAGCACAGCAGAATAACGCTGTGCCTGCTGAAAAGGAGTAAGCAGGCTACCGTCCGATTGCTTGATGGCTTTTCTCAAATCTTTTCCCGTACCCTTTTGCTCTATTAACACGTGAGTTGCAGGAATAAACCCATCTATAAAACTGGTATGGTCAAGGTGTACCTGTTCTTCAAATTTTATATAATGAGCAGGATTTTCCACGCCGAACACATTACCCAGTAATTCGAGCCAGAAAGGCTGGCTTTCGCCTTTCTCATAACCCTTACCCGACCAATATTCAACGAACTTTTTTGCCGCCACTTTTTGCTCTGTATCTCTCATAGGATTTCCCCCAAAACTGTTTTTTTATTTTTACTTGCCTTATGAGTTTAAGCATACAAATTTAATTTCCAAATAATTTGTTTTATTATATCATATAATAGCATTTTTTTCAATATTTGCACCTTATTTTATGTGAAATCTCAAAAATTGATGCATTTTAATAAAGTAAAGTTTTAGAATAACATTTTTCAACAGAAAAAGGATTTTCTCCGTCCTATATTTTACCATAAAACTTTTACTTTTTTTGAGAAACTCCTTAATTTAAGGATTGATCGGCATAAAAAAACCATAATTTTGTATCAAAATTATGGTTCTTCTATAGAGCTGGTGGCAGGACACAGCCGCTTGCAGCGTCTTCCCTGCTCGACGACCCAAAGGCTTTCGCCTTTCGGTACCCGTCTGCGCAACTTTTTGCTCAAAAACAGTCCACCGGACTGTTTTCCGGGCCGCAAAAACCTCCTTGAGGTTCAAGTCCTCCCGATTGAAAAAAACACCCCACGCAAAAGCGTGAGGTGTTTTTTGGAGCTGGTGGCAGGACTTGAACCTGTAACCTGCTGATTACAAATCAGCTGCTCTACCGATTGAGCTACACCAGCAAATTCTTAACAACATTAGATATTATAGCATACCAATCCGCTTTCTGTCAACATCTTTTTATAAAAATTTTTTTCGCTTATAGATGCTGAAATAAACCACATTCTTTCCCTTTTTCACTTGCAATATATGGAAAATTCTGGTATACTATGTGTAACAGAATGTAGGACGGTGAATACACTTGGAAACCAAAGAAAAAACAACGCTTCTTACCATGCAGCAACAAGAAGCTTTAACATTATTTTCAGATTTTACACATATTGCGTTGCATCAAAAAACGACCTGTTCTCAGGCTTGCACCGATTTTGCATGCAAAAACTGTACGCAAGGCATGGCTGACAAACCGCTGCCAACTGTTACGTTGCAGCTTTGTCCCGCCGGCTGTTTCAGGCTTTTTATACATCTTGCTTCTGATGCAGACGATGCCGTGTCACTATCCTCTGAGCCTCTCTGTTGCTTTCCCTTCACAGAACAGGCCGTCCAAGAGAATACTCTCTGCCATAAAATAACCCTTTTGCAACTGGACAAGGCTCTGCGTTTACTTTCCCATTTGCTTCCCCACAGCATGCAAAGCAGCCCTGTTTTAACAATACAGGATAAAGCCCCCTGTGACACCGCCGAGATAAGCGCATGCATTGAGCAGGCAATCATGCAAATTGTAACAAAAAACGGAACTGATTTTAATCAAATCAGACTTGATTTTGTCCGCTTTATTGTTGCTCTTTATGCATATATAAACGAAAACCCTGTAAGCCGGAATTTTCATCCCACGCAAACACAACTGAGCCGGCTGGCTCTTTGCCGGACCCTCGGCGAACTGAAAAGCTATGCCGATGACCTGCTTTTGCAATATAATAAGAGCTTTCACTCAAAAAACAGCTATCACCAAAAGCTCGTTCAAAATGCATGTTTCTTCATCGAGGAGCATTACAACAAAAAGCTAAGTCAAAACGTCGTTGCAAGACATGTTTTTTTAAGCCCCTCCTATTTTTCCGGCATCTTCAAGGAGGTTACCGGATGCAGTTTCAACCAGTATGTAAACCGTCTACGCATTCAAAAAGCAAAGGAGTTGCTATGTAACCCTGCCCTTTCCATAAGCGAAATTCATCAGCTTGTAGGCTATGAAAACGCCAGTTATTTCGGCAAGATGTTTCATCAGGTAACGGGCCAAACCCCAAGCGAATATCAACAAAGCCTCAGGCTGTAAATAGCAAAAAAAGCAGGAATGACTTTCATTCCTGCTTTTTTCATATTAAAACAATTATTTAGCTAACAGCTTCTTGGTATCCAGAGCGATGGTCAGCTCTTCGTTGGTAGGAATAACAAAGGTTCTTACCTTGGCGCCGTCCTTTGTGATTTCCACTTCCTTGCCCTTTACATCGTTCTTCTCAGAATCGCAGGCAATGCCCATGAATTCCATGTTGGACAGGATGCGCTCACGCAAAGCAATACTGTTTTCGCCAACACCGGCGGTGAATACGATGGCGTCTACGCCGCCCATGGCAGCAGCATAATAACCAATGTAGCGTTTAACGCTGTATTCAAACATATCAAGAGCCAGCTTGCACTTTGCGTTGCCCTCTTTTGAACCATTTTCCAGGTCACGGAAGTCGCTGGACAGACCGGAGATACCAAACACACCGGATTTCTTATTCAGCATAGCATCGGCTTCAGCAATGGAAAGGCCCTCTTTTTCCATCAGGAAGGTAACAATCGCCGGGTCAATAACACCGGAACGGGTACCCATGGGAACACCGGCCAAAGGCGTGAAGCCCATGGAGGTATCAACGGATTTACCCTTGTTAACAGCGGTGATGGAAGAACCGTTACCGAGGTGCAGCGTGATAATACGCAGCTCTTCAATGGGCTTGCCGATTAAAGCGGCACAACGGTTTGCAACATAGTAATGAGAGGTGCCGTGGAAACCGTATTTACGGATTTTGTATTTTTCATAATACTCATACGGCAGAGCATACATGTAAGCTTCTGCGGGCATTGTCTGATGGAAAGCCGTATCAAAAACAGCAACCATGGGAACACCGGGCATAGCCTTCTGGCAAGCTTCAATACCGATTAAGTTAGCCGGATTGTGAAGCGGTGCCAGCATGCTGCACTCGTCAATCTTTTTCTTAACATCGTCATCAACGATGACAGACTGGTTAAAGTATTCGCCACCATGAACAACGCGGTGACCAACAGCATCAATGGCGCTCATATCAGCGATAACGCCATGGTCTTTATCCACCAGCGCATCAATAACCATCGTGATAGCATCAGAATGGTCTTTCATAGGAGAGGTAATAACAACGGCATCACGGCCTGCGGGTGTGTGCTTTAAGCAAGAACCCTCAATACCGATTCTTTCGCAAAGACCCTTGGCCATAACAGCCTGTGTGTCCATATCAATTAACTGATATTTCAAGGAAGAGCTACCTGCATTAATGACTAAAACGTTCATTCTTTCCGCCTCCTTATTTCTGTGCCTGTGCCTGCACACAAGTGATAGCAACAACGCCTACGATATCCTCAGCAGAGCAACCACGGGATAAGTCATTGATGGGCATTGCAATCCCCTGCGTAACAGGGCCGTAAGCTTCTGCTTTTGCCAGTCTCTGTACCAGCTTGTAACCAATGTTACCGGCATCTAAGTCAGGGAATACCAAAACGTTGGCACGACCTGCAACAGCAGAATCCGGCGCTTTGGACTGACCGATTTCAGGAACGATGGCAGCATCCAGCTGCAATTCGCCATCTAACTTAATTGCGGGGAATTTCTCTTTTGCAATCTTGGTTGCTTCAACAACCTTATCAACATCAGCATGCTTTGCACTACCCTTGGAAGAGTGTGACAGCATGGCAACATAGGCTTCTTCTTCTGCTAAAAGCTCAAAGGATTCAGCAGAGCATGCAGCAATCGCTGCTAATTTTTCGGGATCGGGATTCTGCTCTAAGCCGCTATCAGCAAAAATGAAAGTGCCATTTGCACCATATTCGCAATCGGGAACAACCATAACGAAGAAAGCGGAAACCAAAGCCACGCCGGGTTTGGTTTTAACAATCTGCAAGCTGGGGCGCAGTGTGTTTGCTGTGGAATGGCAAGCACCGGAAACAACACCGTCAGCGTCGCCTGCTTTAACCATTAAGCAAGCATAGTACATATAGTCGCCCAGAGCCTGCTTTTTAGCGTCCTCGTAGGTTAAGCCCTTGGATTTTCTCAGTTCAACAAACAGATTCAGATATTCCTCTGTTTTTTCATAAGTAAAGGGGTTGATGATGGTAGCCTTGGAAATGTCCAGGCCTTTGGAGTTTTCTGCCACTTCTTCGGGTGTACCGATGATGATGATGTTGGCAATGTCCTCCTTCAAAATAGTAGCAGCCGCCTCAAATGTTCTTCTGTCCATAGACTCAGGCAGAATAACGGTCTTTTTGTCGGCCTTGGCTCTTTCTTTGATTCTGTCTAAAAATGCGCTCACAGAATTTTCCTCCTTTTGTTATATATACAATTTAATTATAAACCCAAAGAGATATTATACAACAATTCGTTTTTCTTCGCAAGACAAAACGCGCTAAAAACAAACGAATTTTGCTTTATTTATCAATCTTAAATGTTCAAAACCAGTTTTTAACAATTTTTGATAAAATCACTGGCAGTTGCTTAGCTGATTGGCGTACCCTCCGGCATATCCTGATCAACCGTTAAAAGCGTGAGACCTTTTTTGTCTGCCGCTGCTAAAATCATGCCCTCTGACAAAACGCCACGCAGCTTCACGGGCTTTAAGTTTGTCAAAACAACAACCTTTTTACCTACCAGTTCCTCGGGGCTATATGCCTTGGCGATACCGGACACAATCTGACGCACCTCGTCGCCGATTTTGATTTGGGACACCAAAAGCTTGTCGGCGCCCTCCACCCGTTCGGATGCAACGACCAGACCAACCTTTAAGTCAAGCTTTGCAAAGTCCTCAATGGAGATTGCAGCGCTCTCTTTGACTTCTTCTTTCTTCTCCTCCTGCTTGGGTGCAGCCGGCTGCATTTTTGCAATTTCTTCAAGCAACTTTTTCTCGTCCAGGCGGGCAAACAACGGTTCCGGTGTTCCCACAGAAGCACCGGGCTTCATGCCGCCAAATGAGGCAAGAGAATCAAAGCTGTCTTCTGTTGTACCGATCTGCTTGAACATGGCCTCTGCTGTTTCGGGCATAAAGGGAGAAAGCAAAACGGCCAGGAAGCGGATGCTCTCTAAAAGGTTATATAACACGCCGCCCAGGCGAGCCTTCTGGCTTTCATCCTTTGCCAAGGCCCAGGGCAGAGTTTCATCAATATATTTATTGGAACGGCGGGCCAGATTCATGATTTCAGCCAGCGCCTCTGCCGTCTTAAAACCATCCATTTTTTCAGCACAAAGCTTTGCAGTTTCAAGGGCGCAAGCCTGTAATTCCTCATCAAAGTCACCGGCAACGGGCGCCTGAATCACACCGCCGAAATACTTCTGTTGCATAGCAACGGTTCGATTGACAAGGTTACCTAAAACATTGGCAAGGTCTGTGTTGTAACGGCTGATGATATTTTCATAAGAGATGGTACCATCCTGTGCATAAGGCATCTCACATAAGAGATAATAACGAACCGCATCAACGCCAAACAGATTCACTAAATCATCTGCATAAATGGCGTTACCGCGGGACTTACTGATTTTATCAACACCGGCCAGCAGCCAGGGATGACCGAAAATCTGCTTCGGCAGGGGTTCGCCCAGCGCCATCAGCATAATGGGCCAGTAAATGGTGTGGAAACGCAGGATATCCTTGCCGATAATGTGAACATCTGCGGGCCAGTATTTTTTATATAACTCTCCCTGCGCATCCGGCTCATAACCAAGTGCCGTGATGTAATTGGAAAGTGCATCAATCCAAACATAGATAACATGTCCGTCATCAAAAGTCACGGGAATGCCCCAGTCAAATGAAGTACGGGACACGCACAAATCCTGCAAACCGGGCTTTAAGAAATTGTTAACCATTTCTTTTTTGCGGCTTTCCGGCTGAATAAAATCAGGATTGTCTTCAATGTACTGCATCAGTCTGTCCTGATATTTGCTCATTTTGAAGAAATAAGCCTCTTCCTTGGTTGTCTTAACCTCACGGCCGCAATCCGGGCAGCAGCCGTCAACCAGCTGCGTTTTGGTAAAGAACGATTCACAGGGAACACAGTACCAACCCTCATATTCGCCCTTATAGATATCGCCCTGTTCATAGAGCTTATTGAAAATCTTTTGAACGGACTTAACGTGATAGTCGTCTGTCGTACGGATGAAATGGTCATAGCTGGCACCCATCAAGTCCCAGATGGTCTTGATTTCTCCGGCAACGTTATCGACATACTGCTGCGGGGTGATGCCGGCTTCGGCGGCTGCCTCCCCGATTTTCTGGCCATGCTCATCCGTGCCGGTCAGAAAAAATACATCATACCCACGCTGACGCTTATAACGGGCAATCGCATCGGTTAAAACAATTTCATAGGTGTTGCCGATATGCGGTTTGCGGGACGTATATGCAATGGCTGTCGTAATATAATATTTTTCTTTCATGCCTGTCTCCCCTTTTATCGTTTGGTTGCAAAGGCTCACGAAAAAACTGTGAGTTTCCATTCTACAATCGAGTTTCCAAATTATTATATCATAAATTTTCCAAAAATAAAAGAGGTTTTTCTCACTTATTTTCGTTTTCGTAACTCTCTAAGGAAACAAGGATAACATCCTCACCGATTTTTCTGATTTTTGACCAGGGTATCACAATGTCTCCCTTTGTGCCGAAGTTAAACACCCGTGTTTTTCCGGGAACAATAATCGCCTCAATGGCGCCGCCCTCCAGACTGACCTCAACATCGGAAACAAAGCCGAGCCGAGCCGCATTGTTTACGTTAATAACTTCCTTTTGTCTCAGTTCTCCTGCCCGATACATAATGATTCGCCACCTTTTTTCTTTACTTTCATTGTATTATATGGTACAATGGTTATAACTATGAAAGAGGGATGTGATTGTATGTTAGATGCCTTAAAACAAGACGTATCATCCGCCATTTGTTATTTAGTCAGCCGGTCACTTCGCCCCATGGGTCAAGGGAGTGTCACCGTTTTTGACCGTGCTAATAATTTAATTGTTGCAGAGCCCATGGAAAGTCCGGCAAACGCAGAGCCTGGCAACATGCTGGTTGTGGATTTATCCGGTAACGTCATCGAGGGCGACGGAACTCCTTGCCGTGCTCTACCCGCTCACATTGAGTTATATCGTAGTTTCCCGCAAATCAACAGCATTGTGCATTCACATGGACTGTACACAACAGCCTGGGCGCAGGCAGGACGGAACATTCCTGTTTACGGAACCGGTCATCTGGAATTCTGCAAGGATGCTGTTCCCTGCACCCGTGCCATCACAATCGACGATGCTGAAAAAGGCTATCATAATGCTATGGCGCTTTGTGTTTTTGAAATGTTTCAGAAAAACGCATTAGACCCCACTGCCGTTCCGGCAGCTCTCGTTTTCCAGCACGGTGCTTTTGCCTGGGGTGCTGATGCAGGCACGGCAGCTAAAAATGCAGCCCTACTGGAACACATTGCAAAGCTTGCATGGATGACGGAAACAATCAATCCGTCCATCGTTGACACGCGTAACAATATCACGCCGCGAACATAATTTTTTATCACAATGAATATTTTTGTCTTTTGAGGCCATAATAGGTAATGACATAACGAAAAAAGGAGTGTTATACCGTGACAGCAATCGACAATATTTCATTGGTCTTAGTGATCATCGGCGCACTGAACTGGGGGTCCATCGGCTTATTTGGCTTTGATATCGTGGCTGCCTTATTTGGCGGACAGTTATCGGTCATCAGCCGAATCATTTACAGTTTGGTAGGCATCGCCGGGCTTTGGAGCATCACCCTTTTATTTAAGGAAAAGGTGCCTATGTCCAGCGACCGATAATCCAAAAACGAAACAAAAAGAAGTGTTTTGACAGGATTTCCCTGCAAAACGCTTCTTTTATTATGTAAAAGTGTTTAACTTTACAGCATATACAGCATCTTCCCTAAAAGCAGCAGGCAAAAGCCCGGCAAGCCCAGAACACCGCAAATGCTGGCTGTTACGATGTTAATCCCGACGAAAAAGCCCGTCTTGGCAAAAATCAGATTGAATATGTACAAGCCGAGGCCGCCGCCTATCGCTTGCAAAAGCATGGCAAAAATGGCTCTTAGCGGCTTGAAAAACGCAAAGCACATAAGCAGCAGCAAAATGCCTGCCACCCCATAGGCAACGAGCTCTAAGGTACTCATAGGGCATTGGCACCTCCCCCGGCTGCGAAAGAGCCTGTGGAAATCAGCGGAATTCCCACCGTAATCCCCTCTCGTTTGGCTCGTTTCAAATAATAATCAAAACGGGTTTCTGCCGCCTTAATCTCATAAATATAATACTCCAAAAGGGCATTGTTTTCAGCAAAATTATAGTTATGCCGCGCTGTTTCCAAAGCCAGACGAGCCTCTTCCATTTCCTCCAAAAAAGCAGCTTGCTCCTCACGTTCTTCCAGTTTCTTTCGTTTGTCCTGTAAGTATTGTTTAATTTTATTCTCCCGGCACCTGCCAAAAAAAGAATACACCTTAAAAACCATATAGATTGTCCTCCTTCGTTTTGCACTTTTTTACTATCATTATAGGCAGGATATCGTAACAATATTCCAAATGAGGATAAAAAAACAAACGGCAAATCGAACAAGCTCCATAAATATGATAAAATTCGAAGAAATGTCTTGCTTTTAGCAATAAAATTTGATATAATGATCAAAATATCTTATTTGCAAAAAACAGGAACAATTTGCTTGAAAGGACGTGTTATTTTGGCTGAACTGAAGCTGAAAGAGGGCTTAACCTTTGATGATGTGTTACTGGTTCCCAGAAAATCTGATGTAACACCCGATATGATCCAGTTGGGCACACAGTTGACCCGCAAAATTAAATTAAACATTCCGCTTATGAGCGCCGCTATGGATACGGTAACGGAGTCTGCTCTGGCAATCGCCATGGCCCGCGAAGGCGGTATTGGTATCATCCATAAAAATATGACAATGGAGCAGCAGGCAACGGAGGTTGACAGGGTTAAACGTTCGGAACACGGTGTTATCGTTAACCCCTTCTCCTTAACACCTCAGCATACGCTTAAAGATGCCGATGACCTGATGGCCAAGTTCCGGATTTCCGGTGTACCTATCTGTGAAGGTACAAAGCTTGTCGGCATTATCACCAACCGTGACCTGCGCTTTGAAACTGATTTTTCACGTCCTATCTACGAAGTTATGACAAAGGAAAACCTGGTCACAGCACCCGAGGGCACAGACCTTGAGCAGGCTCAGGAAATTCTGCGTCGTCATAAAATTGAAAAATTGCCTATCGTTGATAAAAACGGAAACTTAAAAGGCTTAATCACTATTAAAGATATTGAGAAAAACCTCCGTTATCCCAATTCTGCCAAGGACTCTAACGGTCGTCTTTTGGTTGGTGCTGCCATCGGCGTTACCAAGGATGTTTTAGACCGTGCCAAATGTCTGGCGGATGCGCAGGTTGACGTGTTTGTTCTTGATTCTGCTCATGGCCACAGCGAAAACATCATCAAGACCGTAAGCCTGGTTAAGGAGCATTTCCCCAACATTGAATTAATTGCCGGCAACATCGCAACCGGCGAGGCTGCTGAGGAATTAATTCGTGCCGGTGCTGATGCTGTTAAGGTTGGTATCGGTCCCGGTTCCATTTGCACCACCCGTGTGGTTGCCGGCATCGGCGTACCGCAGATTACCGCTATTCACGACGTGGCTGAGGTTGCTTCCAAATATGATATCCCCGTTATCGCTGACGGTGGTATTAAATATTCCGGTGACCTGCCCAAGGCTATCACGGCCGGCGCTGATGTTATCATGATTGGTAGCTTGTTTGCAGGCTGCGACGAAAGCCCGGGCCAGGAAGAAATTTATCAGGGCAGAAAGTTTAAGGTATATCGTGGCATGGGCTCCTTGGCTGCTATGGAAGTTGGCTCTAAGGACCGTTATTTCCAGACCAACACCAAAAAGCTTGTCCCCGAAGGCGTTGAGGGTCGCGTGCCCTACAAAGGACCTTTGGCTGACACAGTATATCAGCTCCTGGGTGGTCTCCGCTCCGGTATGGGCTATTGCGGAACACCTACCGTTGCTGACCTGAAAAAGAACGGTCAGTTTGTTAAAATCACAGGTGCCGGCTTAAAGGAAAGCCATCCGCATGATATTTATATCACAAAAGAAGCGCCGAATTACAGCGCTCAAATTTAACACTTGCTTTGCACATTAAGGGGAGATTTCTCCCCTTAATTTTAGTTCAACAGACAGAAAGGGGAAACACATGGCTAAACAAGAATACGGCAACGAAAGTATCTCTTCATTAAAGGGTGCGGACCGTGTCCGCCTTCGTCCTGCTGTCATTTTCGGTTCTGACGGCATCGAGGGCTGTCAGCATTCCTTTTTCGAAATTCTGTCCAACTCCATTGACGAGGCCCGCGAAGGCTACGGCAAAGAGATTGAAGTTACCCGCTATTTAGATAAATCCATTGAGGTTAAAGACTATGGGCGCGGTATTCCCTTAGACTATAATGAGAAAGAAGAGCGCTATAACTGGGAGCTTGTCTTCTGCGAACTCTATGCGGGCGGTAAATATAAAAACAACAGCGGCGAAAACTATGAATTCAGCTTGGGCTTAAACGGTCTGGGCTCCTGCGCAACCCAATACAGCTCCTCCTTTATGGATGTGACCGTTTGCCGCGATGGCAAAAAATACACCATTCATTTTGAAAAAGGTGAGCCTGTCAGCGAGCTGCAGGTGGAGGCCTTCCGTCACCGTCACACAGGAACTGATATTAAGTGGCGCCCTGATTTGGACGTTTTTACCGATATTAACATTCCTCTGGAATATTATCGTGAAACCCTTAAAAAACAGGCCGTTGCCAATGCCGGCTTAAAATTTGTTCTCTATAACCAAACGCCTGAGGGCTGGGATATGGAGGAATTTTATTACGAAAACGGTATCGTTGATTACATCAAGGAAATCAGCGATGGCAAGGAACTGACGCCGCCCTATGTTTTTGATGCTGAGCGTCGCGGTCGCGACCGTGCCGACAAGCCGGAATATAAGGTTAAAATGCAGTTTGCTTTCTGCTTTAACAACGAAATCAACATGCTTGAATATTACCATAACTCCAGCTTTTTGGAGCATGGCGGCGCCCCCGATAAGGCGGTTCGCAACGCCTTTGTCTATGAAATCGACCAATACCTCAAAAACAGCGGGAAATATAACAAAAGCGAAGCGAAAATTGGGTTTCAGGATGTGGCCGACAGTTTGATTTTGGTTTCAAACTCCTTCTCCACCATGACCAGCTATGAAAACCAGACAAAAAAATCCATTACGAACAAGTTCATTCAGGAAGCGATGACAGATCTGCTCCGTCAGCAGCTGGAAATCTATTTCATTGAAAACAAGGCCATGGCCGACAAGATTGCTGACCAGGTGCTGATTAACAAACGCAGCCGCGAGAGCGCCGAGCGTGCCCGTGTGAACATTAAAAAGAAGCTGACAGGCACCATTGATATGACAAACCGCATCAGCAAATTTGTTGATTGCCGCACAAAGGATACCTCAATTCGTGAAATTTATATTGTTGAGGGTGATTCTGCCTTAGGCTCCTGCAAACTCAGTCGTAACGCTGAATTTCAGGCCATTATGCCCGTGCGCGGTAAAATATTAAACTGCTTAAAAGCCGGCTACGATAAAATTTTCAAAAGTGAAATCATCACGGATTTGGTTAAGGTTTTGGGTTGCGGTGTTGAAATTGCCCACTCCAAATCCAAGGACTTAAACACCTTTGACCTGGATTTGCTTCGCTGGAATAAGGTTATCATCTGTACGGATGCCGACGTGGACGGGTTCCAGATCAGAACCTTGATTTTAACCATGATTTACGTTCTGATGCCAACCCTCATTGAGGCCGGAAAGGTCTTTATTGCTGAAACACCGCTATTTGAAATCACCAGCGGAAAAGAAACCTTTTTTGCTTATAACGAACGTGAAAAGCAGGAAATTCTGGATAAGCTGGGCGATAAAAAATACAGCATCCAGCGTTCAAAAGGTTTGGGTGAAAACGACCCGGAAATGATGTCTTTAACCACCATGGCGCCGGAAACCCGCCGCCTGATTAAGGTAACGCCGGACGATGCCCAAAAGACTATGGAAACCTTTGAATTGTTGCTGGGAGATAACCTGCAAGGTCGTAAAGATTTTATTGCCGAATGTGGTCATCTCTACCTTGACATGACCGACGTAAGCTAATATAAAGCATGCCGAAAGCGCCGCCATTGCGGCGCTTTTTTTGTACAAATTTTATCTAAAATTATTCAAATAAGTTGTATTTTATCCTGTTTGACACAAAATGAAACATAAAAACTTTGAATTCTCCTTGTATTTTATAAAAAACCATGTTATACTTGTACTATAACAGTATTATGTGCAATCGGGAGATGAACGGATATGAATGATTTTAGTACAATCTTAAAAAAATTACGTAAATCCAAAGGTTTGAATCAGGAAGAATTGGCCGCCGTTTTAGGCGTTCGCAAAACCACCATTTCCAACTACGAAACGGGATATTCAACCCCCGGCGGTTCCATGCTCCGCCAGATTGCTGATTATTTTCAGGTCAGCACAGGCATGCTGCTCGGCGATTCCGTCAGCCTGCGTGAATCGGCCCCGGGCGCAGACCCTGCCTTTGTATCCATTCCTGTTTATGCTTCCCTGTCCGCCGAAGAGGGTGCTTCTCTTCCGCTCTATCAAATTCAATTGCCCCTTTCTTTAATGGGCGAAGGTCATTTCTTTGCCGTTACGGTTTCGGGCGACCGCATGGACCGTTCCGCCTTGTCTGATGGCAGCATTGCCATCATCCGCAAGCAAAACTTTGCCGATAACGGCGATGTGGTGCTCCTCTCCGTAGGAAGCGACCCGGCCATTTTCGGCAGGCTCTATCGTTTTGGAACAATGGTCTCCGTGGCTGCTGAAAGCTCTAACCCCATGTACCACCCCGTGATTGTTAACAACGGCGAGCAACCTGTGACCATCTTAGGAAAGGTGATTAAGGTTCTTCAATCCATCTGAAACCCTTGTTGAAAGCGAAGAGAGGTCATCATGAAAAAGAAAACCTGTTGTTTCACCGGCCATCGCGTTCTCACAGCATCCCCCATGACCTTAGAACGCGAAACCGAAATTTATGTTCGCAACCTGATTGAAGAGGGATATTCCCGGTTTATTTCCGGAGCCGCTCTGGGGTTTGACACCTTAGCCGCCGAAACGGTTTTACGACTCAAAAAAATCTATCCCCATGTTATGCTGCAACTGGCCCTGCCCTGCCATGAACAGGACCGCTATTGGAATCAGGCCCAGAGAGGGAGATACCGGGCCCTGCTTTCCGCCGCTGACGAAACTGTTTACACCGCTGATGCATATTACCCGGGTTGCATGCTCCGCCGCAACCGCTATCTTGTGGATGAATCTGCCTGCGTTCTGGCTTACTTAGAACGCAAAACAGGCGGCACTAAATACACCGTTGACTATGCCGCCAGCCAAGGCATTGACATTTTGTATCTCTCCCCGTCTTCATTTTCACAGCTCTCTTTTTTATGATTTTTGTGTCGGTTTTTACCGGCACTTTTTTTATTGTTTTTCCTTTCTTCCTGTTTTCCATTTTCAGGAAGCTTTTGCAAGAAAAACCGCTATTTTTATTGACTTTTAAGCTGATTCACTATATAATATATAATGTATATCTTTTTGTCAGAGGGCGGCATTATGTTAAACACCACTAAAACAATTAAAACAGCCGGATTTATGATTATTGCCACGCTTTTGTCCAAGGTTGCCGGCATGGGGCGTGACGTTCTTTTCGCGTCCATTTACGGAACAGGCGGTGAAGCCGCAGCTTTTTTAACGGCCTCACGCATTCCACTTTTGTTTTTTGATATAACCTTGGGTTCTGCCATTGCCTCCTCTTTCATTCCCGTGTTTAATGAATACCTGGAAAACAACGACCGCAAGGCCGCTGTTTCCTACGCAAACAGTTTTATCACCGTCATTTTGCTGTTGACGGCCTTTCTTTGCACCGCAGGCCTGTTGTTTGCCCGTCCTCTTGCCGGATGGATTGGCAGCGGGCTTCCCGCTTCCCAGAAGGAGCTGGCGGCTCAATTGGTTGTGATTTTGTTTCCAACCATGATTTTCACCGCCCTGGCCTATGCCCTGACCGGCATTCTGCAATCCCTTGGCGAATTTAATGTGCCGGCTGCTATCAGCCTTGTTTCCAACGTTCTGATGATGGTCTATCTCTTTTTTGTTCGTGACCGTCTGGGCATTCACGGCGTTGCCGTTGCCATGCTGATCAGCTGGGGTTTTCAGGTTCTGGTTCAGCTTCCTTCCCTGCGAAAAAAGAAATTCAGCTATCGACCCATGCTGCACATAAAAAGCAGCGGCATGAAGAAAACGTTGGCGCTGGCGCTGCCCATTTTAATCAGTTCCTGGGTGCAGCCCATTAACTCAACTGTTAATATCTACCTGGCCTCTTTCTTAAACGAAGGACAAGCCGTTGCAGCGCTGGACTATGCCAATAAGCTTTACATTATCTTTGTAGGCGTTATCACGTACGCCGTTTCAAACCTGATTTTCCCGTCTCTGTCCCGTCTGGCAGCAGCCAATCAGAAAGAAGAGCTTGCTCAGGTTGTTATCAGGGCAGTCAAAATTGTGCTTGCTGTTATGTTGCCGATTATGGCGCTTTTTCTCCTGCTTCGTGTTCCGATTGTCCGCTTTGTTTATGAACGGGGCGAATTCGGCGCAGACAGCACCGCGCTCACCGCTTCGGCACTTCTTTTCTATTCCCTTGGTATGGTCGGCTATGCCGCCACCGAAATCCTGAACAAGGCTTTTTATGCCTTAAAGGACGGCAAAACACCCATGTATGTTGCCATGGGCGGCATCGGCTTAAATATATTGCTGAGCTTTTTATTTGTCAGAGGCCTCCATTCCGGTCTTTGGGGCCTTGCCCTGGCCGCCTCCATTGCCGCCAACCTCATTGGTCTGGCTCTGCTTCTAAAACTCAACAAAACCCTGCATATGATTACGCTTCACGACGGAATCAATCTTCTTAAATTGTTGGTTTCCGCGCTGTTGATGGGCGTTTGTGTATATGCAGCCGCACACTGTTTCACCTTTGCAGATAACTTTGCAGGCAAGCTTTTGATGCTCTTTGTTCCCGCCATAATCGGGCTTTTGGTTTACTGCCTTGTGTTGTTTGTGCTGCGAACGGATGAAGCGAAGCTGCTAACAAGTCTTGCAAAACAAAAAGAAAGGGGTCAGAACTGATGCAAAGTTCCATTTTAGATTTTTTTGCAAAGCTCTTTCATGGTCTGGCTCTTTGGTTTAACGAGAGTCTGTTCGGCCGTTTCTTTAATGCGCTTTCGGCCCGTTTGGCGGTTTGGTTCCGCCACAGTCTGCCCGGTCGTTTTTTTGCAGGCGACAAAACGGGGCATTGGTTTAACGAGAGTCTGTTTGGCAAATGCCTTCTGTTCCCGCTGTCTCTGTGCCGCAAATGTGCGGCGCTGACCGGCCGTTTTTTTGAGTCTTGCGCTGCCGGAAGCAGTGTTCTTTGGCTGCTTCGCACCTGGCACAGCGTCAGCTCCCGGGTTTATGGCATTGTGCTTTGCGCTTTTTCGGTAAGTTATTTGGCTTTGTCCCTTGCGTTTTCACAGATAAGCATCCTGCTTGTGTGCGTTCTGTCTGCACTTTTCTTACTGTCTGTTCTTTTGATACTGGCAAACCGCAGTTTGAAATCGCTTTTTAAGGGTAGCCGCATTTTAACAGCATTCGGCGGACTGTTCTGCCCCATTCGCAAGGATGTCGACAGCAAGCTTTTCTTGAAAGACCCGGAGATTTTATCAAGGCGTCCTCTTCTTAGCATGCTCATTGGATGCCTTTTGGGCGTCGCCTCCTTTTTCCTGACGCCCAGCGTTTTCTGCTTATCCCTTGGCGCCTTTTTATATGGCGCCCTGGTTTTAAGTTCTGTCAGTTTCGGTGTTTTCACCGTGATTTGGGCGGCTCCCATTCTGCCCACCATGGTTTTGGCTGCATGCAGCCTGTTAACCGGTTTTTCGTTCCTGTTACGGCTTTTATTCTGCCGCGAGTATCCCCTGCGCTCTACGCCTTTGGCTGGATATATCGCCGTTTTTGCATTAACCATGGTGCTGGGAACCTTAAACTCCTTTACGTTTATAAAGAGTTTGCAGATTCTGTTCATTCATTTTGCTTTTATCCAGTTCTATTTCGTTGCCTACCAAACGCTGCACACGGAGAAAAAATGGCGTGCAGCCCTGACGGGCTTTTTGCTGGTTGCGGGTTTGGTATCCCTTTACGGCATTTATCAGAACTTTACCGGCGTTTCCTCGACGGCCTCCTGGGTTGACAAGGAAATGTTTAACCAGATTAAGGTCCGTGTTTATTCAACCTTTGACAATCCCAATGTTTTAGGGGAATATCTTGTTCTGTTAACACCCCTCATGCTGGCTGTCATTTGGCGCAGCCCGGAATACGGTCGCAAAACTGTATACAGCGCCTTGCTTTTGACTCTGGCTGCTTGCCTGATTTTTACCTGGTCCCGCGGGGCGTGGCTGGGCCTTATGTTTGCCGTGGCATTGTTTTTACTTGTTATGGACAAACGCTGGTCCTTGTTTGCTGTTCTCGGCGTTTTTATGCTGCCCATGCTTCTGGCTTCCGGTTCTGCTGTTGCAGAACGCATTCTCAGCATTGGCAACACAGCTGACACCTCAACGGCATATCGCGTTTCCATTTGGCAAGCCTCGGTCACCATGCTGCGCGACTTCGGTCTTGCCGGCATTGGTTCGGGTTCAGATGCATTTTCCATGATTTACCCCAAATATGCCCTGGCAGGCGCTAATTATGCTCTGCATTCCCACAATCTGTTCCTGCAAATCTGGATTGAAAACGGCATCATGGGGCTTCTCGCTTTCTTAGCTTTAATCCTTGCCTACATCAAGCAAAATGTTTCGCTTGTTTGCTACCAAAACCGTGGTCACCTGCGTTATGCCGTCGCCATTGCTTCTGCCATGGGCGTTGCCGGCTTTTTGTTCCAGGGCCTCACGGATAACGTTTGGTATAACTATAAAATGGTGCTTTTGTTCTGGGTTGTTCTGGCCATTTCCTCCGCGGCAGCCTCTATGCCGCAAGAACAATCCGTTCAGGAAAGGAGCCGCGCATGAAGCATGTTGTGCAGGTGCTGACCGATACCAACATCGGTGGTGCCGGAAAATATTTGCTGAATTACTTACAAGGCTTTGACAGAAGCGCATACCGCGTGAGTGTGATTCTTCCTGAAAACAGTGCGCTTTCTGCTTTTGTCCGCACGTTTGAGGACGTCAGTTTAATCGAAGCGCCCTACATGGCGGATTGTTCCTTTTCCAAAAACGCTGTTAGCCATTTGAAAAAGCTCCTGTGCAAGCTGCAACCGGATATTTTGCACACCCACGCTTGCCTCTCTGCCCGAATTGCAGGAAAGCATGCAAAGGTGCCTGTTATTCTGGCAACAAGGCATTGCATTGAGCCTGTCCCCAAGGGCATCAAGGCGGCTGTGCACCGCGTTCTTAACAACGCCCTTTGCGATTATTATATCGCCGTATCCGATGCCGTTGTTTCCAACTTGAAAGCCTGCGGCATACAAAAGCATAAAATCAAGGTCGTTAACAACGGGGTTTCCCCTCTTGCACCTGCAAACGCCGAAGCACAAAAAGAGACTCGTATGCAGTATGGTCTGGATGAAAACGCTTTTGTGTTTGGCGTGTTCGGACGCTTAGAACCGGTTAAAGGGCACCGTTATTTCATAGAGGCTGCCTCCCTGCTACAGGAAGAGTACCCCAACGCACGATTTTTGATAGTCGGTGGCGGCAGTTTGGAGCAAGAGCTCAAAGAACTCGCTTTCAAAAGCGGTTTAGGAGAAAAGCTTATCTTCACAGGCTTTGTTCCTGATACAACGGCTCTGTTAAACAGTTGCGATTGCAATGTTTGTGCCTCAGAATCAGAGGCCATGAGCCTTGCCATTTTGGAGGCCATGAGCCTTGCCAAGCCCTCAATTGCTACCAACGTTGGCGGCAATCCTGAGCTGATTGAACACAGAGAAACCGGCCTTTTGGTCCCCTATGCCGACGCTTTCTTAATGGCAGATGCCATGAAGCAGCTTCTTGCCTCCGGCGACCTTGCCAAAAGTTTAGGAGAAAAGGCCAAAGAAAAATTTGACTCCATGTTCACAGTTCGTGCCATGGTCACACGCTTAGAACAAGTTTATGAGGAGGTTACCACTCATGTTAATTGATGAAAAAGGTCGTTTATTCGGCAAGCTGAACGTTTTGGATGTTCTCTTTGCCATGATTTTGCTGGCCGCCATCTTCCTGGGTTACACGATGCTTTCCAGAGGCGGAAGCGAGACCATCCCCGTGACCTACACGGTGGAAATTCAAAACCGCAAGGATGACTATTTTGAGCATGTTCATATAGGCGAGTCTGTTATTGACGGCGTAACCAAAAGCCCCGTGGGCTCCATTGTTGGCTTTTCCAAGCAACCGGCCCGCAAGTTAGAACAGGCAGACGGAAAAATGCACATCTACATGCCACAGGACCATAGCGACGGCTATGTTAAAATCCAGGCCGATGCCATTGTTGCTTACCCCGACCTGCTCGTGGGAAATGAGCCCATGAAAATCGGCAAAGAAGTGGCACTGCGCTCCGAAAGTCTTGCCATGCACGGTTACGTTACAGGAATTGAATACGATTCCGAGCTGTTAAAGGGGGCTAAATAATGCTGGATAAAAGAGGAAAACTGTTTGGAAAAATCAGTATTGTCGATATTTTCATTGTGTGCATTATCGTTGTTATGGCAATCGGTGCCTATGCCGGTATACACAAATTAAGTCAGGGCAACATCTTAACCGAAGACAAGGCCCTGATTAAAAACAGCGCTGTTGACACGCTGGATGTGACCCTGCTGTTTGAAGAAGTTCGCCCTTTTACCGCAGAGGCGCTCTACCCCGGCGATGAAGTTTTCATGGATGACACCGGCAAATACTTAGGTGACGTTGTCTCCGTTTCCACCAGGCAGGCACAGCGCCTGATTTATGATTCTAAGGGCAACGCCATTAACGCCAAGGTGCCCGAGCGCGTGGATGTTTTTGTTTCGGTTCGTGTGCCGGGCAAAAAGCTTGCTAACGGCTTTTACACCGCCAACAACATTCAGCTTGTGCACGATGCTGAGTTGAAAATTAAAACAACCAAGGTTGAATCCATTCCCACCATCTATTCCATCAAAACAGTAAGTGAGTGATATATATGCAAACTGCTATCAGCAGATTAAAACAGTCAAAACGCATTGTCGTTAAAGTTGGAACATCCAGTTTAACATATAGCACCGGTCGCATCCACCTGCGCCAGATTGACCTTTTGGCACGGGTTCTGTCTGATTTGCGTCACGAAGGCCGCGAGGTTGTCTTGGTCACCAGCGGCGCTGTTGGCGTCGGTATGGGTAAACTGGGACTTGCGGAAAAGCCGAAAACCCTGCGTGAAAAGCAAGCCGCCTCTGCCATTGGCCAAAGCGAGCTCATGAGCATTTACGGCAAGCTTTTCTCTGAATACGGTTGTGATGTGGCGCAAATTCTGTTAACCGGCAGCGTTATGGATGACCCGCAGCGCAAAGAAAATGCTGTAACAACCTTTAACACTCTGCTGGAGTGGGGCATCATCCCCATCGTTAACGAAAACGATGCCATCTCCACCGAAGAATTGAAGTTTGGCGACATCGGCGATAACGACACTCTGTCTGCTATGGTTGCCAAGCTCATTCAGGCAGACCTTTTAATCCTGTTATCAGATATTGACGGTTTATACAGCGCCGACCCCCGCAAAGACGAAAACGCGCAGCTCGTTGAGGAGGTTGACGAGATAACCGAGGATTTGCTGCAAACGGCCGGCAGCGCGGGCACCTCCCGCGGAACCGGCGGCATGCTGACCAAGCTGACCGCCGCAAAATCCATTATGGAGGCCGGCATTAACATGGTCATTGCCAACGGCCAGAACCCCGGTATTGTCTATGATATTATTGAGGGCAAAAGAGTCGGAACTCTGTTTAAGGGTCGTATCTCAGATTGACAGGAGTGAACAATATGACATTGCAGGAAATGGGCTTGCAGGCCAAACATGCTGCACTGCCCTTGCAAAAAATAGATTCTAAAACAAAATCCGCCGGTCTTTTGGCTATCGCTGATGCCCTGCGGAGCCATGCCTCCCGCATTTTGGAGGCAAATCAAAAAGACGTTGAGGCCTTTGTGCAAAAGAACGGCAAAAGTGCCATGGTCGACCGCCTAACCTTAACAAAGGAGCGCATCGAGGAAATGGCACGCGGTGTGGAAAAGGTTGAAAGTCTCCCCGACCCCATCGGCGAGGTCACAGGCATGATAAAGCGCCCCAACGGTCTGGTCATCGGTACGAAACGGGTGCCTTTGGGCGTTATTGGCATCATCTATGAGGCAAGACCGAACGTGACTGTTGACGCTGCGGCTTTGTGTTTGAAAACGGCAAATGCCTGTATTCTCCGTGGCGGCAGTGAGGCCATCCTCTCAAACAGCGTATTGGTTGATGTGATGACCGAAGCATTAGACGCAGTTGGGTTTCCGAAAGGTTGTTTACAGCTTGTGCGCGACACCTCCCGTGAGACCGCCAGAGAACTGATGCGACTGTCTCCTTACCTGGATGTGTTAATTCCCCGCGGCAGCAAAGGTTTAATCCGCTCCGTTGTGGAAAATGCCACCGTCCCCGTTATTGAAACGGGTGCCGGCAATTGCCACGTTTATGTGGAGCGCACAGCCGACTTTTCGATGGCAACCGACATTTTTGTCAATGCAAAAACAAGCCGTCCTTCCGTTTGCAATGCCTGCGAATCCCTTTTGGTTGATGAGGCGATTGCAAAGGAGCTGCTTCCCATCATCGCAGAAGCCGTAAAACCCTATCAGGTTGAAATCCGTGGTTGCGAAAAAACCTGCGCCATTCTTCCTGAGGCTGTTATGGCAAGCGAGGAGGATTACTATACGGAATATAACGACTTTATCGTATCTGTTAAAGTCGTCGCTGATATTGAAGAAGCCATAGACCACATCAACGAGCACGGTTCACGGCATTCTGAGGCCATCATCACCCGTGATTACGCTATGGCAAACCGCTTTTTAGAGGAAATTGATGCCGCTGCCGTTTATGTTAATGCCTCCACCCGTTTTACGGATGGTAACGAATTCGGATACGGTGCAGAAATCGGTATCAGCACACAAAAGCTGCACGCCAGAGGGCCTATGGGCCTGACAGCCTTAACCTCAACAAAGCATATTATTTACGGAAACGGACAAATCCGTTAACAAAAAAAGGATGAACACCATGATCAAAACAGAGCACCTGCGCTATGCTTACCAAAGCAGCAAAGAAGACAACATTAAATTTGTATTGGATGATGTGAATCTCTCCATCCGCCCCGGTGAATTCGTGGCCGTTTTGGGTCACAACGGATGCGGTAAGTCCACTCTTGCCAAGCACTTTAACGGGCTTTTGTTGCCGTCAGGCGGCACCGTTTATGTAAGTGGCATGGACACAAAGCTGGAAGAGAATGACTGGGATATCCGTAAAACTGTTGGTATGGTGTTTCAAAATCCGGATAACCAGATTGTGGCGACCGTTGTCGAAGAGGACGTTGCTTTTGCTCCGGAAAACTTAGGTGTTCCCTCCCCCGAAATCCGCAGGCGTGTGGATGCTGCCTTAAAGGCTGTGAATATGTATGACTTGCGTCGCCACGCCCCGCACCTGTTATCCGGCGGGCAAAAACAGCGGGTTGCCATTGCCGGCGTTATGGCCATGGAGCCAAAATGCATTGTTTTTGATGAACCAACCGCCATGCTCGACCCCAAAGGACGGCAGGAGGTTATTGAAACCATTATTAAACTAAAAGAAGAAAAAAAGCTCACCATTGTTTTGATTACCCATTACATGGAAGAGGCGGTTCGTGCGGACCGCGTCATTGTTATGGATAAAGGCAAAATCATGCGGGACGACAGTCCGAAAAACATTTTTTCCGAGGTTAAATTCATGAAGAATATGGGGCTGGATGTGCCGCAGGTTACGGAGCTTTGCTATGCTCTGGCAAAGGCCGGCATTCCTATCAGGCAGGATGTTCTGACTGTGTCTGAATGCGCCGATGAACTGATGAAGCTTTTATAAAATACACACATTTTGTACGTTTTTGAACGGAGAGAGACAATGGCAATTAACATTTCAAATCTGAATTACATTTATATGCCGGGCAGTCCCTTTGAGAAGCATGCCCTGCGGGATATTAATCTCACCATTCATGATGGGGAATTTGTTGGCATCATCGGTCACACCGGAAGCGGCAAATCAACGCTTGTTCAACATCTGAACGGCCTGCTCATGCCCAGCTCCGGCAGCATCACCGTGGGCGATATTGAAGTGACTGCAAAAAATGCCGACCTAAAACAACTCCGTCAAAAAGTAGGTCTCGTTTTTCAGTACCCCGAGCATCAGTTGTTTGAGGAAACCGTGTATAAAGATATTGCCTATGGTCCCAAAAACATGAAGCTCTCCCCCGAAGAAATTGATGAACGTGTTCGTGAGGCCATGAATTATGTTGGTCTTGGCGAGAAATATTGTGAGCGCTCTCCCTTTGAATTATCCGGCGGACAAAAACGACGGGTTGCCATTGCCGGCGTCCTTGCCATGCGCCCCGATGTTTTAATTTTAGATGAACCCGCCGCAGGATTAGACCCTGCCGGCCGCGAAGAAATATTAACCCAGATTCGTGCCCTGTATTTAGCCAAGAAAATGACCGTGCTGTTTGTGTCGCATTCCATGGAGGATGTTGCTCGGATTGCCGGACGCATTATCGTCATGAATAACGGCAGCGTTGCCATGGACGGCAGCCCGGCTGACATTTTCTCCCGTGCAAAAGAATTGCGCACCATGGGCCTGGATGTGCCGCAAATAACACAATTAGTGGAAGAACTGCGTGCACGTGGCTTAAACATAAACGATTCCATTTACACCTTAGAGCGTGCCAAGGCCACCCTTTTGATGATGCTTTCTGAAAAGGAAAAGAAGAATAAGGAGGGAAAAACATGCTAAAAGATGTTACATTAGGGCAGTATTTCCCTATTAATTCTCCCCTGCACCGCTTGGACCCCCGAACCAAAATTGTGCTGCTTATTTTTCTCATTGTGGCAATTTTTATGGCAAACAACATTGCAAGCTATGCCTTGCTGTGTTTACTGACCATCTTAATTATTGGCTTGTCCAGGGTTCCGGCTCGCATGTATTTCCAGGGACTTAAACCCCTTTGGTTTGTGATTTTGTTCACGGCCTTAATTAACGTGTTCTTAACGCCGGGTACTGCTATCTATATCTGTGGCCGCCCGACACACATGAGCTGGGAAGGCCTGATTTTAGCAGGGAAAATGGCTCTGCGTCTGGTTCTTTTAATCACAGCCAGTTCCGCTTTAACCTACACAACCTCCCCCATCATTTTAACGGACGGAATTGAGAAGTTGTTAAAGCCCTTTTCCCGATTTGGATTGCCAACCCATGAGCTTGCCATGATGATGAGCATTGCCATTCGTTTCATCCCGACTCTGATTGAAGAGACAGATAAAATCATGAAAGCCCAGAAGGCGCGCGGCGCCAATTTTGACAGCGGCCCTATTTTACAGCGCATTCGTGCTCTGGCACCCATGCTGATTCCTTTGTTTATCAGTGCTTTCCGTCGTGCCGATGAACTGGCTGTTGCCATGGAAAGCCGTTGTTATCAAGGCGGCGACAACAGAACGCGACTGAACGAGATTCGTTTTTCACACTCTGACCTTGTCGCAGCTCTGTTTTTCCTTGTTTTCTTTGTAGCCATACTGATGTTGCGTATTTTTCTGTAAAGAGGGATTCTATGGATAACAAAACGGAACTGAACTATAACGACAGCCCATTGACAAAACAGGCTTATAAACTGCGTCTGATGTATGAGGGAACTCACTATTCCGGCTGGCAACGGCAGGACAATGCCGTGACCGTTCAGGGAGAACTCGAAAAAGCATTAAGCGTTATTTTTCGTGAGCCTATCAGCGTAACAGGCGTCAGCCGTACCGATGCCGGTGTTCACGCCGCTGATTATACGGCAAATTTTCATGCCTCTGTGTCTTTGGAGCCCCGCAAAATTTGTCGCGGCGTTAATGCCCTGCTTCCTCAGGATATCCGCGTGTTTGAAGCCTCTCCCTGTGACATGGATTTCAGCTCCCGTTTTGATGCCATGCGAAAAACCTATCTTTACCACATAGATTGTTCTCTGCACGGCAACGTTTTTTATCGCCACATTGCCTGGCACCACCCCATGCCTCTGGATATTGAAAGCATGCAAAAAGCCGCAGGGCATTTTTTGGGCGAACACGATTTTTCCGCCTTCATGGCGCAGGGCGGCAGTGCCAAAACCTTTACCCGCCACATCATGGAATCTGACATAAGCTGCGAGGGTGACCTTGTGACCTATCGCATTACCGGCAACGGATTTTTATATAACATGGTCCGCATCATAACGGGTACCTTGGTTTGGGTTGGTCGCGGCAAGCTGTCCGCTGATGATATGCCGGCTCTGATTGCTGCCAGGGACCGTACCCGTGTCGGAATGACGGCACCGGCTCACGGACTCATGCTTCTTCGCGCTGAGTATGAAAATTGATTAAGGGAGTGTTTTTATGCGTTCTCCAATGTTTTACAAACCGAGTATCTGGCGGCGAATTCTGTGGGTGCTTTCCATCACTATAGCGGTTCTGGCTGTGGCGGCTGTGGCAACCTATGGCGTGCGCCTTTATCTGCGTTATGCAGGTCAGGTCAAAGTGAACGAAAACCCAACAGTTACGCCTCTTGAGCTTAATCTTGACCCGGGAATTGACTATAAGAACATAGCTTCTGACGGCGCTCTCTATTTTTATAGCGCAGAAAGCCTTAAAATCATGAACGCAAGTGGCAAGCTAGCTGAGGATTCCTCGCTAAAAATGAATAACCCGACTGCTGTCATCAAAGGAAGTCATGCCCTGTTTTTTGATTTGAGAGGACATCAGGCAGTTGTCTATAACAAAGCCAAGCGAGTCAATACCATCACCGTGGACAGCGCTATCTTATTAGCCGCCGTCAATGATAAGGGCTACGTTATTTTAGTGACAGAAGGCGACTTACATAAAGCCGCTGTTCGGGTGTTCAACCCCGGCAGCGAGGAGATTTTCAAATGGAATTCCGGCAACCTTTCCGTAATCAGCGCCGATATTGCCGAAAGCAGCAAGGATATTACCGTTTCCGCCCTGAACACCGATGAGGGAACCATTAAGAATCACATTATTATGTTTAACCTGACAAAGGAAAAACCCTTTACAAACGACACCTATGAAAATGTGATTTACAGCGTTGTCCGCTACAGCGGCAGTCACCTATACGCCATCAGCAGCCGTGACACCGTAATCTACAATGGTTATGGAAAATCCACCGGAACAGCGCTATATGAAGACCGCGAATTAATCCGATATCTCTTGGAAGATGACCGTCTGACTTTGATTTTCTCCGGCTCTGAGACGGCGCTCGGCTCCTATGCCGAAATCAAAAACTATAACCACCGTGGCGAACAAACCGGAAGTTTTACCAGCCAACAGGAATTTGATTTTATTGATGCAGAGGACGGCATTATCGCCCTGAACACAGGTCGTGTGATTTCCATTTTAGACAGCCGTTGTCAGGAAAAGCGGCAACTGAATTTGAATACCGATTTGCGTAATTTGCTGTTTTTTGGTCACAAAAGCCGTGCCGTTGGCATCACCGCCTCCGGCTCTGTGCTGATTCAAACCGGCGCATAAAACCTCTATCGTCAGAAAGGAGCAACCATTTTGAATATTGCTGATTATATTGCTATTATACTCGTTGCAGTTTTAGTCATAGCCGGCATAAAACGCGGCTTTGTCCGTTCTGTTTTCACACTTGGTTCTTTAATTCTTTCCCTGATTTTATCGCTGACGCTCTACCCCGTTGTTTCCGATTTCATGGCAGAAAGCGTGCTGGGGGATTATGTCCGGCTGAATGTGTATAAGGCATTAGATGCAGAGGAAGAGCCGGAAACCGTGGAAGAAGCAGGAGAAACGTTGAATCTGCCTGAATCCATTCGGTCTTCCATCCAGAACGTAACGAATGATGCGGTTTCTTCCGTTAAAGAATCCATTGCTGAAAGCACCGTAACCATCGCCTTAAAGCTGGTGGGCATTTTGCTTGTCTTTTTGCTCGTCCGCATTCTTTTATGGGTTATCCAAAAACTTTTAGACATTGTTTCTCATCTGCCGGTTCTGCGCAGCGCCAACAAATTCTTAGGCGGTCTCATCGGCATGGTCTACGGCGTGATGCTTGTCTACATCATTTTGGCTGTTTTCACATTCACAACAACGCTGCAGGCCATGAACAAGCCAACGCAGCTCATTTTGGAATCAAAATACGTTTCAAACATGTACCACCAGAACATCATTTTAGACTTTATGAAATAAGAATATTATGTGGGAGGTTATCCTATGCAAATAGCCATTGACGGCCCCAGCGGTGCCGGAAAAAGTACTTTGTCTAAACAAATTGCCGCAAAACTGAATTTTGTGTATATTGACACCGGGGCTATGTATCGTGCCGCCGGTCTTGCCTGCCTGCGCGCCGGGATTTCTATCCGTGAAAATCCGGAGGCGGCTGCCGCTCTCACAAAAGAATCTGATATTGATATTACGCTGTCAGAGACAGGTCAGCGCATTTTCCTAAACGGCGAAGATGTGACAACCCTGATTCGCACGCCGGAGGTCTCCATGGCGGCATCTGATGTGTCTGCCATTCCTGCCGTTCGTTTGCAATTGGTTGATTTACAGCGAAAACTGGCCGCTTCGCGTGATGTTATCATGGATGGCCGTGATATCGGAACCTATGTTCTCCCCGACGCACCCATTAAAATTTTCCTGACGGCAACGCCCGAAACCCGTGCAAAGCGTCGTCATTTAGAGCTCATTGAGCGCGGTCAAGCCTGCACCTATGAAGAGGTTTTAGCCGATATGGCAGAACGTGACAAAAACGATTCCACCCGCGCTTTTGCACCCTTAAAGCCTGCGCCGGACAGCATCTTGGTAGATACATCAGAATTAAGCTTTGATGAATCCTTAGACGCGCTGCTTGCCATCATCAAAGAAAGGTTGTAAAGCCATGTTATTATGCTTAGTTAAAAATCTTGTTAAGTGCTTTATGTACTGTTTTTTCCGTCTCCACGTTCATGGAACGGACAATTTCCCGAAAGAAGGCGCCGCTATTGTTGCTTTGAACCATAAAAGCTTTTGGGACGCGCCTTTAATTGCTTCTGTTTTGCCCCGTCCCCTTGCTTTCATGGCAAAAAAGGAGTTATTTTCCATTCCTGTGTTAGGGGCCATTTTGAAATGGGCCGGTGCCTTTCCCGTCTCTCGCGGGAATGCTGACGTCAGTGCCATCAAAGCGGCTCTTTCCGCTCTTCGCGCCGGCAAAGTTATGGCTATTTTCCCCGAGGGAACACGCGTTAAAAATGGCGAGGAGCACGTGGCTAAGGCCGGCGTTGCTCTGATTGCACAAAAAACAGGCGCCCCCGTTGTTCCGATTGCCCTCTCCGGACGATATCGTTTTCGTGCTAAGGTTGATGTTTATATTGGAACCCCCATCACCATCAAGGCGCCCGACGGCGGTCGACTCTCAGCTGACCAATTGCAGGAAGCCAGCGACCGTTTGCTGAAAACCATTTTAGATATGGCTGAAACGGGAAACATTCGGTAAAGGAGAACCAACATGGAGGTTAAAGTTGCAAAAACAGCTGGATTTTGTTTCGGCGTTGCAAGAGCCATTGACAGCGCCTATCGTTGTGCCGAGGAAACAGACACAAAATATGCGACCTTAGGGCCCATCATTCACAATGCACAGGTGGTTTTAGACCTAAAAGAAAAGGGCATTGATGCCATTGATTCGCTATCGAGTCTACCACCTGACACAACCGTGATTATCCGCACCCATGGTGTCCCCCGCTCCATTTATCAGGAAATGGAGGACAAACAGATTCCCTATCTTGATTTAACCTGCCCTTTTGTTAAAAAAATACATACACTTGTCAGCAAGCACTTCCACGAGGGCTACCAGATTATCATTATTGGCGACAAGACGCACCCCGAGGTTATCGGCATCAATGGCTGGTGTGATGATTCAGCCCTCATTATTGAGACTTTAGAAGAGGCCGAAGCCTTGGGAAACATTGAAAAACCCGTTTGCATTGTGGCCCAAACCACATTCAACAAAAATATTTATAAAAAAATTATATTTTTTCTAAAAACATCTTGCCAAAACCCCACTATATTTGATACAATATGTAATGCGACTGATGAAAGGCAAGCTGAATCTCAGGTGCTGGCCGGACAAGTTGATGCCATGATTGTTCTTGGCGGAAAAAACAGCTCTAACACGCAAAAGCTGTATCAGATTTGCAAGAGCATTTGTCCTGAGGCTTACTGCGCTGAGTCTATTGACGCCTTGGGCGACCTCAGCGTCTTTCAAAATAAACGTGTCGGAATTACTGCAGGGGCTTCTACTCCTGCGGTTATAATAAAGGAGGCTATCAACAAAATGGAAAACCAAGAAAAGGACTTTGCAACACTACTCGAGGAATCTCTGAAACCGATTTTCACAGGTGACGTCGTTACAGGTACTGTCATCGAAGTTGGTCCGACAGAGGTTATCGTAGACCTGGGCGTTAAGCAGGACGGCATTATTCCCGCTTCTGAAATTTCTGACGACCCGGCCTTAACTCCTCAGGATGTTGTAAAGGTTGGAGACGAAATTCAGGCTTTCGTCGTTCGTGTCAACGATGTGGAAGGAAAAATTACTCTTTCCAAGAAAAAACTGGATTCATTCAAAACCTGGGATGCCATTAAGGCTGCACAGGAGAATGGCGATATTTTGGAAGGAAAGGTCGACAGCGTTGTTAACGGCGGCGTAATCGTTACATATAAAGTGTTCCGTGTTTTTGTACCTGCATCACTGGCTAATGATCGCTTCTTGTCTAACTTAGACGAGCTGGTTGGCAAGACCGTTCCCTTCAAAATCATTGACATCAATGAGAGAAGAAAACGCGTTGTAGGTAACATCAAGACCGTTATGATTGCACAAAAGCAAGAGCTTGAAAAGAGCTTCTGGGAAAGCGCTGAGGTTGGCAAGAAATATGCCGGCACAGTTAAATCCTTAACCGGCTTTGGTGCGTTCGTTGATATCGGCGGTGTTGACGGTTTGGTTCACATCTCCGAGCTGAGCTGGTCCAGAATCAAGCATCCCTCTGATGTTGTCAGCGTTGGCGACACCATTGAAGTTTACATTAAGGATATCGATGCTGAAACCAAGAAGATTTCCTTGGGTTACAAAAACCCCCTGGAAAATCCCTGGGAGATTGCAAAATCCAAGTTAAACGTTGGCGATGTTGTTAAGGCAAAGGTTGTTCGCATGCTGCCCTTCGGTGCATTTGCAGAAATCATGCCCACCATCGACGGTTTAATTCACATTTCTCAGATTGCTAACAAGCGTATCGAGAAGCCCCAGGATGTGCTTTCTATCGGTCAGGAAGTTGACGTTAAGATTGTTGACATCGATTGGGACAACAAGAAGATTGCACTTTCTATCCGTGCTCTGCTTCCCGAAGAACCCGTTGCAGAACCTGCACCGGCTGAAGAAGCTGCTCCCGCTGAGGACGATATGCCCACCTCTTATTCTGATGGCGGCACCGACACCATCGGCGATGCGGTTGAAGCACCTGCTGCTGAATAAGCATAATGCAAAACATACAAAGAGGCTGTTTGTAAACAGTCTCTTTTTTTGCAAAAATTCCTTTGAATTTCCCTGATTTTCCCTGCTCCCCCTTGCAAATAAGCATTGAATTTGATATACTAAAAGTAATCATAATGAGAAGGACGGATGTAATATGTTAACAAAAGAATGGGCCTCGCTGAAAAACGGCAGTGATGTCCGTGGCGTAGCCAGCGAAGGCATCCCCGGTATGAACGTGAATCTGACTGACACGGTCATTGAAGCCATTGCCAAGGGCTTTGTTCTGTTTTTACAGAAAAAATATAACAAGGAAGCAAGCACCCTGACCATTTCAATCGGTCACGACAGCCGCATTTCAGCCGGACGCATTAAGGATGCCTGCATTCGTGCCATTACCAAAACCGGCGCCTGTGTGATGGATTTCGGTCTTTGTACAACACCGGCCATGTTCATGAGCACCATTGACGAGGAGCTGGGCATTTTTGCATCCATCATGCTCACCGCCAGCCACCTCCCCTTTAACCGCAACGGTCTTAAATTTTTCACCCGTGAAGGCGGCTTAGAGGGTAGCGACATCACTGAAATTTTGGAGTTTGCACAGGCTGACACCCCTCTTGTAGGTGCTGCGGCAGGCTCTGTTACAAGCTTTGATTACTTATCCCGCTATGCACTGCACATTGCCGAAACCATTCAGCGGGAAACCGGTCTTGCAAAGCCTTTTTACGGCATGAAAATTGCTGTTGATGCCGGCAACGGTGCCGGTGGATTTTATGCAGAAAAGGTCTTAGCACCGCTGGGCGCTGATGTTTCCGGCAGCTGCTTCTTAGAGCCTGACGGCAGCTTCCCGAACCACATCCCCAACCCCGAGGATAAAGATGCCATGCATGCCATCTCGCAGGCAGTACTCAGCTCCGGCTCTGATTTAGGCGTTATTTTTGACACGGACGTTGACCGTGCCGCTATTGTTGACGACCAGGGCAGAGAAATTAATAAAAATCGCCTGATTGCACTCATTTCTGCCGTTCTTTTAGAAAATAAAAAAGGAACCATTGTAACAGACTCTGTTACCTCCACCGGCCTTAATGAGTTTATCACAGACAGCTTAGGCGGTGTGCA
The DNA here is from genome assembly GCA_015068855.1 of Oscillospiraceae bacterium. Lineage (GTDB taxonomy): Bacteria > Bacillota > Clostridia > UBA1381 > UBA9506 > UMGS755. The sequence continues at coordinate 8,782 of SVJS01000003.1, read as the reverse complement.
TCATCGTTTTAAGCGTGGCTATAAAAATGTTATTAACGAAGCAAAACGCCTCATCAGTCTGGGTCAGGATTGTCCCCTGGCTATTGAAACCAGCGGCCATGCGGCTCTTCGTGAAAACTATTTCTTAGACGACGGTGCGTATCTTGTAACAAAATTATTGATTAAAGCTGTTTTAATGCGCGGCGAAGGTCGTAAGCTGACAGAGCTTATTGCGGCTCTTAAAGACCCGAAATTATCCCGTGGCCATCGCCTGAATCTGACAGGGGCAAACTTTAAGGAAGACGGTCAGGCGATTTTGGATGCTCTGCAAAAAAAGATTGAGCAGACAGAGGGCATGAGCCTGGAAACACCCAACTATGAGGGCGTTCGCGTTAACGTTAAGGATGGTTGGTTCCTCTTGCGCCTGTCCCTGCACGACCCCTTGATGCCGCTTGATATGCAATGCGACGAGGAAGAAACATTAAGCGAGATGTATAGCTTCTTAAAGGAATTCCTCTCCGCATATAGCTCCATTGATATCACGGCGCTTCCCTAAGGAATTTGCGTATTAAAACCTGCTGCAAGCTGAACGCTTACAGCAGGTTTTTGCATAATAAATGTATTTTTATACGAAACTTTTTGATAAGTTGCGGTAATTTGCGAATTTCTTATTGAATATTTTATGAAAGTATTGTATAATAAAACAGTTAGAAAAAACATGAATCGTAGGAGGCAATTATGGCAGATTGGAAACGTTACACACCGGAAGGAACGCAGGATGTTCTCCCCCTTCGTTGTGCAGATAAATCGAAAATAGAAGCAACGATTGCTGATGTTTTTGAAAGCTTTGGCTATCACGTTGCCGAAACCCCCGTTCTGCAATTTTATGATGCTTTCAGCACAGAAAGCGGCAAAATTTCTCAGGAAGTGATGTTTAAGTTCTTTGATGCTCAGGGGCGCATTTTAGTGCTTCGCCCTGACATTACCACCTGTTTTGCCCGCATGATGGCATCCAAGCTTGATGACGGCATCTACCCCAAGCGCCTCCATTATTGCGGCAAGGTGTTTCGCTATACGGATGAATTTGCCTCCGGTCAGCGTGAGTTCTGTCAGGCCGGTATTGAACTTTACGGGGCTGACGGATATGTGGCTGATGCAGAGGTCATCGCCTGCGCCATTGAGGCCTTGCTCGCTACCGGTTTGGAGAAATTTCAGATTGAAATCGGTCAGGTTGCTTTTTATAAAGCCATTGCTGCCAAAGCCGGCTTAGATGACGCTGACACAGAGGAATTAAGCAATTTGATTGATAAAAAAGATGCTTTGGCCATTAACGGCTTTGTAAAGGAAAAAGCAGTTGAGAAAAAGCTTGCTTCTTTCATTGAAAACCTGCCCACTCTCTTTGGCAACATTGAGATTATAGATAGCTTAGATGCTGATTTGTTAGGCAACGATGCCATGACGGCAGCACAGAACCTGAAAAATGTGTATACACTGCTTTGCAGCTATGGCTATGAGCCCTATATCTCCATTGATTTATCTTTGGTACAGGGCATCAACCATTACACAGGCATTATCTTTAAGGGCATTACCCACGGCATTGGCTACTCCATTTGTGCAGGCGGTCGCTATGACGGCCTGACCGGCGAATTCGGCGCAAGCCTGTCTGCCGTTGGCATGGCCATTGGCACAGACCGTTTGCTGACAGTTTTATCCCGTCAGGGCCTGTTAGAGGAAACCCTTGGCGCAGACTTTCTTGTTTCATCTGAAAACCCCACCCTGTCCTACCAAATCGTAACCGCCCTGCGTGATGGCGGATACACGGCAGAACAAGCCCTTTGCGGTGAAACCAAAGAGGCACTTGTTGCCTACGCTAAGGCCTGCCACATTCAGGGAGTGATCACGGCAACCGATGCAGATACGCTCACGATTTATAATCTGGCGCTTGACGAAACAACAACGGTCGGTCTTGATGAGCTGTTTGACCATGACCAGGAATGCAGCTGCGGTCATTGTCATCACTAAGCCTTAAACAAATCACAGAAAGGACGAAAAACATGGACTATATTACAATTGCATTAGCCAAAGGTCGTCTGGCAGAACTCACCATGGATTTGTTGGAAAAGGCCGGTCTTGATGTAAGCGAGTTACGTCAAAAATCCAGAAAATTGATTTTTACAGATGAGAAAAATAAATTTAAGTTTATTTTAGTCAAGGCAAGCGACGTGCCTACCTATGTGGAGCACGGTGCAGCTGACATTGGCGTCGTCGGCAGAGACACGCTTTTAGAAGCCGGCAAGGACCTTTACGAAGTGATTGATTTAGGCTTCGGTGCCTGCCGTATGGCGGTTTGCGGACCCAAAGAGCTGGCGGGTAAGCTTGACTCCATTCACAACATGCGTGTGGCTTCAAAATACACTAATATCGCCAGAAATTATTATCATACCGTAAAGAAACAATCCGTTGAGCTCATTAAGCTGCACGGCTCTGTTGAACTGGCGCCCTTAGTTGGCCTTTCCGAGGTTATTGTTGATATCGTGGAAAGCGGAAAAACCCTGCAAGAAAACGGACTTGTTGTTTTAGAAGAGGTTTGCGACCTCTCTGCCCGCTTCGTTGTGAACCGCGTCAGCATGAAAATGGAATCGGAGCGCATTGTATCCTTAGTCAAAACCATTCAATCTCTTTTACATAGCGAGGAATAAACATGATTGCAATACTCAACTATGATGCAGGTAATTTAAGAAGCGTCGAAAAAGCCTTTCAGTTCTTAGGACAGCCTGTTGCCATCACAAATGACCCCAAAACAATTTTGGAAGCCACGCGTGTGGTTCTGCCCGGTGTTGGTGCCTTTCGCGATGCTATGGACAAGCTGAAAGCCTCCGGGCTCATTCCTGTCATCCATGAGGTCATTAACAAAAAAACTCCGTTTTTGGGCATTTGTCTGGGTATGCAGCTTTTATATGATTACAGTGAGGAGGGCGATGCCGAGGGCCTTGGCATTCTCTCCGGCACCGTTCGCCGTTTCCCTGCTGACTCCGGTCTCAAAATTCCGCAAATCGGCTGGAACCGTTTGGATGTGAAAAGACCGTCACGCCTGCTCTCGGGTTGTGAAGGCTCTCCTTATGTTTACTTTGTGCATTCCTATTACGTGGATGCTGCCGATAAAAATACAGTTACGGCGCAAGTGACCTATGGTGCCTGTGCTGACGTTTTAGTGGAAACAGAAAACATTTTCCTGACACAATTTCATCCCGAAAAAAGTGGACATACGGGTCTTACGATCCTGCATAATTTTGCTGAGGTTTAAGAGCTATGAAAATCCTATTGTTAAGCGATTCCCATGGCCGGACTGATTATATCGACGAGCTTTTTGATATCATAGGTCCGGTGGATATGATTGTGTTCTGTGGCGATATGGATGATGATTGTGATTATATCAGCTATGTCGCACCACAAACGACGGCGCAAATCGGTGTTTGCGGCAACAACGACTGGTATTCTTCCCGCCCGAAACAGACGGTTTTTAATCTTGACGGGCTACGCTTTTACGTGACCCACGGTCACACAGAACGGGTTAAAGCAGGCATGGAGGGTCTGGCGCGTGCCGCACGCTCAGCTGATTGCAGCATTGCTCTTTTTGGGCACACACACAAGGCGCTGGATTGTGAGCTAAATGGCATTCGTTTGATTAACCCCGGGGCTCTTTCAGGGGCGCACCCAAGCTATGCTGTTTTAACCGTCGAAAATGGCACGCTGGTATCTGTTGCATTATTAGAATTATAAAAAAAGAGCCTATGAAACAAGTTTTCATAGGCTCTTTTATATTGTCGTATTAAATATCCATTTCCTCAAAGGCTTCCAAAACACCTTTGCAAATGGCCTCTGCAAGCTTCTGACGGTATTCTTCTGTCATCATCAACGCGCACTCTTCAGGGTTTGAAATAAAGCCAATTTCAACCAACGTGGCAGGCATTTTTGTTGAATTAACAACAGCCAGCGTTTTTCCGTCCTTAACCCCTCGGCTATGGGCATCTGTTTCCTCGACCATAGCATTCAGCAGTATCTCCGATAAACGTTCGCTTGTCATATCATTGGCAACGCTTCCGCCCTGCAAATAGCCATAGGTTTCGATACCATGAGGCGTTTGTGTTTCCGCCGAATTGGTATGAATGCTGACAAACAGCGATGTGCCCGCATCATTGGCAATGCTGCCAACGCGAAGATAATCCACATAAACGTCCTCTGTGCGAATCATATGTACTTCAACGCCCTCATCCTCTAAAAGTTCCTGGGCTCTGAGTGCAATATCTAAATTAAAATCTTTTTCCTTGGCGAGAATCTCGCCATCTTCATCATAGGCAACCGCCCCGCCGTCAACACCGCCATGACCGGCATCCAAGGTCACAGAACGGGCCATTGCTTTATGCCTGGACTTAATGCGGACTTCATCGTCCTGCGTATAATATTCCATATCTGACGTTTTCAATGTAACGGAAATGCGGCCGCTCTCTCCGCTTAAATCGTCCGGCGTGTACACGAGTTTGCGTCCAAAATATCCCGTAACCGTTTTTTCCTGGGTTTCAACAGGTAAATTTTCGCCGGAAACGGAGATGATCAGCTGATTGCCGATATGGCTTACTTTACCAATTTCTAAATCTTTCACCTTGATATAGTCACGACCACCCTCGGCACCATAGCTGACAAGCTTAAAAATATCTGTTATCGTCGGGATTACCTTCATGTCAACCGAAAGTGTCAGGATGATGCTCCTGCCCTTTGTGCTGACCTTATAGCCTAAATCCTCCACCAGGTCGACAACCACGCGGGCTGAGTCGGCCTGCTGTCCAAAACGAATTTTTGCAATGTTGCCTTTTTCCATTTCAATCACAGAGGGCATAGGACTAAACTGTCCGCCCTGCACATCCAGAACCAGTCTGGTGGGATCAGAAAGTAAAAATGCGTTATAGGTCGGTTTTTCTGCATCTGTTACCAGCGTTAAAGTGGCTGTATCATCATTTTTCTGTGTAAACTTAGCAGAGGTAACCAAAACGGTTTCTGTCACCGTGTTATCTCCCTTTTCATTCTCTTCCGGCTCCTCTATAACAGGCGGAACCGGTTTTTTATTGGAAATGAAGATGGTGTCCGTGGCGCTGTCAAAATCCACCGTCATACCCAATGTTTCTGCTACATAACGGGCCGGAATCATGGTATGACCGTTAATGATTTTCGGCGCGATAGGCATCGTGTACCGCTGGCCACTCCAGATAACATCACGCTTGCCAATCGTCATGACGAGCTTCATGGTGTCCAGCTTAACGGTCACCTTTTGTGCCTCGCCATCCCAGGTTACAGTCGCACCCAGGCCCTCTTCAAAAACGGCTCTGGCCGGAACAACCGAATAATCGGAAAACACAATCGGCGGAATGGGCGGCTCCAAAAGGGTATCATTCACGACCAGCTTAAAAATATTGCCTTCATAGGTATGATACTGACCATCATAGAAAAGTTCCATTGCCTCCGCACTGCCTATACTTATTAAGAATAACATGATGAAAACGACCGCTGTCTGTATCCCTCGTTTTATCATTCTTTTTCCTCCGTCCTTTTCATAAACGACATATAGCCTTCTAAAATCAACGTTGCAGCAACCGTATCCACCAGATTTTTTCTTTTCTTGCCACGGACATCTAATTGACTTAAATAGCCGTGCGCTGCAACCGTTGTTAAACGTTCATCCCAAAACACAATTTCGGCATCAATCATGGTGCCTAACTTTTCAGCAAAACTGCGGGCTTTTTCTGCGCTGGCGCCCTCTGTATTATTCATATTTTTCGGCAGTCCCACAACAACACGGTCCACGCCTTGCGCCTTGACAAGCTCTGCAACTTCCCGGCATGCGTTGTCAGACTGCTTAATGTTCCCCCAACCCTGCGCCAGAAAGCACAAAGGATCAGACAGCGCAATGCCGATTCGTGCATCGCCGTAATCAATCCCCATCAGTTTCATCATGCTTCCTCCGTACCATCCATTAGAAAAATCCTACTGTTCAATCAGTTTTACTGCAATACTCGCATTGTCACGGGCCAGTTTTGCCAGGCTGTCATGCTTCTCTCTCATATGAGCGCAAATGCTTTCACGGCTTTCGTAAATCGTCTCAAAAACCTGTTCCAGACTTTCAACCGAAAGTTCCTCCAGGCTAATGCGCTCGCCTGCGCCCAGATATTCCATAAAAGCATCCACCTTGACATCGTAAGACAAGCCGATAATGGGCACTAAGGCATTGGCAGCATAAATCAAAGAATGTAATCTTTCTGCTAAAATCAGTTCCATGCGGCTGATCAGGTCAACGGTTTCCGCGGCTCCAAGCTGCGCCAAAACTACATGATTGGGCACCGTTAAACGGCTTGATACAGCACAGGAAAGCTCATAATCCTCGGGATATTTCATAGGAACAAAAACAGGAGTCAATCCACGTTTTTGACTGACCGCATCAATAGCAGCTGCCAAGCGCTCCAAAAACTCCTGTCCGCAGGTTTTCCAGGGCCGCACGGAAATGCCAAACAGCTTATCCGTCTCTCCTACACCCCAGGTTTTCATAAGCGCATCAACCGCTTCTGTTTTTTCAACATCAATGGTTAAAGCAGGGTCTGCCGTTACATGCGTAGCATCACAGGAAACACCCAGACGATCTATCTCCTCTTTGGAGGCCGCGTCACGCAAGGTAATGCAGCTAACCATGCTCAAAACCTTAGCCACCGCTTTACGGTTTTTGCTTTTTGTGATGGGTCCGATGCCGTTAGCGTACAGCATAACGGGCGTTCCGTGCTTTTGTGCTTTTTTAATCAACAAAAGGTAATATCCCAAAGAGCGGCTTGACGTTACATCCTGCAAAAGGCTGCCGCCACCGCTGATGAATAGTTTAGCCTGTTTGATAGCTTTCGTCATGGCACAATAGTTATACCGATTGATTGAGGGAACGCCGTGGGTTTCATAAGTTTTTTTAGGGTCCTTGGAAAGAACGCACAGGCGCACATCCGGCTTTTCTTCCTTCAAATGGGTCAGCATAGCTGAAAGCAGCGCTTCGTCGCCCGAATTTTCGTAGCCATAATAGCCGGAAATGACCGCATCAATGGGTCTTTCCGATACGGCATCCTGATACATTTTAGCATTATCCGCCGCCATTTTGGAAACAGAATAATAGTCGCAAATGGTTTGGCGGGCATAGTCTCCCCAATGCTTCTTCTCCGCCTCGCCGGCACCCATGACACGTTTCACATCGGCAAGCAACAGCTCAGGCGTCGATGCTGCAAGGCCGCGGCAACAGAAATTGGTATCAATACCAACCGCCAGCTTATCCTCATCAAAAATACCCAAATAGCCCTCGTTACCTGCCACAATCACAGGTTTAGCGCAAGACATTGCTTCCAGCGCCGAACGGGAAACACCAATGAAAATATCTGACAAGGCTGCGAACTTGTCAATGTCCGTACGACCGCCTGTCAGAACCACCATGCGGCGGCCTATCTGGGCATTAATTTTCTCTGTTAAGGCTTCCAGCTTGTCATAGACATTGCCGCCGCCCACAATGACAATTTCCGTGCCGGGGAATGCCCTATCAATTTCAGGCGCAATTTCAGCCAAATGAAATGCCACCAGCGCTCTATCTTCATCCATACGGCTGATATATACAATCTTTTGGCTCTCCTCAGATAAGGAAAACTCTTTCATAACATCCTTGCAATCTGCATCAGGATGAAATTTATTGGTATCAATGCCGTTAATCGTCACATAAATATCCTGCGGGTCTGTTCCATAGTTATCCATCAGATAGGTTTTAATATCCTCGCTGACAGACATGACCTTCTGGCCCCAGTTGGATAAATACTTAAAGCCGTGGTTGGTACGGAACACCCAGTGGGCTGTTGTTACAAATGTAAAACGCATAAACGGGTGCAAAAGGCCGCACAAAAAGGCAGGAATTCGGCCATGGGCATGTACAATGTCAACCTTTTCATCACGAATGATTTTACGCAAAGCGCAGAGAGACTGTATGACCTTGTCCGGACTTTTGGTATACATTGGAACACGGTAATGCTTAATCCCTGCTTTCTGCAAGGGCTTTTCATAAACGCCGCCGCCGGATGCAACAACAACATCATAGCCTTGCCGTTTAAGCTCTAAGCTGAGTTCAAGCACATGCGTCTCCGCGCCGCCAATTTCCAGGCGCATCAATGTCATCAAAATTTTCTTGGGGGTTATATCCATATCGGTACACAGCCTTTCCGTCAAAAGGTTACATGGTTCATAATCATCCTATTATATGTCTTTATTATAAAGTATTCTTCCCCTTTTTTCAATGTTTTGCCCCCGTTTGTAACATAATCTTAAATAATTTTACATTATTACGAAAAAATCCCCCTGCCCGTTTCAGGCAGGGGGATTAATTTTACAGTTTCAAAAAAGCACACGTCAGAAGATGCTGTTTACGGTTCTCAGCGCAAAACACGAACCCGCAAAACGCCTTCAATGGCTTTAATCTTGTCTTCGATATCAGCCGGAACATCACCCTCAACATCCATGATGGTATAGGCGTTTTCTTTCTTGTTTTTGTTAGTCATGTTTAAGATGTTCAAATGTTTTTCTGCCAAAAGAGCTGAAAACTGACTCAGCATGGTGGGAATGTTTTTATGCAGAATGGTAATTCTCACATCGCCTTCACGCTCTGCATAGCAAGAGGGGAAGTTAACGGAGTTTGTGATGTTACCGTTTTCTAAGTAATCCACCAGCTCCTGCGCTGCCATTTCTG
>SVJS01000010.1 GCA_015068855.1 Oscillospiraceae bacterium | reverse complement strand
CCCTGTATCTGAAACCGAAATGCGGTTGGAAGTAAAGATTAAAGTTTCCTCATCATTCAAGGAAATGACGTACATTCGCAATGGTTTAAGATATGGTGCTCGTTCTGGTAACATCGTTAAAAAGATGGTTGAAGCTTACGAAAACAGCATTAAATAACAACATCTGATCGGTTTTCAGACAAAAAAAAGAGTATTTTGTAAACACACGCTTACAAAATACTCTTTTATTATGCTTCCGCTCTTTTGGGGCGCATCTAAAATTCCTTCCAGGGATTTTGTTCATAGCTGCATATAACCTGCAGTCTTTCCCCGAATTTGTCAATCAGTTTCTTTTCTAAAAGAAAACTGAACCCAATTTCCGCATCATAATGGCTGATGTTAATGAGCCCCACATTATTTTCAGCCGCAAAGCGGGCATGATGATGCTTAAAGTCGCCGGAAACATAAACCTGCGCTCCCAGCTTATAAGCGTCATATAACAGGTCACCGCCACCGCCGTTACAAACAGCCACCGTATCAACCCGCATGAGTGGATCGCCTACATAGGAAATGGCGATATTGCCAAAATTTTGGCGGGCCGTCTCCAAAACTTCCAAAAGATTGCAGGGCGCTTTCAGCTTGCCGATGCGGCCAATGCCTGCCGCTTCCCCCGAAAACGAGGAACGGACCGAAAAGCTGCCAAAGTTATCTAAGAAAGCATCACAAAGACCCTCGCCTGCCGAATCAAAATTGGTATGCATGGCATACAGGCCAATGCCTTTTTGCAACAAAGAACGAATGGCGCGCTCGCTGCCCGTTTGTTTGGTCAGGCAACGAATCGGCTGAAACAGGAGCGGATGGTGGGAAATAATCAGGTCGGCACCAACGGTTTCGGCCTGCTCCACCGTGTATTCACTCACGTCCAAAGCCAGAAGCACTTTTTTAATCTCCGTGCTTTCGCCTTCAATCAAAAGTCCGACGTTATCATAGCTTTCAGCCAGTTCGGGCGGTGCTGTTTTTTCTAAAAAAGAACGTAATTCCTGCCAGGTTACCATGAGTCGCAAACCTCCTTCAAGCTCTCTAAGCTTTTTATCATATCCGCTATCTGTGTTTGCTTTTCGCTGACATCCAGGCGTTCTGCCTGCCTAAGTCCCGACAGCATGCGGCGGTATTTGGCTAAAAGTGTGGCAATCAATGCCCCTGTCAGCGGGTCTCGGTTTTCCAACAGCTTCTGCCCCACCAGATACGCTGCGGGCGTTTCTATCTTCATACTGCCATGGCGGACCACCAAAACCGTATAGATTTTTCTGCCCTCTTTGGCTAGGACCTCATGGGTAATCTCATACCCGTTTTGTTCAAGATAAGCGCGGAGCTCTGCCACCGCCGTCATAGGTTGCAGAACATACGTGTCCAGCGCAAACGGTGCAGCCTCTAAAATTTGTGCAATCAAAAGACCGCCCATGCCGGCTATGACAGCCGTATCTGCCTCGCCCGGTTTAAGCTCCTTCAAGCCGTCAGACAGGCGCGTTTTGATGTTTTCTTGCAGACCGAAACGGCTGATGTTTTGTTCTGCCCGCAGCAGCGGACCCGGTTTAATATCCATTGCCAGGGCGCTTTCTATCTGCCCGATTGTAGAAAGATACACCGGGATATAGGCATGATCTGTACCCACATCCGCCACACGGGCACCAAACGGAACACAGCCCGCAATAGCACGAAGCCGGGGGGTTAACATACTTTCAATGCTCATAGGACAATTCCTTTTTACGCATGATTTTTCTGACGGATTTCAGCGCGCTTGATTTTGCCGCCCAGGGTCTTGGGAAGCTCATCAACAAATTCCACAATACGGGGATATTTATAAGGCGCTGTTACCTTCTTAACATGATTCTGTAACTCAAGAACCAGTTCATCGGAGGGACTATACCCTGCGGCAAGCACAACCGTTGCCTTAACAACCTGACCGCGAACAGGGTCCGGTGCCGCCGTGATGGCGCATTCAACAACCGCAGGATGCTCTAAGAGCGCACTTTCAACCTCAAAGGGACCAATGCGATAACCGGAGCACTTAATAACATCATCATTACGGCCTACAAACCAATAATAGCCGTTAGAGTCACGCCATGCCACGTCGCCTAAATCATAATTACCGGAGCCCAAGGCTTTTTCTGTTAATGCCTCATCACGATAATAGCCCGTAAAGAGACCAACCGGCGGATTTTTGTCAACGCCCATGACAACAATGCTGCCCTCGTCACCATCTTCGCAGATGTTGCCGTCAGCATCCCGCAGCTGAATGTTATACAGCGGCGAGGGTTTACCCATGGAGCCGGGAATCGGGTCAAACCACTGGAAGTTAGCCAACATAACCGAGCTTTCGCTCTGACCAAAGCCCTCGCAAAGCTTGATGCCCGTCAGCTCATACCATTTCTTAAAGACCTCCGGATTTAACGGCTCGCCGGCAATACAGCAATGCTTGATGCTCGAAAGGTCAAACTTAGTCACATCCTCCTGGAGCATAAAGCGGAACATGGTCGGCGGCGCACAGAACGTTGTTACTTTATATTGTGAAATTTTTTCAAGCAATTTCAAAGGGATAAATTTATCCATGTCATAAGCAAAAATAACAGCACCGCAAATCCATTGACCGTAAATTTTGCCCCAGCCGAACTTAGCCCAGCCGGAGTCGGAAATGCTCATGTGGAGCTTGTTTTCCTGAACCTGATGCCAATATTTTGCTGTCACAATGTGGCCTAAGGGATAAGAAAAATTGTGGTGTACCATTTTGGGCATACCGGTTGTGCCGGAGGTAAAATAGACCAGCATGGTATCATCCCAACGGGTTGCCTCAGCCCCTGTCGGACGGGGAAAGCTTTCGCTTTGGCCGCTGATAGCATCAGCAAAATTCTGCCAGCCCTCACGGGTTTCGCCAACTAAAATTTTGTGCTCTAAGCTTGGGGCTTCCGGCTGCGCCAGCTCCACCTGCTGAATAACAAAGGGGTCATTCACGCAGACAATGGCGGAAATTTCAGCCGCATTGGCACGATACACAATATCTTTTTTTGTCAGCTGCAAAGAGCCGGGAATCAGAACAGCACCCAACTTATGTAACGCCGTGGCACAAACCCAATACTCCCAGCGGCGACGCAAAACAAGCAAAACAACAGAGCCTTTTTTGATGCCTATGCTCTTAAAATAATTTGCCGTTTGATTGGACAGGCGGCTGATGTCCGAAAAGCGAAAGGTTTCTTCATGGCCATGGTCATCACACCAGACCAGCGCTTTTTTCTCAGGCTCTGCCTCTGCCCATGCATCAACAATATCAAAACCAAAGTTAAAGTCCTCAGGAACCGTAACCTTGTAATTCTCCTTAAAATCCTCATAGGAGTCAAATTCAATTCTCGGTAAAAAACGGTCTAACAACAAAACACTCACCCTTTTCTATTCGGCAATCATGGTTAGGAACACGGCAGGCTTATCGCCCGCACAGCGCTGTCCGTGAGGAAAATTGGGGTTGAAATAAATCGAATCCCCTTCCTCCAAAATCAGCTCGCGGCCATCAAAGATAACAGCCATTGTGCCGGAAACAACATAGTTAAACTCCTGCCCTGCATGCCGTACAAGTGCCGCCGGCTTATCGGAAGGGTCGAGCGTTACCATGAGAGGCTGCATAATTTTTCCCGCATAGCGGAACGCCAAATCCTTAAACGCATAACCCGGGTAACGGTCAACCGTTTTTCCCTGACCGTTTTTAACCACATGATAGGTATCCAGTTTAGCACGGGTGCCTGTCATAATTTCAGTGAAATCCACACCGAATTTATTTGCAATTTCATAAATCACACTGATGGGAACATTCTGCCCGTTTTCTTCATAGTCACGATATACAGAAGCATCAATGCCCAGCTCTTTTGCCAGTTCCTCCTGCGTATATCCGCAAGCCTCACGCAAGCTGCTGATGCGCTGTGCCAATTCCAATAATTCGTTCATCTATGTCACCTTCCTTTTCACTTCACAACTATTGTAGCATATTTTTTATAACTCTGCAAGGTGTTTACGACCTGCGGCAATTTCCTCCCGCACGCGCTCCGGCGCCGGACCACCCTTAACCTTACGGTCTCCGACACAGGTTTCCATGCTGATGGCATCATAAATATCCTCTTCAATTAAAGGAGAGCAAGCCTTGAATTCGGCCAGCGAAAAATCGTCTAAGTTCTTGTTTTCGCCGATTGCATAAGCCACCATCTGCCCCACAATTGCGTGGGAATCACGGAACGGAACACCCTTTTTAACCAGATAATCTGCCACATCCGTTGCGTTGGCAAAGCCACCCTTTGCACCCTTTAACATAACATCCTTTTTCACGCGCATGGTTTTAATCATGTTGGTAAACACGGGCAGGCACAGCAGCACGGTATCCACCGCATCAAAGATGGCCTCTTTATCCTCCTGCATGTCCTTATTATACGCAAGGGGCAAGCCTTTCATCATCACAAGAAGCGTTGTTAAATCACCATATACACGACCTGTCTTGCCACGAATCAGCTCTGCCACATCGGGATTTTTCTTTTGGGGCATAATGGAGGAGCCTGTTGAATAGGCGTCATCCATTTCCACAAAAGAAAACTCATGGGTTGACCAGATGATTAATTCCTCGCAAAAACGGGACAGATGCATCATGAGAATGGATACATCGCTGCAAAGCTCAATGGCAAAATCACGGTCACTCACGCCATCTAAGGAGTTTGCTGTCACCGCAGCAAAGCCAAGCTCTTCTGCCACGGCATCACGGTCTAAGGGGTAGGTTGTGCCGGCCAGCGCCCCGGAGCCTAAGGGCATAACGTTAATACGGGCACGGCACTCCGCTAAACGTGCATAGTCACGTTTTAGCATTTCAAAATAAGCCATGAAATGATGCGCCAGAGTTACGGGCTGCGCCTTCTGCATGTGGGTATAGCCCGGCATGATCGTTTCCGTATGAGCCTCCGCCAAGTCTAAAAGAACGGCCATCAGGCTCTTAACCTCTGCCATGACATCATCCGTTTTATGGCGTAGATACAGGCGCAAATCAAGAGCCACCTGGTCGTTACGGCTGCGGCCTGTATGCAGGCGTTTCCCAACGGCGCCGATGCGCTCCGTCAGCAGGGTTTCAACGTTCATGTGAATGTCTTCTGCATCCACCAAAAACTCCACCTTGCCCGCTGTCACATCCTCTTTAATGTCAAGCAGGGTTTTCTGAATCAGCCCCGCATCTTCCTGCGGAATAATGCCCTGCTTGCCCAGCATGCCCGCATGGGCAACAGAGCCGTCAATATCCTCCTGATACATGCGACTGTCAAAACGGATGGATGAATTAAAATCGTCAACCAGGGCATCGGTCGCCTTGGAAAAACGGCCACCCCATAGCTTTTTCTTCATGGTTCAATCATGCTCCTTTACACGAGTGTAGGGCGAACTGAAAACAGTCCGCCCTGCAAAATGAACGTATTCAAATCAATTAATATAACTTCTCGCCGTTTCTTTTCTTCATCAGAGCACGGGTGTAAAGCGGCAAACCAAACAGGTTGATAAAGCCGTTTGCATCCTTCTGGTCATACACCTCATCCTCGCTGAATGTGGAAAGCTCTTCATCATAGAGAGAATAGGGAGATTTCGCACCGGCTGCCATACAGGTACCCTTATAAAGCTTCATGCGAACTGTGCCGGTTACTGTTTCCTGTGTGGAATCCACAAAAGCGGCCAGAGCCTGACGAAGCGGTGTGTACCACAAGCCGTCATAAACCAAGTCAGCATACTGGTTTGCAACCAGAGCTTTATAGTGCAGTGTCTGCTTATCCAGGCAGAGATATTCAAGCTCTTTGTGAGCTGCATATAACAGCGTGCCGCCGGGGGTTTCATAAACGCCACGGCTCTTCATGCCAACCAGACGGTTTTCAACGATATCGTCAATACCTACACCGTTAGCACCGGCCAGCTCGTTTGCCTTTTTCAGAAGCTCCACAGCGCTGTCATACCGTTTGCCGTCGATGGCAACGGGAACGCCCTTTTCAAACTCAATTTCAACATAGGTTGCCTTGTCGGGCGCTTTTTCGGGGGAAACCATCAGCTTCAAAATTTTATCATACTGGGGTTCATTGGCGGGGTCTTCAAGGTCCATACCCTCATGGCTCAGGTGCCAGATGTTTCTGTCCATGGAATAATTGTCTTCCTTGGTAACGGGCACGGGAATACCGCGAGCTTCTGCATATTCAATTTCCTCTTCACGGGATTTAATATCCCAAAGACGCCAGGGAGCAATAATTTTCAGGTGGGGCGCGAGTGCTTTAATGGTCAGTTCAAAACGAACCTGGTCATTACCCTTACCTGTGCAGCCATGGCAGATGGCGGTTGCGCCTTCTTTTTCTGCAATTTCAACCAAACGTTTTGCAATGCAGGGTCTTGCATGGGAGGTACCCAGCAGGTATTTGCCTTCATAAACGGCACCGGCCTTTAAGGTGGGCCAGATGTAATCCGTTACATATTCCTCCTGCAGATTTTCTATGTAGAGTTTGGATGCGCCGGTCTTTAATGCCTTCTCTTCCAGGCCTTCTGTTTCCTTGCCCTGACCAACATCACCGCAAACTGCGATAACCTCATAATCGTAATTTTCCTTTAACCAGGGAATGATGATGGATGTATCCAGACCGCCTGAATACGCTAAAATAACTTTTTCTTTCGCTGCCATTTGCATTTCCTCCAAAAATGTGATAGAATAGTGTTAATGAATTAATATGTTCCCATTATATACTATTATTGCATAGATTTCAATAGTTTTTTCGAATTTTTTGCAAAAAAATGCAAAATTTGTGTATTTTTATAAATTTATGCATAAAACATAGGAGAAATTTATGATAATTTTAGGGATTGACCCCGGCATTGCCATTGTCGGCTTTGGCGTGATTAACTATGAGGCCGGCCGTTTCCGGGTGGTTGACTATGGCGCCATTACCACAAAGGCCGGCGAAAAGCTGTCTGACCGCCTGCGCAGCATCTATGAAGACATGAATGTTTTAATCGAACGTTACAAGCCCGATGTTTGCGCCATTGAAGAGCTTTTCTTTAACACAAACGTCACAACCGGCATCGCCGTGGCCCACGGTCGCGGGGTGATTATGCTGGCGGCAACAACACAAAATCTTCCCATTTATGAATACACGCCCCTGCAAGTCAAGCAGGCCGTCACAGGATACGGGCGGGCGGACAAGGCGCAGATTCAACGCATGGTTAAATCCCTTTTGAATTTGCCGAAAGTGCCCAAGCCCGATGATGTGTCTGATGCGTTGGCCGTTGCCATTTGCCATGCACACAACAGCGGCTATCAAAAACTGACCAAAACGGAGGGAGTTTGAGAATGATTGCATTTATAAGCGGCACCGTCGCCGCCATTGAAGACAATGCTGCCATTATTGATACCGGCGCTGTCGGCTATCGGGTTTACATGTCTCCTTACGGGCTCTCCGCCCTGTCAAAGGGAGAGCATGCAACCATTCACACCTACTTAAAGGTGGCAGAGGACGCCATGGATTTATACGGTTTTCTTTCCGATGAGGAGCTTTCCATGTTCCGCCGGATTATCTCCGTTTCAGGCGCCGGTCCCAAAGCAGGGCTTGCCATTTTGTCTGTTTTGAGACCGTCAGAATTTGCGCTGGCCGTTGTCACAAACGATTTCAAAACCATCACGCGGGCACAAGGCGTTGGCCCCAAGCTCGCCCAGAAAATTGTGCTTGAATTAAAGGACAAGCTGGAAAACGGCGACTTCATCAAAGCCTCGGGTGACAGCCCCGTTGCCATGCCCCTGCCAACCTCCGGCAACAACGAGGCGGTTGAAGCCCTTTGCGCTTTGGGTTACAGTCAGGCAGAAGCCTCCCGCGCTGTGTCTCAGGTTAACTGCGAGACCGTTTCCGACGCCATTCGCGAGGCGCTGAAAATTTTAGCTAAAAGTCTATAAGCCCCGGCTTTTGTTACTTATCAAACAGAAAGGATTGTCGTTATGCCTTTTGATGAAATGCAAGAAGACAGAATTATTTCGTCCCGCACCTTAGGCGAAGACTCTGATGTTGAGTATAGCCTGCGCCCCCGCCACTTAAATGAATATATCGGTCAGAGCAAGGTCAAAGAAAACATGAAGGTTTTCATTCGTGCCGCCAAAGAACGGCATGACCCCTTAGACCACGTTCTGTTATATGGACCGCCGGGGCTGGGTAAAACCACGCTCGCCGGGATTATCGCCAACGAAATGGGCGTTAACATCCGCGTGACCTCCGGTCCGTCCATCGAGCGCGCCGGTGATTTGGCCGCCATTTTAACAGGGCTTTCCGAGCACGACATTTTGTTTATTGACGAAATTCATCGCCTAAGCCGCAATGTGGAGGAAATTCTCTACCCCGCCATGGAGGACTTTTCCTTGGATATTATTTTAGGTAAAGGCCCCGGCGCTCATTCCGTTCGTTTGGATTTGCCCCGTTTCACCCTAATCGGTGCCACCACAAGGACGGGACTGTTATCGGCACCGCTGCGTGACCGCTTTGGCGTGATTAACCGCTTAGAGCTTTACAGCCCCGAGGAGCTGGATGAAATCATCCGCCGCTCCGCCGCTATCTTAGGCACAAAAATCGACCCCGAGGGGTCTTTGGAAATCGGCCGTCGTTCCCGCGGAACGCCCCGTATTGCCAACCGCCTCTTAAAGCGCGTGCGCGACTTTGCGCAGGTGCAGGGAGACGGCACCATCACGCGTGAGCTGGCCGACACGGCTCTCACCACAATGGAAATCGACTCCATGGGCCTTGATGCCATCGACCGCCGCATGCTCCTTTTCATCATTGAAAACTTTGGCGGCGGACCCGTTGGTCTGGAAACGCTGGCCGCCTCCATCGGCGAGGACCCGGGCACCATTGAGGACGTCTATGAACCCTATCTGCTGCAAATCGGCTTCTTAAACCGCACACCCCGCGGACGTATGGCAACCGCCAAAGCTTATGCACACTTTAAGATTCCGTTCACTACGGAATTGCGGTTTGACGAAACTCTGTAATGCTGTTTGATCATCTCAATGCCTGTCTTTTGGGCAGGCATTGAGAAAAATATTATTTTTTCTAAAAAAATACTTGACAAGCCCATGGGTTTCTGTTATAATTAGCAAGGTATCTCGGGGAGATGCGAAAAGAATAGCGATGTGGCCCGTTGGTCAAGCGGTTAAGACACCGCCCTTTCACGGCGGTAACACGAGTTCGAGTCTCGTACGGGTCACCAGAAAAAAGGTCAATCCTATATCAGGATTGACCTTTTTTAACGAAATACGCTTACAGCGTGTGAAATAATGCTATCGCATTGTGAAATAGCTTCGCTGTGAAATATTTGCTTCGCAAATGTTAAAGGCATATTTTATTTCACAGAAAGCTAATGCTTTCTATTTCACAATTTCTGCAAGAAATTCTTTCACATTTGCCGATAGACAAATATTTCATTAAAACAAAGCCCTTGGCAATGTCCTCCCGCGTGGCAGCTCCCTTGTTAAGGCCTAAAAAGTGCAGCGCTTCTTTGTCCGGCTCCGCCATAACCTCATGCACGGCTTTAACCATCGTTTCCTCGTTGGTAATCGGCTCGTAGGTAAAAAGGTCAATGTTATCCTCCACCATCTGCTTAACAGCATCTTCCACTGTCTCTGCTTCCTGCAAACTGTCATAAAAAGCAGAACGCTCTTTGCCGTCATGGGCAAGAGCGTATCTTTTACCATTGTTTAATTCTTCTTTGAAGAGATTTTTAATGACTGCTCTAAAAGCTGGTCTGGGTTTACGTTTGGATGATTGTCCTTGCAGAATTGTAGCATTTGCAATACTTCTTCCTCTTCCCACAATTCCGTTACTATTTCCCATACTGTTGCTTTGTCGCATCCAACCGCCGCTAAGTACTTCGTTAACAACCGTTGATTGTCTGTCATAACCAGTTCCATTATCAATATCCTCCAAAATCATTTTCAGAATATTTAATTCATATTCGCCTTGCGCTCCCTTTACTTCATACAAGATAGTAGGATTTTCTATATGACGAGTGCTATAAATAACAAATATACTTTGCCCGTTAAGCCTTCCCCTGTACCAATTTGCAGTATTTGTTATCGCATTATTGCTTGTTTTAATATCCTGACGAAGCCATTTGAGCACCTCTGCCATTTCCCTTTTATTCAAATCGGTGTGCCATTCTTCATTATACAGCGCAAATTTTTTGTTATTTCTATTATACTCCTTTTTTGTGTTAATTTCAAGAGGCATCGTCTCGGTTTCCGTAAACCTAAACCCGTCCGCATAAGTCGAGCTCTCTATCTGCTCTCCCAGCGCCTTTGCAAGCATCTGCTCTGCCTTGCGTAAGGTAGCATCCGTTAAACCGCCGGAGATGGCAGCATCGCTGGCAAGGCCTGTATAGCTTTTAGGCGTGCCGAATATCTTGGCAATCAGCTCACGGATGGTTTCCAAAATGCGCTGTGCAAGGCTTCGGTTCTCACGGACTAAGGTGTTCACAAAGGCTTCATCGGCAAAAAATGTTTCCATTGTTTCCGCCGTATATTCTTCCCAAAAATCCGTATCAGGGTCAAACGTTCTTCCCTCGGCCGCATAACGCTTGATGTATTCCTGCTGGAGCTCGGCCCTGTATGCTGCAAAACTCCGTGTTTCCTGCGTGTTCTTGCGAACAAAGTCAATCAGCTCGCCCCGAACATCGTCGGGCAGAGAATGAAACATTTCATGGCCAAAAATCACAGCCCCCGGGTCCTTGGCATATTCGTTAATGTGAATGTTGTCCTCACCGTCATAATAGCCTCTTGCAAAAGCATTGTCAGGGTCAGTTTCTGCATTGTACCAAATAACCTTGCGCCCCAGCTTTTTACCTAAGGCATTCACTTTTGTTTTGGTTTCGGCATCCGCCTTAACCGTTCCAATACCTGCCGCCCGGCTCTCTTGTGTAATACCCGCTTGGCCGCGCGAGGAAGCTGCCTGCGGAACAGACTGAGGAATTGCCTCTCCTAAAATTTCTTCTCCTTGGGGGTTGTAATTTTCTGCGTTTTGTGATATACTGTTAATAGATGGACTTGAAACCTTTTCGGCTGCGGCAGGTACTGGACCTGCGTCGGTACCCGAAATAGGAATCAGGTCCATTTCGTTTATGACCTTGTGCGTACGGTAGTTGTTCGCATAAGGAAATACCTCAACGTCGAACGCGACGATATAATCTTGACCATTTATGGAAACCGGTGTTTCAAAATAGTCGTACCGTGCAAAGGACACAAGGGGACGGTTCTGTTGTCTTGATCGCCCAAAAGTTCTTCTCCTTGGGGGTTGTAATTTTCCGCGTTTTGTGGTATTCTGTTAGTAAAGAGAGCATTGTCTGCTGGCGATGTGACTGCAGTTTCTGTAGCCCCCGCCCTTTCAGCGTTGCTCTCCTTTTTTGTGTTTTCATATACAAAAACACTTCCGTCCGGCATAATAATGCGGTGCACTTGAAAACATTTTGTTTGTATGGTACAATGAAGACGATAATGATGATACACAAAGCAGACAAATAAGGTGGTGCAATCATGCCAATTAAAACCAAGCGCTTACTGGTTGCCACAGGGAATCAGGGTAAGCTTCGCGAAATTAAAGCCATTTTAACAGACTACGAGGTTTTAGGCGCCAAAGAAATGGGCCTCCCCTTTGACGTTGAGGAAACCGGTGTCAATTTTTCGGAAAATGCCTTTATTAAGGCAAATGCCTTACGGGCGCTGACGGACTGTGCCGTGCTGGCTGACGACTCCGGCCTTTGCGTGGATGTCTTAGGCGGCGCACCGGGCATTTATTCCGCCCGCTATGCAGGGGAAAACGCAACGGATGAGGACAATGTGGAAAAGCTTTTAACAGCACTGCAAGACACGCCTGACGAAAACCGCACCGCCCGCTTTGTTTCCTCCGTTTGTCTCATTACGGAAGACGGCGACGTTCTCTACGGCGAGGGACTTTGCGAGGGTTTGATTTTGCGAGAACCCAAGGGAAACGGTGGCTTTGGCTATGACCCTGTTTTCTATTCCTTAGACTTTAACGAAAGCTTTGGCATTCTGACCCCCGAGCAGAAAAATGCCGTCAGCCACAGAAAACGCGCCTTGGAGGACCTGAAAAAACAATTGATATAAAAAGAACCGATGTGCAAACGGCACATCGGTTCTTTTTAATTTCGCAGACTGTGAATCGGGGCGGGAATCCGTCCGCCACGGGCGATAAAGTCTGTACTTTTGCAGTTGTTAACTGCCATGACGGGACCGGTTCCCAAAAGCCCGCCAAATTCCACGGTGTCGCCCACCTTTTTCCCGGGCGCGGGAATCAGGCGCACCGCCGTTGTTTTATTGTTAATCATGCCAATGGCTGCCTCGTCGGCAATGATTGCACTGATGGTTTCCGCCGGTGTGTCCCCCGGCACACAAATCATATCCAGACCGACAGAGCAAACGCAGGTCATGGCCTCCAGCTTATCCAAAGAGAGGGCACCCGCGCGGGTTGCCGCAATCATGCCCGCATCCTCGCTGACGGGGATAAAGGCACCGGAAAGGCCGCCAACATAGGAGCTTGCCATGACGCCGCCCTTTTTAACTGCATCATTTAACAGCGCAAGGGCTGCTGTTGTGCCGTGAGTGCCGCATGTTTCAAGACCCATTTCCTCTAAAATGTAAGCCACGCTGTCACCGACGGCAGGCGTGGGCGCTAAGGATAAATCCACAATGCCAAATGGAACGCCCAGGCGGCGGGAGGCTTCCTGCGCAACCAGCTGTCCCATACGGGTTATCTTAAAGGCGGTTTTCTTAATGGTCTCCGCCACAACACCGAAATCAGCACCCTTAACCTGTTCCAAGGCACATTTGACAACGCCCGGACCGGAAACACCCACATTAATCACCGCATCCGGCTCCCCTACGCCGCAAAAAGCACCGGCCATAAAGGGATTATCCTCAACCGCGTTACAGAACACAACCAGTTTGGCGCAGCCAAAGCCGTCACGCTCTTTGGTTTTTTCTGCTGTTTCCTTAATCACACGGCCCATTTGCGCCACCGCGTCCATATTAATGCCGGCACGGGTTGTGCCCACATTCACGCTGGAACAAACAAGGTCTGTAACAGAAAGGGCTTCGGGGATGGAAGCAATCAGGGCCGCATCACTGTTTGTCATGCCTTTATGCACGAGCGCTGAATAGCCCCCGATAAAATTAACCCCCGTTGTTTTGGCCGCACGGTCTAACGCCTTGGCAATCAAAACAAAATCGCGAGGCGACGGTCTGCCACCCAAAATCATAGCCGCCGGCGTAACAGAAATGCGTTTATTAATGATGGGAATGCCATATTCTGTTTCTATATTCTCTGCGGTTTCAACCAGCTTTTCCGCCTGCGTTGTGATGGTGTCATACACCTTGTCGCTGACGAGCTTTGCATCATCTCCCGCACAGCGCAAAAGAGATATCCCCATGGTAACGGTACGGATATCAAGATGCTCTTCGGCAATCATTTTGACAGTTTCTAAAATCTCTAAGGAATTTAACATGAAAACGCTCCTTTCCGCCTGCCTTAAATTCTATGCATCGAACGGAACAAGTCCTCGTGCTGAATGCGGATGGAAAGCGACATGGCCTCGCCCAAATCCTCAAGTTTTTTGGAAATTTCCTTGAAATTAACTTCCGATTTTTCAAGGTTAACCAACATAATCATGGTGAACATGTCCTGCATAATGGTCTGGGTAATATCCAGCACATTAATTTTATGTTCGGCCAGCACACGGCTGACCTCGGCAATAATACCGATTTTATCCTGACCGATTACGGTAATCACGGCACGCATAGGAAAAACCCCCTTTTTATTATCATCATAATTATATACTAAAACAGAAGAAAAGTCTATGATTAAATCACATCTTTTCTACTTTTTTGTGACAAATTTCCTTTCTCAAATTATCGTCGTTTCTTATTTACAGTTTCCAATTCCTGTGATATAATAATAAGAAGAACAGCATGAGACAGTATGACCTTTTGAAGAGAAAGGAAGCGATTTTGTGAGTGTAACTGTAAAATTGGGTGCCATCATCGAAGAGCAGAGCCTGGAGGTTATCTACGGCCCTGAAAACTATGCCGAGGTTCCCATTACCATTGCGGAAATCAACCGTCCCAGCTTGCAGCTGGCGGGTTTCTTTGATTATTTTGACCCCCGCCGCATTCAGATTTTGGGGCAGGTGGAATATACCTATTTGGAAAATTTAACCCCCGCCGAACGAACAAAGCGCTTGTCCTGTTTGTTTGAAACAAAATTACCTGCCGTGATTGTCACACGTGATTTGCCTATTTATCCCGAATTGTTAGCGTGTGCCAAGAACACAGAGACCACCCTGCTCCGCACAAAAGAGGGCACATCCCGCTTCATGAGTGACATTATGCTGTCCCTCTCCGTTGCCTTAGCGCCCATGACCTCTGTTCACGGGGTTTTGGTTGAAGTATTCGGCGAAGGCATTTTGCTGTTGGGCGAAAGCGGTGTCGGTAAAAGCGAAACCGCCATTGAGCTTGTTAAGCGCGGTCATCGTCTGGTTGCTGACGATGCCGTTGAAATTAAAAAAGTGTCCCGCAAAACGTTAGTCGGCAGTTCCCCCGAAATCATTCGTCACTTTATCGAGCTGCGCGGCATTGGCGTTGTGGATGTCAAGCGCATTTTCGGTATCGGTTCTGTTAAAGATACAGAAAACATTAATCTCGTTATCAACTTAGAGCCCTGGCAGTCCGGCAAGGCCTATGACCGTTTGGGGCTTGACGGTGAAACCACCGACATTATGGGCATCCAGGTGCCGTCTTTAACCATTCCCGTTAAGCCGGGCCGAAATTTGGCCATTATCATTGAGGTTGCCTCCATGAACAACCGCCAACGCAAGATGGGCTATAATGCAGCCGAGGAGTTAAACCGCCGTTTAATGGAATCCATGGGCGAAGAATAACAGGGAGAGGCGCCAAGGGAAGCTGTCTTTATGGCATAGGTGGCGCAAAAGCGAATATAATAGATTACAACAGAACTGCGGATGTATCGCAGGACTAAAACCCCGTTATTGATACGAATTAAAGGAGCTAATGATATGTATAGCAGGCTGATAGCAGCGCTTTCCGAAAGAGACGACATTATCATAGAGCAAAATGTACCCATGAAGGCCTACACAAGCTTTCAGGTGGGTGGCCCTGCGGATTTATTTCTGCAACCGAAGAGCATCGAGGCTCTGATCCATTGTCGCGTGGTTTTACAAAAGCATGGCCTGCCCTATATCATCATGGGTGCCGGTTCTAACCTGATTATTGCTGATAGCGGCATCCGCGGCGCTGTCATCCGTTTAGGGAAAAGCTTCAGCCGCATAAAACGGGAAGAAAATGCCCTGATTGCAGAAGCGGGCGTTTCTTTGGCAAGGCTTGCAAACGAAGCCTTATCCTGCGGCCTGGGCGGCCTCGAATTTGCCTCCGGCATTCCCGGCAGCTTGGGCGGCGCTGTTTACATGAACGCCGGTGCCTACGGTGGCGAAATGAAAGACGTGGTTATCAAAACCGAGTATATTGATGTGGACGGAAACCTTTACTCCATAGAGGGGGACGCGCACGAATTCGGATACCGCCGTTCTGTCTTTATGAAAGAGGATGGTCTGATTGTCCGCAGCACCCTGCTTCTTACTCCCAAAAAGCAGGAAGATATCCGCGCCCTGATGCAGGACTTTAACAATCGCAGACGGGAAAAACAACCCCTGACCTACCCCAGCGCCGGTAGCTTTTTCAAGCGTCCCGAGGGCTTTTTTGCCGGCAAGCTGGTTGAAGATGCCGGACTTAAAGGGATAGGCATCGGCGGTGCTCAGGTCTCTGAAAAGCATGCCGGCTTTTTGATTAACACGGGCGGCGCCACCGCAAAGGATATCATCGCCTTAATGCAGCTTGTGCAAGACAGAGTGAAAGAACAATTTGGCGTTTCGCTTGTACCGGAAGTCAGATTTTTAGGTGACTTCACAGAATAAAGCAAAAACGCATTGCATAACAAAACCTCCTGCGGCAGAGCCTGACTCTGCCGCAGGAGGTTTTTTACTATCTTATTTGGTGTAAGCACCTTGTACGACTTACAAATAAAACGCATGGTTACGGATGGTCATATAATGAACACGGTTATGCATAATCCAATGGCTCTGTGCCGTTAAGGGATTTAAGAAAAACAGACTGTTCCCGACAATGTTCTCGCCCTCCAAGGCGAGCTTTGCCGCAACAACACTATCCCCAAGCGGTGTCTGGTAAATACTGCCGTCCAAAATCGGTGAAAACTGAACGCCATGCTTTTTATCAAAGATAACACCGTAAATTGTGTTGGGATAGTCACGACTTTTCACACGGTTCAAAATGACATTCCCGACGGCAACCTTGCCCGACATGGGCTCCCCCTGACTTTCCGCATGAATAATCTTGGAGAGCCAGTAAATTTCATCATCCGTATAGCTGCGCTTACCAACCAGCTCTGAAGGCACTTTAATTCCCTTTTTCTGAATAGCCACCGTGTAGGTCTCGGCTATCCAATCAACCTGACAGGATAAAGTCTCCGAAACAAACCGCACGGGCACAAACAGTCGGTCATCATTGATGAGTGCGCCCACACTGCCAAGAGAAACCGCCTTGCCGTTAACATAGGCTGTTTTATCTCCCTTTCTCAGCACAAAATTCGTATTCTCATAGCGAACGGTTGCGCTATCCGTACCGCTATCCCATGTAACGCTGTCAGCTCCCAACGCCTGACTGACAAAGCGAATGGGCACAAAGCTTACGCCACCCACAAACAGGGGTTGTGTGTCCATTTTAATTAAGGTATCATTGACTGTCATGGTAATCGGCGTGTCAAATTGAAGGTTTTCCACTGCCTGCGTCTTCATACCGAGCGTGCCAAAGAGCAGAACGGTAAGAAAAAGACCAAGCAGTCTTTTCATTTTCATCATTCTTTCCTCCTTACACCTCCCTGACAGTATACCATAAAAAAACCGAAGATTGCAAGCCACAATCTTCGGTAAAACAGAGATATCTTTCCAATTGTCAGGCACCCGTACGGGTAAACATGGTTCCAATACCGGCATCTGTAAAAATCTCCAGCAAAATGGCATGGAGAATGCGGCCATCGATGATGTGCACGCGGTTAACACCCTGCATGGTGGCCTCAACACAGCCCCGGACCTTGGGAATCATGCCACCGCTGATGGTGCCGTCCTCAATCATTTTGGAAGCCTGCGCCGCCGTCATTTCATAAATGACGTTGCCGTCTTTATCCTGCACGCCGGACACATCCGTTAAAAACATCAGCTTTTCCGCGCCCAGCGCCGCCGCAACAGCTCCTGCAACCGTGTCTGCATTAATGTTATAGCTCTGCCCCTTGGCATCCACGCCAACAGGCGCAATAACGGGAATGAACTCGTCCTTGGTCAGGTTCACCAAAAGCTTCTGATTGATGTTGACAATCTTACCCACAAAGCCCAGCTCGCCGGGGTTTCCGTCGCTGTCTTTATCAATGGGTTCACATTCAATCAGGCTCCCGTCAATACCGCAGATACCAACGGCTTTTCCGCCGTTCTGGTTCAGAAGAGACACAACCTCTTTATTGGTTTTGCCCACCAAAACCATCTGCGCAATACGCATGGTTTCCGCATCAGTAACCCGGAGGCCGCCCACAAATTTGCTTTCAATCTGATAGGTAGATAAGGCTGCTGAAATATCCGGTCCGCCGCCATGCACAACAACGGGGTGCATGCCGACATATTTCAGAAGCGTCACATCTTCCATGACGGAATGCTTTAAGTCCTCGTTAATCATGGCATTGCCGCCATATTTGATGACAACAGTTTTATCGTACAGTTTCTGTATGTAAGGCAGCGCTTCAATTAAAATACCTGCCTTTTTGATTAATTCTTCCATCGTCTACCTCCTACAAATAAAAACCGGCACCGGTTAACCCTTGCGTTTCCGCAAAGCCGCAAATCAAATTCATGTTCTGAACCGCCTGCCCTGCTGCGCCTTTTACCAGATTATCAATAGCGCTCACCACAATGACGCGGCCCAGGCGTTTATCCACACAAAGACCGATATCAATGAAATTAGACCCGGAAACATGGTTGCTTTCCGGCAAGCCCTCGTCATACAAGCGCACAAAGGGCTCGTTATCATAAAATTCATGATAGAGCGCCATGAGTTCTTCTTTTTCAGCGGGCGCTTTCAGATTGGCATACATGGTGGCAAAGATGCCACGTTTCATGGGGACTAAATGGGGCGTAAAGGAAAGCATGATGTCCGTGCCTGCCAGCAGGGATAACTCCTGCTCAATCTCCGAGGTGTGACGGTGCGTTGCCACCTTGTAGGCCTTCATGTTTTCCGTGCATTCACAGAAATGATAGTCAAGAGCAAGACCGCGACCGGCACCGCTGACGCCGGATTTTGCATCAATAATAATATTCTTGGTGTCCACCTTGCCATGGGCCAGAAGCGGCGCCAGGCCCAAAATGGAACAGGTTGTGTAGCAACCGGGGTTGCCCACCAGTTTTGTCTTTTTAATAGCTTCTCTGTGCAGCTCCGGCAAACCGTAAACCGATTGTGCCAAAAGCTCGGGCGAAGAATGTTCCTGCCCGTACCAGGCTTCATACACCGCCGGGTCGTTATAGCGATAATCGCCGGAAAGGTCAATAACCGTCAAGCCTTTTGCATAAAGCGCAGGAATAATCTCCTTGGAAGCGCCATGAGGCAGGGCGGTAAACACAAGGTCGCACTGCTTTGCTGCCAAAGCAGCATCAGGGGCCTGCAACACAAGGTCACAAACGCCACGCAGCGCAGGGTAAATAGCAGACATTTTCTGCCCCTCATAGCTTTTAGAAGACAGCATGGTCAGCTCTACGCCGCCATGTTGCGCAAGCAATCTAACTAATTCGCTGCCGGCATATCCGGTAGCGCCTAAAATACCAACTCGTACCATTTTTTGCATCACTCACTCTCTTGTTTTGTATTATTATACAATATAATGCATAAAAATGCAATAGGCATTTTATAAAAATTTGCAGGTTTAGGAATCTTTTTTTTGTTCATACTGTTAGGGAATAAGATAGACATCCAAACTCTATACGAAACAGGTGAAACCATGAAAAAAACGTTATTATTTCTGCCCATGACAATCATCATTCTCGTTCTAACCTGGGCTTTTGCGGCAGAGGATTTGTCCCATGAACTAAATGAAAACATTGTCAGGCTCCACATCATAGCAAACAGCGACAGAGAGGCCGACCAAATTCTGAAATTACGGGTGCGCGATGCTCTGCTTCATGCCGCCGGCACGCATCCTGACCGTTTAACGGATGCCCAAATCGCTTCTGTCTGCGATAAAGAGATTGCCGCATCAGGCTTTGCCTATCCTGTCCATGTTTTTCGCGGCTCTTTCTATTTTCCCCGAAAATCCTATGAAAATCTGACCCTGCCCGCCGGGGAATACAGAGCCGTTCGTATTGTTCTGGGAAACGGAGCGGGGCAAAATTGGTGGTGTGTTATGTACCCGCCTCTTTGTTTTACAGGAGATGCGTACACATCCCTTAATCAAGAGGCGATGCAGGCTTTGGAGGGCACCCTGAGCCCTGA
Organism: Oscillospiraceae bacterium; assembly: GCA_015068855.1. Classification (GTDB taxonomy): domain Bacteria; phylum Bacillota; class Clostridia; order UBA1381; family UBA9506; genus UMGS755. Next base: position 20,454 of record SVJS01000010.1, on the reverse strand, counting down.
AACCATAGCCGCCATTTGTGAAAGTGAGCGCATCACTATTAAGCCCTCCTTTAAGCTTTTGGAACTATGGCAAAGCCTGAAAACAAAGCTTTCTTAGCAGAAAAAAGGCTGCTCCTCCCCCATGATTTTTGTGCTTAAAAAACTTTTTTTATTTTTCAAAAAAAGGATTGACAAGCATGTCAAACTATGGTATACTATCTTAGTCAGCTGTTGGAAAGCTGCTCAATCAGATACTATGGAGGGGTTCCCGAGTGGCCAAAGGGGGCAGACTGTAAATCTGTTGTCTTCGACTTCGATGGTTCGAATCCATCTCCCTCCACCATTTTCCCTTAGGGGAGCAAAGCCCTTTTGGAGGGCTTTTTGTTTTTACATAGGTATGGCGGGATATAGCGCAGCTTGGTAGCGCGCTTCGTTCGGGACGAAGAGGCCGCAGGTTCAAATCCTGTTATCCCGACCAAATAAACAACCGATACTTTTTGGTGTCGGTTGTTTTTTATTCTAGGGGATGGCAGGATTTGAACCTTAAGAAGGCACGAGCAATGAAGAAAAACAGTCCGGCGGACTGTTTTTTCAGCGAGTGGTGCGCAGTCGGGTACTGTGAGCTTGAGCTCACGGTCGACGAGCAGGCAAGACGCGCAGCGGCTGTATCCTGTTATCCCGACCACGTCGAAGCAAAGTTCGCTTTGCTTCGACTTTTTTATGCAAAAAAGTCATCCGCCCGCTTCCTTGCTTCTCCTTTTTCACAAAAAGTCACGCTCGGCTTGTCTGTTCGCTTGTAAACGCGCTCACGACGACTCGCTGTCGCTACCAACTTTTTGCGAGTTTTATATTGACACGTTATGAATACCCGACCAAATAAACAACCGATACTTTTTGGTGTCGGTTGTTTTTTTATTCCGGGAGATGGCAGAATTTGAACCTTAAGAAGGCACGAGCGATGAAGAAAAACACTACCCTGCCCGCTTCCTAAAACTTTCATATAAAACAAGGAGACAGAACTGCTTATCGTTCTGTCTCCTTGTTTGTCCATCACTGTATGGCAAACAACCTTGCCGCATTATTATACAAAATATCCTCTCGCTCTTGTTCCGTAAGCTCTATCTGCATAAATCTTGCAAGCTCTTCTTCCGGTTTCCACATGGGATAATCTGTGCCAAACAGCACCCTGTTTGTTCCGTATGCCTGCATCAGTTCCTTTGCCTTTTGGGGCGTCATGGCATACAAAGAGGAGGAACAATCCACATAAAAGTTTTTATATCGGCTGAGCTTCTCCGTGGCTGCTTCCCAAATCGACCAACCACCAAAATGAGCACCAATAACCGTCAGGTTCTCATAAATATCCAAAATCGGCATCATTCTGTTGGGATTCGATAAGTCATAACGGTGGTCTCCCGTATGAATCAAAAGCGGGAGTTTGCCTTCACAAAGCTCATAGATTTTAAGCATACGGTAGTCATCAATCTTGAACTTTTGTATATCGGGGTGAAGCTTGACACCTCGTAAGCCGAGGCTGATGACTTCATCCACATCCGCTTTGATATCGCTACTATCAGGATGCAACGTCCCTAACCCTGTGAATTTGCCGCCACTTTCGGCAACGGTGTTTGCAATAAAGTTGTTTATACTTGAAACCTGCTTTGGTGTTGTGGCAACAGATTGCACTATACAATGCTCAATTCCGGCGATTTCTGCCTCTTTTGATAAAGTAGACACCGTGCCGTCAAGCGTAGAGCCAAGACCCTCGTAAAAATGGCAGGTAGCCGCGGCCGCTTTCTCTGCAATTTTGTCAGGGTATATATGACAGTGTGCATCTATAATTTTATATTGTTTCATTGGAATTATCGCCTTTCAAAAGTTCCGCTTATTTTTTCAGCCCTAACTTTTCGGCGGACTCATCACGCATTTTGTATTTCAGAATTTTCCCTGCTGCATTCATGGGGAATTCGTTTACAAACATAAAGTATCTCGGCACTTTATGTCTTGCGATAGAAGCATAGCCGAATTCTTTCATTTCATTTTCGTCGGCGGTTTCGCCTTTATGAAGAATAATCCACGCGCAGCATTCTTCCCCGTATCTTTCATCGGGAACACCAACCACCTGAACATCACGAACCTTGGGATTGGTAAGGTAAAATTCCTCAATTTCACGGGGATACAGGTTCTCGCCGCCACGGATAATCATATCCTTTAAGCGGCCGGTTACCTTGTAATAGCCGTCAGGTGTTCTCATACAAATATCGCCTGAATGGAGCCAGCCGTCGCTATCAATCGCCTGGGCGGTTGCTTCGGGCATTTTGTAGTAGCCCTTCATGATGTTAAAGCCACGAGCCACAAACTCACCGCTTTCGCCATCAGGAAGCTCATCCCCCGTTTCAGGGTCGATGATTTTACATTCAACACCGGGGAACGCACTACCGACTGTTTCGACTCTGTGGTCAAGGTCTTCATTGACCTCACCCATCGTACAACCGGGAGACGCTTCGGTCTGACCGTAAACGGAAATAATTTCACGCATGTTCATTTCAACCGAGGCACGACGCATCAAATCGGCCGGACAGTTTGCGCCCGCCATAATGCCCGTTCGCATGTAAGAGAAGTCTGTTTTGGCAAAATCGGCGTGATTAAACATGGCAATAAACATGGTTGGAACGCCGTTGAAGCAGGTAATCTTCTCATCATTGACGCAGGCAAGTGATGATTTCGGCGAGAAATACGGAATCGGGCAAAGCGTGCCGCCATGCGTCATCATCGAAGTCATGGAAAGCACCATGCCGAAGCAATGGAACATGGGCACCTGAATCATCATGCGGTCAGCCGTTGACAAATCCATTCTGTCGCCGATTGTTTTACCGTTGTTAACGATATTTCTGTGTGTGAGCATCACACCTTTCGGGAAGCCGGTTGTCCCTGAGGTGTACTGCATATTACAAACATCCTCGGGTTTAACCAGGGAGGCACGACGTCTCACTTCCTCACGGGGAACGAGCGACGCACGGGAGAGCATCTGCTCCCAGGTGAGACAGCCTGCCATGGAAAATCCTGCCGTAACAACATTACGGAGGAACGGCAGATTCTTTGAGTACAAAGGCTTGCCGGGCTCTAAGGTTTCAAGCTCAGGACACAGCTTCTGGATAATCTCTTTATAATTAATATCCTTGCAGTACTCAATCATAACAAGTGTATGCGTGTCGGACTGCTTTAACAAATATTCAATTTCGTGAATTTTATAGGCCGTGTTAACCGTAACTAAAACGGCACCGATTTTTGTTGTTGCCCAGAACGTAATAAACCATTCCGGAACGTTTGTGGCCCAAACGGCAACATGGTCTCCGGCTTTGACACCCAACGAAATCAGGGCAGCTGCGCATTCATCCACATCGCGTCTGAACTGCTCATACGTTCTTGTATAGTCAAGCGTTGGGTACTTGAACGCATATTGGTCGGGATATGTTTCTGCCATTGTATCAAGAACATCCGAGAATGTGGCATCGATAACATCATACTTTTTCCACACGAAGGTTCCTGTCTTATCCCGGTTATAGTATGCCTTATCATAGCTTTTCTTCTCGCGGTTAAGCTGTGAAATATAGTTGGCAAAGTGCGTTAAAACGATATCTGCATCGTTAATTTCATCATTCCAGGCAGCGCAAATATATCCCTCATAGTTAAGAGAGGAAAGTGCACCAAGCAGTTTTGCCACATCAAGCTCGCCTTCGCCGATTAAAACCGTCTTCCCGTCTTTCATGTCGCCAAGGCGGACATATTTGATATAGGCGCCCAACGTTTTGATTGTTGCTTCGGCGGTTTCGCCTGCATCAAAATATGTACCTCTCACGTTCCACGATGCACCAATGGCCGCCGATGAAAAATGATTGATGATTTCAATGACATGTTCCGTATTAGCAAGATAACCGACTGTTTCAAACAAGATACTAACATCTGTGTTTTCCGCTTTCTTGACAGCTGCGGAAAGCTTTTCATCTAATACATCAAAAGAAACCTTTTCATCAACGTGGACAATCACGCTTGCAATACCGGCGGTCCCCGCCATATCAACATATTTCGCCACTACATCTGCTGTTATGGTTTCGTTATCAATACTTTCAGGCATGCGAAGCGCCGAAACGGCAAGATTTCTGTTCACAAGTTTTCTCTTAGCGTCTGCCATGCGGTCGCGTCTTAATATGCTGTCATAATGTGCGCTTCTTTCCTTGACCGCATCATATATTTCAAAGCCACCGAATCCGTAGTCGAAGGCATAGCGGCACGTGTCAAGAAAAGAGGCACGACTTACATTCTTGGTCGAAAAAACAATTTTCATTTTATGCCTCCTCAAAAACAATCTTGTTAAGCGCATTGATATAGGCTCTGATGCTGGCAGCAACAATATCGGTTGATGTTCCGTTGCCGGAGTAAAGCTTGCCGTTGTTGCGAAGTCTGACAAGGGCAGAACCTAATGCTTCCTTTCCTTCGGTTACAGACTGAACCTGAAAATCATCCAGCTCATAGTGATGACCAATGCACTGCTCAATGGCACGGAAGGCTGAATCGATAGGTCCATCACCGCTTGCGACGCCGCATATGATTTCGTCGTTGCATTTGAGCGTTACCTGTGACATTGCGTTTGCCACATTGGAGCTTGTTGTTGTGTATGTTTCAAAATGGTATGTTGAGGGAGCCTGCATAGCCGAGCTTGCAATTAACGCCTCAAATTCTTTTGAGCCGACAGCCCCTTTCTTTTCACACACCTGCATAAGTGCCTTGTATACATTACCAACGTCCGAATCAGACAGCTCATATCCAAGAACGGAAGCTGCCTGTGCAACCTGAGCAACAGAAGAATCAGAGTCTAATAATATCTTTTTCTTATCGCTTACGGTCTGCTCATTTTCATAACTGTCATGGGTTATGTTTGAAACCATATCGTCAATGCTTGCATGGATTTTTGTAGCATCAAGCTTGATCTCTGCATCAATCTGTAAGGCGCAGGCACGCATGGCGTCAGAAATGTCTCCGGTCAAAAGGATATCTTTGCCTGCCATGGCGCATTTGATACCATCAGCGCCTTTTGCAATGGCGGCAAATGCGGAGGCAACACCCATCTTGATACGGTCAGAAACCTGAACATAGACGGGGATGCTGACTACTTCCTTAACCTTGGCAACCAACTCTGCAACCTGCTCCGGTGTTGATACGCCTGCGTCATCACAAACGGTTACAACGGTTGCTCCATTTGCTTCTGCTTCCTTGGCAGCAGAGATAAGGAACGCATCATCTGCTCTTGTTGCATCAAGGGCGGCAAATTCAACATCTGTGCAATACTCTTTTGCGGTCTTGATGAGCTCGGCAATCTTTTCAAGCATAACTGCCTGCTTTACATGATAGGTATATTCCATCTGGATTGTCGAAACAGGAAGTTCAACCTGGAGGCGGGGCTTTTTCGCATCTTTGATGCATTCCCATACCGATTTGACATCGTCTTTGTTAAAGCCAACCGGAATAGCAAGAACAGCCTTCTGCACATTCTGTGCAATTGTTTTATAAATAATGGTGTCTTCACGTAGATTTTTAACAGCAGGCAGCTCAATAGCGTCCGCACCGAGCAGGTCTGCACAATTGGCAATCGCGGACTTTTCGCGGAAGAGCAGCGAGATGGCGCGGTCCTCTGCAAGCTTTTTAAGCGTAATGTCTGTAACTTTGATTGTTCTCATAGTGAAAACTCCTCTCAAATATAAATATCAAAAATAGGGTTTTACTAACAAAAAAAACGTTCCCGTCTCTTTGTTAGCTCAAAGAGACGAAAACGTTACTTTCATCGTTTCCGCGGTACCACTCTTTTTCATCCAATAAGGATGCCCTTTAGATGCCAATACATCTTAACTCTGTTACGGGAGTTCCCGTCTGCCCCTACTATGAGTTCACGGCAGCCGCTCCGCGGTGAGTTCAGCAATGTTCTCCCGATGTCTCGCACCACCCGACATTTCTCTCCAGGCGAGAAGCCTTTGCCTACTATTCCGCATCTTTGCGTTTGAAATTAAATCATATTCTAACACACGGAAGATTATTTGTCAATGCTTTTTTTGAAATTTTTTCAGTTTTTTGCAGAACTCAAAGCATATTCAGCTTTAAGGTTCCTACTTGTCTTATGAATAAGTCCCGCAACAATACCCACTATGGCTAAAACAATAACAAGACCGCTAATTGCAGCACCAACATTAAGATCGGCCGGTGCTGTGATGAGTGTACCAATTGTGTAAACCAAATAGGCAACTGTATACCCTACACCGAGCTGGAGACCGATTCCACCCCAAAGCCATTTTGCACTCTTCATTTCTGCATTCATGGCACCGATAGCAGCAAAGCAAGGAGGCGTATAGAGGTTAAACATAAGGTATGCTAAAGCCGCAACCTTTGTGATTGCAAACACAGCCTGAACCTCTGCGCCTGCGCCTTCCATAAGAGCAAGTTCTTCTGTATCAATAAGATTTTCAAGCCCTACGAAGCAAACAGCTAACGTACCAACAACATTTTCTTTTGCAATGAAGCCTGTAACAGCTGCTGCTGCAAGCTGCCATGAAAGTACACCAACAATCGGCACAAGAATGTAAGCAAACGGTCCTGCGATAGAAGCAAGGATTGAAGCATCTGCGCTTTCTGCAACCTGGAAGCTCCAGGTAAATGTCTGCATAAGCTGTACTGCCATGTTACAAAGTAAAATGATGGTAGCTGCTTTCACTATGTAAGCCCAGCCACGGCCGCACATTGATTTAATAGCACCCCAAACGGAAGGAGCTTTGTATTCAGGCAGCTCAATGATAAAGAAGGATTTTCTTGCTTTATAACCTGCGATTTTGTTAACAAGTAAGGCACCTAAGAAGATGAGCACGATACCGGAAAGGTACATAACTGTGCTAACCCAGCCCGCATCATCAAAGAAAGCGCCTGCAAAAAGTGCGATGACCGGGATTTTAGCACCGCAAGGCATAAACGGAGAAAGCATAGCTGTTGCTCTTCTCTCTCGCTCATTTTTTATAGTGCGGCTTGCCATAATACCGGGAACAGCACAACCGATTGTGATAACAAACGGGATAACTGATTTACCGGAAAGACCAACCTTTTTGAAGATGGGGTCAAGAACAACTGCCACACGCGACATATACCCGCAATCTTCCAAAAGAGCAATCAGGAAGTACATCACCATAACAAGCGGCAAGAATCCAACAACGGCTACAACACCGCCGATTACACCGTCAACTAAGATTGCTGAAAGTAGAGGATTTGCATTGCCTAAAAGTTCACCAACCCAGCCCTGGAAGCCTTCGAGGATTCCAACGAGCCAGTCTGCAATTGGTGTCCCAACCCAAACCTGAGAAATCTGGAACACAAGGTACATGATAACTGCAAAGATCGGAATACCGAGCCATTTATTTGTTAGAACAGCATCAATTTTATCGCCGAAGTTCTTATCTTTTGTGAGAACCTTACGGGTTTCAACCTCTTTTACAATTTGATTTACGAATTCAAAACGTTCCCTGTCAGCTTTCTCAACTGCATCTTTGCTTGTAAGGTCAATGTTTCCCTGCGAATAAACTGCCTTTTGTGAAGTTCCCGCTGCGTTTGCAGCAGCTTCAACAACCGCCTGCAAACCGTTTGCAGAAATTGAAACCGTTTCGATGACAGGGCACGCAAGCTTTTCTGCAAGCTTTTCTACATCAATCTTTGTGCCTTTCTTTTCGTTGATGTCGCTTTTGTTAAGGGCAACAACAACCGGAACGCCAAGCTCTAAAAGCTGCGTTGTGAAGAAAAGAGAACGGCTGAGATTTGTAGCGTCCACGATATTGATAATAACATCGGGGTTTTCTTTCTTCACATAGGAGCTTGTGATGCTTTCTTCTGATGTGAATGGTGACATCGAATAAGCACCGGGCAAGTCCACGGCGATCAGTTCTTCGGCTCCTTTGTAGTAAGCCTTTTTGATTGGGTGTTCCTTCCTCTCAACGGTAACACCTGCCCAGTTACCAACCTTTTCGTTACGGCCGGTCAGGGCATTATACATTGTTGTTTTACCTGAGTTGGGATTACCTGTTAAGGCAATTCTCATGCTGCGTTCCTCCTTGTATTTTATATATTGCAGTTAGCAACAGCTAACCATACGCCAAAAAAATAAGTTGAATAGAGGCTATCATCAAATAATGATAGCTTCTGCCAACTGATTGTCTATATTATATCTTCCGTCTTTAATCGAAACGGTGCATCCGCCTTTTCTGAATGCAATAACCGTGATTGTTTCTCCCGAATAGCATCCAAGGGAGAACAAAAAGGCATTTAATTCTTCATCATCAGTTTCAATGCTTTTAATGATGTATTCCTGTCCTTCGGAAGCTTCAAGTATTGTCATGCTTATCACCCTGCTATTGTATTTGGGATATGGGAAGCGAGAGTTAGCCTCCGCTAACCACATCAAACAGTATAGCATGATTAACTTGTTTTTGTCAATAACTTTTTGTAAAATTTTTCTTTTTTGATAATTTTGACCCTTACATTATTTAATTTTATATCTGTATTTGTGTATAAATATATATTTTTCCCGCCGGCCGCCGATTGCTGCGTCGGCTTAACCTACCGTTTTGGGAAAAAGCGAAAGGTTAAGGGCCACACATTCGTCATCACGACAACCGTCAAAAAATAACGAATGGAATCGTTAACAGGATGTGCGCCCAAAAGCAGCGGCAGCCATGCTTTAAGACCCGCCCGCATTCCGGCAAAAAGAAGCAGACCGCCCAAAACCTTACAAATTTGTCCCCACCAGACGGCCTCCGTTTGATAGCGGATGAATTTCGTATCTACGTTATAGCCAACCCAGATACCCAAAACAATGCCCAGCATGGTGTAACCATGATGCACGGCGTCTTCGAGGTTTGCCGCATCCGTATGGATCGGAAACGGAAACAGCAAAACGTAGGCAAGATAGCCAAGGTTCAGCACAACCAAAAGGGCAAAAAACAGATTCATTGTCTTCATATTGTCATACTGATTTACAATAATGGGGTACAAAACAAAAATCAGAATAACGGCACACAAAACGGAAAAAAGGACGTCCGCAGGCGTGTGCACGCCCAGGTAAAGTCGGGAAAACGGAACTAAAACGGAAAGCAGAATGCATATCAGCCTGAAATATTTGTTCCCCGTAATGCGCACAATGCTTCCATAGAGACCGACTGAAATCTGCGTGTGACCGCTTGGGAAGGAATAACCTACCGCCATGTCTCTGGCGCTTTCCACAATGGTAAAGTCAGGGTGCTTAACCCAAGGCCTCGGCACCCTTGCCGTAATTTTGATTGTTTGATTAATCAGTAAGCCAAGAAAGCCCACCAAAAGCATATACAGACCTTTTTTCTTGTTAATGCACCACAAAACAATCATGGCAAGAAGCACCATAATGGTCTCTTCGCCGAATTTGGTAACCCAGGAAAAAAAGACATCAAAAAACGGGGTTCTCAGCCCCTCTATCCATCTCAATACAAGCATTTGTCCCATCTCCTTGTTCCAACATCCCGCCCCTGCCCGCCGTGGCTGATGCCATCCCTTGCATGAGGGAAAGCATCAGCCACGCAACGCTGTTTATGGCAGACCTGTGCATAAATCCGCAGACGGGTTTTATTTCACTATCTTCACGCCGCGGGGCGCCTTAATTTTACTCTTGATTTTGCCGTTTTCTTTTCGGTGTTCGATTGTCACAGGACCATAGGGTGTGGCATAGGCACCCTTGACCCATGTGAGGTCACCGAGGTTTGGCTTCACGGCAATCTTTTTGCAGCCGGGCTCTACAATCTGAACACCCAGAACCGCTTCTGCCAAAAAGGCAGCCGGATTAGAACCCCAAACATGACAGAGAGAATTTCTGTGGCCGGTGTAACAGAATTCACCGTTGTCCCCGTGAATGTCATACTCGCCTTCTTCCAATTTGCGCTCGATGGTTGCCCCTTCTTTATACCATTCAATTTTATAGTATTCCCAGAAGGTGGTAGCGCCCATCTTCAGCATGGAGCCATAATATTCACGCAGAACACTGAGAGCAAATTCCATCCCCGCAGTTTCTGCCATAGCACGCAGAATCATATAGCCGTTAGAGGCACCCATGGACTTGGCACCGCCTACGGTCAAGGCTTTTGCCGCTTCCTCTTTGCCCATATGACCGCACAGGTACATTTCGGTTACCAGTGTTTTAACGCCAAAGTGCTGGTGGGGATTTTCGGATAAATACCCTGCCTTTCTTTCGCAAAGAGCTGAAAGTTCGGACAGTCCTGCCACATCACAAAGGCGTTTACCTGCTGTCAATGCACGATAGAAGCAAGTGTATAGGCCAGCCAGCGTGGCTTCATCACTGCCTTGCTCGGATGTGGTCCAATCCCAGAAAAAATTGTCGGGTTCGACAAAGCTTTCTTTTGTGAGATAGGGAGCTTCATCGCCCACCATATTCGCCAACTGTTTCAACAGTGCGGTCCAATAAGGCGAAAGTTCTTTCACAAGGTCTGCATCCCCTGTGTAGAGATACCATTCATCCAAAGTCATAACATAGCAACAACCATCGCCAGACATAAAGTTCCAATAGTACGGAAGTTTGCCCTCTCTTGCCTGGAAGCGCAGGGTTGCATCAACGGCTTCGTTGCGGCCAAAAATAGAACGGATAGCTTTCATACCGTGAGATAAGTCGCCTGACCAGATTAAGCGGTCACGTTTTGCGCCATCCCAAACATAGTTCTGCATACAAAGATGAGCCGTATGTGCTGCCGCTTCATAAATTTTGTTCACTTCTTCATCATTACAGGAGAAGCTACCAACGTATGGAACATCACGATATGTAAACATAGCGTGGAGAGACACGATTTCTCGTTCTGCATCGGGCGTCATCATTTCTACATACACAAAACGGAATGCTGATGTGCCAATTTCAACCGTGGATAAAACAGAGTTTGTGACTGCGGTATAATCTCGGGGTGTGTGGCTGTTATCGGAATGTTTTTCGCCCAGAGGGGTCATGGCTTCGGAAACCGACTCGCCAAAACTGATGCGAAAATCAACGTTTCTGCCCCAATCACCGGTGTTGGTCACAAAGCGAACACCGCCGGCAAGTTCTGTGCCAAAGTCTAAAACGAACGCAGCCTTTTTGCCATCCTTGGTGGACATCGTTACAAAACTGTCCGCACCCTGATAGGCCTGATCCTGTTCATTGATCAAAAGGCATTCCGTGTTGGTGGCACCCTCTGAGGCCCAGATAACCCTGACAGGCATGACATAATCCTTACGCAGAGGGCATGTGCCGATTCTTTTTAAGTCCTTAAAACTCATTGTCCCATCTCCTTTATTTTGACTCACCTTTGGTGAAAATGTAACTGATTTATCTTCCGGGGAAAGCGGTTTGACTGCATATAACGGCAGTATAATCTGGTTGCTGCACACCAAAGCCCCCTTGCCCGAAGGGAGGCTTTTTTCTTCTCGACAACATTCGACATATCCATGTTACTCGTGTCAAGTCGGGCGAATAGTGAATAAAAGGACCTACTATTTTTCCCTTAATTTTTCACTGCATTTTTTCTGAACAAAATTCCTTAGAACCCGCAGGACTGTTAGATTTTCCTGCCCGATATGTAAATATTTATTATTGGCAAACTATTTATTTTATTTAATTTAATTAGTGTGATGTTAAAAATAAAACTTATCTCAGAACATACTCGGAAATCATTTTGCAAATTTCCTTTACATCACAATCTTTCTCAAATTCAAATTTAACTTTTCCTACTCCGGAAAAGTATAACTCCAATTCACAATCAGCAACAAATGAATCCATATCCGCTATACCAGCAGTTTCAACAGAATAAACCTGAACCTTTGAATATGGCAAAGATGTATAATCTTTTTTTGTACCAGTTATACCTTGCGCATTTACTGATATTATTCTTTTATTTGTAAAAACAACATAATCTCTTAAAGCTTTATATGTAGAAATTATACTTTCATCCGATATAAGCAAAGCTGAAACTAATGATACAGCTTTTTCATTATCTATTTTCTTTAATTTGAAAAACGCCCCGTTTTTAAAATCAATCATCTGTATTTCTCCTTTATATATTTTTGTAAAGAAAAGAATAAAAAATTATTTTTTATCAATAACTACAATTCCTGTCGGATTGTTATTTGCTACAGGATTATATTTTACATATAAATATTGTCCTGAAGATAAATCTAATGTAATCTCATTTTTTGACATTCCACCAACAGATCCTCGATATTCACTTTCTTTTAATTCGGAAATATTATTATACAAAGTTTCTGATGTATATACATCCCAAACAATTGCTATTCTACCTTTATCTAATCCGCTAACTAAATCAGGGTATATTCTATATGTACCAGCTTCAATTATATCTCCGTCATATTCATCAATTTCTACAGCACAGCAATAACTAGATAAATTTCCCCATTCTATTTTTTTGTCATATTTTTTCTTTTTAGTAGTTTCATTCTCCTTATTTGCAGTTGCTTGCGATTGTTCGTTTGTCTCTTCTAATACTTGTTGATTTGAATCAGTGCTTTGTATATATCCGCATGAACTAAGAATTGTCAAACTCAAAACACAAACAATTGTACAAGCTAATTTTCTAACACTATTTTTCATATTTAATCACCTCATAATTTATTATTAACATTTAGTTAATTACCCTTTTAATTGTTTTTGAATGCATGGTTAAAAAATAATCATGTTTATTACTTCTGTTCGATATATATAATTTTGTTTTTTGAACATAAATCTCTCCAGAAATATTTTGCATAGTTATGTATATCTCAATTGGTTTCTCAATCTCATTTTTTTCTATATTAAAATAAAGTGATTCAGAAAATGGTAGTTCCTCTTCTTTTATTTCGCGTTCTCCATTTCTATATCTTGAGTGAACTACTGTCATCTCACGGAGACCCGCTATACAAGTCAAAGTATACTCTTTATTTTCTTTATTTTCACTTAATTTTGAAAGTTGTTCAAATATTCTATCACAAATTTTGTCATTAACATATATATCTTCAATCTCTTTTATGTCTAACTCTTTCCTGCTCAATAAAATATTTTGAATAGGGTATTGACCAATATTTCTAACATACAATTTTACTTTTAACAATTCATCACTATTCCTACACTCAGACACATAAGATTTTTCTCTAACAATATCTAAATAAGGGCTTAATTTTTCTTCTTCTAGTGACAACATTCTATCACTAACCATTGAAGCTTTTTTTGATATAAAAACTGTAATACAACTTAATATTGCGGTTACTATAACAGATAATGATGTTATTAAATATGATAACATTTCATGATACTCCAATGTTATGCCTAAATTTTGAATATTAGCAAAATTATCTCTAATTAGGAATGGCAATACCATTACAAATATAAGTAAAAATATAACACCCAAAAACAAACAAATCCAGAGTTTACTTTTTTTCAAATTTTTTCACTTCCTCAAAATATAATTTTTAAATTCAATTCTGCATTATTCGACAAAGTTCGTGTCAAGTCAGGATAAAAAACTATAATTTTCTGATGCAACAAGGTCAATGACTTATTATTTTTCTCTTACCTTGTTTTTGATAAGCCCTATAATGGCCGATGTAAGAACCGCACTTTCAAAAACCACACCGCCAATCGATGTCACTGCCAAATTGTATGCAATACACAGGGGTGATTTAAGAAGCATTGCACGCCTTGTGTTTTGAGGGTTAGAAAAAGAAAGACTTATAACATTGATCATAAGTCCCGCTATTAAAAAAACAGAATAAGCGTTTTCCCAGGTCAGAGCACCGGCAAGTATAATCAGCAACGAACTCACAATGACCTCTACTTTACTTTTGCCTTTTAACTTGTCGCGAAAAGCAAAGAAAACACATATCATTGCCGATAATACATTAAGTGCAACCGCAGTCGGTGCAGAAATCAAAAAATAGTGCGCAGAAAACACCAGCGCCGTAGCACACTGAAAAAGGATAATTCCCAGCTGTGTTTTTCTTTGAAACGCAATAAATCCCAGCACAACTGCAATAACACCAAACAACTGTCCAATTATGTAAAATAAATCGTACTCCATGGTAACCCGCTCTCCATTTTTATTATGTATCTGTCATTTACTTATTCTATTCAAAACCACCTGACAGTCTTTATAGAAAGACTGCGTCATTCAAATGCCTTTCTTTTAGACCATTGTGAGATATAAGTTTTAGATACAGTTATGATCAATAAGCTTTTTCAAGGTCTCGCCTTCTGCAATATACACAGTTGCGATTCTCTTCATTTCTTCTTGGCCGTAATTATATTGATCGTAAATGCCTACTGTTTTCATTCCCAACTTATCCGCTGTGTCAATCGCAATATGTGAATCTTCAAACACGCACGTTTCCTCTGTTTTAGTCCCCAGACACTCTTGCGCTTTGATGTAGATATCCGGCTGGTCCTTACCCTTGCCAATTGCCGCGCAGGAAAGGATTTTCACAAAATACTTCCCTATTTTCAAATGGTCAATAGCCAGTTTTATCAACGATATGTCCGTTGCTGAAGCTATGCACATTTTGATTCCCTTATCATAGCAATATGCAAGAAACTCCAATACGCCTTTTTTTAACTCAACATCGTTAGAATAAAAGTTTCTCATCATTTCATTCGCACTATCCAGCAATTCTTCTCCGCTATGTCCCAGATTGTAAACAGAATGAATGTGGTCCATCGCATCCTGTAAGGTCTTTGTTCTGACAAGCTTATCGTCTTCTTTGGAGGGCCGAAAACCCTCACGGTTCAGAAATTTTACTCCAAATTTCTCCCATAAGACATCCCACACCATCAACGAATCTACCAATGTCCCGTCCATATCAAATATGGCACCCTTAATATCTTTTAACATACTTGTTCTCCACCCTTTTTAATAATAGTTCACAAAATCGTTATCAAAATCGGTAATGCCACGGCTCATATAGATACCCTATAATCCATTCCTGCATCGATTTCACTCCGTTGTCTTGATTTTTTTGACTAAAATGATTGAAATCAACGATATGCAAACCCACGAAAGAAACATGGGCGTATAACCAAAATTCTTAATAAGTGCACCGTAAATCACACCCGAAACACCGGCACCTAAATATGTAGCAAAATCCATAACACCGCTTACAGATGCCACATTCCCTGTCTTTAAGAATTGTAACGGATAGATTGATAAAATGGATGTATTGATCATGGATACTGCTGCATAAATAAGACTCATGCATAACACCGCAGGTATAATCCCGATGCCCGAAAAGCACAGCACGAGCGAAGATGCTGCACTGACAAAAAACCCAATAATAGATACTGTGTTTTCCTTGCTTTTACACAGTTTATATACCGCAGGGTAAATGGTTCTGCCTATGAATCCGATCGTTGGTATTAAAAGAATGTAGTAGGAAGATGTGGTTAAATCAACGCAGAATCTGTCAACAATAAATACCGCCATCCACAGACTGATGTTATCCTTCATAACGCCATGTAGTGTGGCAGGAACAAGCATGGTGTAAACCTCTTTTTTCTTGATAAGCTCCCACATGGAAACATGATTCTTTTCGCGGTCCTCTGTTGGGGCTTTAATATGTTTTGTCAAAATACATACCAAAATACCCAGAACAATCGTCAGAATGCCGGGGACAACAAACGCAAATCTTGTTCCGAAATTTGTAATCAAATAGGTATTGATGATGATGCTTAGAATATTACCCATCGCAACAGAGGTAACCATGACAGATGTTTTTTTCTTTGCGACCTCTTTGTCATAAATACTTGAAACAACACACAGCACCGAGCTCCAGAGCATGGACTGCGCGTATGCGTTTGTGAGCCAGAGAATAAAGATTCCTATAAAGGGCGGAAAAAAGCTGATCAGAACGTTGCTGGCTCCTGCCAGACAAAGCCCTGTGGTCAGCATAATCCATGGTGGCATTTTGTCGCTGACGCCGCCATTGATAAGTCTTCCAACCGCATAAATCGTCGAAAATATACTGCCAAGCAAGCCTACCTGCACCGCGTCGATAACGCCCTCTGATATAAGTCCGGGACTTGCCACGGATAAATTGATTCTTGCAATGTAGATGGATGTATAGGCAAGATAGACTATAAAAAATATAATTCTCCCGTATTTCTTTTGCATTGTATTTCTCCTCTTAGCATGATGTGACGTAAGTCTTACTTGTTTTATGATTGAGCTAAAAATTTCACTAAAACTCCAATTCATCTCTGAAAAAGCCGCGCGTGTCGGCAAATTTTCCGTATGCATCCACAACCGATACCCGAACAAATTTCGCGCGCTCATCAATCTCAAAATCGGCCGAGTTAATGGTTCCGCCGGGAGCAGCATATTTTCGTTTAGGCGCCTTACTGCCGGTAAATACCATAATCCGCTCAACATCTGAGCATTCAATATGAATTTTGTTGCCCGTCATGGAAATTTCCTTAAAGACAGGGCCCATGGAAGAATACATTTCGCCCCTCTCCATTGCTTCAATGACCGCATCGTAAGTAAAGCTTTCAGGCATAATCATCGTAAATCCGCCGAACGAATCAAACGCCAAGGAATCAGACGGGGCTACATTATGATTATCATCAGCACTGTGACAAAATATCCGTTTACCGGCAGCAAGCATTGTATCATAAAGTGCCGCGTTATATTCTAAATGACCGATCAGGTAACTGCTGTAATTGCACATTTCCATACTGAAAAAGCCTTCATATTGCAGTATGTCCGCCTCTTCCTCCATGGACCACCATGGATGATTATACGCCGCGATGTAGCCATGAGCCTTTGCCGTTTGTATAAGCTCATTAATATACGCCACGCTATACTCTCTGGTTTTCTGAGAGCCAACCTTTTTTAATTTTTCTTTTTGCTCATTGGTTATATATTTGCAATACGCCGGGTTGTAACACACAATCGCTTCGTTTTCCGGGTCACGCGCAAAAAGGTTGATATGTATTTCCTTGTCATACGCATCATAGCGGCACTCCGCGTCCGGTCTTATATAGGTTTCATAACCCGTTATGGTAAGAAATTCAGCATCATTCAGATAGGAGTGACTCTTTGGTGCTTCATGGTCAGTAATGGAAAGAATCGAATACCCTTGTTTTTTATACATCTCTTTAAGCTCATGCGGCGTTTTCTTGCCGTCAGAGAGAACACTATGACAATGAAGATTCGCTTTGTATTGTTTTTTAAGTGGTGATAGTAAATACATAAAAATCTCTCCTATTTTTTCCACGTAAAGGACAGCATCACAAGCAAAAAACTTTTCCTGTAGAAAGTTTAGGGCAACGCTGTCAATTGACACAGCGGCCAAAAGACCGAAAAAGCCAAAAGGCTTTAGGGGTAAATCCCACATGTGTTAAGTATAGCATAGAAAAACAGATTTTTCAATAGGAATGGCCTATCCTAATGCCTTGAAAATAGCTGAATCACGTTCAAAAAAAGGAGCCGTTTAGCGACTCCTTTTCAATTTTATACAGCTTATCCACCATGCGACACATTACATCGTTTCGCGTTCTGGTAACACAGCGCTTACAGGCTTGTTTCAACAAAGCAATAGCCTGCATTCCACCTAGCCGGAGACGAAGCCCATACACAGCTTTCCTTAAAGAATGCACCAGGGCCAACCGCATAGCTTTCGCCTATCTCCAGATGGTGCGGTCCCAAAATGTTTCTGAGATTGTTAACAAGCGTCAGTTCTATTTTGGTCTTCCCGCTCACGCCGAACTCTTTAAGAGGCAATTTATTATCGGTTAACATGACTTTTTCCTTGTTCCCGATTTTTACACGCACGGCGTTGATGCCCTTAACATTAAGGTCTAAGACCGGATTTTCGCCCGCTATCTCCACTTCGCCTGCAAGTTTCATTTCCCCGCAGAAGAATGGATAGCCCTGCTGTTCTATATGTTTTATGCGGACCGTTTCTTTCGGTGCATCAAGCGCGAAGCTGCCCGTGAATCGAACGGCATTCCGTTCCAGCTGTTCCCAGGTGCCGTCAGTTGTCACAGAGAACGCGCCCAGAAGATAGATAGCCTCAATTTCCATGTCATAGGCCAGCTTGTTTTTCTCGCTTTCAAAGACAAGGGATTTTCTTCTGTTTTCATAAAACGCCTTGCTTTGTTTGAATGCACAGTCAAAGGAAATGGTATTTTCCCCTAAGACGATATACTTTGCGATGTCAATCTTCTTAAAGCTTTTATCCAGATAAAAACCGCAAACGGTTTTATCTATCAGCTCGCCGTTGACTCGGATTGCAAAAACGTCAGGCGTTTCGCACACCAAGAATAACTGCTCGGGGATATAATTGATTTTGACATGGTAATCCTGATGAATTTGGACCGGTCTTTCCAGTTCATTGGCCCGTTCGCAAATGTTTAAGACATAACCGTTTTTCTCCTGCAATTCACCGTCAAAATAGTAATCGCACACATCCAGCGTGATGGCATTTTGCACCGGCTCTGCAAGAGTCAGCGTTTCGCTGAGTCTGACGGTATCCTCTTTTTGTTTTGTAAGACGGCACGTCTCCGTTTCGTCTTCCAGTATCATGAGGCTACCCCAGGGTTCAAACTCGTAGTCCTTTGGAAAATCTGTCAGTTCGCCTGTGTAGGCATCAAGCTTTTTGCCGTTCACATGGATGTTTGCCGTTTTTCTGTCTTTGGATGTATTGACAAAAAAGTGAACCGTGTAGTCGTCATGCTCACGTCTTACATACGTAATCTCGTCGCTGTCACAGACGGGATTGTCAGGCAGGTCCTCGGCTTTAACGAGGGTTCCGCCCTGCGCCAGAAAGTCATCTAAGAGCGCCTGCGTTTTGGGCAAAAGGATCTCGCAGGCAGAGTCAATCACGCAAGAATACTGCTGCTCTCCAATAACCAGCTTGCCGTTTTCCACTCTGGCATGACGTTCCATCAGGGTTTCATCCCCAAGATGGTACATGATGTGCTTCTTTTCCAAAGTGCGCATGATTGACAAAAGCTTTTCGTGCAGCTTTTCAATCTCTTCATTACCATAGACTTCTGCGGGTTTGCCGTCATACATAGACCAGGCGGTGGTTTGGGGATGAAGCAATAAAACATCCGCCTGCTTCCGGCTTTCTGCCAGAATCATGCTCTCCCGTGACATGGCATCCATAAACTCTTTATAGTCGCTCCACCACGGCTGTTGGCAATACATAGCAGGGGGATAATCCCGCTTGCGTATGCCACGGATGGAATAGCCCTCAAGATGCTGACACAAAAGGTTGATGCCATGGACCATCTGCCATTCATATAGGCCCTTTAACTCCGCAAAGCTGACATTGTGCCCGCACAGGGCAAAGGTTTCAGAAAGAACCTGCTTAATGCCCAATTGCTCGCAGGCAGAGGAAAGCTGCATGGTTGTCAGGCAATCGAAGATATCCCGCCCCAGCCAGTCCATGCCCGGGATGTGCATATATTCGTAATGCGGCATGCAGGCACCGCTGCCCGTGATTTGTGTGTACAAATCTTCTTCCAGAACGAGATGCCCCGTCAGCTTTAAGCCCCATTCGTTACACTGGTCATAAATCTGCTTCAAAAAGCTTTCGGAAAAAAGGTCCGTCACCATTTTCCAGAACTTGACCCTCGTGTTCTTATAGTCCCCGACTGGCAAAAACAATTCTTCCAGATGCTCGTTAATAGCCGCCCCGTACCGGCGCATATACTCCCCTTCAAACACAAAGCTCCAGGGAATGCCGTTGCGGGAAATCTGCGGTTCATCCGTGAAAAAGCCCTCAATGCGGTTTCCGTACCGTTCATAATACGGCGTGTAGGCATAGTCAATGAACTCTTTAATCACCTTTTTGTCAAGCACATCAACATAAAACGGGTTGACATCGAAATAGAACCAATGGTCGCCGCATTTTGCAATGACGTTCTCCGTCGGCTCTGTTTCGCTCATACGGAGATATTTTTGCTGATATTCGATCCCTTTTCCGTTAACATACCCGTTGCCGAAACCGCTGGGCCAGCCGTTTTCGTCATAGGCCCAGGCACCCATGCCTGTTTCCTCGCCTGCCTGTATGGCAGCCTCGACGTTGGCAAACCATTCGTCGCCCATGTAGTCGGTCTGCAAGCCGCCGCGGGCATGCATAAAGAACCCGCCAAGGCCCGCCTCGTGCATGGTGTGAACCTGCTCGGCTGTTTCTTTTGTATCCAGTTTTTCATTCCAACTCCAAAACGGAATCGGACGGTATTGTTTGGGTATACTTGTAAAGTTCATAGTGTCCCCCATATCCCTTGTTCCTCTTTTGACCATCTTGCAGTTTTATCGGTTTGATAAAACCTCTGCTTCGTAGCGTTTTACGTCCTCAAACCAATCGCTGTCGCCTGATGCCGCAACGTCTGCA
>SVJS01000009.1 GCA_015068855.1 Oscillospiraceae bacterium | reverse complement strand
TTTCTTTGAAAGAAACTGCTGAAACTGAATATTGGTTGAAATTGCTTGTTAAATCAGAATTACTTACAAATGATGAGGTAGAATCTTTGCTTAAAGATTGTCTTGAAATAAAAAGAGTATTGATTTCTTCAATAAATACCGCAAAACAAAATCAAATAAATAAGGAGGAGAAAAAATGAAGAAGTTTCTAGTGTTAATATTCTGTATATCAATTGTTGTAATGATTTGTACATCTTGTGGTAGCAGTAACAAGTGTTCTGCGTGTCATGGTTCGGGTTTTTCTAATGGACATCTCTGTAATTACTGTCGGGGAAAGGGTACACAATCCTATGGAGATAATTTTTGGAAAGGGAATGAGTATAAATATCCTGGAAATTAATTATTAGCATAGATTGTTAAAGTCATCTAAATCATTCGGCTCTTCCACACAAAAAACCACCCCTCGGGTGGTTTTTTTTGTGGTCATTTTTAAGGGGTCTTAACCCATCATTCATGCTTTGCGGTACCGCCAGAGCCCAATGAGGGATGAGCCGATGGCAACCAGTTCATATATCATACCGCCTACGGAGAAGACAAACACATCATAGAGAAAAACCAGACTCGATGTGAGCAGGATGCTTTTGCGGATGCTCTGCACATTGTTTAGCGAAATGCAAATGCTGTTAATAGCAATGCCGGCGGTAACTAAGAGAGAATGCGGTCCCTCCCAGGTAGCAATGCCGAAAAGAACGGCCAAAATCGAGAAAACAGCCGGAAAAACCATGGGAACCTTGCCCTGTTTCCCCTTTCCATAATAGATTAAATTACGGATGATATTCAATAGATTCAGGATGCAGGCAGAAGGCGCACCAATAAGAAGATAGTGCACCACAAACACAGCGTTGGTTGCCGTCTGCCACAAAAGAATTCCTTTCCGGCTTTTTGCCTGATAGGAAACATATCCCAAAACAAGAGCCAGAAAACCTAAACCATGTCCAATAATCTGTAAGTATTTCATTGCGTTTTATTTCCTTATTTGTATTCAGGCAGCCAATCTTTATGCGCTTCAAACAAATCGTCACACATAGCCACAATTTCGTCAATAGAAAGCTGTGCGCCTGTGTGTGGATCCATCATGGCTGCCAGATAAATTTTATCTTTACTCCGTTCGTGAACGCCTTCGATGGTCAGAAGCTGGGTGTTGATGTTGGTGCGGTTTAGAGCGGCGCATTGCTCGGGTAGGTCACCCACATAAGTCGGATGAATGCCTGCGCGGTCCACAAAGCAGGGCACTTCAACACAGGCCTTTCTCGGCAGGTTGGAAATAAGACCGCCTGTGTTTAACACATTGCCGTGGAAACGGTAAGGCACATCAGTTTCTCTTGCTTTGATAATCTTCGCCGCATATTCGGCTGAATATTCGTGTTTCAGCTCTGTGTCTGTCAGCTCGGCGACGGTCTTGTCCCAGTCGGCGTTCTGATTGATGCAACGACGGATATATTCATCCAGAGGAATTTTATATTTGTCAATCAATTCGGGATGCGTGGGCTTGATAAACCAGGGGTTATATTCCGCATTATGCTCGGAGGATTCGGTTACATAATACCCAAAGCGATGCATAATCTCGTGACGGACTCTGTCCATATCGGGATATTCAGCTCTTGCGCGACTGGTAGGCTCGAAGGTTTTCCCTGCCAGCCACTCCTTGGAGCGTTTTTTGGCTTCGGGGTAAAGGTCGTTTCCATCTTTATCCTCCACCCTCAGGAGCCAGGCCTGATGGTTAATGCCCGCCACCTCCCAGATGCAGTCTTCATCAGGGATGCCGAGAGGCGCCAGGAGGTTATTGGCTGCGTTGTGCGCGCTGTGGCAAAGTCCAACCGTCTGGATACTTGTATATTGCTGAATGTAACCCGAAACCATTGCGCAGGGGTTTGTGTAGCTCATGAAGATGGCATCCGGGCAAACCTCTTCCATTTTGCGAGCAAAGGCTTCCATATGGGGGATGGTACGCATGGCGCGGAAAATACCGCCGATGCCCAAGGTGTCCGCAATGGTTTGGCGGAGGCCGTATTTTTTCGGCACTTCAAAGTCTGTGATGGTGCAGGGGTCATATCCGCCCACCTGAATGGCGTTGACCACGTAGCCGGCCTTGTCCAGGGCCTCGTGCATGTCCATGGTAGCAACAATTTTCACATCTTTCCTGCCTGCGTTTCGGGCAATGTTTTCCATCATCTGGCGGGATTCGTCCAGACGCTTGGCGTTGATGTCATACAAATACAAATGTAAATCCTCAAGCTCCGGGGTGATGATGCAGTCGCCCAGTACATTTTTAGCAAAGACCCAACTGCCTGCACCCATAAAAGCAATTTTAATCATCTGTCTCATCCTTTCACGCTTCAAAATGGGATTTTCTACTTTCGTTATACAACTTTTTGTTGACTTATACATAACAAAATACTTGTAAAACACAACAAAATGTGGTATTATTAAGAAAAATCTGTCAGGGAGGTGTTTCTTGTGGAAGAACCGCTGATTTCCTGTTGCACACCGCATGTCAAACAAGTCCACGGCGGCTGGCAAAAATGCCATCCGGGGCACCACTATGGTCCTAATTTCCGCGGGACTTATATTTTGCATTACATCAAAAAAGGAAAAGGCGTTTTTCAGGTTAAGGGCAAAAGCTATCAGCTCTCCGCCGGGGAGGTTTTTTGCATTTTCCCGGGCGTGCTGGTTTATTATAAAGCCGACGAGACAGACCCCTGGGAATATGAATGGATTGGCTTTGCCTCTGACGACCTGGCGGCGTTTCTGGCGGCGCGGGGCCTGTCTGCGGAGGTGCCCGTGTTTACCGCAAAGGAAGAGTTTGTTTCTGCGTTGGAGCGGTTTTTGGCGGTCTATGACGGGGAAGCGCCCGCGCAGACCTTGCTGACTGCCCGCGCCTATGACGTTCTTCACAGCTTAACCAACGAAAAAGCGCCCCAAAACAATGCCCCTCACGGGTTGCGTTACATCAATCGTGCCAAGGACTATCTCTGGTATTTCCAGCACGAAAACATCACGGTTTCCCAGCTGGCAACATATCTCGGCATTGACAGAAGCTACCTGACCGCCCTGTTCAAAAAGCACCTGGGCGTTTCGCCGAAGGAATATATCACAAACCTGAAAATGAATCAGGCCTGCCGCTATTTGCTGGATACGGAATACAGCATTTCCCAGGTTGCCAACGCTCTTGGTTACGAGGAACTGTTTGTATTCTCCCGGGCTTTCAAAAAAGTTAAAGGCGTCTCGCCCTCTGCGTACCGTAAAAGTATGCAACGGGAAAACACAGCAGACGAGACCTGATTGTCGGGTTTTGAGCGTGGAGGGAACGCCGCCCTTTACACCGCCCCTGTTTTACGATATACTAATAGAGAAAACAAAAATTTATGGCGGCTATGATGGCAAGTATGGCTGTCGGCGGTGCTGTCGGTCAAAATATAGCGGGTGCTATGAATAATATGATGGGCGGTATCAATCAGCAAACAACGCCCAGCGTTGTGCCTCCTCCAATTCCTACTGTTGCATATCATATTGCGATCAACGGACAATCAACTGGCCCCTTTGATATTTCAGTTTTAACACAGATGGCAAGTGCAGGACAATTTACCGCGGATAGTTTAGTATGGAAGAATGGAATGGCACAATGGGAAAAGGCTGGAGCAGTAGATGAGTTAAAAAACTGTTTGCTAATGTTATGCCTCCAATTCCACCCACAACTGAAGAATAATTTTATTATAATAATTTATGTTTTAAGGATGATGGTCACTTTTTTAAAACGGTGGTCAAAAAATCATATCAAAACAAGAGTTAAGATTTGTATCAAAATATGCATTCTTATCCAACAAAAAAAGACGCTTTGCGGCGTCTTTTTTTGTGGTCATATTTTATGGGGGCTCTTTTTGATTACGTTTCACCTGTAAAAAACATTGCGTCAATATAGGCTTCCCGAAAAATCGGACTCCCAGCCAACTCGATGGTTTTTGCCGTTTGGCTAATGGCTTTTACCCTTTTTTCTGCACTGCTATCTAATAAAATCAGCGCCGCACCCATCAAGGCTCCGTTACCCAAAAGACAAACTTTTTCTTTTTCAATCTTCGGGAGCAAGCCGATGGTTTGCGCGTTTTTAAGGGATAAATACAGTCCGAATCCACCCGCAATATATAGGTGAGCCAACTCATCTGTACAAATATCCGTGGCCCTCATCAAGGTTTTAATGCCTGCAAAAATGGCCCCCTTGGCAAGCTGAATGTTGCGGACATCCTCCCCTGTCAGGAAAACGTCTTTTGCGAAGAAGTAGGGGTCGTCTTCCAAACATCCTGTTTCATCCAGTTTTTCTGTTTGCAACAGATAAGCAATTGCATCCACAGCACCTCCGCCGCAAATGCCGCGAGGCGCGGTTTCGCCGATCACATGAATACCCATTCTGCCGTTTTCTGCCCAGACTTTATCAATGGCGCCCATCTCCCCACGCATACCGCAGGAAAGCCCCGCCCCTTCAAAGGCAGGTCCTGCCGCCGTGGAGCAACAAAAAAGGTCTCCTTTGTGCCACAGTGCCATTTCGCCGTTTGTACCGATGTCGCAAAGGAGCGCAGTTTCTTCTTTCTCACAAAGACCGGAGGAAAGGAGTGCTAACGTGGCATCCGCGCCAACAAAGGCCGAAACACAGGGCGCCAGATAGACATTTGCCGCAGCACAAGGCAAAGAGAGACTTGCGCCGCTGACCCATTCGCCAAAGAGATGATCCGCTACAAAGGGCGCGCGGGATAGACAGCTTGCATCCCGCTCCGTTAAAAAGTATAGCATTGCCGTGTTGCCTGCGATAGCCACGCGGTCAATATCCGTTACCAAAACACCCGCCGTTGCAGCGCATTCTGTTAAAAGCGTAGAAACTGCCTTGCGAAGGAGCACCGCAAGTTCTGCTTTTTTTCCTTCCAGGGATGCCTGCACACGGCTCATTACATCAGCGCCAAAGATGCTCTGGGGATTAGACGCCGAAGCCGTTGCCAAAAGACGCGTTTTATCATACAGGGAAACCACCAATGTGGTGGTACCGATATCCACCGCTGCACCAAATTGTTCAAAAACCGGTGTCCAGAGAAAGTCCGGCAGTGTTCCCTCGGTGCAAATCTGCGCCACACCGTTCTCGCTTGCCTCGATGCGGCAATCGCCCATCACTTTCGTCTGGCAAGCAAGGCGCAAACCGTCGGCCAGTTCTTCTGCAGAAAAACAGGAGGTCTCCGTCTCTGTGGGCGCAGAGATTTCTCCGAAAGCCAAAACCCGACATTTTTTGCAGGTGCCTTTGCCCCCACAAATATGACCCGTTTTGTGTTCCGGCGAAAGAATCTCGCTGATATGCGTTCCTTTTTCAATCGTCAATACCCTGCTACCATAGGTGCAAGTGACAAAATCAGTCATTGTAAAAATCTCCTACTGCGCCAAAGAAAGCGTCAATATTTTCCCAAGGAGAGGCCGCAGGGATATCGCATCCCGAAGAAATCACAAAATTGGGATACCTCCCGCAGGCTTCCAGAACGGACAGGGTTGCCTTTCTGATGGATTCGGGCGTGCCCTGGCAGAACTCGCCTGCCGCATCCACATTGCCCATTGCCACAGTATCTTCGGGAATGTGGGGCATCATCTCTGCCATGTCGATGGCGTTACCGAAGTGGTAAGCCGCCGCTCCTGTACGCAAAATGGAATCAATGAGGCGAATCACACCACCACCGCAGTTGTGGTAGATAATGCAGAAATGTTCATCCTGCACTTTTTCCACTATGTCCCGTACATAAGGCTCGGAAAATTCCTCTATCATGTCGGGAGATAACAGCCCTGCCAGAGGCTCGGCAATGATAACGCCGCCTGCGCCTGCCTCCTTAAAGGCCTGACAATATTGTACTAAAAATTCAGTACATTTTACAAGTACCGTGTGGACCTTTTCCGGCTCATCAAAACAATCCAGCATAATTTCGGTCACGTCCAGGAGACGTCCTGCCAAGGAATAAGGACCGATGACCCCGGCCAGAACAGGGCGGTCAGGAATGGTTTTGCTTGCCTTGCGGATGGCCTCAATGCAGAGCCCTGCGCGACCGCTATGCACATCGGGCACAGCCAAAGCTTCTGCCGCCTCGCTATCTTCAATCAGTTTGCCCATGACGGCAGGGACTTCGTCCTTGGAAAAGCGAACGGTTGCACCGAAACACTCTGCTTCAACAGATAAATCCATCAGGCTGACGGCCGCCGCCGCATCGGTGCGGTTAGCCACCAGTTCCATGGCCTTTGCCTGATTGTCTGCGCTCTGAATCAGCTCGTCCACCGAAAGCCCCAAGAGGCTTGCGGCAGGGAACGACAAGATCGGCATCGCCTTTTTCTTAGAGGCAAGGGTCATATTCAAAAGCCATTCTTTCATATTCCGCTTCATACCGTCACCTCACTTTTTTGCAAACACGGGGCAGGGCAGAATGCCTTGTCTTTCTGTATCAATCTTTCTTGCATATTCATTGAGCAGTTTCAGGTAAATCTTATAGTTTTCAAAAGACACTTCCGGCGGTGTCTGGTGGTCAACAGAGGGGATGAATTTGCCCTTTTGCATACTGGGGAGTAAGCGCTCAAATTCCGCCCGCATCGCCTCTTCTCCCTCTTTCATACAGAGTTTGTTAAAATGACCCACAAACCCCATGGAAGGCTGTTTTTCCAGGTAAACGGACACATCTACCCCTGCCTGGCGCTCTAAGGGAGACATCATATCCGCGCCCACGGAGGCATACCAATCCACCGCCTCGGTGATGTTGCCGTCAGAGTCGATGGAAACGGGGATGCCGTAACTATGCACAAGGGGCACCAGACGACGATAGAAGGGCGCTAAGAATTCATCAAAAAGCTCTTTGGAAATCATGGCGCCGCCGTTATAACTCATATCTTCGGAAAAGCCAACCACATCTACGTGGAAACGGTCTAAAATGTAAGGTAAGAGCTTTTCCAGCCATGCGGCATAATCGTCCACCATCTCTTTGTAAAGTTCGGGATAATCAAAAAAACTGTACAAATGATTTTCAATGCCGAACATATTGCGAGGGAACCAGAAGGGACCGGGCATGCCTAAGCTGAGGATGGTATCGCCGCGGCGGTGGCAGGCATTCATCCAAGCGCCGTAGTCTGCGGAAATTTTGGTTTCCACCGGGGGATAGAGGGTGGGTTTGATGCGTGCATAATCGTCTTCGTCCTCCATAATGCCTGCGCCGTGGCTGGGGGCCACGGGGGTCTCTGCCGTCACGGGCTCAAACCAGGGCCCCAAGGTTCTGTCCAAGCCAAAATAGCCCTGAATATCCTCCACTCTCCGGAAATAGTCTTCAACTGTATCCATTTTATCAAGCTCTGCGGGGAGACCTTCTGTTGCCCAGCGGTGAATGGTCAAGTCCCACCAAGGTGCCTGCTCGATGACGGGCGCGCGGTCAACCGGCAGGCCTGATAAATAAGCACGATAGCGTTCTGATGCGGTCATTGTATCTTTTTGCATAAAAATGTCTCCTAACATTTTCTGTTAAATTCTGTTGCGGCGCCAAATTTTGGCGCCGTTTTTTAGTTCATCATCATATCTTTTGCCGCATCTGCCGCACTTGCCGCATCAACGGTGTATTTATCAGCGCCAATCTGTGCACAGAAGGCCTCGGTTACAGGCGCGCCGCCAATCATAATTTTGACCTTGTCGCGCAGACCTGCCGCTTCCACGGCTTTCACAACGTCACCCATCACACCCATGGTGGTGGTGAGGAGTGCGGACAGGCAGATAATCTGCGCGTCGTGTTCTATGGCCGCTTCCACAAATGTTTCGGGGGCCACATCAACGCCCAGGTCAACCACAGAAAAGCCCTTGCCCTCGAACATCATCTTAACTAAGTTCTTGCCGATGTCGTGTAAATCACCCTGAACGGTACCGATAATCACGCAACCGAGGGGTTCAACACCCGCTTCTGCAATCATGGGCGCCAGCACTTGAGAGCCCATTTTCATAGCGCGGGCAGCAACCAGCACCTCGGGCACATAAATTTCATTATTCTTAAATTTTTTACCAATCACGCTCATACCGGCAAGGAGACCCTGCTCCAGGATATCCTGTGCGGGAATGCCTTCATCCAGAGCCTGTTGAACCAAGGCTTTCACGTCCTTTGCCTTACCTTTTTGGAGCAATTCGGAAATTTCAGTTAAAACACGCATCCTCAAAATCCTCTTTTCGTTGTTTTGTGCTTTCATTCTACCATATCACACCCCGCAGCGCTTGCAAATAATCATTATTTTTGGTACTTTTTTGTCTATTTTCTTGACATTACAAAAAGTAGCAGATACAATGAAAGAAGAAAGGGGGAGTCGTCGATGAATCAAGCGGCTTTTGACCGTAAACTGGCCGTGGACTGCGCCCACGCGTTTCACGTTTCCACAGGACTGGGCACCACCGTTTCCGATACCGAGGGCACCATCTTCCACGAGGAAGGTCTCGGCTTTGCCCATTGTCCTCTGGCGCCTTTTGTGGGTTGCTCACGGGAAGACTGCACCAAAACCCATATCTACGGCATGCTGGAAGCGGAGCGTTTCGGCGGCAAATATATCTACTTCTGTCCCTTGGGTCTCACTTGCTTTGTGTCTCCCATTATTGGCGATGAAGGCACCGCCGCCAAGATTACGGCAGGACCTTTCATTATGGTAGAGCGGCAGGATTTTATTGACTGTGAACTGAAAGAAAACCTGCATTTAGAAGGCGACACGCTGACAGGCTGTGCCACCGTGCTGGACAGCATCCCCATCGTTCCCCCCGCCAAAGCCACCGAGCTTTCCAATCTTTTATTTATGGCGGTGGGCTTTATGAACAACGTCTCCGCTGAAAGGGATTTGTTGGAAACAGACAAATCCAACGCCATTCAAAGCCGCATCGGTTCTTACATCAGCGAACTGAAACAAGAAGCCGGCGGCGGACAATATTCCCTGGCAAAAGAGCAGGAACTGCTTCATTCCATTGCCCGCGGCGAGCGAGAAGCGGCGCACAAACAGTTGGAAGAATTGTTGGGCTCCCTCTTTGTGATGGGGCGCGATTTAGGAAAACTCAAAGCCCGCGGCTTTGAGCTGATTGTAATGATTTCCCGTGTGGCAACAGAAAACGGAACCGATACGGAACAAGCCCTTACCATGTGCCAGCAATACCTTGAGAAAGGCGCAACAATTAATGACTTTTCAGCCTACTGTTCCTGGCTCTCCAAGACCGTTACGGAATTTGCTGATTCTCTTTTTGGCTATGGTGACACCAAACATGCCAACATCATTCACCGATGCATCCAACACATCGGTGCAAACTATGCCGAACGCCTGACCCTAGAAGACACCGCCGGAATGGTCTATATGTCCCCGGCCTATCTTTCCCGGGTGTTCAAAAGCGAAACGGGGGTTACCTTTAACCAGTATCTAAACCGCATCCGCATCACCAAAGCAAAGGCTCTGCTCCACAACCGCGGCTTAAAACTTACGGATATCTCCCAGGCCGTTGGATATGAAGACCAGAGTTATTTCACCCGCGTGTTTAAGAAAATGACGGGCATTTCCCCCAATCAATATCGCAACAAAATTCTCTCGAGAAAATAAGATAAGACCGTCGAAAAGGGACAAACCGACGGTTTTTTGTGCGGAACGGACAGATTTGGTTTTTTGTCAGAGTCCCAAACCCGCCCTTTACACCGCCGCTGTTTTACGATATACTAATAGAAGAAATCAAAAATTCCGGTAATAGGGGAACCATATGAACATATACGGTCAAACCATGCAAAAGCTTAGAGACTATTTTATCTCCTTCGGGGAAAATCCCGCCAAGGCAAAAATTGTTTTCAAAGCGCTTTATGAAGACAAAATCAGCTCATTCCTTGCGATAGACAAGCTATCCATGCCCATCAAGACAAAGCTCAGTGTCGATTTTAGCTTTGCACTTCCCGAGCTGCTTGCCCAAACGGACAGCGAAGATACGAGCAAATTTTTATTCCGCCTCTCTGACGGATGCACCGTGGAAACGGTGTTGATGCGGCACGATTACGGCAACGGCGTTTGCGTTTCCACGCAGGTTGGTTGCAATATGGACTGCGTTTTTTGTGAAAGCGGGAAGCTGAAAAAGGTCAGAAATCTTGAAAGCTGTGAAATGGTGGGGCAGCTTCTATATATCAAAGAGGTGTTGCGCCTTCCCGTCTCTCACGTGGTGCTGATGGGCATTGGCGAGCCGTTTGATAACTATGATGCCGTCATGGATTTTGTTGATATCATCACCGAGCAGCCGGGCCTTGGCATTGCCGCGCGCCATGTGACCATTTCAACCTGCGGCATTACACCGAAATTGCTCCAATATGCAGAACGCGCATCGCTTAACAGCCTGGCCATCAGCCTGCATGCACCCAACGATGCGCTCCGAAGCAAGCTGATGCCCATTAACAGGCGCTATCCTATCAGCGGCCTTGTGGAGGCGGCACGGCGCTATACACAAAACAGCAACAAAAAGGTTACCTTTGCCTATATCATGTTAAAGGGCATCAATGACAGCGTAGACTGTGCCGCAGAGCTTGCCGAGCTGCTTTCGGGACTGACCTGCTATGTGAATCTGATTCCCTATAACAAAACCCGCTCGGGGCAGTTTGAGCCCAGCGACAAGACACAAATTGCGGCGTTTTTTGATGTGCTCAAACAGCGGGGCATCAATGTAACGGTACGGCGGGAGTTCGGCAGCGACATGAACGCAGCCTGCGGACAGCTGAGCTCGGATTATAAAAACAACGGGGAACAAGCGTTATAGTTTGACTTTTCAGGTAAGCCTGTGTTAT
The DNA here is from genome assembly GCA_015068855.1 of Oscillospiraceae bacterium. Lineage (GTDB taxonomy): Bacteria > Bacillota > Clostridia > UBA1381 > UBA9506 > UMGS755. The sequence continues at coordinate 32,290 of SVJS01000009.1, read as the reverse complement.
ACTTAACAAGGTAATAAAAAGGAATCAATGCTGATATATACAAAAGCAGGGGGAATCATCATGAGTGAAACAAACCACGAAGAATTTTTGCTGGTCTGCGAAGATTGCGGAACGCCCTTTTTTACAGCGGAGGAGAAGGCGTTTTATGAATCCTTGGGATATGTTATGCCCAAGCGCTGCAAGCCCTGTCGTGACAGAGTCAAAAAAGTGCCATTCTGGGAAGACCCGGGCAGCGCTATGCCTTACACAGAAGAAATGGAGCGCATTTACAACACAATCTGTGACGATTGGAGCATAGAAGCCAAAAAAGAGGACGTGGCTTATTTTTATAACGTGGAAGAGGTCAATGCGCTGCTTGACGGCAAAAAATCGTTCCTCATCGGTCGCAAGGGCAGCGGGAAAACCTCCATCGCCCAGTATTTATGCCAGGTTCCGGATTGCAATCTCTTTGCAGAGAAGCTGTCTTTTAAGAATTTCCCCTTTAACAGACTGTATTCGTTGGAAAACACCAGTGAATATACGACTCCCAATCAATACATCTCCATCTGGAAATATCTGATTTATTCCTATGTTTGCCGGGAAATGATTCAAAATGAAAGTGTGGATGCCGACATTAGAGACAAGCTCTCCAAGCTTTACGGTGGCGTTTCCTCCGGCAACTTGAAGAACATGATTGGCGAATGGACCAACAAAGCCTTTGGTATTGAGCTTTTTGGCTCCGGTCTCAGCTATGAACGTGAACGCAACACGGACAATTTAGACTGGATTGACAAAATTGAGATTTTAGAAAGCATTATTCTGGACTATTGCGGCGATGCAAAGTATTTCGTTGTGTTTGACGAGCTGGACGAAGATTACAGGGACTTTCCCACAAAAGAAGAGGAAACCCGCTATATGTGTATGCTGACCAGCCTGTTTAAGGCGGTGCAGGATATTCGCAGCATCTTTGATGATTCTGGTAAGCAAGTGTATCCCGTTGTATTTTTGCGTAGCGATATTTATGAACGGATTACGGATTCCGATAAAAATAAATGGAGAGAATCGTTAATTAACATGGAATGGGATACGGCACGGCTTCAAAACATGTTGAAGCATCGTCTCAATGTCCTCTTTGGCGAGGAGCATGAGGAGTTTGTTGAGGCCTGGCACAAATTGTTTGAGCCCCGCAAAGTTAAAATGGGCAACCGTGCCTCCCGTGAAATGGATATTTATGATTACATTGAACGAAGCACGGAAATGCGCCCCCGAGACTTCATTCGGTATGTTAAAGAGTGTGCGTTTCTTGCTAAGCAGGAAAAGCAAGGTCGCATCACACCCAAACTGGTTAAGGATGCAGATGATAACTTCTCTGAATACTTAAAGAACGAAACTGTGGACGAGTTGTTTGCAAGACTGCCCGAGGTTAACGAAATTTTGGGTCTTTTGTCAACGATAAGAAAGCAAAGCTTCAGCTTTGCCATCTTTGAAAAGGAATATAACGAGCTGTTAGAGCGTAGCGACCTGCCCAAGAGAGATGTTAAAGAGGTTCTGCTTCTCCTCTTTGATGCAGGCGTGATCGGCAATCAACCCTCCATGGCAACGCAGGCGCTGTTTAAGTTTGCCAAGAACACACCGCGCTTTAACTTTAAGGAAACCATGATTATTCACCGAGGCCTTTATAGGGCATTACAGATTTTCTAACAGGAAAACCCTGCCGTGCAAACGGCAGGGTTTAATTTTTTTTGTTTCGTATTATTTTACGTGGACATATGTTCGGTTTTGTGATATACTATACGTAAGAAAGGAGGTTTTTGTGCAAGAAATTCAGAATTTAGCAGCGTGTATTTTACATTATCGACGTTCTTTTCATGAATCACAGGCGATGTTTGCGGAGCGTTGCGGGCTGAGTGTTGAGATTGTCAGCCTGCTGGAACGAAAGCTTGCAAACCCCAGTCTTGGTCTGCTCGTAAAAATTTCAAAGCATCTGGGAATCTCCGTTTCTGCGATGTTGAGTTTTACGGAAGGAAATGAAAAGGAGCGTGATATTTTTGCATGAAACCCTACAAACAATGGACAAAACGGCGGAAAACATCAGGCGCTTGCGCATGCGGGCGGGCATGACGCAGCAGGAGCTGGCAGACAGGCTTCATCTGTCCCGCAGCTCGATTGCAAACTATGAAACAGGCAGCCGCCAGCCGGGGATGGATGTGATTGCGTCTCTTTCGGCGGTGTTTCAGGTTCCCGTTGCCTCGCTTCTGGGGCTGGATGAAAGCCCCTCAGAAGAAAGAGAAGAACAGGGCGGGGCGCTGTCGCTGGCCGCACTTTCCAAGGAGGCAAAGGCATCTTTGCTTGCCTTTTACAGCTTCCTGCTTTCAGGAGAGAACGTTTTCGTCCCCAGATAAACGAAAAAGAGACTGCAACCGTTGTTGCGGTCTCTTTTTTGTGATCACCGGAAAGCCGGGAATTAACAATCATATAAATCTCTGCCCATAAAGCCAAGGCCACGGGAGATATCAAGAGCCGCCTTGTGAACCTTTTTGCCCATGACCTCGATGCGTTCTTTTACGCCGGGTTCTTGCATAACAACCAAAGAAATCGCAGCGGCAAGCTGGTTGTTAGCATCTAAAACGGGGGCGGCAACAGGGGTTGCAAAACGTACATTTTCTGCGGTTTCATCAACAGCATAGCCGCGCCGGCGAGCAAGACGCAGATAGCCAAGCAGAGAGTCCATATCCGTTATGGAGCGCACGGAGCAGTCTGAAAACATGTCGGGCGTTATCACGGAGCGAACCTCTTCTTCGTCCATCACGGAGAGCATGGCCTTTCCCATGGCCAGGGATAAAAAAGAACGGACATCGCCAATGGAATATTTTGACTGATATTCTGCGTCGGACAAAAATTGCATGACATATACAAGGTCAGAAGGACCGCTTCTGACGGAGAGGCAGGTGGTTTCCTTGGTGTCGTGACAGAGCTTGGAAAGAATCGGTCGGGCAACCGCATCTAAAGAGGAGCCGCTTAAAAAGGACAAACCGATTTTCAGGCTCTCAAGCCCCAGCAGATAGCGCGTTACGGCGTGGTCGCTGTGGCGCAGCATGCCAACGCTTTCCAAGGTTTTAACCAGATTAAAGGCCGTGCTTTTCGGCAGGGAAAGGGCGGCCATGATTTGAGAAAGCGTCAGCCCCTCCTTGTGGCGGGACACGAGTTTTAAGATGTCATAGGTTTTCAAAACGGTGTTGTTCATGGTTTCACAGTTCCTTTATTGTTCTACGTTCATTATATATCATTGCGCTTTCCTCGTCAAGCGCCTTTTCGCCTTGCCGGAGGGAGCGGAAAAATTTTCTCTTGACAAGGTTCTTTCAGAAGAGTATACTGTATTTGTTCCTATATCTAACTATGGTTTCTATATATAAACAATTTATGTTCAGGAGGGCAAAATAATGGCATATTTCCGCATTCCCTATGAGGCAACCAAAACATTCTGCGAAAAAGTTTTTCAGGGCTATGGCTTTACCGAAGAAGAAGCTGTGCAGATTACCGATGTTCTGTTAACGTCCGATTTATGGGGCATTGAATCCCATGGCGTGCAGCGCTTAATCCGTTATCATAAGGAATTTACCGAGGGCATTGCAAGACGGGATACCAAGCCCGAAATTATAAAAGAAACCCCCATTTCCGCCACCATTGACGGACATGCTTACGTGGGTCAGCTGCTCTCTGCGCAGGCCATGCGGATGGCCATTGACAAGGCAAAGAAAGTGGGCGTTGGTATTGTCGTCGTCCGCGACGGCACCCATAACGGCGTTGAAGGGTATTATTCCGAAATGGCAGCCAAAGAGGGTCTGTTCGGTATGGCTTCCACCAACACCGAGGCCATGATGGTTCCCACGGGCGGTCGTGAAGCCATTTTAGGCACGAACCCCATCGCGGTTTCCATGCCCGCCGAGCCTTATCCCTTTACCTTTGATGCGGCAACCACCGTTGTGCCCCGCGGCAAACTGGAAGTGTATGCAAAGCGTGACGGCGTTCTGCCTGATAATATGGCCCTTGACGAAACCGGCCAGCCCTGCACCGACGCCGATCGTGTTTTAAGCAACATTATTGCGAAAAACTTTGGCGGCATTCTGCCCGTTGGCGGACCCAGTGAAATGTGGGGCGGCCATAAGGGCTATGGCTTTGGAATGCTCTGTGAAATCCTGACGGGTATTTTTGCAGGCGGAAAAACCTCTTATGAAGCCTGTCGCATTCCCAACCGTGCGGAAACCTGCCAGTTCTTTATGGCGATTGACTATGGCATGTTTGGCGATAAAGCCGAAATTGAAAAATCTTTTAACGAATTTCTGGAACTCATCCGCAACTCGCCTGCGGCTGAGGGCGTGGACAAGGTTTACACCCACGGCCAGAAAGGGTTTGAAAACGCCAGGATTGTTAAAGAGCAGGGCGTTTTAATCAACGAAAAAACATATGAGGAAATGAAAATGATTGGCGAATACACGGGCGCTTCCGAGTTGTTGCCTGTGCGCCGATAAAACCGTGGCGAGACAAAGAGGACGATGCGAAAACCGCATCGTCCTCTCTTTTTTCTTAGATGTATTTTTTCATCCGCTCTAAGGCGCCCTTTTCCAGCCTTGACACCTGCGCCTGCGAAATGCCGATTTCGTCAGCGACCTCCATTTGGGTGCGGCCCGCAAAAAAGCGCAGGGAAATGATGTGCTTTTCCCGCTCGGAAAGCCGTTTCATGGCCTCAGACAACGCGATGTTTTCCAACCAGCTTTCGTCGGTGTTTTTCGTGTCCCGCACCTGATCCATCACAAACACCGTGTCTGTTCCGTCGTGGTAGGCGGGCTCATGCAGGCTGACGGGGTCCTGAATAGACTCTAAGGCAAACACAATGTCCTCTTTGTCATACCCTAAAATTTTGGCAAGCTCCTCAATGGTGGGCTCCTTGGAATGCTCGTTGATATATTGTTCCTTGGCCTTTAAGGTTTTATAGGCAATGTCGCGCATGGAGCGACTGACCCGAATTTGATTATTATCCCGCAGATAGCGGCGGATTTCGCCGATAATCATGGGAACGGCATAGGTTGAAAACTTAACGTTATGGGAGGTGTCAAAGTTATCAATGGCCTTGATGAGCCCGATGCATCCGATTTGAAAGAGGTCGTCCGGGTTTTCGCCCCGGCTGGCAAAGCGCTGAATGACGCTCAGCACAAGCCTGAGATTACCGCCGATAAAGGTTTCTCTTGCCTCCTTATCCCCCTGCTTTATTTTTTCAAACAACGCCGTCTTTTCCTCTCCGGAAAGCACGGGCAGTTTGGCTGTGTTCACACCGCAAAGCTCCACCTTGTTTGCCAAAGCAATCACCATCCTTTGTAGAATATGGCCCGCTGTGGGCACATTCTCATAATTTCCAAAAAAAGTAAATTTATACCCACATCAGGCGGGAATAAAAATTTGTGATGCTTTGGAATTTTTTACGTATAAAAAGCAGAAAAAGCGGCCATACTGTTTGAAGAGGGGAGAGAGAACATGCAACTGAAACGTACGGATTTGGCGATTGAAGCTCACGAAATGCTGATGGAAGCGGCGCAGGAGCTGTCCGGCGTCAGCGTTCAGCAGGAGGATAAGGGCGGCGCGCATATCGCCCGCGTTTCCATTGAAACCCTGCGGGCTCAAACGCAGATGGGAAAGCCGATTGGCCGCTATATAACCGTGGAGTTTCCCGAGGCTGACCTTAGCGAGGGGGACGCCTATGAGGCACTTTGCAAGGTTGTGGCAGAGGAACTTTCATCGCTCCTTTCTCTGCAAAAGAACAGCAAAATTTTAGTGGTTGGTCTGGGCAACCGAAACATAACGCCGGATGCGTTAGGGCCCAAGGTCATTGAAAAGCTGGTGGTCACACGGCATTTGTTTTCCTATATGCCTGAGGTGCTCTCGGACGGCATGCGCTCGGTTTGTGCCATTGCCCCCGGCGTTTTGGGACTTACGGGCATGGAGACCGAGGAGGTCATCCGCGGGGTTGTGGACAAGGTGCGCCCCGATGCCGTGATTGTGGTGGATGCCTTGGCGGCGCGGAGCACAGCCCGCATTTCGGCCACGGTTCAAATTTGTGACACGGGCATCAGCCCCGGCGCAGGGGTTGGCAACAAGCGCAAGGCGCTGGATAAAGGGAGCCTGGGCGTGCCGGTGATTGCCGTTGGCGTACCCACCGTGATTGATGCCGTAACCATCAGCGCCGATGTGCTGGAATCAGCATCAAAAAACGGGGAAGATACCGCCGAAAGCCTTTCTGCGGCACTTTCCGAGATGGATGCGGAGGCCAAACAGGATTGGTTGCGCCGGTCGGTGCCAGGGGAGCTTAGCGGCTTTATCGTTACCCCCAAGGACGTGGATTTGCTGTTAGACAGGGTGTCCAAGCTGGTGGCAAACGGAATTAATTTTGCCCTGCATCAGAACCTGAGCTTTGAGGACATTGCGCTGTATACATCGTGACAACAAAAAAAGGAAGTAAAGATACGTCTTTACTTCCTTTTTTAATTTAATTAAAAGGGTTTTACTTTAATCATTATTCTTGGTAACAAAGCGGAGGGTAAACGTTGTGCCGCCAACCGACTGTATGCCCGGCGGCAGGTCAAGGCTCACCGTGGCTTCGCCGCTTTCGCTCAATTTGTCCGGCGTGATGGGTCTTGTTTCGATGGCGGTCAAGCCGTCAATCAGGGCCGGTGTGCCGGCAATTTTAATTTCACGGAGACTGCTTTCGTCCAGCTCTAAATTCTTGGCTTGGTTTGCCAAGGAAGCTGCGAAAACGGGCTCTACATCCACTGTTTTTGTTTTGAGAATTTCTGCATGAACCGTAATCTCATCGGTGGAGAAACGGAGCAGACGGCTGTCAATTTCCTTTTTATTGCTGTCTAAGGCTTTCGGCGGCTCAGCAGCGGCGGTATCGGCCGTTTTGCCGCTTACATCCAAAATGCCCGCCACGGAACGGATGCCGTCAACGATGGATTTGGGACCGGTTACCGTAACTGTTTTCGGGCTTGCCGTCAGGTTACCGACAATGTAGGGGTCTTTGGGCGCACCCTCCGTTAACACCTCAACGGGCTTTTCAGCGGAGATTAAATCATCCACCGTGATGGAAAGCACGGAGGGGTTTTTGTTCACGACTTCAAGGTTGGCATAAGGCAGCACAACCGAGGTCAGAACAGAATGTGTTCCCGTCGATTTAATGTTGCCGACGTCTGCTAAAATGGTCAGGTTCTTTTTGTCCACTTCCATAACATATTGGCGGGTTCCCTGCACTTTAATATCAACGGTGTACTGGTTATCATTTAATAAAACTAATTTTCTGTTTTCCAAAACGTCAGATTGGGTGAAAACCACGGGAACGCCCTTGATGGTGCGGACCATTTCGGGGTCCTGCACCTGCACCACATAAAACCAGAGGCAAATGGCAATGACAACCGAAAAAATCTTCAAAACGGAATCGCTTTTTATCTGTTTATCCATTGTTTTGCCCTCCCTTTGAAAATTTTAGACGGGCCGGATTTCTCCTCGTGTTCCGGATGCACGGTTTTGTTCAAAAGCGTATGGAGAGAGGAAACGGACAGGTTGCGAATCATATCTCCATTCATGGTAACGGAGATTCTGCCGGTTTCTTCCGACACAACCAAAGCCACACAATCGGACACCTCGGAAACCCCCAAAGCCGCACGATGGCGGGTGCCAAACTCCTTGCTCAGGCGCTTGTTGGAGGAAAGAGGCAGAACCGTTGAGGCCATGTAAATACGGCCGTTGCGGATGATAACAGCACCGTCATGGAGCGGGGTGTTGGGAACAAAAATGTTTTCTATAATTTCAGCGGAAATTTCGGCATTAATCATGGTGCCGCCGGTTAAAACGTCATTTAAGCGGCTGCGGCGCTCAAACACAATCAAGGCGCCGGTTTTGGTCTTGGCCAGGTTTGCAGCGGCTTCACAGACCTCATCAACCATGTCGGGCACGTCCCGATTCACATCAAAGGTAAACATTTCGCCAAGCTTGCTGCGGCCCACGTGTTCAAGGCCCCGTCGCAGCTCCGGCTGAAACACAATCAAAAGGGCTGTGGCACCCACCTGCATGGCTGTGATCAGGATGAAATTGATAACGTTTAAGTGCAGCCAGTCACTAAGATACATGACAATGAGCAGGATGCCCACGCCCTTTAAGAGCTGCATGGCGCGGGTTTGCCGCAAAAATTTCATGATGTTGTAGATGATAAAGGCAACCAAAACAACATCGATGATATCCGTTATCTGAATACTCTTAAAAAAGGGAAACACAACGCTTTCAAAGTAATTCACACAATCACTCCTTTAAGCCGGCGGCACCTTTATTCAGCGCTGCCTTTTAATAACTCACTTTGATGAGTGGTAATTAAGGTATCAATAATTTCGTCGATGTCACCGTCTAAGATGCTGTCCAGACGATGGAGGGTCAGACCGACGCGGTGGTCCGTAACGCGCCCCTGCGGGTAGTTATAGGTACGGATGCGTTCGCTCCGGTCGCCGGTTCCCACCTGACTTTTGCGCTCCTGCGCAATTTGTGCCTGTTGCTCGCTCAGCACCAGGTCATATAGGCGGGAGCGGAGAATTTTCATGGCTTTATCTTTGTTTTTGTGCTGTGATTTTTCGTCCTGGCAGGAAACCACAAGACCGGTGGGCAAATGGGTAATACGGACCGCAGAGTCCGTTGTGTTAACGCACTGGCCGCCGGGACCGCCTGCGCGGAACACGTCAATACGTAAGTCGTTTGCATTGATATCAACCTCGACCTCCTCGACCTCAGGCAGAACGGCAACGGTAACGGTGGAGGTGTGAATACGGCCGCCGGACTCGGTGGCAGGAATGCGCTGCACGCGATGCACGCCCGATTCAAACTTTAAGCGGGAATAGGCCCCCTGCCCCTCAATGCTGAACGAAATTTCCTTATAGCCGCCCATGTCGGTGGCGTTCTGGTTCAGAACCTCAATCCGCCAACGGCGGCTTTCAGCATACATGGTATACATGCGGAACAAATCCCCTGCAAAGAGGGCGGCCTCGTCGCCGCCGGCGCCGCCGCGGATTTCCACAATAACGTTCTTTTCGTCGTTGGGGTCCTTGGGCAGCAGGAGAATTTTCAGCTCGTCGGAAAGGGTGCTGATGGCTTTTTGCCCCTCTGTGATTTCGTCTTCCAGCATGGCACGAAACTCTTTATCGGTGCCGCTGTCTTCCAGCAAAAGCTTCGCTTCCTCGATGGTGTCTTTAACCTGCTTATAGGCCCGATATTTCTCAACAATGGGCGTTATGTCGGAATGCTCTTTGCAAAGCTTTCGCCAGTTTTCCTGGTCGGCAATCACGGCGGGGTCGCTGATTTTTTCAGCAAGCTCGCTGTGTCGCTCTTCTATAAATGATAGTTTTTCAAACATGGTTGACTCCTTTATGTGAAACTGCAAGAAAATGTTCTACCCTTTATTGTATCATACAAGCGCCTCAAAAACAAGATGCAATCTGAAAATCCTTGGCAAAGCACAGGGGGCAAAGAGGGCCGGAAAGCTTTCTGCGGCGGATAGACTCATTCCATCGGCTCGTGCTTTTTCCGCTCGTTTCGGTGGCGGGGCTTTTTTCTGCCTTTTTATTGACAAAGGCGGGGGGAACGGCTATAATAAAGACGTAGTTTTTCTACAAATTCTGCTGAAAGGATGGGTTATATGGAGCGGCAAAAGCGCGTGGCTGCCATTCATGACATTTCCTGCTTTGGAAAATGTTCGTTGACTGTGGCGCTTCCCATGTTATCTTGTGCAGGCATTGAAACCTGCTGTATTCCCACGGCGGTCCTGTCTACTCATACGGGCGGCTTTTCCGGCTATACCTATCATGATTTAACGGCAGACATTCTGCCCATTGCCGATCATTGGAAAAGCCAGCAGATTCAGTTTGATGCGGTGTATACGGGCTTTTTAGGGTCCCGGGAGCAAACGGATATCATTGGCCGTGTGCTTGACCGGATTGCTCGGGAGGACACGCTCGTTATGGTTGACCCGGTTATGGGTGATGACGGGCGCCTGTACCCTGTTTTTGATGAGAGCTTTCCTGCTGCCATGCGGGGGCTTTGTGCCCGTGCTCATGTGATTGTGCCCAACATGACGGAGGCCTATCTTCTTCTTGATGAGCCCTATCAGGCGGGCCCCTATTCGGAAGCGGAGATTGACCGTCTGCTTACGGGCCTTTCCCGTATCTGCCCGGGCCACGTTGTGCTGACGGGCGTGCATTTTGATGAGGCGTCCTTAGGTGCGGCTACCATGGAGGGCGGCACGGGCCGTCGGGAGGTTGTTCTGCGTCGGAAGGTGGATGGGTTTTATCATGGCACGGGGGATGTCTATGCAAGCACGCTCTTAGCGGCGCTGATGCATGATTTTTCTCTCTCCGAGGCGGCGGGCCTTGCGGCAGACTACACAGTTTTGTCCATTGAGACCACCAAAGCGATGGATAAAGAGCTTCGCTATGGTGTTAATTTTGAATATAATCTTCCCAAACTGATGCAAATGCTGAAAAAGGAGCAGGCGCAATGAAAAAGGCTATGATTGCCATGAGCGGCGGTGTGGACAGTTCGGTTGCCGCGTATTTATTACAAAAAGAAGAGTATTCCGTTTGCGGGGGCACCTTGCATTTGACGGGCGAGGTGCAGCCCGATGCCCGCCTTGCCGCGGAACGGCTTGGGCTTCCCTTTTATGAATTTGATGAACGGGAGGCTTTTTTAAGCGCGGTTATCAGCGATTTTGCAGAGAGCTATGAACGGGGCGAAACCCCCAATCCCTGCATTGTTTGTAATGAAAAAATTAAGTTTGGTTTGTTGCTTCGCCATGCAAGGCGTTTAGGCTGTGACTTTCTTGCCACGGGGCATTATGCCCGCCTGCAAAAGGATGCCGGCAGCGGCAGAACCCTGCTTCTGCGGGGGAAGGACAGAAACAAAGACCAGAGCTACATGCTGTATCGACTGAATCAGGAGCAGCTGTCACATAGTCTGTTTCCCTTAGGCGATCTCTCTAAGCCGGAGGTTCGTGAAATTGCCGAAAGCATAGGGCTGTCTAATGCAAACAAGCCGGACAGTCAGGACATCTGCTTCGTGCCAGACGGAGACTATGCCGCCGTTTTGGAAGCCCTGCGGGGAAGCAATTACCCGGCAGGCGATTTTGTGGATGAGAACGGGACAGTGCTGGGACGGCATCAGGGCGTCATCCGTTACACCGTGGGCCAAAGAAAGGGTCTGGGGATTGCGCTGGGTGCACCTGCCTTCGTTCTGGCAAAAGATGCTGCGCAAAACAGGGTTATTTTGGGGCCCGAGGAGCGTTTGTTTGTGTCACGCGTTTGGGCAAAGAACGTAAACTGGATTGCGTGTGATGCTCCGAGTGACGGGATGAGCGTTACGGTTAAAACGCGTTACACGACGCGGGAGTCCGCTGCCCGACTCCATTTGACAGAGACGGGTGTTGTTGCTGAATTTACAGAGCCGCAGCGTGCACCTGCGCCGGGACAGGCCATGGTGTTTTACGCAGATGAGGTTGTCGTTGGCGGTGGCACCATAACAGGTGGTGAATGATATGGATGTATTTGAACAGGGGAAAAAACTGATTGACGCGCTTAGAGCGGGACAGAGCCTGACATTCGATGATTTTTTGTTTCTGCTTGAACATCGAAACGGGGAGATAGAAGCCTATGCGCTTTGTGCGGCACGCCGTTGTGCGGAGGCTAATTTTGGCCGAAATATTTACATCCGTGGCCTGATTGAAATTACCAATGTGTGCAAAAACGATTGTTATTATTGCGGTCTCAGACGGAGCAACACAAACTGCCGTCGGTATCGCCTGACAGATGAGGAAATTTTATCTTGCTGCCATGCAGGGTATGAGCTGGGCTTTCGCACCTTTGTCTTGCAGGGCGGTGAGGACGGCGGGTTTTCCGACGAGCGCCTGTGCGCTCTCGTGCGGCAGATTAAAGCGCTCTATCCCGATTGCGCCGTGACCTTGTCAGTGGGGGAACGCTCCAAAGAGGTATATCAAAGCTTTTTTGATGCCGGTGCCGACCGCTATTTGCTGCGGCATGAAACGGTGGACGAGGCGCATTACGGCCACTTGCATCCGGCGGAGCTTTCGCCGAAGGTGCGAAAGGAATGCCTTTGGAATTTGAAAGAAATCGGCTTTCAGGTGGGAAGCGGATTTTTGGTTGGTTCGCCCGGGCAGACCTTGGCGCACATAGCCTGTGACCTTTTATTTTTGCAGGAGCTTCGCCCGCAGATGATTGGTATCGGCCCCTTTCTGCCCCAGAGCGATACGCCTTTTGGGCAGGAGCCCGCGGGCGATTTGGAGCTGACGCTGTTTTTGATTGCCCTGCTGCGTTTGGGGCATCCCCGTGCCTTAATTCCGGCCACGACAGCAGTTGGAACGCTGCAAGAGGGCGGGCGGGAACGGGCCATTTTGGCAGGTGCCAATGTTGTTATGCCCAATCTGTCGCCGGCTGACAGGCGGAAGGATTATGCGCTGTATGATAATAAGCTGGCAGAGGGCGCCGAGGCGGCCGAAAGTCTGGAGTTTCTGAGAGCAAGGCTTTCTGCCATTGGATATCAGCCGGTTGTTGACCGGGGAGATTACCGTGAAAAATAACATAACAAAAGAGCTGCGGCACAATGAAACACATTGTATCGCAGCTCTTTTTATGCAGTGTGCGCATTTTTCCACAGCCCCTTATAAAAGCCCCAGCTCCATGGCGAGGAGCCTGGCAAAGCGACAGCGATAGCGGCTCCAAAATCGCTTAGAAGCCGCCATGTCGCGGCTCTGCTGCATAAACATGATGGAAAAATAGGGATATTCAAAAAAGGCGCGCAGAGGGACCAGGTTGCCATAGGTATCGGGACGGCGCTCGTAGTCCCGTTGCAGATAGCCGATCACGGCTTCCGTTGCCCGCCACTGGTCGCGGCGCCCCGGCGTGCTGCCTGCCGAAGGCCCTTCGGCATAGTCACGGATAATATAGAGCATCTGCATGTACAGGTTATGGGGCATGGTATCGGGGTTTTTGTTTTTAGGGATGTAATGTCTCACGCTCGGCTCCTTTTGGTTGATAATTTTTGTTGTGCCCGTAACGGATGCGGTCTTTCTCCATTTGTTCTTTTGTTTTGTAAAAAGAACAGCTGTCCCGCTTGCAAATCATCTCGGTCAGGATGGTGCAACGACCTACCCGATAGGCGAAACAATCTTTATGTACACTCATGGGATATATCCTCCTGTAAAAAGTCAAATTTTTCTTATGTTCCCAGCGAACAACGCGCGCCTCGGCGCCGTAAAACTGTTCTAAGGAACGGTCACTAAATGTTTTCATGTCACTTCCTGTCTGCAAAATGTTGCAATATGCAACAATTGCACAAAAAATTTTCAAACTGAAACAATTTTCAGTTCACATGCTCGACAAAAAAGTACTCCATAATCTGGTGGACGGGAATGCTAAGGTGCTCCCTGAAAAGTTCTACTTCTTCCAGAGTCATGGGGGTCTTGTTTTTAATTTTACGCCCGATAGTGGTTGGGGAGTAGCCTAATTGCTGGGCCAGAGTTTTGAAGGTGAGCCCGTTTTCTGCAATTTTGCCTCTGAGTTTGTTTGTGTTTACCATAGTAAAGCCTCCTTTCGATGCGTTGCATTTTGCAACCATAAAAATCGTATCATATCGGGCAGGGTTTGTCAATAGATTTCATGACACGTTTCGCAACAAGAAGCACAAAAAAAGGCAAAAAGTGTTGCATTTTGCAATTCTGTGTGGTACAATGTGGATGTATAAATCGGTCGCTGTGGGCTTTGGTGCATGTGGCGCAGGTGTGACAGCGACAGCAAAGGAGACAGCAACATGAATCAGGTCAATATCGGACAGAGGATTAAGCAAAGGCGGGAGGCCATCGGCCTCAGCATGCAGGATGTTGCAGATAAGCTTGATGTGAACCGTTCCAGCGTCATGCGCTGGGAAAACGGGGAGACCAATAAAATTAAATTACCGATTGTGGAAAAATTAGCCCAGATTCTTCAAACATCTCCCGATTACCTCATGGGATACCGGGAGGCGGAAAAGCAGAACGAGGGACCTGTCTGCACAAAGCAGGACGTTTGTTTTTTGCCTGTTCTGCGCTCTCTGGTCCCGGAGGAGGACCTGTTTAATCAGGAAAACATGTCCGGCTATGAGCTGGCGCCGGGTCTTTGCCGGCAGGGGGTTTATTTTTATGCACAGGTTTTCGATACTTCCATGGCGCCCTGTCTTGCAGAGCGTGATTTGGTGTTAATTAAAAAGCAAAGCAGTCTAAAAAGCGGGGCTTTGGGTGTCTTTGTGATTAATGAGGAAAACTGGGTGCTGCGTGAATTTGTCCGTCGCGGCGAAACAGTTATTCTCCGCGCTTTTAATCCTTATTATCCTGCCATGGAATTTTCGCAGGCCGAGTTTGAAAGCGTGCGGATTGTAGGGCGGGTGACGGAGAGCAAACACCGCTGGTAAAAAAGGGCTGTACTTTGCCTCTTGGCGTACGCCAGTACGCCGTCGGGCAACCAAAAACAAGGCGAGGCCTTATTTTTGCTCAATTTGTCCAATCTGCGCTATGGTTCGTCCAGCCCCAAAAAAGGAGCCACAGCAAAAGAAAAGCCTTTTGCTGTGGCTCCTTACAACGGTTTTGTATTAATCCAGGTGGAAAACACAGGGCAGGTCAACCGACACGGGGCTGTTATCTGCGTTGGTTTCCATGATGTCTGCCATGTAATTCCACCATCTGTAGTTCAGCTCTGTGGCAGCCTGATTCCATTTTTCTTCGTCCACAACTTCAATGTAGCTGAACAGATAGTTTGTTTCCTTATCAAAGAAAATAGAGTAATTCCGTCCGCCACGCTCGTGAATCATTTCAATCATTTCGGGCCAGATTTCATCGTGACGTCTTTTATATTCGGCTTCCTGACCGGGAAAAATTTTCATCTTGCAAGCCTGAATCATCATAAACAAGCGCTCCCTTTTGTAAATTAATTCTTGATTTTCTTCGTCCATTTTACCATAATCCGTACAGAATAACAAGAATTTCAAGAAAAAATTTTCAATTTTTGTAAAAAATACGCAAAAACTGTTAAAAACAGCATTGACAAATCGATTTTATAAGGGTATAATGAGACTATAAGAAAAAAATATGGAGGTTATGTATCAATGAATAAGGCTGAATTAGTTGCAGCAATCGCTGCAAAGGCAGAGGTTTCTAAGAAAGACGCTGAAAAAATGGTTGGCGCTTTCACAGCAGTTGTTGCTGACGAACTGAAAAAGGGTAAAAAGGTTGCTTTAATCGGTTTCGGTACTTTCGAAACAAGAAAAAGAGCAGCTCGCACCGGTAAGAACCCTCAGACAGGTGCTGCTATCAAAATTGCAGCTGCTACCGTTCCTGCCTTCAAAGCTGGTAAGGCTCTGAAGGATGCTGTAGCAAAATAAGCTTTTTGCTTATTCAATAAGGCACTGCTTTTGCAGTGCCTTATTTTTTTGCTAAACAATATGCAGTTTTACGAGGCAAAGTCCTCCGTCAGCTCCAAAAGCGCCTGACGGGAGGGTAGATGAAGTCCTTTTTGAAACAGCTCCCGGTCGGTTTGACGCAAAGCATCTAACACAATGGGCAGCTTATGGCTAAACTCCCGATTGCCCTCGGCATCCAGACGAAACACACAAACGCTTCCGTCCTGCGTGACGACAAAAAAACCATTGGCTTCCGGTGGCGCTTCCGCTTCCTCTGCCGGCTTCACAACAACGGAAGCCGGTCTGTCAAGAGGAACTTCTTCTGTTTGCGAGGGTTTTTCAGAGCCGGCACGGACGTTTTTTTGGGGTTCTGTTTCGGTGCGGGCCTGGTTTAGCCTAATCCCGCCATAGCCGAGGACCAGGCCAACAATAAAAGCAAATACAAACAAAAGGAGCCAAAAAAGCCCGCCATGCCGTTTCCTTTGTACCTGATACATATATGTTGCTCCCTTCTCGTTTGGTTATGGCTTAGTCTAACCAAGCGAGAGGAAAATATACCTAAGGAAGAAACAGGGGGGCGGTTATACGCCGATGGGCTTGGGAACGACCGCTTGCGGGTTCCCAAACAGAAGCTGTTTGGCTAAAACACCCAGCATGGAAAGGGGCCCAAGGCGGGGGCAATCCTCGGTTGCCACAAGGTCGGCCGTTCCGATGATTTGCCCGTCGATTGCAAATTCCACCTCGCCGAGTTTATCTCCGGCACGAATGGGTGCGGGCACCTGCTTTGTCAGGGTAATCTTTTTTTCAATCTCCTGTATGCGGGCTTTGTTGACCAGCAAATGAAACGCCTCACTGGGGGCGGGTTTGATTTGCTGTTTCACACCCTTTTGGATGGTAACGCTTTCCAGCTCTTCATCAGATAACAAAGAATCGGCTATGGTGTAATTGGCAAAGCCGAAATCCAAAAGGCGCGAGGCATCGTTAAAGCGTTCCTTGGAGGATTCAGCGCCCATAACAACGGCAATCAGGGTCATGCCGTCACGGCAGGCAGAGGCAGAAAGACAATATTTTGCGGCGCCCGTGGAACCGGTTTTAAGGCCGTTGGCGCCCTCATAAAATCGAATCAGTTTGTTGGTGTTAACCAGGCCAAAAGCGCCGTCGCGCAGGCTATCCATCCAGATGCTTGTGAAATCAAAAATAGCGCTATGGCTGGTCAGCTCGCGGCTCATCAGGGCAATGTCATGGGCGCTGGTACGGTGCGCCTCGTGGTCTAAACCGTTACAGTTAACAAAGTTTGTATCGTTCATGCCAAGCTCGCCTGCGCGCTTGTTCATCATGTCAACAAACGCTTCGCTGCTGCCGGCGATGTGTTCTCCCAGTGCCACGGCGGCATCGTTTCCCGAGGCAACGGCCACGGCTTTTAGCATGTCGTGAACACTCATCTGCTCCCCGGGTTCCAGATAAACCTGAGAACCGCCCATGGAAGCGGCATAGTCCGAGCAGGTAACCATGTCTTCCATAGCGATTTGCCCGCGGTCGATGGCCTCCATCACTAAAAGCATGGTCATAATTTTTGTAACTGAGGCGGGCGGTCGGCGGTCGTGACTGTTTTGTTCAAACAAAACCTGCCCGCTTTCTGCTTCTATTAAAATGGCAGACGGAGAGGAGATAGTAATGTTTGGCTGTTGTTCTGCATAAGCACCGGCGCTGAAAAAGCAACAGATCAGTAAAAAAAGAGCAATCATTCGTTTCATGACAAAGACCTACCTTTCATGCAAACAAAATGGGGTTACCTGTTGTATCCTATGCATGAAGGGTAGGTCTTATGCTTTTCTATGTGGGGAAAGCGTTACAGCAGAGCTTGTTTGCCTCCGGGACGGTCAAGGTTTTTTACATAATCATAATAGCGCAGAACGGCAACCCGACCTTCGGGCGACAGGCCGGACAGGTTCAGCGACAGGCTGCGGCTGTCTAAAAACTGTTTAATCTCTGCGAAATCGTTCATTTCCTGCAACGTGAACTCTAAGGTTTTGGAGGTGGTGCGGTCCATAAGATAATCTGTCATAACGTGAAAGAAATCGGCAATGCGCACTAACATATCATTATCCGGTTCGCGCTTGCCTGCCTCATAATTAGCAAGACAACTGCGGGAAATGCCCAGTTCGCGGGCAAGGCTTTCCTGCGACTGACCACGTTCAAGACGCAGGGTTCTTAATTTTACGGCAAAGGCTGTTTTATCTGGTTTTATCATAGGATGACCTCCAATTAATCAAAATGCTTGTACTTTTTATTTAATTATACAACAAAGTCCAAGAAAAGTCAAGCTAAAATTTGACAAAAAGCAAAAAATTTTTCAAAAAGTACAACAATATTGTATTTTTGTGCCGCAAAGGATGACTTGACGAAAGGGATGCCGGTATGCTATACTTAACTCAGTTATAACAGAAAGGAGCCTGAGGGCCGTATGGAAAAGTTTTTTGCTGATTTGAAAGGTACAATGAATGAGGCCGTAAAAAAATCCGGCGAGCTGGTGGAGCTGACGAAAACAAAGCTGGCTGTTGTGGAAACCAAAGGTGCCCTGCGGACAAAATATGAGCTGCTTGGCGAGGTTACATATCAAGCGGCAAAAGGGGAAGAAACATCGGCAGAGGTTTTGGAAGAGCTGATTGCTTCCATTGATGAGCTTCGGGAAACCCTAAAACAACAGGAGCTTCGCGTGGCATCGATTTCCAAGAAAAAAATCTGTTCTGTATGCGGTAAAACAAGCGAGGAGGGCGCAGCGTTTTGCCCTGCTTGCGGGCAGCCCTTTGATGCAGAAGAATGAGAAAAAGGACACAGCAGACAAATTTCCGTCTGCTGTGTCCTTTTTTCTTATAAAAAATGCTCTGCATCACGCAGAGCGTTTTTAGCTTTATTAATTTCGTTTAACGGTTATAATTTCCGCATTGGAAAAGCCGCCCAGACGAATGCAGCGCAGGGCGGAGCGCCTGGTGTTAAAAGGTTTGGCGCTGCTTAAAGAGCGCACCAAAAGCCGACTGTTGTAGGCATAAAAAACACCGTCATCGGTATGCACGCGGACAATATAATAAAAGTTGAAATCTTCCGGATAGAGGCTAAATTTCTCGTTTTTCACATAGATCACCCATTGTCTTTTGTTTAGCCCCCGCCCCTTAGCATAACACAAACCAAGGGAAAAGTCAAACCATAAAACGAGCATCCGGCATGTTATTTTGCGCCGCATAGGGTTTGCTTTGTATTATTTTTGTAGTTCTGCTTTTATAAAGGAAACGACAGCGGCAGCGTTTCCGTTAAACTCAACCAGATTATTCTCCGCATCAAAGCGTATGGAACTGAGAGGGGAGCGCAGGGCAGCATCCAGTCGCGTCTGCTCATAATCCGCCGGAAACAGGTTTACGTAGTATTCTTTTTCTTCTGCTGTCAAAACATCCTCAATGGTATCATCGCTGACCCAGCCGATGGGCTGAATCGGAATGGTGACGCCGTTTGTATCGGTGTAGGCGGTTTTGGGTTCTCCGTAGAGCGCTGTCAGTTTGCCAAGCAGCGTTGCTTCGTTTTCTTCATTAAATTGTAAAAAAACGCTGTGCAATCCGTTTGTTTCGGCATTTTCGCCAATATCGAAGGCAAGCCCCGTCATTTCCAACGGAACACCCAAATAGTCTAAACCCTCGATTTTGACCAGTTGACGGGGCCCGTTTTCGGTAACATCAAAGCTTGCGTTTTGCAGAAACTCGCTGTTTTGTGCGGTTTCCCAATCTGTTCCCCAGGCAAGGGAAAACAATGTAAAATCGGCTGTTTCTTCGTGTTGGTTCTGTTTGGCGGTGTCGCAACCGACCAAGAACAACACGAACAGGACGGTAAGTAATGTAAACAATCGTTTCATTGTCATGCCTCCTTAAAAAAAGACTTTTTTCTGTTCTGGTTTCAGTATAGCAAAAAAAGCCCTTATGTGCAATCGTTTTTTTCGGTTTTGGCAGGTCCTTTCCGGGGCAGCTGACGGTTTTCAACGGAAAATCGAGAAAAACACTTGCAAATCAAAAAACAGTGTGGTACAATAGCCTATATAAATAGAAGAAAAAGCAATGATGAGGCAAAGTAGGGCTGTCACACCACAAAGAGAGGGTTTTCCGTCGGCTGTGAGAAAATCCGGTTAAGGGCAGAGCTGAAATTTCACCTCGGAGCTGCGCGGTTGAAGGCCGTTTGGTTGGTAGGTCGTGCCGGCAGGCGCCCGTTATGCGTCAATGAAGCCAGAGCCATGCGCTTTGGAAATAAGGGTGGTACCACGACGATTGTTCGCTCGTCCCTTTTTTGGGAGGGGTGTTTTTTATTGCCCGAAAAAAGAAAGCCGTCGGGGCAGGAGGCGGCTTTTGTGCAGACATATCCTGCTTTATCTTGACGTTATGAAAGGGGATTTTACAAATCATGAAGGATCAATTGATGAACATGAAAGCGCAGGCAGCCGAGGCGCTATCTGCCGCACAGTCCTTGCAGGAGCTGGAAGACATCCGCGTTCGCATGCTGGGTAAAAAAGGTGAGCTGACGGGCGTGCTCCGCGGCATGGGTGCTCTTTCTGCCGAGGAAAGACCGCTGATTGGCCAGCTGGCCAACGAGGTGCGCAGCTTTATTGAAATGCAGCTGGATGCAAGAAAGTCCGTTTTAGAATCGGCGGCCATGGAAGAGAAGTTAAAAGAAGAAGCGCTTGATGTGACCATGGCGGGTCGTAAGCCTCAGCAGGGCCAAACCCATCCGTTAACCACTGTTTTAGATGAGGTTAAGGACATTTTTGTGGGCATGGGCTTTTCTATTGCCGAGGGTCCCGAGGTTGAGTTTGACTATTATAACTTTGAAGCATTGAACATCCCCAAGGACCATCCTGCCCGTGATACGCAGGATACGTTCTACATTAATGATAACGTTGTGCTCCGTTCACAGACCTCTTCTGTGCAGGTTCGTGTTATGGAAAACCAGAAACCGCCCATCCGTGTGATTGCGCCGGGACGCGTATACCGCAGTGACGCTGTGGACGCAACGCATTCTCCCGTCTTCCATCAGATTGAGGGTCTGGTTGTTGATAAAGGCATCACCATGGGCGACTTAAAGGGCACACTGGAAACCTTTATGAAAACGCTTTACGGTAACGATGCCGTTCTTCGTTTCCGTCCTCACCATTTCCCCTTCACCGAGCCCAGCGCCGAGGTTGACGTTTCCTGCTTTGTGTGCGGCGGCAAGGGCTGTCGAGTTTGTAAGGGCGAGGGCTTTATTGAGCTGTTGGGCGCCGGTATGGTGCATCCCAAGGTTTTGGAACGTTGCGGAATTGACACCTCCGTTTACAGCGGCTTTGCCTTTGGTTTAGGTCTGGAAAGAATTGTTATGCGTCGTTTGAATATTGACGATATGCGTCTTTTATATGAGAACGACCTGCGCTTTTTGAAGCAATTTTAATGCGGAAAGGAAGAGAAGAACATGAAAATACCCATGAGTTGGCTCAGTGACTATACAGATATTAGCGGCATCACGCCGGAGGCCTATAACCATGCCATGACGATGACGGGTTCTAAGGTTGAGGGCATCTCAAATGCCGGCGACAAGCTCGTAAACGTTGTTGTTGGTAAAATTGTTGACATAACCCCCCATCCCGATGCAGACAAACTGGTTGTTTGTCAGATTAATGTGGGGGAGAAAACCTTGCAGATTGTAACCGGTGCTCCCAATGTTAAGCCGGGACAGACCGTGCCTGTTGCATTAGACGGCGCGCTGCTTCCTGACGGCACAAAAATCAAAACCGGTAAACTCCGCGGTGTGGAATCTGCCGGCATGCTTTGCTCTCATAATGAGCTGGGCTTTACCGATGAGGATTTCCCTGATGCAGAATACGGCATTTTGATTTTGGATGACAGCCTGCCGGCCGGTATGGACATTCGCGATGTGTTTAACTTAAATGAGAACATTGTGGAATTTGAAATCACCTCCAACCGTCCCGACTGTCTTTCCGTGATTGGTCTGGCAAGAGAAACGGCGGTTACCTTTGGTCGTCCCTTTACCCTGCCTGTGCCCGCGGTTCATGGCGCCGGAGATGATATTCATAACTATGTTAAAATTTCTGTGGAAGATACCGTCGGCTGTCTGCGCTATTGCGGCAAGGTCGTTAAAAATGTCAAAATCGGCCCCTCTCCCAAATGGATGCAGGACCGCTTAGCAGCCTGTGGCATTCGCTCTATCAATAACATTGTTGATATTACGAACTATATCATGTTAGAATACGGTCAGCCCATGCACGCCTTTGACCTGCGTGATTTAGAAGATGCCACCATTTGCGTTCGCAGAGCCAAAGACGGCGAAATGCTGACCACCTTAGATGACATCGAGCGCAAGCTGGATGACTCCATGCTGATGATTTGTGACGGCAAAAAGCCTGTTGGCGTGGCCGGCGTTATGGGCGGACAGAATTCCGAGATTAAGGAAGATACGGCGACCGTTTTATTTGAATCGGCTACCTTTGGTGCGGCGCTGGTTCGTAAAACCGCAAGAAAACTGGGCCTGAGAACAGAAAGTTCTGCCCGTTACGAAAAGGGACTTGACCCCCAAAACACAATGCCCGCTATCATGCGTGCCTGCGAGCTGGTGGAAGCTCTTGGCTGCGGCGAGGTTGTTGACGGCGTGATAGATTTACGCGGCGCTGTAGATGAACCCAACGTGATTCCCTTTGATCCGGCTAAAATTAATGCGTTCTTAGGCACGGATATTGACCGCGCGTTCATGGAAGACACGCTGCGCGCCCTTGCTTTTGAGGTGCGCTCTGACGCTGTCGTTCCGCCCAGCTTCCGTAAAGACGTTGAGGGCTTTGCTGATGTGGCGGAAGAAATTCTGCGTATTTACGGTTACGATAAAATTCCGTCCACATTAATGTGCGGCGAAACAGCTCATAGCGTTAAAACACCGGCGCAGAAGCTGGAAGAAAAGGTGAAAGCCCTGCTTTGTGCCTGCGGTTTTAACGAGATTGTGACATATAGCTTCACAAACCCCGTTTTGTTTGATAAGCTGCGCCTGGCAGCAGACAGCCCGCAAAGAAACGCAGTTACCATCAGTAACCCCTTAGGCGAAGAAAACTCCATCATGCGGACAACGGCGCTGCATTCCATGTTGGAAACGCTGGCGCGGAACCAGAACTACAAAGCCCCGGCGGCTGCCCTTTACGAGCTGGCAACCATTTACCTGCCCCGTGAAGGGGAAGCGCTGCCCGAGGAACGAAAGGTCGTTTCCTTAGGTCTTTACGGCGATTGTGATTTTTATGATTGCAAGGGTGTTGTGGAAACCCTGTTTGACGGTGTTTCCCTGTCCGGCGCCCGCTTCTTGCCCGATAGTGAGAACCCCACCTTCCATCCCGGACGGTGCGCAAACATTTGCATCGGCAAAAAGGTCATCGGCGTTATGGGTCAGATTCATCCGGCTGTTTGCAAGCAATATGGTCTTGATAAGGAAATTTATGCCGCAGAAATCAACATGCCCGATTTGCTGACCTATTCCAAGAACAGCAAAACCTATAAACCCCTGCCCAAATATCCCGCGGTTGTTCGCGACCTGGCCATCTTGGTGGATGACGGGGTTTTGGCAGCAGATGTTGAAGCCATCATCAAGAAAAAGGCGAAGAATCTCTTTGCGGGCCTTACTTTGTTTGATGTGTATAAAGGCAAGCAGGTGCCTGACGGCAAAAAATCCATGGCCTATTCTGTAACCCTGCAATCCATGGAAAAAACGTTGACCGATGCGGAGGTCACCCAGACTGTGACAGAGATTCTCTCCGCTCTGGAAAAAGAATTAGGTGCCGTTTTACGATAACGGAAACAAAACAGCGGAGAACCGAGGACTTTCGGCTCTCCGCTTCTATCTTAGGAAACACAGGTGGATATTATGGAACAACACATTACCCCCGGACCGCTTTCCGGCACACTGACAGCGCCGCCCTCTAAAAGTCAGGTGCACCGCGCCGTCATTGCCGCTGCTTTGGCAGAGGGGACATCGAGACTTTCCGGCGTGTTCTTTTCGCAGGATATCAGTGCTACGGTTTCGGCCATGAAGAGCTTGGGCGCCAAGGCCGTTTCGGATGGCGACCGGCTTGTGATTACGGGGCAGCGCCCCTGCCCGCCCGAGGGCGTCACGATTGATTGCGGGGAGTCCGGCTCAACCCTCCGGTTTTTAATTCCTCTGGCGCTGCTTTCCGGCAAAAAAGTGCGCTTTACGGGCCACGGCCGGTTGATGGAGCGCCCCTTGGACCCTTATTTTGCGATCTGTGAGTCTTGCGGCATTAGCTATGAAAAAACAGCTGACGCGGTCAGCTTTTGCGGCACGCTGCGCGGCGGTCATTTCAGCCTGCCCGGGAACATCAGCTCCCAGTTTATTACGGGTCTTTTGTTTGCCCTGCCGCTGGCAGAGCAGGACAGCACCATCGAGCTGACCACAGAGGCAGAGTCGGTGGGATATATCGACATGACATTAGATATTCTTCGCGCGTTCGGGGTTTCGGTTCAGGTAAGCGCGGACTATAAGCGCTATGAAATTCCCGGGCGGCAAACATATTGCCCCCAAACCATGCAGATGGAGGGGGATTATTCGCAGGCGGCCTTTTATCTTTGCGCCAATGCGCTGGGAAGCCACGTCACAGTTTTGGGTCTGCGGCCGGAGTCAAGCCAGGGCGATAAGGCCATTATGTCGCTTTTGGAGCGCTTTGGTTCGCCCCTTCGCGGCATCACGTTAGATGTGAGCCAGATTCCGGACTTAGTGCCCATCATCTCGGTGGTTGCAACACAGGCCGAGGGGGAGACTAAACTTGTAAACGGGGCAAGGCTTCGCATTAAGGAAAGTGACCGTCTTGCCACAACCAAGGACATGCTCAGCCGCTTTGGCGCCTGCATCCGTGAAACGGAGGACGGGCTCATCATTTGCGGAAAAACGCCGCTTTCCGGCTGTGCCGTCGATAGCCATAACGACCATCGCATTGCCATGGCGGCTGCTATTGCCGCAACGGTGGCAGAGGGCGAGACAACCGTTTTAGGTGCAGAGTGTGTGGCTAAATCCTATGGTAACTTCTGGGAGGATTTTAAGAGCCTGCAACAGAAGTGAAGAAAGAGACATAGCCAATAAATTTACCGCCCCAAGGCTCATATCTCATGGCCTGTATTCATAAAGTGATACAGAGGTGAAGCCTATGATGAGCTATGTTTGGGGCGGTATGATTTTGCTTTCCGTTGTGTTCGGTTCGCTGGGCGGCAAGGCAGAGCTGCTTTCAAAAACTGTGATGGAAAGTGCGCAAAATGCCGTTGTTATGTCCTTTGAGCTTTTGGGCATGATGTGTTTTTGGTCGGGCCTGCTAGAAATTGCCCGCCGAGCGGAGCTGACAGAGAAGCTGGCGCGGCTCATTCGTCCCCTGACAAAACGAATTTTTCCCGGTCTTTCTCCGGAGAGCCCTGCCATGGCGGCCATTGTTATGAATATGACCGCTAATTTTTTGGGTCTTTCCAACGCCGCAACGCCATTAGGGCTTGTGGCTATGAAAGAGCTTGATAAGCTAAACCCCGATAAAGGGCGGGCGACAGATGAAATGTGCATGTTTGTTGTGATTAACACAGCCTCCATCAGCCTGCTCCCCACAACGCTTTTGACGCTCCGCGCTGCGGCGGGCTCAGAGGACCCGTTTGGCATCATTTTGCCGGTCTGGATTTGCTCTGTTTCGGCTCTTTTGGTCGGCGTTATGGCAGCCAAATGGATGGCGCGCAAAGGAAGGGGGCGGACACGGTGACAAGAACGCTTTCGGCTGTTGTTATTCCGCTGGTTATGGTCATCATCATCGGCTATGGTCTATACCGCCGAGTGAATATTTTTGATGCTTTTTTAGCAGGCGGAACAGCCGGCATGAAAAGTCTGTTCGGAATTTTGCCCACGCTGGTGGGCCTGATTGTTGCTATCAGCCTGTTTCGGGCTTCGGGTGCGCTTTCTTTTATAACGCATCTTTTAGCACCCGTGACGGAAGCGCTGTCCATTCCGGCTCCGCTTTTGCCCCTCGGGATTTTAAGGCCCATTTCAGGCAGCGGGTCACTGGCGCTGGTCAACGATATTTTCAAAGAAATGGGGCCGGATTCGCTGGTGGGTCGCATGGCCTCAGTGATTATGGGCTCCACGGAAACAACCTTTTATACTCTGGCGGTGTATTACGGTGCCGTGAGTGTAGAAAAGTCCCGCCACACGGTGCCTGCGGCACTGTTGGCGGATGCAACAGGGTTTTTGGCGGGGGTGTATCTTTGCACCCTGATTTATGGAACATAAAAGACGCTTTTGTGCGATAAAGGAGAGTAAGATATGAGTAAGTGGTTTGAAATTTCCCCGGAGCAAATTGAAACAAATGCCTTTTCCATGATAGGAAAGGATTGGATGCTGATTGCCGCTGAGAAGGAGGGCAAAACCAACGCCATGACGGCGTCCTGGGGCGGCATCGGGGTTTTATGGAACAAGCCTGTCAGCTTCTGTTTCATTCGTCCCCAGCGTTACACCAAAGAGTTCATCGATGCATCCGAGCGGTTTTCGCTGACGTTCTTTACAGAGGAGTATCGCAAAACCCTTTCTTATTTTGGCCGTGTCAGCGGGCGCGATGAGGATAAAATTGAAAAAGCGGGGCTGTCGGTGGAGCACGCAGAGGGCGCGCCCTACTTCCGTGAGGGGAATTTGGTGCTTTTATGCAAAAAGCTCTATGTTGATACGATTAAGCCGGAGGGGATTTTGTCTCCGGAAATTGTGCAGGAAATGTATCCCGGGGCGGATTTTCACTCGGTTTATATCGGCGAAATTGTCAAGGCATTCATGAAAGCAGAATAAAAAATGGGGCTGTAGCAAAATGCGCACACCACGCAAGGCAAGTGAATCACATAATCATGCGTATGCATCGCCCGAGTAGAGAGAACATACTATAAATTTCAAGGAAGAAATTCGTCGTTTGACGAATTTCTTTTACTTTTGTTGCCTTGTGTTTCGAACAAACTTCGCCTCTTAGCGTACCATCGTACGCCTTCGGGTAACCAAAAACAAGGCATAGCCTTGTTTTTGCTCAGTTTGTCCAATCTGCGCTATTTTTCGTCCAGCCCAAAAAGGAGCTGTAGCAAAATGAAATGCATTTTGCTACAGCTCCTTTTTTATATCTTTTTAGACAAATAAGAAAAACAATATAACCAAGACGCCTAAAACAATCCGATACCAGCCAAACGCCTTAAAGTCATGGTTCTTAACATAGTCGGTCAGGAAACGGACGGCGGCAATGGAAACCAGATACGCAACAGCCATGCCTAAAAGTAGAAGACCCCACTCAGCGCCATTCATCACATAGTCATTAGTCACCAGTTTCAGCAGGCTGGCACCAAACATAACGGGAATAGCCAGGAAGAAGGAAAATTCAGCGGCAACGCTGCGCGAGGTTCCCAGTAAAATCGCACCCAAAATGGTGGCGCCGGAACGGGATGTGCCCGGCACAACGGAGAGCGCCTGGAATAAACCAATCAAAAGCGCGGTTTTATAGGTCATAGAGTTCATATCCGTCACGAGCGCCGTGCGGTTTTTCCGCTCAATAAAGAGAAAGGCGATGCCGTAGAGAATCAGCGTTGTGCTGATGACCCAGGGGTTTTCAAAATTTTCCATAAAGTCATTGAGCAAAAGGCCTGTAACAACAGCGGGCAGGCAGGCCACAGCCACCTTGAACCACATGGACCACGTTGCCCGTTTCTCCGCCTTGGATTTGGACGGGGCAAAGGGGTTCAGCTTGTGAAAATATAAGGTCACAATCGCTAAAATGGCGCCCAGCTGGATGACATACAAAAACACATCGGTTGTTAAAAAGCTATCTTTTGTTTTCATCAGTTCGTTGGCCAAAATCATGTGCCCTGTCGAGCTGATGGGAAGCCATTCGGAAATGCCTTCGATGATGCCTAACAGAATTGTTTTAATCCATTCCACAAGCGGTAGCCTCCATTTGTTTAAGATAGGTCAAAATGGTGTCGGCGCAGCCGGCAACGCCCAGCTTTGAGCTGTTTAAGCACAAATCATAGTTTTGCAGGTTGCTCCATTTCTGACCGGTGTAATATTGATAGAAATTAGCTCGTTTTTTATCCGTTTTCTGAATCAGCGCGCCGGCTTCCTTTGGGCCGAGTCCGTAGAGACGGCTGATGCGCTCGGTGCGAACATGCAAATCGCCGTGGATAAAAATGCGCAGGCAGTTGGGCCAATCGCCTAAAACATAGTCTGCGGCACGGCCGACAAACACGCAGGGGCCGCGCTTGGCAAACTCGGAGATGGCGTCGGCCTGCGCGTGAAAAACGCTGTCATGCACATCAATCAGACCGGAGCCGCCCATGCCGGAGGCAACGCTATAAGCACCTGTGGCGACAGAATACAGAAAACTGAAGCTGTCACGTTCTTCTGCATTTTTGAACAGATTTTCATGCAAGCCGCTTTTTTTGGCGGCTTCGGTAATCAGCTCCTTATCATATAAGGGGATGTCAAGAGTTTGGGACAGGGTTTTTGCAATTTCGTGACCGCCGCTGCCAAACTGTCTGCCAATGGTAATAATTGTGTTCATATTTGCGCCTCCTGTTCAACTGTACTATATGTTACTTCTGCGGGAACTATTACAACAAAGAGTCATCATACTGCGCGCGGCTGCCGCCCACAAACTTCGGGCGTGTGCGTGCGCAGAGGATGCGTGCCTTGCCGAGTGTGTCAACAGACAGACGAAGCGGCACGGCAACTGCTTTTAACTGCATACCAATCAAGGTGCCACCGATATCGAGGCCGGCTTTTGCGCGAACGCCCTCAACCGCCACGGGATGCTTCATGTGCCCATATACCGCTGTGGCAAAGGAACCGCCGGCCTTGGGCTGGGGGACCACATTAACAGGCTCATAGCCAAACTTCTCAGCCGCCTCGGACTCAATGATAACGGCGCGGTTTAAGTGCTCGCAGCACTGGGCAGCAAGGTAAATGCCCTTGTCCGTAACGGTGGGGTAAATGCCCTCCCAAAGGGCGCAGGCGGCATCAAAGTCAGAGCCCTTGCCGATGCGCTTGCCCACAACCTCGCTGGTGGAGCAACCCACAACGAGCAGGTCGCCTGCCGTAAGCCCTGCGGCCTCAATTAATTCCAGAACGATTTTTTTTGCTTCGTCCTTAATCGTTTCATACATATGTCATGCCTTCTTTCTCTGCTCTGTTAAGACAGTTTTCTTCCTTGCTTTTATTGTACCATATATACCGTATATTTGCAAGATGTTGGCGTAAAAATGCATGGTGCGTGGGCAGGGCACGGAGGAGCGCAACCAAAAAAGAAAATAAAAATTTACACTACAAATTGACGAGGATAACTTTTTGTGATACAATATGATGTGTATGGAAAAAATATGTACCTATTATATAGGAAGAAACAGACGATCGTTTGAAAGGAATGTGAGCGTAGATGGAACGGTTTGCCCGCAGCTATATGTTACTGGGCCGTGAAGCGATGGAAAAACTGCAAAATGCCCATGTTCTTTTGTTCGGCTTAGGCGGCGTCGGCGGCATGGCAGCAGAAGCGCTGGCGCGGGCCGGTGTTGGCGCGCTGACGATTGTGGATAACGATGCAGTCAGCCTCTCTAACTTGAACCGTCAGATTTTGGCCACGGAAGAAACGCTGGGGCTTTCCAAGGTGGAGGTAGCAAAGCGGCGGATTGCGCTCATCAATCCCCGTTGCCGTGTCACAATGCACGAGTTGTTTTATCTGCCTGAGAACGAGGACATCATCACAGGGGCGTTTGACTATGTGGTAGATGCGATCGACACGGTAACGGCAAAAATTGATATTATTATGAAAGCGAAAAGCCTGGGCATTCCCGTCATCAGTTGCATGGGAACGGGCAACAAGCTTCATCCGGAGCTGTTAGAAATAGAAGACATTTTCAAAACCTCTGTTTGTCCTCTCTGCCGCGTGATGCGGACGGAACTGAAAAAACGGGGCTGCAAGGGGCTGACGGTTGTATATTCCAAGGAAAAACCGCACAAAACAGATGTGTCGTTTTTGCAAGAGGGTGAGTCGGAGCGAACCCCCGGCAGCATTTCCTTTGTGCCGCCTGCGGCGGGGCTTTTGATGGCCTCCAAGGTGGTGCAGGATTTGGCACAGTTGTAAGTTGTGTCCCATAAAAACCATGACGAAGGAGAAATCCATGAATCAGGAACGTTATATTGAACAAAACATAGTTGAGGCGCTGGAAACCAATTACATGCCCTATGCCATGAGCGTTATCATTTCCCGTGCCATTCCCGAAATCGACGGCTTCAAGCCTGCCCATCGTAAGCTTTTATACACTATGTATAAAATGAACCTGATTAACGGGCCGCGCACGAAGTCATCTAACGTTGTGGGTCAGACCATGAAGTTAAACCCCCACGGCGATATGGCGATTTATGAAACCATGGTTCGTTTAACCAAGGGTAACGGCGCATTGCTCCATCCTTTTGTGGATTCAAAGGGTAACTTTGGTATGCAGCAATCCCGTGACATGGCTTTTGCTGCACCACGTTACACCGAGGTTAAGTTAGACGGCATCTGTCAGGACATTTTTGGCGACATTGATAAGAACACGGTTGACTTCGTGGATAACTATGACGGCGAAATGAAAGAGCCGGTGCTGTTGCCCACGGCATTTCCCAACGTTTTAGTCAATCCGAATCAGGGCATTGCGGTTGGTATGGCGTCAAACATCTGCTCCTTTAACTTAAACGAGGTTTGCCAAACCACGATTGCCTATTTGAAAGATGCAAACTGCGACCTTTCCGAAACCTTGATTGCGCCCGATTTTTCAACGGGCGGTCAGCTGGTGTATAATGCTGAGGAAATGAAAGCCATCTATGAAACGGGTCGCGGCAGCTTCAAGGTTCGCGCCAAATATCGCTATGATAAACAGAATAACTGCATTGAAATTTACGAAATTCCCTACACAACAGCCGTGGAAGCCATCATGGATAAAATCATTGAGCTGGTTAAGCAGGGTAAAATCCGTGAAATTGCAGATTTGCGTGATGAAACAGACCTGTCGGGTCTTAAACTGACGTTGGACTTAAAGCGTGGCACCGACCCGGAGAAGCTGATGCTTCGTCTGTTCCGCCAAACGCCCTTAGAGGATTCATTCAGCTGCAACTTTAACATTTTGATTGACGGCAAGCCGCAGGTGCTGGGCGTTCGTGACATTCTAAAACACTGGACCGATTTCCGCCTTGGCTGCATTCGTCGTCGGTTGGAATTTGATCTGGACAAAAAGAATCATCGCCTGCATTTGCTTTTGGGTCTGGAAAAAATCCTGATGGATATTGATAAAGCGGTTAAGATTATTCGGGATACCAAAACCGAAGCTGAGGTTGTTCCCAACTTAATGGCGGGCTTTATGATTGATAACATTCAGGCCGAGTTCATTGCCGAAATCAAGTTGAGACATCTGAATAAGGAATATATCTTAAAACGCCTGGAAGACATCGACCAGTTAAAAGGCGAGATTGCAGACATTCAAAAAACCCTGGGTAGCAATCTGGCCATGAAGAAGGTTATCATCTCCGAGCTGACCGCGCTGATGAAAAAATACGGCAAAGATCGCCTGACGGAAATCATTCAGGGCGAGGATGCTGCGCTTCCGCAGGCGGAAAGCTTCATTGAGGATTATAATGTTAAAGTGTTCTTAACAGAGCAAAACTACTTGAAGAAAATCAGCCTTGTTTCGCTGCGTGCAAGCTCTGACCAGAAGCTGAAAGAGGATGACAGAATGCTCTGCGAGAATGAAGGCTCCAACAAGGACGAGTTGCTGCTGTTCAGCAATAAGCAGAATTGCTATAAGCTCAAGGTGTATGATGTGCCCGATGCCAAGGCCAGCGCTCTGGGTGAATATCTGCCGAATCTTTTAGGTATGGAACAGGATGAAAAAATCATTTATATGACAATTACTAATAAATATGAAGGCTTTATGCTCTTTGCTTTTGAAAACGGTAAAATTGCCAAGGTGCCGGTCAACAGCTACGAAACCAAAACAAACCGCAAGAAGCTTGCCAATGCCTATTATGCCAAGTCGCCCATTGCGGACATCCGCTTCTTGGCGCACGATACCGAGCTGATTGCCATGAGCGACATCAATAAGATTTTGGTGTTTGATACGGCAAAGATTCCCGTTAAAACCACGAGAAGCACGCAGGGCGTTCAGGTTTTAACACCCAAGAAGGGCAGCATCTTAGCCAAGGTGGCGGCGCTTGATGAGGTGGCCATTACGGATTTTGATTATTACAGAACCCGTAATCTGCCGGCGCGCGGGGCTTACTTAAAGCCCGAGGATGCTCCCGGCGAACAGATGACGCTTTTATAAAAAAGAAACAAAAAAAAAGGACTTGTGATGCGGCGTTGGCCGGCAGAACAGGTCCTTTTTATGTGGTTTTGAAAACCAAGAAAAACATAGGTATTAAAAAGAAAAACGAAGAAAATAAAAGAATTATGCCATTAAATTAAAAAAATAACTGATTTTGGATGTTTTTACATTTGCAAAAGAGGTCGGTTCGTCGTATAATAATAAAGTCGCCTGCGCGGGAAGCCCGCAAAATGCGACAAAAAAGAACCTTGAAAATTGAACAGAGCAGGCTCTAATAAATTACTTTGAGTAATTTTGGATAATGAGAAAACAAGAAGTCAGTGATGACTTGAACAGGATTTTAAGTCCATATTGGATTTAAGATA
>SVJS01000008.1 GCA_015068855.1 Oscillospiraceae bacterium | reverse complement strand
GTGATCATGGCAGAGAGGTCCCACCCGTTCCCATCCCGAACACGGTAGTTAAGCTCTCTCGCGTTGACGATACTTGGTGGGCGACCGCCCGGGAAAATAGATCATCGCCGGAACAAACAGGCAGAACGTTATGTTCTGCCTGTGCCTATTCCTCGATAGCTCAGTCGGTAGAGCCCGCGGCTGTTAACCGCGTTGTCGTTGGTTCGAGTCCAACTCGGGGAGCCACGAAAAAGACCACCCGTTAGGGTGGTTTTTTTCGTGTTTCTAAGTTAGATTAGTACGAATTACAATAGGTTAACAGCCGCGGCGCGAGCTGTTAACTGGTTCGAGCCCGACCGCGTCCTGCGGACGATGCAGGGAGGGCGAGAATTGGCCGAAACCCGCTGAATTCGAGTGGCTTTTAAGCTGCGAAGAATGAAGCGCTGGTTTCAACTCGCCTTTGTCGTTGGTTCGAGTCCAACTCGGGGAGCCACGAAAAAAGCACTTGCAAATTGCAAGTGCTTTTTTCAGTTAAATCCGTCTTGTAGACGGAATAAATCTGCTATCGCAGATGAAATCACTCCGTGATGAAATCGCCTGCGGCGGATAAAAAGACGGATTTAATTTCATCAAAGCTGCAAAGCTTTGATTTCATCCAAACTCGTTTGGATTTCATCGTGCTTGGCACGATTTCACTAAATAATATGTCATCCAAACCATTCATCTCTTCCACAAAAAAACCACCCAATAGGGTGGTTTTTTTATTTATACATCTTAGGATTATCTGTTCTCTCCAATAAATAGTCAACAGAAACTTGAAAGTAATCAGCAATCTGTATTAATTCATTAATACCCGGTTCCCTTGTTCCTGTTTCGTAGCGACTAATTGTGTTCTGGCTGGTATTTAATTCTATTGATAGTTTTAGCTGTGATATTCCTTTTTGTTTTCTTAATTCTTTTAATCTCATTAAAACACCCCTTGACTTTATTATCCCATAATGGTATAATACAAATAATCCCGATATGGTATATTTTAAGAAAAGGAGAACTTTTTATGCTTAACATAGATAAATTAAGACAACTAAAAGAATTATTGGACATGGGAGTAATTTCGCAGGATGAGTTTGAGAAACAAAAACAGGCACTAATACAACCGGAAAATACTAAGGAAAAGAATATTGGATTAACTGTTACAATTATTCTTGTAGCTATCATTTGTTTTTCAATTATATTTGGGGGAGATACAGACCCAAAAGATTTAACGGAATCGACACAAGTAAGCACAGAAACAAATTCGATACTTACAGAATTTGCCGGGAAGTGTCCTGTGGAAGTTTATTCATCAATGTATGATAATATTATTGGTGTACCAGAAATAAAATGTACATTTAACAACAATACAGACAAGGAAATTGCGGCTATCAAATTGTACTTTTCGCCTAGGGATGTTTATGGTGCGGATGTAAATACCATATTTACAACTAATGAATTATACACGGATAATCCAATTGCTCCTGGTGCTTCGAGTTCTAGAAGTTGGCAGTTATTGGATTCAGAGATAAAATCAGGCGATGTTTATATTTATAGTGTATACTTTTCGGATGGCACTGAATGGGGAAATAAAGAAGCTTCAATCAGCGACATAAAAAAGTATGCACATAAAATATCTACAAAATATTAATAAAGGGAGGGATTAAAGTATGAAAGGAAGAAGTAAAATTCTATTGGCGGCAACGGCATTAGCAACGATTTATGCGGTTTATTTAATTTCGTACTTCTTTGGAGAAACAGCTAATGCAGAAGGAGCGGAAGTCGTAGGCGGAGCAATAGCCACAGCCGTGGTTATGCCTCACATGATAATGTTTTTAATCGGTGCGGTTTTTGGTTGGATAGGTGTTTTGGCAAGAAAAAGCTGGGCCGCGTTGGTAGGCGCAATTTTGTACTCTGTTGGAACATTGTTTTTCTTGATGTATGCAATGTTTGGCGTGCCGATTTTAGTTTTAGGTTTTATCGGATACAGCAAGCAGAAAAAACTCAATCAAGCAGAGTGAAAGAAGATTGGATAAAATTTTGTCCACTCTTTCAAAAAAAAGAACCACCCCCCGGTGGTTCTTTTTTCTTTTGTTGTCAAGGCTTGGGAACTATTTAGAAAAAAATCTAAATAGGTATTGACAAGGCGGTGCGCGTATGGTATTCTATATTTAGAAATATTTCTAAATAGGTTTGACGAGGTGATGATGATGGCAATACAGGAAACCCTCAAAGCGATTTCCGACCCTGTGCGGCGGGATATTTTAGCCATGCTCAAAGAGGGCAGAAAATCAGCGGGAGAGATAGGAGCGGCATTCAATTTAACGGGTGCAACGGTTTCCTATCACTTGTCCAAACTGAAAAGTGCGGACCTTATTTCTGAACAGAAACATAAAAATTTTATCTATTATGAAATCAATACATCCGTTTTTGAAGATGTTCTTAGCTGGATTTATATGTTAGGAGGCAATCGCTCATGAAATTTTTACAATGGAAATCGTTAACGATCACAAGTCTTTTCTGCCTGTTGCCCATTTTGCCGGGTGTTTTGCTTTGGGATGCTTTGCCTGAAACCATGGCAATTCATTTTAATATCTATGGCGTCCCGGACGGGTTTGCCTCTAAGGGCTTTGTGGTGTTTGCGCTCCCTGCCCTGATGGTTGTTTTACAGATGATTTGCTGTGCTATCACGGATTTTAATGTGCATAAGCATGGCGACAGAAAGAAGTTTGTCACCGTAACCAAGTGGATTATTCCCTGCCTGTGCTTTGTTTTACAGCTGCTGACGTTTGGTTATGCGCTGGGCTGGAATGTGGATATTCGGAAATCAGTTGCCCTGATTGTCGGCGCCATCTTTTTAGTTATGGGGAACTATCTCCCGAAGTTCGACTATATTAAAAACTACGACCTTGATACGGAAAAGGCGAGAAAAATTAACCGGTTTATCGGATATGAAACCGTGATTATGGGTTTTCTGTTCTGCCTGAGTGTGTTTTTTCCGCCAATCAGCACGATTGTTTGTTTGCTTTTGCTGCTGCCCTATGCCGGTATCGCTGTGGTTTACAGCATTATAACGGCACGGAAAAAGTGATAAAATTATGTAAAAGGTCTTGACAACTAAAATTTTGTGTGCTACAATATGAAAAAAAGTTTTTATAGGAGAAAAAGATGAACGTATCTGTTGCTGCAAATGCATATTTTTACTTTTACTTTATTAATTCTGAAAAGTAAAAGTGATTTGTGCTGCAATTAATCAGATTTCATTTATGGCTCTGCAGTTTCAATCACTGCGGAGCCTATTTTTATTTTGTAAGGAGATGTTAGGATGATAGTCGTCGTTAACAACAGCGCATCACAAGAACAGTTTGACAATCTGGTTTCCTGGATTGAAGCACAGGATGTGAAACTGCATTTTTCCCGAGGGGAAACGCATACTGTCATCGGCCTTGTGGGCGACACTACAAAAATTGATACGGAGCTTTTGGAGGGTTTGGATATTGTTTCGCAGGTGACACGAGTGTCTGACCCCTTTAAGAACGCCAACAGGAAATTTCATCCGGAAGACACGGTTATTGAGGTGGGCAATACCAAAATTGGTGGCGGCCACTTTGCTCTGATTGCAGGCCCCTGTTCTGTGGAGTCAGAAGAACAGATTGTTGCCGTTGCACAGGCTGTTAAGGCAGCGGGTGCAACCATTCTGCGCGGCGGTGCCTTCAAGCCGAGAACCTCTCCTTACGATTTTCAGGGCCTGCGCGCTGAGGGCCTTGCGCTTTTGCTCACCGCCAAAAAAGAAACCGGTCTTCCCATCATAACTGAAATTATGGATGCAGACCATATTCCCCTGTTTGAAGATGTGGATATCATTCAGGTCGGCGCAAGAAACATGCAGAATTTCGAGCTTTTGAAGGAGCTTGGCAAAACGAAAAAGCCAATTTTGCTCAAACGAGGCCTGGCTAACACATTAAAAGAATTTTTGATGAGCGCTGAATATGTTATGTCCGAGGGAAACGAGAACGTTATTCTTTGCGAAAGAGGCATCAGAACCTTTGAGACATACACAAGAAACACCCTTGATATTTCAGCCGTTCCCATGCTCAAAGAGCTCAGTCATTTGCCCGTTGTGGTGGACCCGAGCCATGCCAGCGGTGTTTCAAGACTGGTTAAACCGCTTTCTCTTTCTGCAACGGCTGTGGGCGCAGACGGACTCATGATTGAGGTTCATAACAACCCGCAATATGCGCTCTGTGACGGACCGCAATCGTTAACACCGGAGCAATTTGAAGATACGGCAACAGCCGTTAAAAAAGTGCTTGCCGCACTTAGGTAAGAGGGTGACAATATGAAAATAGCAGTAGCCGGTCTGGGCCTCATCGGTGGCTCGCTGGCCAAGGGCTTTTCCGCTCTTGACGGTGTGACGGTTTTTGGCTATGATATAGACAGAGGGACCGTTATGCGCTCCCTGCTTGTGGAGGCCATTGATGGCGAGCTGACGGAGGATGCCATTGGCGAGTGTGACTATATTTTTATCGCCTTATATCCGGAGGCGGTAACGGAATTTTTGACAAGGTTTGCAGAAAAAATCTCGAAAACAGCCGTGGTTGTGGATTGTGCAGGCACCAAAAGGGCCGTTTGTGAGCAGTGCTTTACGATTGCCGAGCAATATGGGTTCCGATTCATCGGCGGTCATCCCATGGCGGGCACGCAGTTTTCCGGTTTCAAATATTCCCGTGCTTCCCTGTTTGATAAGGCATCCATGATTTTAGTGCCGCATAAGGACGAGAAAATTGAAGTGCTGGAGGCCTTAAAAAAGCTTTTAGTCAGCATCGGCTTCAAAAGTGTTACCATCACAAGCGCAGAGGAGCATGACACAATCATTGCCTACACCTCCCAGCTTGCGCACGTTGTTTCCAACGCCTATGTGAAAAGTCCCAACGCCAAGGTGCATAAGGGATTTTCGGCAGGCAGTTACAGAGATTTAACCCGTGTAGCAAAACTAAACAGCCACATGTGGACGGAGCTTTTTCTTGAAAATGCAGACAATCTGAGCTTTGAAATTGATTTGCTCATTGACCATTTAAGGCAATATAGCGACGCGATTAAAGGAAAGAACCGGGAAGAACTGTTTTCTCTTTTGGAAGAGGGAACCAAAATAAAAGAAAGTGTTGATTGATATGAACATCATTAGCGTGGAAGCATCTAGGCCCTATAAAGTGTTGATAGAAAAAGGACTTTTGGACAGAATAGGCGAACTTTCCCAAAAGCATGGTCTTGCCGGCAAGGTTTGCGTGATTAGCGACAGCCATGTGTTTCCCCTTTACTTTGAGAGGGTGAAAAAGTCCCTTGAAGCAGCGGGATATGAGGTCTTTTCCTATGTTTTTGAGAGCGGAGAAAAGTCCAAAAATGCGGAGAATTTTATCGAGATTCTGAACTTTCTTGCCCAGCAGCATTTTACCCGTACCGACAGCGTGTTTGCCCTTGGCGGCGGCGTAACGGGCGATTTGGCCGGTTTTTGCAGCGCAAGCTACATGCGCGGGATTCATTTTGTGCAAATTCCAACCTCGCTGCTTGCTATGGTGGATTCATCGGTTGGCGGGAAGACGGCCATCGACCTTGCAGCAGGCAAAAATCTTGCCGGTGCTTTTTATCAGCCGGACTTTGTTCTGGTGGATACGGCGGTGCTTACCACCCTGCCGCAGCAGTTTTTACAGGATGCCATGGCAGAAGTGATTAAATATGCCATGATAACGAAAAACAATATTTTTGAGTTGTTAAACGAAGATAAGCTTGATGACGTGATTGCAGAATGCATCAGGATTAAAAGTGACATTGTCAGGGAGGACGAATTTGAGGGCGGCATCAGACGACTCCTCAATTTCGGGCACACCATCGGTCATGCCATTGAGGCGCTTTCAAGCTTTGGTATAACGCACGGCAACGCGGTTGCCATCGGCATGAGCATAATCACGAGAGCGTGGGAAAAGAGAGGCTTGTGCCAGGCGGGCACGGCGGCTTTTTTGGAACAGTATCTGAAAGCAAATGCGTTGCCCACAACCTGCACGTTTACAAGCCAGGAGCTTGTGAGCCTGTGTGCCAGCGATAAAAAAATGGAAGGCAGCACCATGAATTTGGTTGTTCCCACAGAGGTGGGCGTCTGCCGGGTGGAAAAAATAACCCTTGCAGAGCTGGCGACCATATTGGATGACGGTATCTGAAAACAAGACTCGATCGGGAGGGAACAAAGATGAGCTTTACCTATGGAGACAACATTAAAATATCAATTTTCGGTCAGTCGCATTCAGAAAAAATGGGTGTTATGATTGAAAATCTTCCTGCGGGCTTTGCGCTGGACGAGGATAAGCTCGCCCGGTTTATGGCACGGCGGGCACCGGGAAACGACAGTTTTTCTACCCCGCGAAAAGAAGCTGATGCAGTCAGGATTGTATCGGGACTTGTCGGCGGAAAAACGTGCGGGTCTCCGTTTTGTGCAGAAATTGAAAACACGAACACCCGCTCTGCGGATTACGCATCTCTGCAAGACACACCAAGACCGTCTCACGCTGATTATGCCGCCTGGGCCAAATGGGGAGACAGTCGTGACGTAAGCGGCGGAGGACAGTTTTCCGGCAGACTGACGGCGCCCATGTGCATTGCCGGCGGCGTTTTGAAGCAGATGCTGGAAGCCGAAGGCATTTATATAGGGGCGCACATCGCGTCCATCGCAAGCGAAGAGGATGATTGCTTTGATGCGTGCTTGGTTTCCCAAGCCGATTTTGTAGACACGAAGGAGTTTCCCACCCTAAACGATGAGGCCGCAGAGAGAATGAAAGCGGTGATACTCGCAGCAAAGAGCCGGGGAGACAGCGTCGGCGGCAGCATAGAATGTGCCGTTTGCGGGATGCCGGCAGGCATCGGTGACACCTATTTTGGGGGACTTGAAAACAGAATTTCCTCCACGGTGTTTGCCATTCCGGCAGTTAAGGCCATCGAATTTGGTGCCGGCACAAAGGCAGGCCAAATGCTTGGCTCGGAGCATAACGACCCCTTTACCGTGACAAAAACCGGAGACATCCGAACCGTCACCAATCATCACGGTGGCATACTGGGTGGCTTATCATCAGGTATGCCCATTTTGTTCAGAGCCTGGTTTAAGCCAACGCCGTCCATTGCCATCGAGCAGCAAACGGTGTCACTGTCACGCAGGAAAAACACAACTCTT
The DNA here is from genome assembly GCA_015068855.1 of Oscillospiraceae bacterium. Classification (GTDB taxonomy): domain Bacteria; phylum Bacillota; class Clostridia; order UBA1381; family UBA9506; genus UMGS755. The sequence goes on along the minus strand of SVJS01000008.1, from coordinate 36,457 downwards.
GCCATTAAGGGCCGGCATGACCCATGCATTGTTAAACGGGCTGTGCCCTGCGTTGAAGCAGCAGCAGCCATCGCCATAGCTAATTTAATTTTGTGATAAGGAAGGCATGAACATGGATATTCAAGAAAGCAGAAGTAAAATCGACGCTATTGATAAGGAGCTTGTGAAGCTTTTTTGCGAAAGAATGGAAGTGGTCAAAGAGGTTGCAGCCTATAAGAAAGAAAACGGCGTGCCTGTTTTTGACAGAGAACGGGAAAGAACGCTGTTAGACAGCATAGAAGAGATGGCCGGAGAAGATTATGGCGATATGACACGAAGACTCTATGGCTCCCTGCTTGAACTGAGCCGGATGTTCCAGAGCAAAATGCTTTTCGGACAGTCCCATCTTTCAGAAGCGATTGAACGGGCCATTGAGGAAACCCCTGCGTTGTTCCCCGAAAAGGCAATCGTTGCCTGTCAGGGCGTGGAGGGTGCCCATTCAGCCCATGCTTGTGAAAAGATTTTTGAAAAGCCCTCTATTATGTATTTGAAAAGCTTTGAGGCGGTGTTCCAGGCCGTGAGCAACGGCTTGTGCCAATATGGCGTTGTGCCCCTTGAAAACAGTAGTGCAGGTTCAGTTAACCAAATCTATTCGTTAATGTCACAATATAATTTTAACATTGTCCGCAGCACGAAAATGCACATTGAGCACAGCCTTGTTGCCAATGAGGGCGCAACCATTGATAGCATCTTGGAGGTTTATTCACATCCGCAGGCAATCTCTCAGTGCAGCGATTTTCTTTCGGGTTTATCGAAGAACGTTAAAATCATTCCCTGTGACAATACGGCCCTTGCCGCCAAAAAAGTGGCGGACTCTAAGTCCAAGAGCATTGCAGCCATTTGCTCGGCTGATTGCAGCAATCAGTACGGACTTGAAATTTTGCAAAACAAGGTGCAGAATTCAGCCAATAACTACACCCGCTTCATCTGTTTTTCCAAGAAGCTTGAAATCTATCCCGGCGCCGACAAAACCAGCTTGCTTTTGAAAGTGCCCCACAGAGCGGGTGCCCTTTATAATATCATGGCGATTTTCTATGCTTTCGGAATTAACATTCTGAAGCTTGAAAGCCGTCCCATTCCTGAAAGTGATTTTGAGTTTATGTTCTATTTCGACCTGGATGTTCCTGTTTATTCAAACAAGCTCACGCTGGCAATCGACCAGCTTGTGCAGTCGCTGGGAACGAAGCAGATTAAATATCTTGGGAGTTACAGAGAAGCATGAAACACATCTATCTGATAGGGGAGCACCTGTCTCATTCGTATTCGCCTAAAATTCATTCCTGCCTTGCCGGTTACAGCTATTCTCTTAAAGAGCTTGCAAGGGAGGCGGTTTCTGACTTTTTTGCGAAGCGTGAATTTGACGGGCTCAACGTTACAATTCCATATAAAAAAGAGGTCATGCGCTATCTTGATGCCATCTCCCCCGAGGCTGAAGCCATTGGTGCCGTTAACACGGTCCTGCGCCAGGGAAGCACCCTGATAGGGTATAACACCGATTATTTTGGCTTTATGGCAATGGTCAGGAAAAGCGGCGTTACGGTGCAGGGGAAAACCGTGGTTGTCATCGGTAGCGGAGGTGCCTCAAAGGCGGTGTGCGCCGCGCTTTCGGATATGGGTGCAGGCGCTGTCAAGGTGCTTTCTCACAAGGATAATAATGAGGAAGCCATCCATGCTTATACCGACTGCCACGTGCTCGTCAACACCTCGCCTGTTGGTATGTATCCTAATAGTGATGCGGCGCCTGTGGACCTTAGTTTGTTTACGTGCTGCGAGGCGGTGCTTGACCTAATTTATAATCCCGCCCAGACCAGATTGTTAGAGGAGGCTGAGCGTTTAGGCATGGTGAGCTGTAACGGGCTTTACATGCTTGTGGCGCAGGCCAAAAAGGCAGCCGAAATTTTCAGCGGGCAGGCGATTTGTGACTCCCGCATTGACGAAGTTTGCAAAATGATGGAACTGGAAACGAAAAACATCGTGCTGATTGGTATGCCCGGCTGCGGCAAAACCACCGTGGGCCGCAAACTGGCAGAGCTTTTGTCCCGTGAATTTTATGATAGTGACAGCGAAATTGAAGCTGCTTTCGGGATGCATCCCTCTGCTTTTATTACAGAAAAGGGCGAGCAGGCATTCAGAGCGGCTGAAAGCGAAGTTCTTTGCCGCCTGGGAAAACAAAGCGGATGCATTATCGCCACGGGCGGCGGCGCGGTAACGAGGCAGGAGAATTACAGCTTTCTCCGGCAAAATTCCACAGTTGTGTTCCTCAAAAGAGAGCTTGACGCCCTTGCCACAGACAACCGCCCTTTATCTAAGGACAAAGCGGCCATAGAAGCCCTGTTCAAAACCAGATTGCCGCTTTACAGGCAGTTCTGCCATGTGGAAGTGGAAGCAGCAGAGTCGCCTGCTTTGACAGCCAAAGAAATTATAAAAAAAGTGAAAGAGCTGTGAACGTGCGCTGTGTAATGCTGCGCTGCCAAGGCACAGCTTTTATCAAAAAGAACCACCTGAGGGTGGTATACTCTTAAGGATAGTAATTTTAAAAGGCAGAAACGATTGATTTCGTTTCTGCCTTTTATGTAGGGCAAGGGACCTCTTTTGCTAATTTATAAGGTATAAAGGTGCCTTATAAATTCGGCATTTGAGCTATACAAATTCTCTGATTCTTAGAGCGTTGGATAACTTCACATATTGTTATCATTACTTTTGCTTTTGATTTTTTTATATATAGCGACGACTAACATAACAATAGCCACAGCACAAAGTATAATTCCAAGCACTAAACAAATATCTGCAAATTCAGAAAGTTTCTCAAATTTTTCTAGTTCACTGTTATCTCCATGATTTGCTGCAACCATATATCCCGCTATCTTATAATTGTTTTGGGATACATATAGGCTAGGCAAAAAACAAAGTACACCTCCTAACAGTAATGCACCAAAAGAGTATAAATATTTTTTCATCGTATTTTCTCCTCCTAAATCAAAACAATAATCATTAGAAATCCATAAAGTATTGAAAACGCACCTATCGATATGCCTGTAATTGCCATCCCTTTGCCCTTTTCTCCGGTTTTATTAATTTGAATTAAACCCATAGAAGAAAGAATTACAGAGGCTATACCAACCAGCCCCCAGAAATTTAAAAATATTGAAATGCCCGCTACAATTATCCCAATTATTGCTAACACATTTGTCTGTTTGGTTTTGCTTTTTATGTTTGCACCTGTGCCACACCTATCGCAATAAACAGTGTTTTCTCTCAATACGCTTCCACATTTCTTACAATACATTTTATACCCCCCTTTTTTTTCAACTTGACATAAATGTTACTTATATGGTAACAATTATATCAAGTATATCATATTTATATTTGCTTGTCAATAGTATAATATAAATACGGGTGATGAATATGCAGATTGAATTTAAAGATAACTATATTAAAATAGGGCTTAAAATTTCCTATTATAGAAAGTTAAAATCATTAACGCAAGAACAGTTAGCAGGAATTTTAGATTGCGGGGTCTCCTTTATTGGACAAATAGAGGCTCCCAATATTTATAAGGCGATATCTTTGGATACATTGTTTAAAATCGCAAAAGCACTTGAAATTCCTCCATATAAATTGCTGTATTTTGAGGATTAAAAAATGCAATTGCCAAAACGAAAATCAACAAGGTTAAAAGATTATGATTATTCAACACCAGGAGCATATTTTGTTACTATATGCACACAGAACCGCAAATGCATATTGTCAGATATTGTAGGGGAGGGTCTCTGTGCCCTCCCGCAAAATAATTTAACACCAACAGGAAAAGAAATTGAGAAATCAATACAATATATCAATGATAATGATAGTGGTATTGTAATTGATAAATATGTGATAATGCCAAACCACATACACCTGATTGTTGTATTAGATGATTCGGGAGGGCGTGGAAGCCCTCCCCTACAAAATATCATTGGTCAATTAAAATCATACACAACAAGGAAATTCGGCCAAATCCTTTGGCAACGCTCATTCTATGACCACATAATCCGTGGCGAAAAAGATTATCAGAAAATCTGGGAATACATAGACACAAACCCTTTACAATGGGAGTTAGATTGTTTTTATAACAATGAAACGCCGATGTGAATTTCACATCGGCGTTTACTGTGTTTATGGGAACACCTTATAGGGTGGTTCTTTTTTTAGTTTATGTCTTTCCCGACTGTATTCATCTCAATGAACTTACGGCAGGCGTTTGATAGATAGCGGTTGCTTTTTGTATAGAAGCAGATGTTTCGGTGTGCCTCCGGGTCGCCCAGCTTATAGTAAACAACATCGATGCGTTCTCTTGTCTTTTTTATCAGGGTGTCACTGACAAAGCAGATGCCCATGCCGGAAGAGGTAATGTTATACGCCGTTACTTGCTGGTCTGTTTCAAAAATAACACGCGGGGTAATTCCGTATTTTTTGCAGAGCAGGCGCGCTTTTTTTCCTGTATCATTGGCACTCTTTAAGAAAATAAAGGGTTCTTTTTTGAACAGTGCCGGAGAAACCGAGGGAAAATCCGGTGCAGCATGCAGGTTTTGTTTAATATCCTCATAGCTCAGCGCAAAATCTGTCAGCCTCTCGTTAATTCGGAAGCTTTTGGGGACTGCCAGGAGAATGGTTTCTGTCATGTAAAAATGCGCCGTCAGGTTCTCCGTTGTTTCCACAACGTTATCAATAAAAAGGTCAATCTCGCCATCTGCAAGTCTTGATACCAAGGCCTGTGTTTTGTCCTCATACATAATGAAGTTGGTAGCGGGATAGTGCTTATTGAATTCGGCTATCATGGGGGGCAGAATATACGAGGAAAACAGGTTACTGCCGCCAATTTTAACGTCGCCTTTGATGATGCTGAGCTCGTCGTTTAAGTAGCTTGTAAATTCATCTTCAATTTTTTGAATGTCCAGCGCCTTGTCGATATATTTCTGACCAATCTCGGTCAGCGATACGGGGGTTGTGCTTCGGTCAAAAATCGGCGCGCCGATTTTGGCTTCAATTCGTTTGATACTGGCGCTCAGCGACGGCTGGGAAATATACAGGTTTTTGGCGGCTTTGGAAAAGCTTTTTTCTTTCAGCACTTCAAGCACGTAACTTTTGTTGGTGAACATGGAAACACCCCATAACTTTCGAGTTATAATAAATATTATCTAATATATATTTGATTATAACATAAAGCGGTGGTATAATCAAGATGTTGTGAAAAAAATAACAAATGATTTTTGCGGGGGTACATACGATGACAATGTTCAGAGAAGAAAGAGATTCCATCGGCGCTATGAATGTCCCGGTTGACGCTTACTATGGCGTGCAATCGCTCAGAGCAAAAGAAAATTTCAAAATCACCGGTCAGATGATGCATGCTGAACTCATTAAGGCTTTAATGGAGTTGAAAATTGCATCGGCTCAGGCCAATGCAGATGCCGGCGTTTTTGGTGAAGATATTAAGGATGCCATTGTGCAGGCAGGCTATGAAGTTTTAGACGGTAAGTTTTGGGATAACTTTATTGTTGATGCCATTCAGGGTGGCGCAGGAACCTCTGCCAACATGAATGCCAACGAAGTGTTAGCCAACAGAGCCATTGAAATTTTAGGTGGTGCTAAGGGCGATTATTCCATCGTACACCCCAACGATCATGTAAACTGCGGCCAGTCTACCAACGATGTGTACCCCAGCGCAGGCCGTATTGCCATCATCCGCTTGCTGGCAAAGGCAGTTACAGAGTTAGAGCGTTTAGCAGCTGCTTTTGACGATTGTGCAGACAGATTCAAAACCGTTATCACCATGGGCAGAACTGAAATGCAGGACGCTGTTCCCATCAGCTTAGGCAGAAGCTTTGGCGCGTTTGCCAGCGCAGTTCGCCGTGATATCAAACGTTTTGCAACCGCTGCCGAAACCTTATCCACCATTAACATGGGTGGTACGGCTATCGGTACCGGTATCAATGCAGATAAACAGTATATTAAGAAAATTGCCGATTATGTATCTAAGGTAACCGGCCTTGACATGAAGCAGGCAGGTGACCTGGTTGACGCAACACAGAACGCTGATGAACTGGTTTATGTTTCCGGCATCATCAAAAGCTGTGCCGTCAGCCTGTCCAAAATTTCCAATGACCTGCGCCTGATGTCTTCCGGCCCCAGATGCGGTTTTGGCGAAATCAATCTGCCCCCGAGACAGAATGGTTCTTCCATCATGCCCGGCAAGGTTAACCCCGTTATGCCGGAAATGCTCAGCCAGGTTGCTTACAGAGTGATTGGTAATGATTTAACCGTTACAGCCTCTGCTGAGGGCGGTCAGCTGGAACTTAACGCCTTTGAACCGGTTATGTTCCATTCCATTTTTGAATCTTTGGATATTTTAAGAAACGGCGTCAGCTGCTTCATTGATTACTGCGTCTCCGGCATCACGGCGAACGAGGAGCATTGCAAGCAAAGCGTTTATAACAGCATTGGTATTGTGACGGCGCTGTGCCCCTATATCGGTTACACAGAAAGCTCCAAGATTGCCAAGATTGCAGCCAAGGAAAACAAGAGAGTCTATGATGTTATCATTGAGCAGGGCATCATGACACAGGAAAAGCTGGATGAACTGTTAGAGCAGGTTATTGCAGACGCCCAGTAAAAAATCAATAAAAAAAGAACCACCCATGGCAGAGAAAACACTGCATGGGTGGTTTTTTAATGGTTGTTCCGGAATTGCAGGGGCGTTATACCCACCTCTTTTTTGAAAAAACGAACATAGGCAGAGGATGTGTTAAAACCCATTTTGTCGGCAATGGCATAAATGGGTTCATCGGTTTCTGTCAAAAGCAATTTGGATTCAGCAATTTTTTTGCTCAGCACATATTCATAAATTGTCATGCCTACATACTTCTTGAAAATATGGCAAGCATAATATTTGCTGACATTAATTTTGCGGCACAAGCGCTCTAAGGAGAAATTATCAAACGCCAGCTCGTTGACGCATTCGATGATTGTTTCAACAATGCCGTTATGGGTGGATTTTTTCTTCGGGTAGTCGTCATACATCGTCAGCATTTCTAAAATAGAGCCCCAAATTAATCCTTTTCTTTCGTTGGTTTGGAAACAATCAAGACAGCGTGCAAAAATGGCATCACATTGTTCGGTGCTGTCAGGATGCATGAGGTAAACGGGCGGCGCCAGAAGACAAGCTTCAGCCTCTTTTCTCACACCCAGCGTGTCGCAAATGCTAAAAAAAGCATCAGCGGCAATGACAATTTTGTTCCGGACATAGTGCTCTGTTTCCTTAGGGTTAACGCTGTGGGGAATGCGGGCGTCAATGAAAAACAGCATGTTGTCGCGCATTTCATACAGAACACCGTTTTTCAGCATGTGTCCCGTTCCTTTGACAACATGGATAATCTCAATTTCATTATGGGCATGATTTTTTTGCACAAAATTATCCTGCCCGCGAAAGTGATAAGCAAATTCATTAATACCGTGCATCAAACGAGCCCCCTTTTTATCTCTATTATAGAAGATGAGTTTTTGTCTGTCAAGGAAAAGTCAGCAATTTTTGTATATTTTTAAGCAAAAATAAACCTTGAATTGATAAATATTAAATGATATACTAAGACAAAAGAAATGAAAAGCGGGATGTGATTACGATGCATACAATGCAGGAAGAAATGAAAAAAACAGGCATTTTGCCGGTGATTAACATCACCAATGTGGAGGCATGCGTGCCGCTGGTTGAGGCCATCACGGAAGAAGATATTCATGTGCTGGAGGTTACTTTGCGAAGTGACAGTTCTCTGGCCGCCATTGAAACGATAAAAAAAGAGTTTCCGGCTCTTACGGTGGGCGCGGGCACCATTTTCAGCGTGGAACAGCTGGAAAAGGCGCTGGCCTGCGGCGCTGATTTTATTGTTACGCCGGGTCTGGATGAAGAGCTTGTGAGCTATTGTATGGCTAAGGGCGTTCCCATTGTTCCCGGTTGCTCGACCCCCACAGAAATTCAAAAGGCACGCAAGCTGGGATGCCGGACCGTTAAATTCTTTCCGGCAGAACTCTCCGGCGGCCCTAAGGCGCTTTCCTTATATGCCTGCGCTTTTGCAGACATTTTCTTCGTGCCGACAGGCGGCATCAACAAGGATAATTTAGCGAGCTACTTAGCCTGCAATAACGTGGTTGCCTGTGGTGGCAGCTACATGATGCCCAAAGACTTTATGAAAACCTTGGACAAGGCTGCTCTGATTACTAATTTACAGTCCTTAAAAGCTATCTCAGGGAGGTAATGGAACATGAAAAAGGTTGTTTGTTTCGGCGATTTTATTGTTAGAATCAACACCTGTGACCAGTATAAATTTATGCAAACCAATCAATGCGAAATCAATTACACAGGGGCAGAAGCCAATGTTTGCTGTAATTTGTCGCAGTTCGGCATGAAAACGGAATTTGTGACGAGATTGCCTCAGAACATGATTGCAGATGCAGCTGTTGCAACGCTTAAAAAGAATGGCGTCAGCACGGAATTTATTGCAAGAGGCGGGGCCAGAATGGGCCTCTTTTATGTTGAACCCGGTGCCGATATCCGTCAAAGCAAGGTTGTTTATGACCGTCTGGGCAGCGGCTTTACCGAAGCTACCTGTTCGGATTTTGACTGGGAGACAATCCTGGAGAATGCCGGGGCGCTGGTTTTATCCAGCATTACCATGGCGCTGTCCGGTAATCTGCGGGATATCTGCTTTGCAGCTGCCAAGGTTGCCAAGAAAAAAGGCGTGACAGTATACCTTGACGTCAATTATCGCTCCAAGCTCTGGACTGTGGAAGCAGCCAAAGCCACGATTGAGGAATTTCTGCCCTATGTTGATGTGCTTGTGACCAATGAAGAGCATGCCCAGCTTCTTTTGGGCATACAGTCCGATATAGGCGAGGAAGACTATGAAAAGCGTCTGGAAGATAAGTCAAAACAGATTGCAGAGCGCTATAACATCCCAAATGTTGTCATCACCGTCAGACGCACACTGTCCGCTGACCGTTATAAAATCTGGGCCTCTTGTTACAGACAGAATGAATTTGCCATGAGTAGGGTTTATAACCTTTGCGCCGTTGACAGAATCGGTAGCGGCGATGCCTTAACCTCCGGCGTTGTGTATGCGCTGTGTAACGGTTTTGATACCCGCAAGCTCATTGATTTTGCCGTGGCGGCCTGCGCCATTAAGCATACCGTCAGAAACGATGTTAACTACGTGGAGTTGCAGGATGTGTATAACCTCATGGATGAGGGGAGATTAGAAATTTCCCGCTAAAAAAGGATAGACGAGCCACCGAATTGGTGGCTCTTTTTTTGTTGTAATCGACGGGCTGACAAAATTTTATATCATAAAATCAAAGCATTTTGCAAACAGTAAAGAAAACGGCGGAATTGACTGTCATCACAGAAAGGAATCGGTTGCTTTGTTAGAGATTATCAGTCGCGTTGACGAAGCCATTAACAACATCGTCTGGGGACCGGTTATGCTGGTGCTTTTAATTGGAACAGGGTTCTTTTTATCGGCAAAAACCGGCTTCATTCAGTTTGGGAAATTTGGTTATATGTTACGGCACACGCTGTTTGGTGTTTTCTCCAAAAAACAGCATAGAAAAGATGAAGCGGGTGTGAGCGCCTTTCAGGCGGTGGCAACGGCCATGGCGGGCACCATTGGAACCGGCAGCATTGCAGGTCTTGCCACGGCCATTGTGTCCGGCGGCCCGGGGGCGCTCTTCTGGATGTGGGTCAGCGCCCTGTTTGGCATGGTTACCAAATATGCCGAAATTGTTCTGGCCATCCGGTACCGCGAAAAAAACGAAAAAGGCGAATGGGTGGGCGGCCCTATGTACTATATCAAAAACGGCTTGGGAATCAAATGGCTGGCCGGGGCGTTTGCTGCTTTTGCCATGATTGCCTGCCTGGGAACGGGCAATGCAACCCAGTCCAACTCCATTGCCATTGCCTTAGAAAGCACCTTGGGTCTACGGCCCTATATCACCGGCATTGTGCTCACGGTTCTTTGTGCGGTGGTGATTTTAGGCGGCGTGCGGCGCATTGCATCGGTCAACGAAAAACTGGTGCCGTTTATGGCAATTTTTTATGTGCTTTGCGCGCTTTCTGCCCTAATTTTGACCTTTGATAGAATACCGGCAGCCTTTTCTTTAATTTTTAGGGAAGCATTTAATGTCAAGGCCGCGGCGGGTGGAACGGCAGGCTATGGCATTATGCTTGCTATGCATTACGGCTTTTCACGCGGGGTGTTTTCAAACGAAGCGGGCCTCGGCAGCGCGCCGATTGCCCACGCCGCGTCAAGCACCCGTGACCCTGTTCGCCAGGGGCTTTGGGGGATGTTCGAGGTTTTTTTCACAACTATCATTATTTGTACCCTCTCCGGCCTCGTTATTTTAACAACCGGCATCTGGGAAAGCGGAGAATATCATGGCTCAGCACTTAGCATTGCCTCCTTTAATGCTATTTTGCCGGGCATTGGCGGTGTGATTGTCACCTTATCCACCGTGTTCTTTGCCTTGTCCACCATTTTAGGGTGGGCTTACTACGGGGAGGTTTGTATCGGCTACCTGACAAGAAAATCCAAACGGGCAATCTTTTTGTACAGATGTGTTTACGTGATTTTTGTTTTTATCGGGACGGTCGGGAGTCTGGATTTGATCTGGGGCATCTCCGAAACCATGAACGGCCTGATGGCCATTCCCAATTTAATCGGGCTTTTGGGCCTGAGCGGAACGGTGGCGAAAATCACAAAAAACCACGGCATGCGCGAGGCTGAAAAACAGGAAAAATAATGTCTTTTTAATTTGAAAAAAGGCTTGCTTTTTAATACCCCATCCGCTATAATACAAGTGTGAAGCAAAGGGCTGTTTTATCGCATGCCTTTCAAGCCCTGACAAAGTTACGGGGGGATTATTTTGTTTTGTAAAATCAAGCCGGTAATCGGGGATGTCACCGAAAAGGAAAAAGAGACCATTCTCTTTGCGGCCAAAGAGCTGTCCCGCTATTTTGGTCTGGTGGACAAGGCGGGGGATTTTCCCGTCATTCCCACAGAGAGATATAAAGAGTCGGAGGAAAGCACCTTGTTTTTGGTGGCGGGTCATCCGTCGCTACCGCAGGTTGCGGAAACGTCTCTTGATGATGCAGTTTTCATTGATGTCAAAAAACTTTGCGGCACCATTTCCGGAACGAATGCCCGTGCTGTTTTAATTGCTGCCTATCGCTTTTTGCGGGAGCTTGGATATTCCTTTGTCAAACCGGGCAAGGTTGGAGAAGAGCTTCCCGATGTGCTGAGCCAAAAGGCGGTTTCGGTTTGCGAAACACCGTCCTATCGTCACAGAGGTATTTGCATCGAGGGGTCTGTTTTTTATGAAGGACTCATTGCGCTTCTTGACTGGATGCCCAAGGCCGGCATGAACAGTTATTTCATTCAGTTCATGAGCCCCGACGCCTTTTATAACAACTATTACAATAGGCAGGAGCAGCGCATTCAAAAAAGCGAAATGCCTGCCATGACAGAGCTTATTAAAACTGAAATTGCAAAGCGCAGCCTGTTATACCATGCCGTTGGCCATGGCTGGACCTGCGAAACCATGGGTATTGACAGCAACTCGTGGGACCAGTACCATGAGGCAATCACGGAGGAGCAGAAGTCCATCATGGCAGAAATTGACGGGAAACGTGACTTGTTCAACAAGCAACCTCTCCTGACAAACCTCTGCTATTCCAACCCCCATGTGCAGGAGAAAATGATGGATACAGTCTTGGCATACTGCAAAGCCCATTCTGAGGTGGATTATCTCCACGTCTGGCTGGCAGATGGCGGACGAAACAACTGCGAATGCACAGCATGCAGCGGACACCGTACCGCTGATTTTTACATCAACATGCTCAATCTGTTAGATGAAAAGCTGGAAAAGAACGGTCTTAACACCAGGATTGTTTTCCTGATTTATAATATTCTTCTGTGGGCCCCCTTACAAGAACGCTTTGCAAACCACAAACGTTTTGTGATGATGTTTGCGCCTGCTTCCCGTTCCTTTACCCAGCCGCTTGATAAGGCTATGGCGACGCAGGTGCCGCTGTATCCGAAGAATAAGGATACATATTACACGGGCACAGGGGCTTATTTAGCAGCTTTGGCAGACTGGCAAAGAATTGTGCCCGGTGTGGACAGCTTCAATTTTGATTATCACTTTATTTTTGGCAGCATTTATGAACGGACGGGCTACGGTCTTGCCGAAACGCTGCATAAGGATTTGGAGCGACTTCACGATTTGGGTCTAAACGGCTTAATGAGCTGCCAGTTGCAGCACATTTTCTTCCCCACGGCGCTGGGCATGAATGTGCTGAGTGAAAATTTGTGGAATTCGTCCATTCCCTTTGAGACCATTGTGGAAAAAACCTACACGGTGCAGTTCGGCAAGGAGCATTGGAAAACGGTTTGGGACTACATGCGCGCGCTTTATGAGCAGAGCACGGATGTTGCCATTCGAGAATATTTTGACACGGGTTGGGTAGAGCATCCCGACGACCCGCGCTCGGAACCAAACAAAGCAAAAATGCGAAAAGCGGTGGAGCTGGTGGATGCGTTCAGTGCCCGGTACAGTGCTATGGTGGAGAGCATGCCTGCGGGCAATCGACGGCAGAACTGGGAGGCTCTGCTTTTCGGTGCTGAGCTTGTTAAAATGATTTACCTTTACTATCTGGCAGAGACCAAGGAAACGGAACAAACTCTTTCCGAAGCCATGGAAACGATGCTCAGAGAGAAAGAAAAACAATTCAAAATGGAACTGGATGCAGGTAATTTCAGGTTCCTGAAAATGCTTGTCACCAGCACTTCCTGCCAGCAGCAGGCGGAAACCAAAACCGGTGGAATTGTAGATGGCGTTATTGTTCAATAAAAATAATATATGATACATGTGTGAGGAGGACGGTTTCATGATTAGTAAAATTAAACCCGTGATTGGCACCTGTAACGACAAAGAAAAAAGAACGCTTTTGTTTGCGGCCAAAGAGTTATCCCGCTATTTGGGGATGGTTGACCATGCAGGGGATTTCCCCGTGATTCCTGTGGATACATATAAAGAGGAAGCCGATTCAATCTACCTTGTGATAGGCCACGAAAAATTACCCAAGGTGGAAGATGTTTATTATGATGATGCCATTTATGTTCAGGTTGATGGCTTTTCCGGCACCATTTCCGGTACGAATGCCCGCGCTACGTTGATTGCGATGTACCGCTTCCTGCGGGGCAAGGGCTATGCGTTTATCAAACCGGGCCGCCACGGCGAAACCATTCCCGAAACCCTGACAGACGCCCCTGTTTCTCTCTGTGAGGCGGCGTCGTACCGTCACAGAGGTCTTTGCTTTGAAGGCACGATGTATGAAGAAAGCTTTGAGGAAATTTTAGACTGGCTGCCGAAAGTGGGCATGAATGCTTACTTCATTCAGTTCTTAGAGCCGGGTGACCATTTGCGCCGCTATTATCAGAATTATAAAGGCTATACCTTAAATAATGAGGAAGCAGCCGGCATGACATGGATGATTCGCGATGCCATTGCCAAGCGTAGCCTTTTATACCATGCAACGGGTCATGGCTGGACGGGCGAGGTTATCGGAACCGACAGACATTACCTGCGCAAAGTACCCGAACACATCAGCGAGGAAACCTATTCCATGCTGGCAGAGCTTGACGGCAAGCGCGATGTGTTCCAGGGGAACCCCCTAAACACCAACCTTTGTTATTCCAACCGCAAGGTACAGGAAAAAATGACCGATGCCATCATGGCCTATCTTTCCGACCATGAGGGGATTGATTATCTGCATTTCTGGGTGGCAGACGGCGGCAACAATATGTGCGAATGTGCTGAATGCGTGAAAAAACGCAGTTCCGATTTTTATGTTCAGATGCTGAACCTTTTGGATGAAAAGATGACAAAGGCAGGCATTAACACCAAGGTTGTGTTCCTGATTTATTCCGGCCTTGTCTGGGCGCCCTCTGAGGAGCGCATTAAAAATCCTGACCGTTTCAGCATGATGTGGGCACCCTTTATCCGTTGGTTCACCCATCCCATCACGCCTGACATGATGGATACACCGGTGCTGCCTTACGACTTAAACGGCAGACTATATAATAACATCCCTTTTATCCCTCGTGATTTATCAATGCACGTTGCTTTTTATAAGGATTGGAGAGGCACTTTCGATGGCGATGCCTTTGATTTTGACTATCATTTCTGTCAGGAATATCTGGTGGATATGTCGGGCTACCGTCTGGCAAAAGTTATTCATGCCGATATGGTTGTCTTTGAAGAAATCGGCCTTAACGGTCTGATTGACTGCCAGGTGCAGCGCGTGTTCCTGCCGACAGCTCTGGGTATGAATGTGCAGGCAGAAACGCTGTGGAACAGAAATCTTTCCTTTGATGAAATTGCAGAGCGTGTTTTGAAATTACAGTTCGGCGAAAAATATCAGGCGGTCTGGGACTACTTAAAGGAATTGTCACTTTATGATGTAGCCCGCGCCGTTCACGAGGCAGAAAGCATGCGCTCTCCCGAAAATCAGGAGAAGCTGGAAAAGGGCATCAAGCTCATTCGTGCTTTCAGGCAGGCACACGAGGCCTATGTTGCGGCTATGCCTGCCGGTAACCAAAAGCACGATTGGGAAGGTCTTTTATTCTATGGCGAGGTGCATGAAGCCATGTTTAATTGCTACCGTGCTCAAAGTGATGAGGAAGTGAAAGCCTTAGAGGAAATCTATAACGAAACGGTTAAGAAAAAAGCCGACCAGTTTAAGAGCGAATTTGATGCCGCAGCCATGGCATTGATTAAGCCGGAAAGTATGTTGGGCTTTGGATATCAGTCAGACGTTCGTTAAGCATTGTAACGGCTCAGAATTTACCTACAATTCTGAGCCGCTTTTTCTTTTGGAATTTTTGCACAAAGGGCTTGCTTTTTTGGCATGGCTTTTGTATAATAGGAATAAAATAAAATTTGTATAAAAGGGGGGTAACAACATGTTTGGAAAAATCAAGCCGGTTGTGGCGGGGTTGACAGCCAAGGAAACAAAAACCGTGATTTTTGCGGCAGAGGAGCTGTCGCGCTATCTGGGGATGGTTGACTGCGCAGGGGATTACCCTGTGATTCCGACACAGGCTTTTACAAAAAAAGAAGAGAACACGCTGTTTTTGATGGTGGGGCACGAAAGCCTGCCGCAGGTTGAAGACAGCGAATTAGATGATGCTATTTTTATTGACGCAGAAGGGGTTTATGGTGTTATTGCCGGCACAAATGCCCGTTCCGTTCTAATTGCAGCCTATCGTTTTTTGCGGGAAAACGGCTATGCTTTCATCAAGCCCGGTAAGGCCGGGGAAACGCTGCCTGAAGCGCTTACCGTTCGCACGGTTTCTGTTACGGAAAAGGCCAGCTTCCGCCATAGAGGTAACTGCATTGAGGGGGCTGTGTATCAGGAAAATCTGCTTGACATGATTGACTGGATGCCCAAGGTGGCCCTAAACAGCTATTTCATTCAGTTCATGGAGCCGGACACATTCTTCCAACGGCACTATAACCGAATTGAAAAGCGCATCACTACCGATGAAATCGCAGCCATGAATATGCTGGTCAAGGAAGAAATCAAGAAAAGAAGCATTTTGTATCATGCCGTTGGTCATGGCTGGACCTGTGAAACCATGGGTATTGACAGCAACACCTGGGATAAATATCAGGGCGCGGTAACAGAGGAACAAAAGGAATTGCTGGCTGAAATTGACGGCAAGCGCGACCTCTTTAACGGCCAGCCCTTAAACACGAACCTGTGTTATTCAAATCCTCTGGTGCAGGAAAAAATGACCGATGCCATCTTAGACTACTGCAAGGCACATCCCGAGGTGGATTATCTGCATTTCTGGCTGGCAGACGGCGCCCGCAATGTGTGCGAATGCGAAACCTGCAAAAAGAGCCGCCTTTCTGACCAATACATACAGATGTTAAACCTTTTGGATGAAAAGCTTGCCAAGAACAACCTGAATACCAGAGTTGTCTTCCTGATTTATTCCAGTCTGCTCTGGGCGCCGCTTTCCGAGGGTCTTAAGAACAGCAAACGCTTTGTTCTGATGTGGGCACCTTATAACAGAACGTATGCGCGGCCGCTGGATGTAAACTATACGCCGTCGCATCTTCCGTATCCTACCAATAAGGATACCAATGTTATTGGCAGCGAAGAGCTTTTAACGTTCCTTGATGATTGGTATAAGAGGATTCAGGGTCTTGATGCCTTTAACTATGATTATCATTTTATTCTGGGATGCATGTATGAACTGACGGGCTATGGTCTTGCTCTTACCATGCATGAGGACTTAAAGGTGCTCAAAGACTTTGGCTTAAACGGCATTGTCAGCTGCCAAATTCAACGGTATTTCCTGCCCACGGCCATCGGCATGAACGTGATGGCGGAAAACCTTTGGGATAACACGGTTTCGTTTGACACCATTGCCGAGAAAACATTCCGTGCACAGTTCGGCGAGGATTATCAGGCTGTTTGGGATTACATGAAAGCCCTTTACGACAACAGCGTGTCCGAGGCTGTTCGCCAAATGCATGATGTTGGTTTGGTGAAAAATCCCGATGATGTACGCAGCGCAGCCAACACAGAGAAGATGAAAAATGCGGTCCTGCTGGTGGATGCATTCCGCGCACGTTACGGCGATAAAGAAAAAACCGCGGCCAGCGAAAACATGCGCCGCAACTGGGCGGCCCTGTTCTTCGGCACGGAGATTATCAAGCTGCGTAACCTGTATTATTTAACAGGCAATAAAGAGGAAGCGGCTGAAATCCGCAAGTACATTTTCCGTCTGGCTGACGAGATGGAGGGTACATTCAAGGCGGAATTTGACAGACCGTTCTTAACCATTCCCGAAATATAAAAAAAGAATTTAGGAGAAACAACCATGAACTTTATCTATCAGTATGATTTACATTTTGTTGTTCGCTTGCTTGTGGCCTGCGTTTGCGGCGTTCTTATCGGAATAGAGCGCAAAAACCGTGCCAAAGAGGCGGGCGTCAGAACCCATTGTCTTGTAGCCTGTGCGGCGGCCCTGATGATGATTTTGTCTAAATATGCCTATGACGATTTAACCGGGGAGCTTATTAAGCTTGACCCCTCCCGCGTGGCCTCCGGTGTTGCCAGCGGTGTCGGCTTTTTGGGTGCCGGAATGATCTTTGTCTATAAGCGCACGATTTCCGGTCTGACCACAGCCGCAGGCATCTGGGCAACAGCCGGTATCGGTTTGGCCATTGGTGCGGGAATGTACATCTTAGGCCTGGCCTCAACAATTATCGTTTTGTTGGTACAAATCCTTTTGCATGTGAATGCCCGTTGGCTCCGCCGCCCTAAAATCAAACGCCTGGACCTGTTTTGCGGCGATGAACCTGAAATGCAGCAATATGCCAATGGTGTCTTTCATGAACTGGGGATTGCCGTCAGCGATTTAAGCATCAAAAAGGATGCGTCGGCAGGTCGTATGGAATACCGTTTTTATCTTGAAATTCCTGCCGAGGTAGAGGAAAGCGATTTGCTGGCACGGTTTAGCTGCGATTGCAACCTGATTATGAATGAATAAGGGAAGAAACATATGTTTACAAAAATCAAGCCCGTTCTTGGGAATGTGTCTAAACAAGAAAAAGAACCCCTTTTATTTGCCGCCAAAGAGCTGTCCCGATATCTGCGACTGACTGATATGGCGGGAGATTTCCCTGTCGTTCCCACGGAAACCATCAAAGAGGGAGAACAAGATACGCTGTTTCTGACCGTGGGTCATGCCAAACTTCCTCAGGTGGAAGACACGGTTTTAGATGATGCGGTTTATATTTGCACCGATACTCTTACAGGCATTATCTCAGGCACAAATGCCCGTTCTGTGTTGATTGGGGCATACCGCTTTTTGCGTGAAAACGGCTTTGCTTTTGTTAAGCCGGGTGCGGGCGGTGAGCATATTCCCTGTCGGTTTGCAGGGCGTAGGCTTTTGATTTGTGAACAAGCCTCTTACCGTCACAGAGGCTACTGCATGGAGGGATCCAACCGTCAGGAGGACCTTATGCAGTTCATTGACTGGCTGCCCAAGGTAGGTATGAACAGTTATTTTTTCCAGTTTCCGCAGCCCAATCGTTTTTATAATCGGTATTATGATTTGGAACGGGGTTATGGGAAACTCGAAACCGAGGAAGTTGCAGCAATGCGCAAGATGGTTTGCGACGAAATGGCAAAACGCGGACTGCTTCATCATGCCGTGGGTCACGGCTGGACCTGTTCAGCGCTGGGGATAGACAGTGCGGACCTGGATGCTAAACCTGTTGTGCTTTCTGAGGCGCAGCGGGAGATTATAGCTGAGGTTGGCGGCAAGCGGGATTATTTTGGGGGTCATCCCTTAAACACCCAGCTTTGCTATTCCAATCCCAAGGCAAGACAGGCCTTTATTGATGCGGTGCTTGACTATGCGAGAAACTATCCGGATGTGGATTTTTTGCATATCTGGCTGGCTGACGGTGGTAACAATGATTGTGAATGTGAGGCGTGCATCCAAAAACGAACCGCCGACCACTATGTTTGCCTTTTGAATGAACTGGATGCGGCGCTGACAAAAGAGGGTCTTAACACGCGCCTTGTCTTTTTGATTTATTCCAGTCTTGTGTGGCCGCCCGTAGTGGAACGGGTGAACAACCCCGGTCGCTTTACCATGATGTTTGCGCCGTTTCTCAGATATTATAACAAACCGCTTGACCCCTCGCTTGCTATCGAAATGCCGCCTTACAGGCACAATGACCAGCCGCCGATTACGAAAAATATCGGGGAGCATTTGTCCTATTACAGAGAATGGAAAAAGGTTTTTGACGGCGATTGTTTTGATTTTGATTACCATTTCTGTGAGGAATTTCTGTTTGAAATGTCAGGCTATGGCCTGTCGAAAATTGTGCATCAGGATGTCCGTAACTTTAAGGCCCTGGGCTTAGGCGGCCTCATCGGCTGCCAAACCTACCGTTGCTTTTTGCCCACGGCTTTGGGCATGAACGTGATGGCAGAAGCCTTATGGAATTGCGAGCAATCCTTTGAGACAATTGCGGACAGAGTTCTTTCCGCGCAGTTTGGTGCATTCGGGCCGAATGTCAAGACATATCTGCAAGCCTTGGCAGAGCTGGATTGCAGCCCGGCGTTGCACGGTTTTGAGCCGCTGTTGCCACGCGAACCCGTGGAGGATATTTTTACAAAGCCTTATCAGGAAAAGATGCAAAAGGCCATTGCTGTTATCCGTGCTTTTCGCGCCGAGTTCCTGCCCAAAACAGAAAGTATGCAGGGCAAGCTGAAACATGATTTTGCAGGGCTTTTGTTCTTCGGGGAATATCAGGAGGCGAAATATCTCTATTTTCTTTCCGATTCTGACGAGGAGAAAAAAGCCATTAAAGAGCGCTTTAAGGCATATCGGAAAACAAGATTCACAGAGTTTATGTCGGAAATCGAAAACAATGCCCTAAACCTAACGGTTAATTTTCCGGACTAAATAATAAGCCGGGGAAGATTGTTCCCCGGCTTTTTGCATGCACATTTTGGGATTTGCAAGTTTTCTTCTCTTTTGTGAATTGATTTGTAAAAGGCGAGCAAGCTATAAAAAAAGTACTTGACAAAAGAAAAAAACATTGGTATACTTATAGAGTCGCAAAGGTTGTTGCGATGAAAATTGCATATCGGATGTTACATTCGTCAAACGGAGAAGTACTCAAGTTGGCCGAAGAGGCGCCCCTGCTAAGGGTGTAGGTCGGGAAACCGGCGCGAGAGTTCAAATCTCTCCTTCTCCGCCACAAAAAAGCAAGCACCAAGGTGTGCTTGTTTTTTTGTGTAAAAAAAGATTTGAACTCGAGCGCCGGGGACCGGCAAGAGAGCACCGTGCACGACCGCTGCCTGCGGCAGGGGGAGGGAGTGCTAAGGTGTGGCAGAAACCCGCTGAATACGAGTGCCTTTTAAGGTGCGAAGTATGAAGCGTTGGTTTCAACTGTGCCGAAGGCAAATCTCTCCTTCTCCGCCACGTCGGAACAAGTTTTGCTTGTTCCGATTTTTTATTTTCATAAAAAATCAGTCACCCGCGTCACTGCACTGCCCTTAGAAAATGGTAAATGTTTCAAAATTCATAAATTGTTCATTGACGGACGCAAGATGTAATGGTATAATAAGGAGCATGAGGGAGTAGTCGGTACAGCATTTGTACGATGGTGTCAACATCATGAGAGTCTGTTGTTTGTCACAACGGATTGTCTGGCTTCATCTTAAATGGCGAGACTCATCTGCCAAAAGCAGAGGAGCCTCGTCTTTTTTTATTTTGGCATGTAAGTTATATTTTGGAAATATAAAGAAAAATGCGGGGCAATATACTGTATGAAAGGTGGTATTGGCAATGCAATTTTTTAGTCAGTCAAAGGAAGAGGTTTTGAAACTTCTAACGTCGGATGAAAAGGTGGGCCTGAGTCAGAAACAGGCAGAAGAACGTTCTGAACAATATGGTCCCAATAAATTAAGGGAAAAGAAAAAGAAAACAACCCTCCAGCGGTTCTTTGAACAGTTTAAGGACGTTATGATTTTAATTTTGATTGTTGCCGCTGTTGTTTCCTTTATTATTGCTTGCAGCGAGCGCAATCCCAAGGAATTTTTTGAACCGGCACTCATTTTGCTTATTGTTATTCTGAATGCGGTCATGGGCGTTATGCAGGAAAGCAAGGCGGAAAAAGCGCTGGATGCACTAAAAAATATGTCTGCGCCTCACGCGAGAGTCATTCGCGATGGCGTGGAAACAGTGATAGATGCGTCGGCGCTTGTTCCCGGGGATATCATCCGCTTAGAAGCGGGCGATTTTATTCCGGCTGATGCACGGCTTCTGCACAGCGCGAGCTTGAAAAGTGAGGAATCCGCATTGACGGGTGAATCCGTCCCCAGCGAAAAGGATGCGGATGCAGCGGTGGGCGAAACAGCACCTCTTGGCGACAGAAGCAACATGGTGTTTTCAGGCTGTTCGGTTACTTACGGCACGGCAACAGCCGTTGTTACGGCAACGGGCATGGATACCCAGATGGGTAAAATAGCCAATCTTTTGGACGATGAAGCAGAAGGGCAAACGCCGTTGCAGGAAAAGCTGGCGCAGCTTGGTAAATATCTGGGCATTCTGGCACTTTTGGCCTGCATGGTTATCTTTGTGGTTGGTATTGCGAACGGTATCCCCGTGATGGAAATCTTTATGACAGCGGTTTCTCTTGCTGTGTCGGCCATTCCTGAGGGTCTGCCTGCAATTGTCACCATTGTCCTTTCCATTGGTGTGCAGAGAATGGTTAAGAAAAATGCTCTTATCCGCAGACTGCCGGCAGTTGAAACCTTAGGCAGCGCTTCCATCATCTGCTCTGATAAAACAGGAACACTGACTCAAAACAGAATGACGCTTACCAAGGCGTATTATGACGGCGGGGAAGTAGAGGATATTTCTGATTCCTGCAACGATGCCCTTAAAAAGCTTCTCATGTATGCCACACTTTGCTGTGATGGCTCGGTCGTGTTTCACGGGGAAGAAGAGCAGCATATTGGCGACCCTACCGAAACGGCGATTGTTCTGGCGGCCCATAAAAACGGCATGCCAAAAGAAGAGCTTTCAAAAGCATATCCCCGTCTTGCTGAAATTCCGTTTGATTCGGACAGAAAGCTTATGACAACCATCAATCAAATTGATGGGAAAACCATAGTTATCGTAAAGGGCGCTTTTGATGTTATGGAGAAGCGCTGTATTGCAGGCGATTTGGCCAAGGCAAGGGCGTATACCGAAAGCATGAGCGAAAACGCCCTCCGTGTTCTGGCTGTGGGCTATAAGGAAATAGATAACATTCCCGTGGAATTGACCTCTGAGACAGTTGAAAATGGTCTTACCTTTATGGGCTTAGTCGGCATGATCGACCCGCCGCGACCCGAGGCAAAGGCTGCCGTTTCGGTGTGCAGACGTGCCGGTATTAAGCCTGTCATGATTACGGGCGACCATGTTGTAACCGCTTCTGCAATTGCAAGGGAGCTTGGCATTTTAGAACCGGGCGACAAAGCCATCACCGGGGCAGAGCTTGACGCGATGACGGATACAGAGCTCGATGCTGTGGTTGAAACAATTTCTGTTTATGCCCGCGTTTCGCCTGAAAACAAAATCCGTATCGTCAAGGCCTGGCAACGGCGCGGTCAGGTTGTATCGATGACGGGCGACGGTGTCAATGATGCGCCTGCCTTAAAAGCCGCCGATATTGGCTGTGCCATGGGCATTACAGGTACCGATGTGGCGAAAGGCGCTGCCGATATGACCCTGACGGACGACAATTTTGCCACCATTGTGGATGCCGTTCGTGAGGGCAGGGGTATTTATGCCAATATTAAAAAAGTTGTTGGCTTCCTTTTGGGCACAAACATCGGCGAGGTCATCACGGTCTTTGTGGCGATGCTCCTTTGGCACAAGACGCCGCTTTTATCCATGCAGTTACTATGGATTAATCTCGTTACAGACTCGCTGCCGGCCATTGCGCTCGGTATGGAAGATGTTGAAAAAGATGTTATGGAGAGAAAACCGAAGCCAAAGAATGAGGGCATTTTTGCCCATGGGCTTGGCATTCGTGTCGTTTTGCAGGGTTTTATGTTTGCTGTGCTCACTCTGATTGGTTTTAAGGCCGGAGAAACAGTAACGGGCACGTTGGAGGGCGCGCAGACAATGGCATTCATGGTGCTTGCTCTGTCTCAGGTTGTACAAAGCTACAATATGCGTTCTGAACATTCACTTTTCAAAATCGGGGTCTTTACCAATAAAAAATTAAACGGTGCGGCCTTACTGTCCACGCTGCTTGTTGCTCTTGTGTTATTCACTCCCGTAAGAGTGGCCTTTGGGCTGGTCATCCTGCCTGCGAAGCTGTATGTAATGGCGCTTGGTCTCATTCTGGTGCCTGCCGTTGTGATGGAGCTGTCAAAGGCATATGGCCTCATCAAACATCAACATTGAGAAGGAGCTTTTGTTTAGAAAATACAGGGAGAAACGAGTGATTTTTGGAGAATTTGTGTCTCTTTTATGATGGGACCTATGAAAAAATAACAACAAAGCAGACATGTTTTTGGTTATTCTGTTACAAAGAATAATTATTTTGATAAAATTTCAAATAAACCCTTGACTCTGAGCAAAAAAAGTATTATAATGTGAGGGTAAAGTATCACACAATTTAATTAAAGTGTTTAATTTTATGGAAGTGGGTGCATATTATGAAAAGAAAAATGATGAAAGTGATGGTTACTTGTGTTGTATTTGCACTGGTTGCATGCATGCAGTTGTCTGCTTTTGCAGCAGTTCCCAGCTATACAGCAAACACAGTACACAATGGTGACGGTACAGCAACAGTTACTCTCTCCAACATTCAGGGTGTTGAAGCGAGTGAAGAGGTTGCTTTTTATGCAACAACACAGGATGGCGATGTTGCTTGGATTGACCAGGTAAGCGGTGCAGATATTGATGGTACTTACAGCTTCAAACTGTCTGCTGCTTTGGTAGCACAGAATCCGGTTGTCAGCCTGAGAGTTGGCGACAGCAATGACGGTGCAGGTTCTGCATTTGTTGTTGAAGGCAGCTACACAGTTGCTGTTTCTACTGATGGTAACGGTTATGTTGTTGCAGCCGGCGATGCTGAGCCTGCTGCTTCTGCAGATGTTACAGGTGATTGCGTATTATCGCTGTATTGCTATCCCAATGCAGGTTATGAAGTTGCAAGCTATCAGATTGATGAGGGCGAAGCTGTTACCAACTTTGTTTTAGGCCAGGATGGTAAGCTCGACATTACAGTTAAAGAAGATTGCGCAGTTAGGGTTAACTTTGCAGCTCTTGATGTAACTGACCAGACAGCTGATGTTATTGAAGGTACCGGTGCCTTGATTACCAATGGTCTTGAAGTTATCTCCAAGATTCAGGCTGGTTCTGCCAAGGAATTTGGTATCATCGTTGCTGAAGAAGAAATTGATTCTCTGACATATGCTGACTTAACAAGCTACAAGCTGACTGACAATGTTGAACATGAAGGCAATATTCATGCATTCAGCGCATTGGCTTGCGGTTCTGACGGTCGTTTCAGCGTGCAGGTATTAGATGGTGCAGAAACCGACTACTTCACAGACAAGACTCTTTATGTATATGTTTATGCAGCAAATGGTGACGGCGACGTTGATTTTGCACCTGTTGTTTTAGACTAATCAACATTGATTGTTTGATAAAAAAAGACCATGGCTTTTGCCATGGTCTTTTTTGTGCTATATAGATACATTGATAAGTGGACTCCTAACAAATGCTTCGGTGCTCCGAAAAGCCTTTGGCTTTTTGGGGAAAAGGAGGAGCAAGGCAGCGGGGTATGTTTTTCTTGTAAAAGAAAAACGGAGCAAAGCGAACTTTGCTCAATCAAGGTTATGACGGGGCCCCCGAAAAGCCTTTGGCTTTTTGGGGAAAAGGAGGAGCAAGGCAGCGGGCGTGTGTTTTTCTTGTAAAAGAAAAACGGAGCAAAGCGAACTTTGCTCAATCAAGGTTATGACGGGGTCCCCAAAAAGCCTTTGGCTTTTTGGGGAAAAGGAGGAGCAAGGTAGCGGGCGTATGTTTTTCTTGTAAAAGAAAAACGGAGCAAAGCGAACTTTGCTCCGACGTGGTGGAGATAAGGGGAGTACGACTCGCTTCGCTCCCATGCATGCTTGGCTTATCCAATCACGCGGCGCTTTGCTTGCGTTTTTGGAGCCTGCGCGATCTCACCCCTACGGGGTTCTCCTCCCCAATCAAACAAAAAGAAAGACCACAGCTAATGCCGTGGTCTTCTTTCTGGTGGAGATAAGGGGAGTCGAACCCCTGACCTTTTGACTGCCAGTCAAACGCGCTCCCAACTGCGCTATACCCCCAAATACATGTGTTTTTGCTGAATACATAAGTTATTGTACCATAGGAGAAAAGTATTGTCAAGATATTTTTAGAGCAAAGGATGGTCAGATATAATGCCGTAAAAAGTATTTATATATTTTTTCAAAAATCGCTTGACAAATATAGGATTAGTTGATATAATATCTTGGTCGGTATGTGTAAGCACTCTTCGCGGGTGTAGTTCAATGGTAGAATCTCAGCCTTCCAAGCTGATTGTGTGGGTTCGATTCCCATCACCCGCTCCACAGCTTATTTTATGGCTTGTTATGCGCCTGTAGCTCAGTTGGATAGAGCAACTGCCTTCTAAGCAGTGGGTCAGGAGTTCGAATCTCTTCAGGCGCGCCATTTTCCTTATATGGTGGATATAGCTCAGTTGGTTAGAGCGCTAGATTGTGGCTCTAGAGGTCGTCGGTTCGACTCCGATTATCCACCCCACTTTTCTTTTAATGTATATTATGGCTGATTTCGGGAAAAATCTCGTCGTGTCAGTTTTGTGTATTGGGATGTCGCCAAGTTGGTAAGGCACCGGATTCTGGTTCCGGCATTTCGTGGGTTCGAGTCCTACCATCCCAGCCAATTTCATTTTTTAATTTTTTTTAGGATGTTGGGATGTAGCCAAGTCGGTAAGGCACCAGACTTTGACTCTGGCATTTCGTAGGTTCGAGTCCTGCCATCCCAGCCAATAAGGGCCATTAGCTCAGTCGGCAGAGCACTTGACTTTTAATCAAGGTGTCCGCGGTTCGAATCCGCGATGGCTCACCAAAAAAAGAACCATCCATTTGGATGGTTCTTTTTTTGTTAAGTCTTTCTGTCGGTGAGAACGCTTTGCCTGTGGCAAAGCGTTCGTCGAAGCAGCCGCAAACGAGGTTTGCGGTCTGCGAAGCGGGAGCGCGTCAAAGCAAAGTCCGCTTAGCTCAGTTTTTTTCTTCAAAAAACTTTCGCATGCTTCCTTGCTTCTCCTTTTTCGCAAAAAGCCACGCAAAAGTCTGCTATTCGCTTGCAAGCGCGCTCATAACGCATTTGTTTCGCTATCAACTTTTTGCGAGTTTCTTTTTATGTCTTTGCTTCGGGCACCGCCTTGGGCGGTCGACAAGACGGGGCAGCGCACCGTATCCGCGATGGCTCACCATAGAAACCGAATGATTTAGATGCCAGCCTAGGTCATTCGGTTTTTATATCATTTAAGGAAATAATTTATCTGAACCTATTGAAATATGTTCTAAAAAGTGATACAATGTGTTTGAACTTAATATACGGGAGCTTGTATTACAGGCTGAGAGGAAGGTATAACCTTCGACCGAGAACCTGATTTGGATAATGCCAACGTAGGGATGCCGAGAGCGCAGGCTTTGGGAAAAACAAAGGATACTTAGGAGTTACCAAATCGGTAACTCCTTTTTTGTTTGAGTTTTGGAGGTGAATAAAGTGGTAAGAATTAACGGAGAAAATTTAGATGTAGGGGGTCAATCTGTTGCAGACTATCTTGATTCTGCGGGTTACGATTTAATGCGTGTTGCAGTAGAACGTAACGGCGATATAGTTCCCAAAGGACAGTATGGAGAAACGATTTTTAAGGACGGAGACAACATTGAGGTTGTAAGCTTTGTAGGAGGTGGCTGATATGATTCCCCAAAAAGTTGAATGGATGCAAGCATTACATGAACGACACGGAATTGAGTTTCAGAAAAAAATCTCATCCACAACTGTTGCCGTCTGCGGCCTCGGTGGTCTTGGCTCTAACATTGCCGTCGCACTTGCCCGTGCAGGTATCGGAAAACTCATATTGATAGATTTTGACAAAGTAGATATAACCAATCTGCACCGTCAGCAGTACAAGGCAAATCAAATTGGAATGAGCAAGACGGAAGCCTTGCGAGACAACCTGAAAGAAATAAACCCCTATCTTGAAACAGTGCTCCATACTATTTATCTTGATGAAAACAATGCAAAGGATATGCTTTTGGATGCAGATATTATCTGCGAAGCATTTGATAGCGCAGAAGCAAAGGCAAGTCTTGTCAACTTTGTTTTATCTGCAATGCCTGAAAAATACATAGTTGCTGCATCGGGAATGGCAGGCTTAGATAGTGCTAACTTAATAAAAACAAGAAAAGTTTCAAGTAGGTTTTATCTTTGCGGCGATGAGGTAAGCGATGCAAAAGGGGGAATGGGGCTTGTTTCATCAAGAGTGATGCTATGTGCTGCACATCAGGCGCATACAGTTTTAAGAATGATAGCAGAAGAATACGAAGTATAGAAAGAAGGAAATGTAAATGAACAGTGACAAACTTGTTATCGGTGGTCACGAATTTAATTCCCGTTTCATTTTAGGCTCGGGAAAATATTCTCTTAATCTGATTGAAGCGGCAGTAAAGGATGCCGGTGCGGAGATTATAACGCTTGCTGTCCGCCGTGCTAACACAAAAGAGCAAGAAAACATACTTGACTTTATTCCAAAGGGCGTTACGCTTCTTCCAAACACAAGCGGGGCAAGAAATGCCGAAGAAGCAGTGCGAATTGCAAGACTTGCCCGTGAGCTTGGATGCGGAAATTTTGTTAAGATTGAAATTATGCGTGATTCAAAATATCTGCTCCCCGATAACGCCGAAACAATTAAAGCAACGGAAATTCTTGCAAATGACGGCTTTGTTGTTATGCCGTATATGTATCCCGACTTAACTGTTGCCCGTGACTTGGCAATGGCAGGAGCTGCAACCATCATGCCGCTTGCATCGCCCATCGGCTCTAACAAAGGTCTTGCAACAAAAGACTTTATTCAGATTCTCATTGATGAGATTGACCTTCCGATTATTGTTGATGCTGGTATCGGAAAGCCTTCTCAGGCTTGCGAAGCAATGGAAATGGGTGCAGCAGCGATTATGGCAAACACAGCACTCGCAACCGCAGGCAATCTTCCTCTTATGGCATCTGCTTTCCGTCAGGCAATTGAGGCAGGTCGATGCGCATACCTTTCAGGTCTCGGCAGAGTTCTGACCCGTGGCGCTTCCGCATCCGATCCTTTAACAGGATTTTTGCGTGATTAAGGGGGATTAAAAATGGAAAATCAATTTTTTGTGGACTCTGAACATTTATCGCCCGAAGCACTTGCAAAAAAGCACAGACTCGAAACAGATCCATCCTCACGAAAAAACCACATGGAATATCTGCCGGGTATGGAGACAATAGAATCGGATGTTTGCAAAAATGTAATGGAGCAGATGAATTCCTTTGATTATTCAAAATATACTGCTAGGGATGTAAAAGCGGCATTAGAGCATGATATTTGCACCATAGAAGATTTTAAGGCACTGCTTTCTCCGGCGGCGGAAGCCTATTTGGAACAAATGGCACAAAGAGCAAGACGAGAAACAAGTAAACACTTTGGTAACACAGTGTATCTTTTTACACCTCTTTACATAGCCAATTACTGCGAAAATTACTGCGTATATTGCGGATTTAACTGCTATAACCATATTAACCGCATGAAGCTATCTATGGAGCAGATTGAAAAAGAAATGAAGGTTATTGCTGACAGCGGTATGGAGGAAATTTTGATTCTAACAGGCGAAAGCCGTGCTCAAAGCGATGTTGACTATATCGGCAAGGCTTGCAAGCTCGCAAGAAAGTATTTCCGTATGGTAGGGCTTGAAATCTATCCCGTAAATACCGATGAATATAAATATCTTCACGAGTGCGGCGCCGACTATGTAACCGTATTTCAGGAAACGTATGATACACAAAAGTATGAACAGCTTCACCTTCTCGGCCATAAGCGTGTGTGGCCTTACCGATTTGATGCACAGGAGCGAGCGCTTATGGGCGGTATGCGAGGCGTGGCATTTTCTGCACTTTTAGGACTATCTGATTTCAGAAAAGATGCCTTGGCAAGTGCGCTTCATGTGTACTACCTGCAAAGAAAATACCCTCACGCAGAAATGTCGCTGTCCTGCCCAAGACTTAGACCAATCATCAATAACGATCAAATCAATCCATTAGATGTTCACGAAAAACAGCTCTGTCAGATACTCTGTGCTTACCGTATTTTCTTACCTTTCGTAGGCATTACAGTATCTTCCCGTGAAAGCGCGCAGTTTAGAAACGGTATTGTGAAAATTGCCGCAACAAAGGTTTCGGCAGGCGTTTCTACCGGAATTGGCGATCATGAAAGTAAATACAGCGGCAAAGAATCAGATGAAGTGCAGGGCGATGAACAGTTTGAGATTGACGATAACAGAAGTCTTGACAAGATGTATAAAGACATTGCAGACGAAGGCTTACAGCCGGTCTTAAATGACTATCTTTATGTATAGGAGAACATTAAGATGAGAAATTTTGATACAACGCTTTATTTTATAACAGACAGTACCGGATTTGGCGAAGAAGAATTTTTAAGAAGAACCGAAGAAGCATTAAAAGGCGGTGCGACTATTTTGCAGCTTCGTGAGAAAGACAAAACCACAAGAGAATATATTTCGCTTGCTGAAAAGGTACATACACTTACAAAGAAATATAATGTACCGCTTATCATTGACGACAGAGTGGATGTTGCTCTCGCTATGGGAGCAGAAGGTGTTCATCTTGGGCAAAGCGATATGCCGATTCATACGGCAAGAAAAATCCTGGGCGAGGATTTTATTATCGGTGCAACAGCCAAAACCGTTCCGCAGGCTCTTGAAGCCGCAGAACAAGGTGCGGACTATCTTGGTGTAGGTGCAATCTACCCGACTACCACAAAAGTCAAGACAGTTCTCACATCAACCGAAACCCTTGATGCAATATGCAAAGCTGTACCAATTCCTGTAAATGCCATTGGCGGACTCAACAAAGACAATATAGATGTGTTGCAAGGTATTTCCGTTGCCGGAATCTGTGTGGTATCTGCTATTATGAAGGCAGAAGAACCACAAAAAGCGGCAAAGGAGCTTAAAAAAACAGCAATCAGCTTGGGAATCATCAAAGAGGAGAGAAAGTGAAAGGTATGAAAACAGCATTGACCATTGCAGGAAGTGATTCAAGCGGTGGCGCCGGCATCGAGGCAGATATTAAAACAATGACGATGCACGGTGTTTATGCTATGAGTGCTATAACGGCACTGACGGCACAAAACACAACCGGCGTGAGAGCCATTTTAGAATCCACTCCTGAATTTTTGAAACAGCAAATGGATGCAGTGTTTGAGGACATCTTCCCCGATAGCGTCAAAATCGGTATGGTTTCTTCAAGTGAACTAATCTGTGTAATTGCAGACAGACTAAAATACCATAAGGCAAAAAACATTGTTGTAGATCCTGTGATGGTTGCAACAAGTGGTTCTTCACTTATGAAAACAGATGCGGTTAAGACCTTGAAAGAGGAGCTTCTGAAGGTTGCAACACTCGTAACGCCGAACATTCCCGAAGCGGAAGTTTTATCGGGGCGTTACATTAAAAACAAAGAGGATATGCAAAGGGCAGCAAAAAGCATAGCTGATACATACGGCCCGGCCGTTCTCTTAAAGGGTGGGCACAGTGTTAACGATGCTAACGACCTTTTATATGCAAACGGAGATTGTCATTGGTTTGAAGGTATACGAATAGACAACCCAAATACGCATGGAACGGGATGCACATTGTCAAGCGCAATTGCCGCAAACCTTGCAAAAGGTTTTACACTTACTGAGTCTGTACAAAGAGCAAAGGACTATGTTTCAGGTGCTCTTTCTGCAATGCTTGACTTGGGACAAGGATCAGGACCGCTTAATCATGCGTTTATCTTAAATGGTAACATCTAAATTGTTCGCTTTTTAATCAGACTGGATAATGAGGAGTATAGATACATACGTAAACATTTTGTCCCCGAATATTGAAAAAAAGGGAAGATTATGATACAATAAAAAATGATATCACCTGGAACGGAGTGATTCTGATGAAGAAAATATTGGCGCTGTTTATGGCGTGTATCATGAGTGTTACCATGGTAACCGGTGTTTTTGCAAGCAATGAAGTGCTTTCTGAGGAAGAGGGCAAAACAGTTGTTTTTACGGATGTGCCGGACGAGTATTGGGCGCAGAAAGATATTATGGACTTTGCCCGTCAGGGCATTATTCATGGTGTTGGCGACGGGCGTTTCATGCCCGAGGGGCATGTAACAAGAGAAGAGTTTTCTAAAATGCTTGTTTTGTCTTTCCGTAAGGAGGTCAGCCGGCCTGCGTCTCCCTCTTTTTCTGATGTTTCAGAGGAACGCTGGTCTTATCCCTATGTGGAAGTTTGTCGTACTCTCATGACAGATGAGGGGGCTGTTTTTGACGGTACTGCGGCGTTTTATCCGGCTCAGCCGGCTACCCGCGAGCGCATTGCCAGTGCATTGGTTAAGGCAATGGGGCTTGCTGCGGGTGACGCAGACGGGGAAACCTCTGCTCAAAAGAATTTTACGGATGCAGAATCTATTTCGCCTCAGCTTATGGCGGATGTTGGCGCGGCTTATAAAGCCGGCTTGATTCAGGGCTATGCAGACGGGCGCTTTAATCCTGCGGGGAGCATCACAAGAGCCGAAGCCGTCACCATGCTGAGCCGAGCCTTAGGACAAAAAGGCGAGGAACAGCCTGCGGACATTCCGGCGCCGACCTTAGTGATCAGCGATTGTCCCTTATCCACAAAAACGGCAACGGTTCTCATTGCAGGAACGGTTACAGACAGCATGGATGCGGCGCCCGTTGTAACCGTGAACGGAAAGGAAGTAAAGATTTCCGGTGACGGCAGTTTTAGTCATAGCGTTCGTCTTGTGCCCGGCGTGAATGTGTTGGAGATTGTTGCGAGCAATCGCTTTGGTAAACAAACCGGTATCACAAAGCGGATTAGCTATACGCAAGACGGTAACGGAATTGTTGGTGCAACAGTCAGCCCCGGCAGCTTAGCCGTTGTGCAAACGGTTTCTATGGGCCTTAGCGAGGAAGGCAACCCCGTGGAACAGGTCACCTTTTTTCAAAGCGGTGCATTTTTGACATTGCAACGGGCGGAACGGGGCTATTTAGCCGGAACAGACAAATGGGCAGACCTGTTTACCCCCGGGGACGTATTTCGCTATGCCCTTAACATGACGGGGCAAATTAACAATGTAGAAATGGTTCTTGATATTGACCGTGATTACGTAGGCTATTCCCTGGAAAAATCGTCTGGCGGGAAAACGACCTATGCAGCGGGCTATGTTAAAGAAAGAGGCACTCGTTTTATCGACTTGGAAAGCGGCGAAAGCTACGGTTTTGACCTGGATGCGGGCGGCACCAATCTCCTGTTTGATACCACCAAGAAAATACAGCATGCCTTTACAGGACAAGAGGATGCCAAACACATTGCTGGGTATAAGGGAACCTTAGAGACGCCTATGACAGATGTGTATCTTGTTCTCCTTAAAATACAGGATGGTTGCGTTAAGGAAATGGTTGCCTATCTGTACGATAAAAACAGCTTAGCACAGGACCTTTTTTGAAAAAACATAAAAACGGTTGAACATCGCTTTTTTTGGGAAAAATAGAAAAGAAGATTTTTGTTTTTTTGTTGAAAAAAAAGGATATATGTGATATACTTAGTGCATGCAAATTTGTATAGGTTATATGTGTTAAGGGCAGACAGCCTATGCTTATATTATGGAAACGGAGGAGTAAACATGAGTAATGTAAGACCGGAGTCAATGGCTCGTATTGAAACCAGGGAGCAGGCGGACAAGTTTATTGCCGAGCAGGTTGCCGAGGTTCAAAAACAGGTTGGAGATAAAAAAGTTCTTTTGGCGCTTTCAGGCGGTGTTGACAGTTCTGTTGTGGCAGCACTTCTGATTAAGGCCATCGGCAAGCAGCTCGTTTGCGTTCATGTTAATCATGGCCTCATGCGCAAGGGCGAGAGCGAGGATGTGATTAAAGTTTTCCGTGACGGACTGGATGCAAACCTTATTTATGTGGATGCACAGACCGGTTTTTAGATAAACTGGCGGGCGTCAGTGACCCCGAGAAAAAACGTAAAATCATCGGCGGCGAGTTCATTGTTGTGTTCGATGAAGAGGCGAGAAAGTTAACGGATGTTGACTTTTTGGCGCAGGGCACCATTTATCCTGACATTTTAGAGAGCGACGGCGTTAAAGCGCATCATAACGTGGGCGGACTGCCGGAGGATATGCAGTTTGAACTGGTTGAACCCATTAAGCTACTATATAAAGATGAGGTCAGAGTTGTGGGCAAGGCGTTGGGCCTGCCGGCAAGCATGGTAGACCGTCAGCCGTTCCCGGGTCCGGGTCTCGGCGTGCGCTGCCTGGGTGCCATCACTCGCGACAGACTGGAAGCGCTTCGTGAAGCCGATGCTATTTTACGGGAAGAATTTGACATAGCGGGTCTTTCTTCTCATGTTTGGCAGTATTTCATTGCTGTGCCCGATTTTAAGAGCGTGGGCGTTAAAGACAGCAAGCGTTATGAAGGCTGGCCGGCTATTATCCGTGCGGTGAACACAACGGATGCGATGAGTGCGACCATCGAAGAAATTCCCTATTCCGTTCTCCATAAAATCACAGATAGAATTACCCATGAGGTTGATGGCATCAACCGTGTGCTCTACGACTTGACGCCGAAGCCGATTGGCACGATCGAGTGGGAATAAAATGAAAAATCCCCGAAAGCC
The DNA here is from genome assembly GCA_015068855.1 of Oscillospiraceae bacterium. GTDB lineage: Bacteria > Bacillota > Clostridia > UBA1381 > UBA9506 > UMGS755. The sequence goes on along the minus strand of SVJS01000008.1, from coordinate 2,754 downwards.
TTGAAATATCAGGGTTTTCGGGGTTTCTTTTTGTCTTTTGAGTGCATTTTGAGTACAAAACTAAAATATTGCAGGAGTATTAGTCGAAAAAGTTGGGTGGTAAAATCCTAACCGCAATATGTCCATCTGTAGTAAGCAACATATTTGAGCGTTGGAGTTCCATTTCGATAGTTTCTTTATCATTCTTTAATCTTTCTAATGCTTCTTGTGTTGCTTTATCAGGTGTGTCGCTATACTTAGCGGCACATTTTTCATATCCGTAATTTATCTTCTCCCAAGCCAAAAGGTCTTGCAGGAGATTTTTTCTTTTTAATGTGTAAAGTATGTCTTTTGCGGAAAATTGTTTATCGTCAACATCAGCATTAAAGAATTTTGTAATTAGAGGGTTTATTTCAAAAGATACAGTTTCTATATCATAAAGGGAGTTTTCATCCCTTTCACCTTTGATGCACAATATATTTGATTTTATGAGCATAATCATCAATCCCATAAAATCGCCTTCGGTTTTTAGGCTAATATTATTTTCAAAACCTGTTATCGCAAATGAGCTTACTCCAAGAGCTTCAGCAATTCGGTCAATCTGTTGAGATTGAGGAACCATCTTGTTTATTTCATATTTTCTTATTGATACGGGGTGTATTCCCGAAAGCTCTGCAAGTTTCGCCTGAGTAATTCCTATACGAGTTCTGAAATACTTGATTTTTTCACCTATCGTCATAGTAAAAAAGTTCCTTTCGTAGTTTAATCACTACAATTATAACACAAGAAAAATAAAAAATCTATACTTTTTTGAAAAATTGTAAAATATGAACATTTTGTGAAATTTCAAAATTACTCTTGACAAAAGGTAGCGAATACACTACAATATAGTTGAGGTAGCGACATCGCAACAAGTTTTTGAGGAAGGAGGATGGCGTTATGAGTGTTCAGAACAAAATCTACATTACTGCACCAGAATTAGCAGAAATGCTCGGAATATCCATAGGGCATGCTTATAAAATCATAAGAGGTCTGAACAACGAGCTGAAAAAAGATGGATATATTGTTATATCGGGAAAAGTACCCAAAGAATATTTCAATAAGCGCTGTTACGGTTACGGCGTACAATAAGGAGGTAGATAGGCTATGAAAGCTGAAAAAGACAAGAAAACCGGAAAATGGCTCATTCAGTTCCGTTATACGGATTGGCAAGGAGTCAGAAGAAAAACTACAAAGCGTGGTTTTACAACCAAAAGGGAAGCTGAAGAATATGTTAGAAAGTTCTTAGCTTCCCAACAGGCAGACTTCAATATGGCTTTTGAGGATTTCCTTAAACTCTATTATGAGGATATGGAACCCCGTCTTCGTGAAAACACGATGAATAACAAAAAGTACATAATTGATTTGAAGATACTGCCGTACTTTGCAAAGCGAAGTGTGAGCAGTATTACGGCAGCAGATATTCGCAAATGGCAAAACGAATTGATTTCGCAGGGTTATTCCCAAACTTACCTGAGAACGATTAACAATCAGTTGACGGCAATTTTCAATTACGCAGTTAAATACTACGATTTGAAAGTCAATCCTTGCCGAAAAGCAGGTACTATGGGAAAGAACAAAGCGGATGAAATGAAGTTTTGGACAAAAGAAGAATTTTCGCGATTTGCGGATGCGGTTATGGATAAGCACAGTTCCTATGTCGCATTCATGACACTCTTTTGGACAGGAATGAGGTTGGGAGAAATGTTGGCTCTTACTCCTGCAGATGTTGATTTTGAAAATAAGACAATATCTATTTCAAAATCATACCAAAGGCTTTACGGTGAGGATAAAATAACACTTCCCAAAACACCAAAATCCAAGAGAATTATCACAGTTCCAGATTTTCTCCTTGCGGATATTAAGGATTATATGAATGCTGTATATGGATTAAAAAGCACCGACAGACTATTCCAAATAACAAAATATTTTATGGAACACGAAATGCAACGGGGCATTAAAAACAGCGGTGTTAAACGCATAAGAATCCATGACATTCGACACTCCCATTGTGCATTATTATTTGAAATGGGTATTGCACCTTTAGAGGTCGCAGACCGATTGGGGCATGAGCGAGTCGAAACCACCTTGAATGTGTATGCACATATATATCCGAACAAGCAGAAAAAACTATCAGACAAACTTGAAAAAATTTATCAGGAGGGATTATCAAGTGGCGAGGAAGGATGAAAACAGAGTTCGTAGTAAAACGGTTAGCTTTTATGTAACCCCATTCGAGCATACGGAGATACAAGCGCGAATAAAAGTGTCGGGTATGCCTAAAGGAGAGTATTTTATTCAATCTCTTTTACATCAAAAAATATGTATTTCCGTAGGTAAATACAAAAGTGATAGGTTGGCTCTTGAATTGAAAAAACTGCGTGAAGCACTCGAAGTCGCAACCTCAAACGATATAGCAAATATTGTTATTGAGTGCAGAGCATTACTTAGTCAACTTCAAGAGGTTATAACAGACAATCAGGATTTATCGGCAGAAGATTTTACAACAAAGAAAAAGTCCTAAAGTATCGGCAAATACCTTAGGACAAGGAATGTGGTAAAACCGACACTCCCAACGATGTTATTTTACCACATTCCTATTGATTTTACAATAGGAGGTGACGAAAAATGTCAGAATTAAAACTGATAAATATGCAGGATATTGAGGTTGAAGAAGTAAAATGGCTTATTTACCCCTTTATCCCGTATGGAAAAATAACAATAATTCAAGGTGAT
>SVJS01000002.1 GCA_015068855.1 Oscillospiraceae bacterium | reverse complement strand
ATTGTTGCCTTTATCATGTCCTGGTTCCGCATCAACCTGAGCCTGCCCGGTATTGCCGGCATTATCCTGTCGGTTGGTATGGCCGTTGATGCAAACGTTATCATTTTTTCCCGTATGAAAGAAGAGCTTGCACTTGGCAAAACCATTCGCACTTCTATGGACGCCGGCTTTAACCGCGCTTTTGTTGCCATCTTAGATAGCAACGTTACCACGTTGATTGCAGCTGTTGTCCTCTACTATTTCGGCACAGGCCCCATTCAAGGCTTTGCCATCACATTGGGCATCGGTACTGTTGTCAGCCTGTTTACCGCCATTGTTATCACGAAGTTTCTGCTTCGTCAGATGGTTGGCCTGAAGCTGACAAACCTGAGCCTCTATGGCATGAAAGGGGGAAACGACCGTGCTTAAACTGGTTGAAAAATTTAAGTATACTGTCATTGTTCCCATCGTCATCATCCTGATTGGCGCCATTGCGTTCGGTGTAAACGGTGGATTTGAACAGGACGTTGATTTCGCCGGCGGTATGACCATGTATGTTGATATGGGCGCCGAGGTTGATTTGGATGAGCTTTCCAAATTTGTTGAATCCAACACCCCTGAAAACGTAAACCCCATTGTGCAAAAATCTGACGGCAATCAGGTTATCATTAAAACCCTGCCTGTTGACACAGAAATTCGCGATGCTTTGCAAACAGCCATTTTGACACAATATGAGTTAGAGGATACAGCTATTTTGCAGGTGGATAATGTAAGTGCAACCGTTGGTGATGAGTTAAAAAGACAGGCTTTCATGGCTACTGTTATCGCCGCTATTTTAATGCTGCTTTACATTGCCATCCGCTTTGAATTCAGAACTGGCTTTGCTGCTGTTGTTTGCCTTTTGCATGACATTTTAATTATGCTGACGGTGTATGCCGTGTTCCGCATTCCCGTTAACAGCAACTTCATTGCCGCCATTCTGACCATCGTTGGTTACTCCATTAACAACACCATCGTTGTGTTTGACCGCATTCGTGAAAACTATGCCAAGAATAAGCGGGCTGCTTTTGCTGACATCGTTAACCAGAGCGTTAAGCAGACTTTAACCCGTTCTATCAACACAACCATCACAACCTTGCTTCCTGTTATTATGTTGTTTATCTTCGGCGTTACCTCCATCCGTCAGTTCACAATTCCCCTGATGGTTGGTTTGTTAGCCGGCACGTATTCTTCCGTTCTGCTGGCAGGTCCCCTCTGGGCATTCATGAAGAATGCACAGGCGAATCGCAAAAAGAAAAAATTGCAGCACGGCAGATAAGTTTTGAAAAGTAAAAACGCCCACCACCGCTTCGCAGCAACACGAGCGCGTGGTAAGGTTCAAAAAAGAGGAAAACCCGCCTGACGGGCTTTCCTCTTTTTTTGTCTTTCAGGGTGCACCAAACTAACGCTTTTCTTTTGGAGTATAAGATGTTGCAACTATATATAAAAAAAGTTTGATTTATGCCGCGAGGTATGATATAATTGTTGCATACTGATTTTTATTTCATAAAATTTTCAAGAGCTTTCGCTCCTTTATGCTCTTTCGAGCGCTGCAACAATTGACGGTGTCGCAAAAATGCCCTTGCAAGCAAGCATTTTGACTCCTGGTAAAATGATTTTGCAACATCTAAATTGTTTACTGATTTTATAATGTATTATGGGTAGATTGTAATAATCAAATGTATTTTTTGATTTTGTACTGCATGGTATACCTTTCACAAGGACAAGCTCATGCCCTAAATCGTATATTGTATAATAAGCCGATGCATTGAGAAAATAGATATATCAAACCGAAGAGAGGCGAACTATGCGCAAAACAAAAATTATTTGCACCATTGGACCGGCGTGCGAAAACGCTGACATTCTTGAAAAAATGTGCCTGTATGGCATGAATGTGGCAAGACTCAATTTTTCTCACGGTACCCATGAGGAACACCAGCGAAAAATTGATTTGATTAAGGACGTTCGTGCGCGCCTCAGGCTCCCCATTCCCATTATGCTGGACACGAAGGGACCCGAATACAGAATCAAAACCTTTGCAGATAAAAAAATTGTGCTGGCTGATAACGACACATTCACGTTCACGACCGAAGATGTAATTGGCGACCGGACGAGGGTCTCTGTTAATTACGAGCAGTTGACCGAGGACCTGCATGTGGGCGACGTCATCATGGTCAACAACGGGCTGGTGCAGTTTAAGGTTGACGCCATCGAGGGAAAGGATATCCGTTGCACCGTGATTGCAGGTGGCGAAATGTCCGACCGCAAGAGCATGAACTTTCCCAACAAGGTGCTGACTCATGACTATTTAAGCGACCAGGATAAAGAAGATTTACTGTTTGGCATCAAAAACGATATTGATTTTGTTGCCGCATCCTTTGTTTCATCCAAGAGCGATGTCGAAGCCGTGCGGAATTTTCTGAACGAAAACGGCGGCAAGGACATTGACATCATCGCCAAAATCGAAAACCGCGCCGGCGTGGATAACATCGATGAAATCTGCGAGCTGGCAGACGGCATCATGGTTGCCCGCGGCGATTTAGGCGTGGAAATCCCCTTTGTTGAGGTGCCGTCCATTCAGAAATATCTCATCAATAAATGCCGTTTGCTGGGCAAAAGAGTCATCACGGCAACGGAAATGTTAGAATCCATGATTTATAACGCAAGGCCCACAAGAGCTGAGATTTCCGACGTGGCAAATGCCGTGTATGACGGTTCGTCTGCCATTATGCTGTCGGGCGAGACCGCGGCGGGCAAATATCCGGCAGAGGCCGTGAAAAACATGGCCGAAATTGCGGAGTTTACAGAAAAGCATATTGACTACAAAGAATGGTTCCGCTCAACCGAATATAAAATCAAGAACAACTTAGATGCCATTTCCCACTCGGTCTGCTCCATGGCGATTGATGTGAACGCCAAATGCATTGTTGTCAATTCCATCACGGGCAAAACCGCGCGCATGGTAAGCCGCTTCCGCTGTCCCATGGACATTTTAGGAACAACCACCAATGTAAGGGCCTGGAGGCAGCTCAATATGAGCTGGGGAATTACGCCTGTTTTATGTGAACAATACCCATCCTTAGATATTGTTTTTTATCAGGCTGAGCAACAGGCAAAAAAAATATTTTCACTGCAAACCGGGGACAACATCGTCATGACAGGCGGTTTGATTAACGGTATGGTAGGAAACACAAACACCATTAAGGTGGAAGTGATTAAATAAATGACAGATAATGTTTAGGAGGAAAGAAACATGAACAATCAGACAGTTCAAATTTTGACAGCCATGGTTATTTATATGGCTGTTGTCGTCATCATTGGTGTGATTTATGCAAAAAGAGCCAACAAAAACTCAGAGAATTATTTTCTCGGCGGCCGCTCTCTCGGTCCCTGGGTAACTGCCATGAGCGCAGAAGCATCCGATATGAGCGGATGGCTTTTGATGGGTCTGCCCGGCGTTGCGTATTGGTGCGGACTGGCAGATGCTGCCTGGACGGCCATCGGTCTTGCCATCGGTACATACTTTAACTGGTTAATCGTTTCCAAAAGACTGCGCCGGTACAGCATCAGAGCCAATAACTCCATAACCCTGCCGGAGTTCTTTTCAAACAGATTCCGTGAAAACAAAAAGGTGATTATGACTCTTGCAGCTGTCTTCATTCTCGTGTTCTTCACAGTTTATGCATCCAGCTGCTTTGTAACCTGCGGTAAGCTGTTTTCCACTCTGTTTGGTTTGCCGTATGTTTCCATGATGCTGATTGGTGCGGCGTTCGTTTTGTTATACACACTGCTTGGCGGTTTCTTAGCTGAAAGTGCATCAGACTTTATGCAGGCAATCGTCATGATTATTGCTTTATCTGTTATTGTCATCCTCAGCACGGTAAGCGCCGGCGGACTGGGTGCTGTTATTGAAAACGCAAGAGAAATCCCCGGCTTTTTGGAATTCTTCGGCCTTGCCACACCGACGCTGGATGCTGATGGTGTACAGATTGTCGAAGCCGGAAAACCGGTATTTGGTGCAGCTTCCGAATATGGTTGGTTAAAAATCTTCTCCATGCTCGCCTGGGGCCTTGGTTACTTTGGTATGCCGCAGGTTCTGCTGCGCTTCATGGCTATCAGAAAAGAAGAAGAGCTGAAACGTTCCAGACAAATCGCCATGATTTGGGTTGTTATTTCATTAGCCGTTGCTGTCTTTATCGGTATCGTCGGCAGACAGCTTTATCCCACCGTTCATTTAACTTCAACGGATGCAGAAAGCATCTTTATTACCCTTGCCACAACGTCACTTCCCGCTATTTTGGCAGGCTTTGTCATGGCGGGCATTCTGGCGGCAACCATCAGTTCTTCCGATTCGTATCTTTTGATTGCAGCCTCTGCATTTGCTAAAAATATTTACCAGGGCGTGTGCAAAAAAGATGCTTCCGATAAGCAGGTTATGATTATGTCCAGAATCACCTTGTTTGTAATCGCCCTGATTGCCATGGTGATTGCTCTGGATGAAAAGAGCATTATCTTTAACATCGTGTCTTTTGCCTGGGCCGGTTTTGGTGCAACCTTCGGTCCCATTATGCTGTTCTCTCTGTTCTGGAAAAGAACAAACCGCGCAGGCGCAATTGCCGGCATGGTCAGCGGCGCCGGCATGGTGTTCCTCTGGAAGCTTGTGATTTCCAAATTGGGCGGCATTTTTGCCATCTATGAACTGCTGCCTGCCTTCATCTTCTCCTCCATCTGCATCGTTGCAGTCTCCCTTTTGACAGCACGTCCGTCAAAAGAAATTGAGGAAGATTTTGACTCTGTGAAGGCACAATAATTCACAGGCGTAGCAAGGTATTTACACAATTATGGCGGTTTTCGTGACAGAAAACCGCCTTTTTGTTGCAAGCATAACGGAATTATAACCGCCATTCCTACGGAAAAGGCATATAAGATATAAAGCGCATACCCCTGATACATCCCCCTGTATCGGGGTTTTTTATGTCTCCCCTGCCCGTCTTTTATAAAGCAAGCTCTTTTTAGAAAATTCTTTTCTCTTTCAGTAACACCGCCGGCCCCTCCGACATAGTATATTATAGATGACGCATCCATCTCAAATCAGAGGAGGTTAACTGACTATGAATGAAAGAGTAAGAGGTTGTGCTTTTGGTGGTAACCAAGGCACCCCCACAGACGCTGTCTGCATACATACCGACAAAATCTATGATTCCTGCAAGGATAAAGACTGCATCGAAGATGCCCGCGTTTACTTCACCGCAAGCGCGCAGGACATCATTGACAGAGCCGTGAACGTAAAATGCCGGAAGTCCGAAATCATCTGGGTCTTTACTGATGTTGAGCCCGTTCCCTTTAATCGGGGCTATTTCACAGTTGATTTGAAATTCTTCTTCAAAATCACATTGGATGCCTTTACGGGCGTGGGTAAGCCTTGCAAGGTAGAGGGTCTGGCTACGTTTGACAAAAAGGTTATTTTGTTTGGCTCCGAGGGCTCTGCCAAGGTCTTTGAGTCACGCTATCACTATGACAGCTTTGACGAACAGCTCTGGCAGAAAACAAACATGCCCAAGGCTGTCGTTGAGGTTGTGGACCCCTTATGCTTATCCGCAAAAGTGGTTGAACAATGTGACGACCATTGCTGCCATGGCGAGGAGCTGGATTTCTCACGCATCCCGCAGTGCGTGTGCAATGTTTTTGAGGATTCCCTGGTGATGGGCGGCGAGCGCAAGCGCGTGTTCGTTTCCATTGGTCTGTTCTCCATTGTTAAAATTGAACGCAGCGTGCAGCTTTTAATCCCATCCTATGATTTTTGCATTCCTCAGAAGGAATGTGTCACCTCCTGCGACGACAGTCCCTGCGAACTGTTTGAAAAGATTGAATTCCCCTTTGATGAATTCTTCCCGCCCGCCCGTGAAGATTGCCACATGGACCCCATGAGCGAACCTCATCACGGTTGTTGCGGCTGATAGCAGGCAGGCACCACAAAAAAGCAGACGGTTTTTGCCGTCTGCTTTTTTTGTGCAATTTTTTCTCCGCTTGCAATCTTTACATTATTACTATATAAAACTTTTTTTCACTTTCATCAACCCGCATAAAAACCTTTTGGAAAATAAGTGCAATCTATCCAAATTTTTTTGAAAAAAGTTCTTGACTTATTGACTTTACTATGATATCATTATAAATTGCATTATAAGTCAAAATAGGGTATTTATGCGTATGTGGATTACAAGTCCCATGATTCACTACATACTCGCTAAAAAGGGCGAAAATTATAAATGAGGTGATCAAGGTAATGGTGCATCCGATTCAGTTAGGCAAAAATGTCAGAATGAGTTATGCAAAAATTGATGAAGTCCTGGACATGCCAAATCTGATTGAGGTTCAGAAGGATTCTTATCAGTGGTTTTTGGACGAGGGCTTGCGTGAGGTTTTTCATGACATTTCCCCGATCACGGACTACACCGGTAATCTGGTTTTGGAATTTATTGATTACAAACTGGAAGATAAGGTTAAGTATGACGTTGAGGAATGCAAGGAAAGAGACACAAACTATGCAGCTCCCTTAAAGGCACGTGTACGCCTTATTAATAAGGAAACCGGCGAAGTGAAAGAGCAAGAAATCTTTATGGGTGATTTCCCGCTCATGACCGATCAGGGTACCTTCATCATCAACGGTGCCGAGCGTGTTATTGTCAGCCAGCTTGTCCGTTCTCCCGGTATCTATTATGCTATGGAGCACGACAAGACCGGTAAAGAACTTTTCAGTTCAACCATCATCCCCTATCGCGGTGCTTGGCTTGAATATGAAAATGACATTAATGATATTTTGTCCGTTCGTATTGACCGAACCAGAAAAATTCCGGTTACGGTTTTAATCCGTGCCTTGGGCGTTGTTATGGACGACCAGATTCTGTCTCTCTTTGGCGAGACAGAAGCCCTGCTCAACACGCTCGAAAAAAGCGCTTCCATTCAGTCTCAGGATGATGCGCTGATTGAAATCTATAAGAAGCTGCGTCCCGGCGAACCCCCGGCTGTTGAAAGTGCGCGTTCCTTATTAATGGGTCTTTTGTTTGACCCCAAACGCTACGATCTGGCCAAAGTGGGCCGCTATAAATTCAATAAGAAGCTGGGCATTGCTGCCCGTATTACCGGTTTCACCGCAAAAGAGCCCATTGCCGATCCCCGTACCGGCGAGCTGATTTTGGCAGCTGACCAGTATATTTCAAGAGACGTGGCAGAACAGGCTGAACTGGCCGGCGTTAACGAGGTTATTCTGGACATTAACGGCAAGGCCATCAAAGTGTTCTCCAATAATACCGTTACCTTGTCTGAATATGTAGATTTTGATTGCAGCGACATGAAGATTCACGAAAAAGTGTGTCTTGGTGTGTTAAATGAAATCTTGGAAGAAAATAAAGATGAAGCCTCCATCCGTGAAGCGATTACCCGCCGCATCGATGAGCTGATTCCCCATCACATTACCATTGACGATATTTTCTCTTCTATTAATTATCAGATTGGTCTTTTATACGGCATCGGCACAACCGATGACATTGACCATTTGGGTAACCGTCGTCTGCGTTGCGTAGGCGAGCTTTTGCAGAATCAGTTCCGCATTGGCTTGTCCCGTATGGAACGTGTTGTTCGCGAGCGGATGACCATTCAGGATTTAGATGTTGTCACACCGCAGGTGCTCATTAACATTCGTCCTGTTGTTGCCACCATTAAAGAGTTCTTTGGCTCCTCTCAGCTGTCACAGTTCATGGACCAGCTGAATCCCCTTTCGGAGCTGACACATAAGAGAAGATTGTCTGCCCTAGGTCCCGGCGGTTTGTCCCGTGAGCGTGCAGGCTTCGAAGTTCGTGACGTTCACCATTCTCACTATTCGAGAATGTGTCCCATTGAAACCCCGGAAGGTCCGAACATCGGTTTGATCTCCTCTCTGTCTACCTATGCCCGTATCAATGAATACGGCTTTATTGAAGCGCCTTATCGCCGTGTTGACAAAGAGACCGGCAAGGCAACGGATGACATCATCTATATGACAGCTGATGTTGAAGATCCGTACATTATTGCCCAGGCTAACGAGCCCCTGGACGACGAAGGCAGATTTGTTCATAAGAAGATTGCCGCTCGTTACAAGGATGATATTTTAGAAGTGGAAGCCTCTCAGGTTGATTTCATGGACGTGTCTCCCAAGCAGGTGGTTTCTGTTGCAACTGCCATGATTCCCTTCCTGGAAAACGACGATGCTAACCGTGCGCTGATGGGTGCCAACATGCAGCGTCAGGCTGTGCCCCTCTTAAAAACAGAGGCGCCGATTATCGGTACCGGTATGGAATATAAAGCTGCCAAGGATTCCGGCGTTGTTGTTTTAGCTAAGGAAGACGGTGTTGTCAGCAAGGTAAGCGCCGACGAAATTGTCATCAAGGACAAAAAAGGCGGCCTCCATCCTTATAAAATGATTAAGTTCACCCGTTCCAACCAGGGCACCTGCATTAACCACAGACCCATTGTGGCAGAAGGCGAAAAGGTTAAGAAGGGCGATATCATTGCCGATGGTCCTTCTACTTCTCAGGGCGAAATTGCTTTGGGTAAGAACATCTTAATCGGCTTTATGACCTGGGAGGGTTATAACTACGAGGATGCTATGCTCATCAGCGAAAAGCTGGTTCGTGATGATGTGTTAACATCCATTCACATTGAAGAATATGAATGCGAAGCCCGTGACACCAAGCTGGGCAGCGAAGAAATCACCCGTGACATTCCCAACGTGGGTGAAGATGCGCTCAAAGACCTGGATGAACGCGGTATTATCCGTGTTGGTGCTGAGGTTCGTTCCGGCGACATTTTAGTTGGTAAGGTTACACCGAAGGGCGAAACCGAACTGACCGCAGAGGAACGTCTGTTGCGTGCTATCTTCGGCGAAAAAGCCCGCGAAGTTCGTGACACGTCTCTCCGTGTTCCCCATGGCGAAGCCGGTATCATTGTTGACGTCATTGTCTTTGACCGTGAAAAAGGCGATGAGCTGCCGCCGGGCGTTAACCGTTTGGTTCGTTGCTACATTGCACAGAAGCGTAAGATTTCTGTTGGTGATAAAATGGCCGGCCGACATGGTAACAAGGGTGTTATTTCCCGCATTCTGCCGGAAGAAGATATGCCCTTCCTGCCGGATGGTACACCGCTTGAAATCGTGTTGAACCCCCTGGGCGTTCCGTCCCGTATGAATATCGGACAGGTCTTAGAGGTTCACTTGGGCCGTGCAGCCAGAGAATTGGGTTGGAAGATTGCAACACCGGTATTTGATGGTGCTAACGAGTTTGACATTATGGACACCTTGGAAAAGGCCGGTCTTGACCGTGACGGTAAAACCGTTCTCTATGACGGCCGTACCGGTGAGCCCTTTGATAACCGTGTTACCGTTGGTGTTATGTATATCTTGAAGCTCGCTCACTTGGTTGACGATAAGATTCATGCCCGTTCCACAGGCCCCTACTCCTTAGTCACGCAGCAGCCGCTGGGTGGTAAAGCCCAGTTCGGCGGACAGCGTTTCGGTGAAATGGAAGTTTGGGCGCTGGAAGCTTACGGCGCTGCTTACACCTTGCAGGAAATCCTGACCGTTAAGTCCGACGATATCGTGGGTCGTGTTAAGACCTATGAATCCATTGTCAAGGGCGACAGCGTACCCAAGCCGGGTATTCCTGAATCCTTCAAGGTTCTGATTAAGGAATTGCAGTCCTTAGGCCTTGACATTCGTGCTTTGGACGAAAATATGAACGAAATTCACCTGAAAGACTCTTCCGAAGAGGAGGAAGAATCCTCTCTGGGTCTTTCCATTAAGAACGATGCCGCATATATCGACATGGATTTGTCTGACGACGATGAATTCGACGGTGCAGATGAAGACCTGGGCGATGAGGATGACGACGTCATTGATGATCTGCTCGACGATGAGGAAGAAGAAGCGGATGACGAGCTGGAAGATTTGGACGATGAGTTTGAATCTGACTTAGGCGAGGATAAGATTGATTTTGTTGATGATCTCGATCTTCTCTAAACAGTCCCGTCAATGACCTGTTAGCCGCATTCGGCGCGGCAATAAATTCAGAATGGAGATGAAACGGTTGTCTGAAAATTCATTTGAAGCAATTAAAATTGGCCTGGCCTCTCCGGAGATGATCCGTGAATGGTCCCGAGGTGAAGTTAAAAAACCGGAAACCATCAATTACAGAACCTTAAAAGCAGAGCGTGACGGTCTGTTTTGTGAGCGTATCTTTGGTCCCCAGAAGGACTGGGAATGTCACTGTGGTAAATATAAGCGTATCCGCCATAAAGGCATTGTTTGCGACCGTTGCGGCGTTGAGGTAACCCGCGCACGCGTTCGTCGTGAACGTATGGGTCACATTGAACTGGCTGCTCCTGTTTCTCACATCTGGTATTTCAAGGGCATCCCCACCCGTATGGGTCTGCTCCTTGATATGACACCCAGAATGCTGGAAAAGGTTTTGTATTTCGCAGCTTATGTGGTTGTTGATCCCGGCAGCCGTACGGAATTACAGAAAAAACAGATTCTGTCTGAAAAAGAATATCGTGAATTTTCTGAGAAGTACGGTGACCGTTTCCGTGCCGGCATGGGCGCGGAAGCCATTAAGGAACTGCTGCAAGAAATTGATTTGGATGCTTTATCCAAGGAATTAAAGCTTGATTTAGAGGGTGCTACCGGTCAGAAAAAGGTTCGCTTGTTAAAGCGCCTGGAGGTTGTTGAATCCTTCCGTTTGTCCGGCAATAAACCCGAATGGATGATTCTGGACGTTATCCCGGTTATTCCGCCGGATTTGCGTCCTATGGTGCAGCTTGACGGTGGTCGTTTTGCCACCTCCGACCTAAACGATTTGTATCGTCGTGTTATTAACCGCAACAATCGTTTGAAACGTCTTTTAGACCTGGGTGCACCGGAAATTATTGTTCGTAACGAAAAGAGAATGTTGCAGGAAGCTGTTGACGCTCTGATTGATAACGGCCGCCGCGGCAGACCGGTTACCGGCCCCGGCAATCGCCCCTTAAAGTCCTTGTCCGACATGTTAAAGGGTAAGCAGGGTCGTTTCCGTCAGAACCTGTTAGGTAAGCGTGTTGACTACTCCGGCCGTTCCGTTATCGTCGTTGGCCCCGAACTGAAAATCTATCAGTGCGGTCTGCCGAAAGAAATGGCGATTGAACTGTTTAAGCCCTTTGTTATGAAAAAGCTGGTCAATGACGGACTGGCACACAACATCAAGAGTGCAAAGCGCATGGTTGAGCGTGTTAAACCTGAGGTTTGGGACGTGTTAGAGGATGTTATCAAAGAGCATCCCGTTCTCTTAAACCGTGCACCAACACTGCATAGATTGGGTATTCAGGCATTTGAGCCCGTTTTGGTTGAAGGCCGCGCCTTAAAGCTGCATCCTCTGGTATGTACAGCTTACAACGCTGACTTCGACGGTGACCAGATGGCTGTTCACGTTCCCCTGTCTCCGGAAGCACAGGCCGAAGCCCGTTTCCTGATGCTCTCCGCCAACAACCTGTTAAAACCTCAGGATGGTCGCCCTGTTACCGTTCCTACACAGGATATGGTTTTGGGTGCTTACTACCTGACTATTGATAATGCCGAAGAAATTGGCTCCGGTAAAGCCTTTTTCAGCCCCAACGAAGCTATTTTGGCTTACACAAACGGCGTCGTTGGCTTGCATGCACCCATTAAGGTTCACATGCAGAAAGAGCTTGACGGTGTTCTCCACGAAGGCATGATTGACACAACCGTTGGCCGTTTGATTTTCAACGAGGCTGTTCCGCAGGATTTAGGCTTTGTTGACAGAAGCATTCCGGAAAACATTCTGAAGCTGGAAGTTGACTTCTTAACCACCAAAAAGGAACTGGGTAAGATTGTTGACAAATGCATTCGTGCGCACGGCTTAACCGAAACCGCCGAGGTGCTGGACCGCATTAAGTCCTTAGGCTATAAGTACTCCACCCGTGGTGCTATCACCGTTAGCGTCAGCGACATGAAAGTGCCCGAAGAAAAGAAAGAGTTCCTGGCCGAAGCCGAAGAAGCAGTTGATAAGATTACGAAAAAGTTCAAACGTGGTTTAATTTCCGACGAAGAACGTTATAATATGGTTATCAAGACCTGGAATGAGGCCAATGACAAGGTAACCAACGCTTTGATGGATAATCTGGATAAATTCAATCCTATCTACATGATGGCCCACTCCGGCGCCCGTGGTAGTAAGAACCAGATTCGTCAGCTGGCAGGTATGCGTGGTTTGATGAACGATACCTCCGGTAAAACCATCGAAATCCCCATTCGTGCTAACTTCCGTGAAGGCTTGAACGTTTTGGAATTCTTCATTTCCTCTCACGGTGCAAGAAAAGGTCTTGCTGATACCGCTCTGCGTACCGCTGACTCCGGTTACTTGACCCGTCGTTTGGTTGACGTCAGCCAGGAAGTTATCATCCGTGAGGATGACTGCGGAACCACACAGGGCATTGAGGTCTTTGATATCCGTGACGGTAAGGAATTGATTGAAGGTCTGGCTGACCGCTTAAACGGCCGCTATGCCTTAGAGGATATTCTCCATCCCGAAACAAACGAAGTGATTATCCCTGCTGATACCTTAATTACCGAACAGATGGCTAAAAAGGCAGTTGATGCCGGCGTTAAGCGCGCCGTTATCCGCTCTGTTCTCACCTGTAAGGCAAAGGTTGGTATCTGCGCTAAGTGTTACGGTTCTAACCTGGCAAGCGGTGACAAGGTTCCTGTTGGTGAGGCTGTTGGTATCATCGCTGCACAGTCCATCGGTGAACCGGGTACACAGCTGACCATGAGAACGTTCCACACCGGTGGTGTTGCAACCGCTGATGACATCACACAGGGTCTGCCCCGTGTCGAAGAATTGTTTGAAGCCAGAAAGCCCAAGGGCCTTGCTATCATCGCTGAAATCGGCGGTAAGGTTAGCCTGGTTGAAAATAAGAAGAAACGTGAAATCGTTATCACAGATGACGAAAACGGCGATGCTAAGACCTACCTGATTCCCTACGGCTCCCGCATCAAGGTTGCCGACGGCGACGTTGTTGCCAAGGGTGATGAGTTAACAGAAGGTAGCGTTAACCCGCACGACATCCTGCGCATTAAGGATCTGACCGCTGTTCAGCAGTATCTGATTCAGGAAGTGCAGCGTGTTTATCGTCTGCAGGGTGTTGACATCAATGACCGTCATATTGAGGTTATTGTTCGTCAGATGCTCCGTCGCGTACGCATTGAAGAATCCGGTGACACCAACTTCTTAGCCGGTTCTTTGGTGGATATTAACGAATTCGAGCTTGCTAATGCAGAGATGGAAGCCAAGGGTCTTACCCCGGCAACCTGCACGCGCATTATCTTAGGTATTACCAAGGCTGCGCTGACCACCGACTCTTTCCTCTCCGCTGCATCCTTCCAGGAAACAACCCGTGTCCTGACCGAGGCTGCAACCAAGGGTAAGATTGACCCGCTAGTTGGTTTGAAAGAAAACGTTATTATCGGTAAGCTGGTGCCTGCCGGTACCGGTATGCCCAAGTACCAGAATACAGATATTGAACTTGCTGTTTCTCCCGAAGCAGAAGCCGCTTACAGTGATTTTGTGCTGGACAACAGCGACTACATCGGTTCCAATGTTGTACCGGAAACAGACGTCAGCGCCGAGTAAAATTTGTGTTGACACACACGACTTTTTATGGTAAAATAAAATGGTATGCATAGGCATAAGGCAGAAAAACTGCCTTATGCCTGCATCGGCGTGTTTGCCGAAATTACGGCGTTTAAGCCCTGCTTGCGCCAGCTATTTGGAGTGAAAATAAATGGACAGTGACCTTAAAGGCCAACAAATGTTCATTGGAATAAAACAATGTACCGAAGCCGTAAACGCCGATAAGGTGAAAAAGGCTTATGTTGCCCTGGATGCTGACAGTTCGATTCGCAATCCCTTTGAGGCGCTTTGCAAAGCGAAGTCAGTTCCCATTTCTTACTATGATACAAAGCAACAGTTAGGACGTGCCTGCGGCATTGACGTGGGTGCGGCTTGTGCCGTTGTTTTGATATAATTTCGTGGCTTTATGCCATGATACAATTTGCCTGAAAGGAGGAAATCAGTTCATGCCAACCTTTAACCAGCTTGTGAGAAAAGGTAGAGAAACTTCTGTTAAGAAGTCCACAGCCCCCGCTCTTTTGAAGGGTCTGAACACGCTGAAGAAGAAATCTACCGACATCAATTCGCCGCAAAAGCGCGGTGTTTGCACCTCGGTTAAAACCATGACACCGAAAAAGCCTAACTCTGCTTTGCGTAAACTCGCCAGAGTTCGTCTGACTAACGGTATTGAGGTATCGGCTTACATTCCCGGTATCGGTCATAATCTGCAGGAGCACAGCGTTGTTTTGATTCGCGGCGGCAGAGTTAAGGATTTACCTGGTGTTCGTTACCACATCATCCGCGGTTCTTTGGATACTGCCGGTGTTAACGGTCGTATGCAGGGTAGATCAAAGTATGGCGCAAAGCGTCCTAAAAAATAATAAGGATTGACTTTGCTGGAAAATCACAACTGTGCTGGTACCAGATTGAAAGAACTGATTTGTTTCTTTGGATAGATGGACTGTGCACAAACGGCCCCAGTGGCCGAGTACCTGTGATTTCATTTTAACTTAATGAAGGAGGGAAGAAAAGTGCCAAGAAGAGGTTTTATTGCTAAAAGAGAGGTTCTGCCCGATCCGCTTTATGCAAGCACCGTTGTAACACGCCTCATCAACAACATCATGTTGGATGGTAAAAAGGGTGTTGCGCAGAAGATTGTTTACGGCGCTTTTGACATTGTCAAGGAAAAAACCGGTAAGGAACCGCTTGATGCTTTTAATCAGGCTATGGAAAACATCATGCCCGTGTTAGAGGTTAAGGCACGCCGTGTTGGTGGTGCTACCTATCAGGTGCCGATGGAAGTTCGTCCTGAGCGTAAGCAAACCTTAGGTCTCAGATGGCTGACACTGTATAGCCGTCAGAGAAGCGAAAAGACCATGAAAGAGCGTTTAGCCGCTGAAATCATGGACGCTATGAACGGTACCGGTGCTTCTGTTAAGAAGCGCGAGGATACCCATAAGATGGCAGAAGCTAACAGAGCATTTGCACATTACAGATGGTAATCGTCTGATTTGTAAACAGATTTTAACTCGATTTTCGAAGAAAGGAGGAAGATTGTGGCAAGAGAATTTTCTCTGGAAAAAACAAGAAACATTGGTATCATGGCTCACATTGATGCCGGTAAAACAACCACAACAGAGCGTATTTTGTTCTACACCGGCCGTATTCACAAAATCGGTGAAACACATGAAGGTGCTTCTCAGATGGACTGGATGGAGCAGGAAGCAGAACGTGGTATTACCATTACCTCTGCTGCGACCACCGCACAATGGCAGAACCATAGAATTAATATTATTGATACCCCCGGCCACGTTGACTTTACTGTTGAAGTTGAGCGTTCACTTCGTGTCCTCGACGGCAGCGTAACTGTTTTCTGTGCTAAGGGTGGTGTTGAACCGCAATCCGAAACAGTTTGGCGCCAGGCTGACAACTATAAGGTTCCCCGTATGGCTTATGTAAATAAGATGGACATTATGGGTGCTGACTTTTATAACGTTGTTGACATGATGAAAACACGTTTACGTTGTAACGCTGTTCCCATCCAACTGCCTATCGGTGCTGAAGATACTTTTAAGGGTATTGTTGACTTAGTCAACATGAAGGCTTACGTGTATTACGATGACCTTGGAAAAGACATCCGCGAGGAAGAAATTCCCGCTGATTTGATGGACAAGGCAGAGGAATACAGAAACGCGCTCTTAGAATCCGTCGCTGAAACCAGCGAGGAATTAATGGAAAAATATTTAGAGGGCGGGGAGCTCACTGAAAAGGAAATTAAAACCGCTATCCGTAAGGCAACCATCGCTAACGAAATGGTTCCCGTTCTGTGCGGTACTTCCTATCGTAACAAGGGTGTTCAGAAGCTTCTGGATGCAGTTGTTGCCTATATGCCCTCCCCCCTGGACGTTCCCGCTATCCGCGGTGTGAATCCGGACGGTGAAGAGATTGAAAGCCCGTCTTCTGACGAAGCACCCTTCGCTGCTCTGGCCTTTAAGATTATGACCGACCCGTTCGTTGGTAAGCTTTGCTTCTTCCGTGTGTACTCCGGTACGCTGGATGCCGGCTCTCATATCTTAAACTCCACTAAGGATAATAAAGAGCGTATCGGTCGTATTCTGCAGATGCATGCAAACGACAGAAAAGATATTGACAAGGTTTACTCCGGTGATATCGCCGCTGCTGTTGGTTTGAAAAACACCACAACCGGTGATACCCTTTGTGATCCTTCTCATCCCATTATTCTGGAATCCATGGAATTCCCTGACCCGGTTATCCGTGTTGCCATCGAGCCTAAGACCAAGGAAGGTCAGGAAAAGATGGGTATCGCACTGGCTAAGCTGGCTGAGGAAGATCCCACATTCCAGACATACACTGACGAGGAAACCGGTCAGACCATCATCGCCGGCATGGGCGAACTCCATCTTGAAATTATCGTAGACAGATTGCTCCGCGAATTCAAGGTTGAGGCAAATGTTGGTAAACCTCAGGTATCCTATAAAGAAACCATTCGTAAGGCTGTTGACGTTGAGAATAAGTACGCAAGACAGTCCGGTGGTAAGGGTCAATACGGTCACGTTCTGATCAAGGTTGAGCCCTTGGAAGCCGGCAGTGGCTACGAGTTCGTTAACAAAATTGTCGGTGGTGCTATTCCGAAGGAATACATTCCCGCTGTTGACGCCGGTATTCAGGGCGCTATGCAGGCCGGTGTTTTAGCCGGTTACAACGTTGTTGACGTTCGTGTAACTCTCTACGATGGTTCCTACCATGAAGTTGACTCTTCTGAAATGGCGTTCAAGATTGCCGGTTCTATGGCATTTAAGGATGCTTGCCGTAAGGGTGACTCTGTTCTGAAAGAGCCCATCATGCAGGTTGACGTCATCGTTCCTGAGGAATACATGGGCGACGTTATGGGTGACTTAAACTCCCGTCGTGGTCAGATTCAGGGTATGGAAGCTCGTCCCGGTGCTCAGGCAATTTCTGCCTTCGTTCCCCTGTCTGAGATGTTTGGTTATGCAACCGACCTGCGTTCTAAAACACAGGGTCGTGGTCAGTACACCATGCAGCCCAGCCACTACGAAGAAGTGCCCAAGAGCATTCAGGAACAGATTATCTCTTCCAGAACTAAGAAGGACGCATAAGCTTTCTGCTTAGCGCTCTTTCAGGAAAAGTTTTGTAAAACACTTGATTTTTCCTGAAAAATTTTATACAATAGTTTTATCATTAAAAAAATTATTAAATTTAACAAATAGGAGGCAAATCAAATGGCTAAGGCTAAATTCGAAAGAACCAAACCCCACGTTAACATTGGTACCATCGGTCACGTTGACCATGGTAAGACCACTTTAACCGCTGCTATCACCAAGACTCTGAGCTTGACCGGCGGTGCAGAATTCAAGGCATATGACCAGATCGACGGTGCTCCGGAAGAAAGAGAAAGAGGTATTACCATTTCTACTGCTCACGTTGAGTATGAAACTCCTAACAGACACTATGCTCACGTTGACTGCCCCGGACATGCTGACTACGTTAAGAACATGATCACTGGTGCTGCTCAGATGGACGGTGCAATCTTAGTTGTATCCGCTGCTGACGGTCCGATGCCCCAGACAAGAGAGCACATCCTGCTCGCTCGTCAGGTTGGCGTTCCCTACATCGTTGTTTACATGAACAAAGCTGACCAGGTTGACGATCCCGAATTGTTAGAGCTGGTTGAAATGGAAATCAGAGAACTCTTAAACGAGTATGAATTCCCCGGCGATGACACTCCGATCATCGTAGGTTCTGCTCTGCAGGCTCTGGAATCTTCTGCTACTGATCCTTCCGCTGACCCCGCTTACGAATCCATCTTAAAGCTGATGGACGCTGTTGACTCTTACATTCCGGCTCCGGAAAGAAAGACCGACATGCCCTTCCTGATGCCTGTCGAGGACGTATTCTCCATCACCGGTCGTGGTACTGTTGCTACCGGCCGTGTTGAAAGAGGTACTCTGAAAGTTAACGACGAAGTTGAACTCGTTGGTCTGGTTGACGAAGTTAGAAAGATCGTTGTTACCGGCGTTGAAATGTTCAGAAAGCTTCTGGATCAGGCTGAAGCCGGCGATAACATCGGTGCTCTGCTCCGTGGTGTTCAGAAGAACGAAATCGAAAGAGGTCAGGTTCTGGCTAAGCCCGGTTCCATCCAGTGCCACACCAACTTCAAGGGCGAAGTTTACGTTCTGTCCAAGGATGAAGGTGGTCGTCATACACCGTTCTTCAACAACTACAGACCTCAGTTCTATTTCAGAACAACTGACGTTACCGGCGTAATCAAACTGCCCGAAGGCGTTGAAATGTGCATGCCTGGCGATAACGTTTCCATGGAAGTTGAACTGATCACTCCGATCGCTATCGAAGAAGGTCTGCGTTTCGCTATCCGTGAAGGTGGTAGAACCGTAGGTTCCGGCGTTGTTGCTTCTGTTCTTAAATAATTAAATAACGCTTTTACAAAAGGCTTATCCACAATCGTGGATAAGCCTTTTTTCCTTAGCTTGTTACAAGCTTTTTTCTATCGACTGCAAAGGCAGTTTGTCAGGCAAACAAGCCCCGCCAAAACTAACACAGCAAAAAAGGTAGCTACACCTAAGACAATGCTGATTGTTGTTACACCGGAGACTAAGCTGACAATCAGACCAACAGCACCGGTCACAATGGTGCCGATTGAAGCCAGGGTCAAAAGACGGTTTGTTTTGCAGGCACAGGTGTTACAAGTCTCCCCTTCGGTGGCTTGCCTGCTATAAAGGGGTGCAAGGAAAATAGCGGCAACACCGATCGCCAGATACGCCCAGAAGATAACACCCGTAGTCACAAAACCCAGTGAATACAAAACACCCAGAACCACACCTGCTAAAATGCTGACAATAACGCCCAGACATGTGCATTTACCATTACCACATAACATATACATTCACCTCCTTATACTGCATAGTATGCAGATTTTCCCCTTTTGGTTAAAGTGCGCCACGCCCTTCCCTCTTTCTTTTCCGCTAAAAAAGGTACATTTCTAAAAAAAAATCATTTTTTTTCAAAAAAGTGTTGCATTTCCCATGATGATATGATAAAATAGTAAAAGTCATTTTAGAGGCAATGGAGGTGAACGGTTTGCCTAATATTAAATCTGCAAAGAAAAGAGTAAAAGTTATTCAGACAAAGACTCTTCGCAATCAGATGATCAAGTCGGCTGTCAAAACATATATTAAGAAGTTTGAAGCTGCAGCAGCTACCGGCGATAAGGCTGTTGCTGAACCCGCATTTAACTTAGCTGTTAAAAAGATCGATCAGGCTGTCAGCAAGGGCATCATGAAGAAGAATACCGCTTCCAGAAGAAAGTCCCGTCTGGCACTTATGCTGAATAAAGTTGGTGCATAAGGAATAAAAAATACCGCTTGCTCAAACGTACGATGAGCAAACGGTATTTTTTTATTGTTCAAAAAGCCGACGCCTATATAACTTTAATACCACTTTCCATGCCTGTTATGGTTGCGCCCTCACGATGCAGCCTCTTAATGGTTGCAATTTGTTCGGCTGTAACTATCTCGCCGGGCAATAAGATGGGAATGCAAGGCGGAAATGCCGTCACAACACCGGCGCAAATTCGACCCTCTGCCCGTTCTAAGGAAACATGCTGACTTTCTTTTTGTCGCAGTTCAGAGAGGGCACAGCGTGCCATAACGGGCTTAAAAACAAGCTGTGGATCTATGTCCCGGACACTATCCTTCTTTGGCAGTCCGTCACAGTAACGGATTGCCTCATGAAGCAAAGCAAAATCCTCTTTTGTATTGTGCCATGAGCACATCAGCAAAAGTCCATGCTCTGTTGCAAGCTCAGCGTAAATACCGAATTTCTCACGGAAAATGGCATCTGCCTCATGCCCGCTAAGACCTTGCGCCTGCCACGAGGGCAACAGCTTAAAGGGGTCACCCAGACTCGGGCAACCTAAGGGTTCTATGAGCTGTATCAGCTGCTCCGTTTTGTCTGCACCCTGCTCTTTTCCCTCACAAAGGGCCCGCTCCATGGCAGCTAAGAGCACATAAGAGGGACTGCTGGTTTGAAACATGCGCAAAACCCGCCGCAACTCTTCTGCCTGAAATCCTGTGCCTATATGTAGAAGCGCCGTTTGATTGGGCGCATTTAAGGACTTATGCAGGCTGGTTACGCTCAAATCGGCCCCTTGCTCCATAGCTGTCTTTGGGAAACGGTCGGAAAACGGAAAATGGGCGCCATGGGCCTCATCCACTAAAAGCACGCCTCCGTGATGATGCACCAATTGAGAAATGGCCGCTAAATCAGCAACCTTGCCATAGTAATTCGGGGAGGTTATAATCAGGCCCTTTGCCTCCGGAAATTGGGCGAATCCCTGCGCCACCGCGTCTTGCGAAAGCGTGCCGGGAATACCGGCTACCTGTGACCCTGACGGCGTCAGGTAAACAGGCTGTACCCCTGCCAGCTCACAAGCATGCAACACCGATTGGTGGCAATAGCGGTCCACCAAAACAACGTCCCCCGGGCAAAAGGCGGCATAAATCATCGCAAGAATACCAACCGTCGACCCGTTCACAAGAAAAAAACTATGCGCCGCGCCATAGATTGACGCCGCCATCTGTTCGGCTTCTAAAATAGCCCCCGTGGGCTGAATCAAAGCATCTGTTCCACAAAGCTCTGTTGTGTCATAAGCAAAGGGATTGTCTGCTAAAAACGTGCCGGAAAATCCCCGCGCGTTCTTATGACCGGGCATGTGGAAGGATGCTTTTTCTTTTGCCTGATGCTCTTTTAACATATCGAAAATCATGGCTGTCTCCTTCTTTTATATAACGACCTTATCTAATATGCCCGCCATTTCTGCTAAGAAAATGCCGTAATTCGTGATAGGCACCTGTTGCTCCACAGCGCGCATAACACGACTCATGACCTGTCTTCGGCCAAACATGCAGCCGCCGCAATGGATGACCAGAGCATACGGGGTTAAATCCTGCGGAAAGTCCTGCCCCGCCACAACCTCAATAGTAATATCCGGATTAATTTTTTCCCGAATCAGCTTGGGAATTTTAACGCGACCAATATCCCCATCCAAAGGTTGATGGCTACAAGCCTCCGCAATCAACACACGGTCACCCGCCTGCAAATTACGCACAACCGCAGCGCCCCGCAAATAAGCATCAATATCTCCTTTATAACGGGCTAAAAGCACCGAAAAAGAGGTTAGCTTGCTCTCTGCCGGCTTCTGACTGTATACAAGCGGAAACACCTGCGAATCCGTAATAATTAAATCGGGAGTTTTATCCGAAAGCGCCGCCGGAAGTTGTGACGGTGTCACACTGGTCACCACAGCTCCATGGTCTAACAAATCACGCGTCACCTGCACTTGCGGCATAATAAGCCGTCCTTTCGGGGCCTGAATGTCCTGCGGCATAACCAAAAGCACACGGTCATTTTCCTTCACCAAATGTCCGATAATGCTGTCATTTTCAAAATCAGCCGGTGCCTTTTGCACCAAGGCTTCCCGCAAGGCTGAAAGCCCCTCTTTCGTTACGGCGCTGACAGGCAACGCCCGAACCGCGGTCTCCTTTTGAATTGCCTCCAAAACAGGCTCAAAATCTGCCGTGCGGTCAATTTGGTTAAGTACAGGGATAACCGGGATGTTTCGAGCAGAAAACGCCTCCAAGAGTCCTTTTTCAGCCTCATATTCATCCTGGTCCGGTGCGAACACCAAAATGGCAATGTCCGTTTTATCAAGAGCCTGCATCGTGCGCTCCATTCTTGCCTTGCCAAGCTCTGATGTATCGCCGATGCCGGCAGTATCCAGCAAAACACAGGGACCTAAGGGGTAAATCTCAATCGGCTTTGCAACGGGGTCTGTTGTCGTGCCCGATACCGGAGAAACCAAGGATACCTGCTGTCCTGCCAAAGCATTGACCAGGGAGGATTTTCCGCTGTTGGTCCGCCCGAATAAGCCAATGGTCAGACGCAAGCCGCTGGGTGTTTGCTGCATGCCTGTTACTTCCATTACCATCCCTCCTCTACCCGTTTAGAAACGGAAATCTCGTTGACCCTCTTCAATCAGCTGTAAGTACTGTTTTGTTATGTCTCTCGCCTTTTCGTTTTTAATGTTAGGAAGTTCCTCGCTCATCAGTTTTTCTGCTGCTGCCTTGGTTTTTGCAGAACCGTAGTCTGTTACAAATTCTTTCAGCGTAATCAGGGCATTGGGCTGACACACATTGCAAATCTGCCCGTTTTTGGCCAGACGCATAAAACGGTCACCCGTTCTGCCCTCACGATAGCATGCCGTGCAGAAGGAGGGAATGTAGCCCAGCTCCATGAGCCAGCAAACCACTTCATCCAGCGTTCTTTGGTCAGAAACATCAAACTGCTCCGTGTCATGGGGACGTTCTGTCTCTGTATAACCACCAACAGAGGTACGGGATGCACCGCTGATTTGGGAAATGCCGACCTGCAAAGCCTTGGCACGAACCTCCTCTGATTCGCGGGTGGAAATAATCATCCCTGTATAGGGCACAGCCATACGAATAATGGCGATAATCTTCGTAAAGATTTCATCGGAGATACCGTTGTCAAAATCATCGGGGTTAATATCGTCCGCACGCTTTAAGCGAGGCACACTGATGGTGTGGGGACCAACCCCGTGCACGGCCTCTAAATGCTCTGCATGCATCAAAATGCCTGCCAGCTCATAGCGATACAGTTCCAGACCAAACAAAACGCCCAGGCCCACATCGTCAATGCCGCCCTCCATAGCTCTGTCCATAGCCTCGGTGTGGTAAGCATAATTATGCTTCGGACCGGTCGGATGCAGGGTTTCGTAGCTTTCCTTATGATAGGTTTCCTGGAACAGAATGTAAGTCCCGATGCCTGCCTCCTTGAGCTTACGATAATTCTCAACCGTTGTGGCGGCAATATTGACATTAACACGGCGGATATCGCCGTTTTTGTGATGAACGCTGTAAATGGTATCAATACACTCCAAAATGTATTCAATCGGGGAATGAACCGGATCCTCTCCCGACTCAATGGCCAGACGCTTATGCCCCATATCCTGCAAAGCAACAACCTCTGCACGAAGCTCCTCCTGCGTCAGCTTCTTGCGGGGAATTTGTTTATTCTGATAGTGATACGGGCAATAAAGACAGCCGTTCACACAATAATTGGAGAGGTAAAGCGGGGCAAACATGACGATACGTTTACCATAAAAAGCCAACTTGATTTCCTCTGCAATTTGATACATTTTTTCAATTTTCTCGGGAATTTCGCAGGCAAGCAAAACAGAAGCCTCTCTGTGAGTCAGGCCGGCGCATTGCGTACCGTCCGCCGTCTTTTTGGGACGGGCTTTTTCCAAAATGCTGTCAATCAACTCCACATTATCCTTGTTTTCATCCGCATAACGCAGGGTGTCTAAAATTTCCTCATGGTTGATAAACTCTTCTGCGCGAAGTGATTTCGGGTTGTACATTAAAACTCCATCCTTTCTTAAAGTCAGATTTTCTTTCTTGTCAGAAATGTAAATTAAAAGACCGTATTCCCCACTGTTGCGTGAAGAATACGGCCCGCTACTTGCTCCGTGATCCGCCGCTTTCTCCTCAGCTTTTGGCTTTGGCGTCAGTGGGAATGTGTCCATAAATATGTAATTAAGCTTTGGAATAGGTTGCCTTGGCCGCAATCCCGTCCAGTTTTCCCAGGCTGCCGGTCAGGGCATTCACGACATCCTGCGGTGCGTCAATGGCAACCGTAATGATGTTAATCCCTTTTTCGCGATAGGGAATCCCCATGCGTCCGATGATATAATCGCTGTAATCATGAAGCAAATCATTAAGCTTACTCACGCTGTCCGCCTGCTCCACAATCATGCTGATAACAGCTACTCTTGTTTCCATGTTGATGCACCCTCTCCCCTCTTTCAGTACACTTTTAGTCTACCCTAAAAGCGGCCTTGTGTCAAGAACTTTCTCAGAATTTTAGGCCTCTCATTCTTCTTTCCCTGCCTGCTTCACAATCTGGTTAACATACACGCTGGCCCCGGCACACAAAACGCCCTGTGTGATGCCCGAAAAAATGGCAAGTAAAATCTCCTGCCACGTGGAAAGGCTTTCCGTTGCCAGCACATAAATCAGCCCCATGGCCATTGCCACAATGCCTAAAACCCAGGGAATGTGTTTATCGGCAAGCTGCGACCTCTTTAAGGCCGCACCGAAGAAATACAGCACCGGAACCAAAACAAACAGCTCCGGCTTAATCATTTCTTTTAACAGTTCATACATGCGCATTCTCTCCTCTTTTATGTAATGATTTCCCAGGAATGTACTTCCGCATAGATTTTGTCTATAAAGGAATTGCCCTTTAATTTTTTGTATGCTTCGTAGAGCATCACAAAGTTTTCGTATTCGTACTGACGGATTTCCCCAGCATCCCGATTATGGTAGTAAATCCGGAGCATCTCGCTCCGCAACTGGCATTTTGTTCCCCTTGCGATCTTGGAAATGGAAACAATTACAGGGATGATAACGCTCAAAAGCACCCCGATTTCACCGATTAACGTAACAATGGTGGTCAGGTTCATAGTAATCACCCCTTTTTTTATTTCGTCCAGCAGCCAATGTTGTGGATGCGTCTATTTTCGTTCGTTCCGATAAGCTCCTTGCCATCTTTCAGAATAAAAGAACCGCCGCCGTCAAGCTTAATGGCATCATAAATGCCAAGGCCCACCAAAGCCCAGCACATGGATTCAAAAGCACACTTCATCGCCACATAGACAAGCTTATTATGGCGAATGCCCAAAAAGCCATGCCAGGTGTCATAGAGCTCGTTGCCAAAATAGCCCTCCGCTTTAATCTCATCCAGGCTCACACGTTTGCCGCCAACTATAATGGGAATCCCGCTGACCGCCTCTTTTGCACCCAAACCGGAAACGGTATCTGTTTTAATGATGCCGCAAGCACCTGCGTCTGTTGTGTAAATGGTGGTCAGCTTCTTTTTGGCAACATTAATCCAATCCGCGTTATATTTGGATTGCGAAATCACCTTACCGCCGCAAACCAGATTCCCCACAGGAATGGTCCTGCCGCCCTGCTCCGTTGTGAAAAAGCCTGCATTAAAATACTTGTTCTTGCCTATGCTGCGTTTGGCCGCATCGCAAACCACGAGGGAAAAGTCACGAGGGGCAATCTCCTGGATATACACCTCTTTGGGCAGCTGTATAACCGTCTGCCCTTTTGTCTCTGTTTCCTCTTTCACGCCAAGCTCCCCCACAACGCCCTCAAAGATAGCCCGGGCAAAATCGTCCTGTCTGTTTTTTAGCAGCGCTGCATCGCCCGCGTTGTCGATAAAGGCAAGCTCCACTAACAGGGCTGGGGCTTTTGTGTGTTTTAGAACAAGTAAGTCGGGCCGTTCCTTAACGCCACGGTCAACGGTGCCAAGAAGCGAAACAATCGCTTTCTGCACCTTTTTAGCCGTGGAATAAGCGGCGCTCTTTGCCGAATAAACCAGCGTCTCTGTGCCGCTTGCCGTGCCGTTAAACGCATTACAATGAATGCTCAAAAACAGGTCCGCACCCCACGTGTTAGACAGTGCCGCCCGCATTTTCAGAGACTCACTTGTGCTATTGCCGTCAACATTCTCTTTAAGAGAACTGCGGCTCATAGAAACCGCATGTCCCGCGGAGGCAAGCAGACCTTTAAGCTTGTCGGCAACGTAAAAGGTCACATCCTGCTCCCGCAGGCCGTTGCCCGTAGCGCCCGTGTCAAAGCCGGAATAATTGTGCCCTGCATCAATCCATATTTTCATCTTCTGTCACCTCGGATGCCTGTGCTTCGATAGCCGCATTGATATCTGCCAAATCCTCCTCGGTTAAAACTCCTTTTTCATGCCAACCTGCCGCATTCAGAATGACCTGATAGTCTGCCATATTGCCCACCGCAGCAAGCAAACCCTTTTTGATAAAATCTCTTAAATTAAACATTACACATTACCTCCTAAACTGATAATTGCATTGGTTAAACGCTCGATAACCTTATTAACGTCTTTGTTATATGTCATATTGATGACTGCATCTTCCACATCCGTCATAAGCGTCATATTAGGCGCCAATGATTCAATTTCTACAACTTTTCCCGGAGCCTCATACGTAACGGGCGCTATATATGGTTCAAAGCTTGTCGCCTTATTTCCAACCTCCACTTGGATATTGCCGATTGCAATCGTCTCATCTGTTGTAAAAGGCATACCAACGTAGAAGAAAATACCTTTAATTGTTTTGGTTGGAGTGAAAGATATTGATAGATTAGAAAGCCATGTTTCTGTATCGTCAGTATACATAATTCTCCATCCCCAGTTTGTGTCAGCATGCGCCGATAAACTCCCTATCGATAAAGTATAACGAGTGCCAACCTTAATAATTTTAGTTGCAACAAGTGCAGGCGTTAAATTGATGCCGTACAGATTATTTGAATAGGATGATGGCGACAATGTAATCGCATTCCCACTGATTTTCATAATACCGTTACTGCCATTCTGAACAACTTTATTGATATCCAATAAATTTTTTCCGTACCTTGTGACCGTCACGGCTCCGGTTGTTTCTTTTGTGACGTTCGCAATAACCGTATGCAAAGCAGGAGAAACATCATCCACCGCTACAACATTGCCCGAAGCTGAGCCTTTAACGGCATTAGCACAGGAATCCACATCCCCCTCGAGAGCAGACATCCTGTTGCTCATATCGTCATAAACTCTGTCTAATGTTCCTGTGACAGCTTTTTGACTCATAATTTTATCGTCTTGATAGCCGCTCTCTTGTACAATCCTGTCTTCAATTTTACCATCGATACCTTCTGCTGCTTCATTCGCTCTGTCTGCGGCAGCATTAGCGTTTTGCGAGCTTTCGGCAAAAACCGCCTCTCTATCTTCTTCCGCCTGTTTTCGAGCCGATTCCGCTTGTTCGCGCAATGTTTCCGCAACAATTCTCTGTTCTTCGTTTTCATCCCGCTGCATTTCCGCAGCAACTCGTATCGCTTCTGCTTCTGTCAAATCGTTTGCAACACCTTGGGCAAATTCTGCCGAACTTGACGCTCCTTCTGCCGCTTCATTGGCCCTATTTATTGCCACATTTGCCACATGTACAGCTGTTTCCGCATCAACCGCCGCCTTCACCATTTTTGCCACCAGCGGTACAACCTCCTCTGCGTCCAGCCCTTCGTCTCCAAAGCCTTCTCGCACCTCGCCATGCACAACTGCCGAGGTAACGAGCGACGCTTCCTGACCTACCAGCGCCACCTCAAACACAACAGGCCCTTCCTTGGCATACATATTATCCGCTACAATATAGTATGCGTTTTGCCCGTCTATAACGCCGCTGTCTATAATAACCTGCCCGTCTGAACGTTTTGCCTTAACGGTTAAGGTATAGCCTGAAACATCCACTCGTTTTCCATACGAGTAAAAAGAGAAATTCAGGCGATATGCGTTATTATCTCCGCTTGAAAACACCATGTTTGTATGCTTATTTCTTTCTGCCTGCAAGTCAATTCTCACGCTATATTCTATCATGCTTCTGCCTCCTCCATAATCGGCTCCTCGCCAATCTCATTTTGTTCATACCAAAGTCTAACCCCTATAATTTTCATGGTGGCACTTTGTTGGCATGCACCTTTTTTAATTTCCACTCTGACTTTGTCTCCCAGCTCATAATCTTTGCCAACCCTGAGCTGTCTCACTTTCGTTTCCAAGGTTTTTTCCACTTTAACACGTTGCAGATTCCGCAGGGCCTCTTCTTCTGTTTCTCCTTTGACAACGCCCTCCCAGGCGTAAAGACCGGAAAGCTCGGACGGAATAAAAGCCGGAAAAGCTGCCAGATTGTCTGCTCTCTGCCACGCACCGCTTACATTGCGACAAACAATATAATCCCCCGAAGCAAAAGAAATTCCGAATCGGGTCCCCGCTTTCGTCACACGATACCCCTTTGCATAATTGTCTGGCTGCTCATTTTTTAAGTAGGGGGAATTTTCCTCCGCATCCCAGCTCCCCATATCGGTAACCGCTTGTTTATACCAGGCCCCCGTAAAATACTCCTGCCTGTCTTCTGTGTATGCCGTATCGTGTGCATTGCGATTGTCCTCCGAAAGCAAGAGCTTTTGCGTCTTGCCCTGTGTAACGCAAAACACCCATTGACGGTTTTTTACATCAAACAAAAGCTTGTGCCCCAGTCCTGCATCAGCAAGACTCTGCTGAATCAATTGATAGGCTGACGTCAAATCCTTGTTCTCCACAAAAACCTCGCCATAGTCCACATCATTTGTTTCTGTCGTCACCGCGTCTCCCAAGGCAAGCTGACAAATGTAAGCGCAAACGTCTCTTGCATCCTTAGATGCAATGCTCCCTTTTGTGAACAAAGAATCAGTATCAAATTGTTCATCAACATAAAACCGTGTCAAAAGCCAGTTGCAGCTCCGACCAAACAAGGCTCCCTCCCGGTCAAACTGTTTGCCGGTAATAACCGCTTGTTTATCGCCCTGAACCGCCACAACATAAGGATGATTCATCATCACACTCACCAGCGGACTCGTCAGGGGAAAATGCATCTCAAAGGCGCCTATTTCATTTTCATAAAGGGTCCAGTTGCAGGAAATAATATCGTGTTCAATGTGCAGGAGTGTAAAATCAAAATCATAAAACCGGATATCTTCCATCAAACCACCGCCTCAATGTATCGATTTTCATAGCGCATCATGGTTGCTATGCCCTCGCCGTGCCTGTGATTAATCACTTCCATATCATTGCTGCCCACCGCCAGAAAAAACCGGCTCAAAAAGGTATCTTGCGAAATCATATGTGTTATATCTCCAAGCACACTTGATGTAATGCGGCGATTGGGAATGTCAATCGTCACGACCTCTCCCAACACAGTTTCACGTTCTAAAATAATCCTTTGCCCCGTGGTATGATTGATAATTTCAAGACCACTTTCATCTGTCTCCAACGTCATAGGTCTCTCGCGACTATCGTGATAAACCGTAAGAATGGGTTCTGTTTGAATATCCCCTTGATTCACGACAGACACCCGATTGGTTCGCTTTGTAAAAAGGCAAGGCAGAGTAAAAGAAGATTGCACCAGGTCCCGACGCGAAAACAGTGTAAACTCACAGGGAGATTCATCCTGAAAATAAGGTTGGTCACAGGTAAACTGCAACACCATGGAAACCGCCTTCGTTCCTTTTCGCTCGGGTTCAGAAACGTGATTACAGCGGCAAGAAATCACTCGTTTACGACCGTCGGAAGCAATCGTCATCCGCCCCGGGATGTACAGAATTTGCATCATCCGCGTCAGCTCACTGCGCACGCTCTCTTTATCAATCATGTCTCCTGCAATGGTAATGGTTCTCGCCATATCCCGCTCTGAAAGCAGAATCTGACCGGCTTGTCCTGCATAACCCGTAACAACAAACTCTCGTTCCGGCAGGGAAAGCCCCTCTATTTTCGTAGTGTTAAACCAGGGATTTCTGCCACCGCCAAAGAAAATCTGCCCACGCTCATTTTCAAATTTTGCTTCAAACATAGCCCGCCCCCTAACATACCGTAATTTCAATCGTTGTCGACTTTGTATCTATATACCCGGCGGCCTTGGTGGAAACAGCTCTTTGGTACACGCGCAAAACCTGGTCGGCCCCCATTTCAAATCGCAGATAGACATAGTAATATCGGCTGCCCGCAACAGATTCATTGAGTGCATAGGCCGCTAACACCTCACCGTTATCACTGTTATAGATAAAATCTTCCTCGTCTGCATAACTGCGTGCATTGGTCCGTAGCACAGAAAATGCTTTTTGATCAGCCAGATTAACCTGTCCGCAAAACGCGTTGCGTGTCAGATCGCTGGACACATACCCGGGCGAGGATACCATAACATATCGGTACCCTGTATCGCTCAGGTCCAGTTCCCATAAAAGGGCTTCCTCTGTTTGACCATCCCATTTGAAAACATTATGAAAAGTTTCCGCACCATGCAGACCTAAAAAGGCATTCTTCATAAGGGCGCGGTCAACTCGTCCGGCAACTGCCCCTTCTGTCGTGATGTAACCAAGCCGAATCAAATCGCCCTCTTCCGGCTCTGTCTCTGTGCAACAGGGAATCACAATGCCCGCCTGAGAATCGAACCGAAAATAAACATAACAAACCGTGCCCGGCGTGTAGGAAAGGCTGATGCCATCACTGTCGATTTCAACACGACGTCCGTCAGACATAAAGAGAACCCCTTCTCCGATGGTAACCATGCCGTCTGAAGCTGAAAGCTCACAGCCTCTGCTGACACCTTTCGTAATTAACGCTTTGGATATGTCATTTAAGGCATCAACCCCGTAAAGTACATCCTCCTGAAAAGCAAGCCCCTCGCCCCCCAGTTCACTGCTGACCGTGTTGAGAGCCTCGGCCGTTACGTTTTCATTATCCATAAAATTGACTGTAAAACTCATTGTCTCACTCCTTTTTTTATCCCCGCAAACGCTTGATGGTCTCTGCGGAATGAATTGCCTGTAATTGTTGTGCCACCGTCTCCTGCGCGCCGCCCAGGATGTAGGTAACCTGATACTGCTTATTTTGTATCGTATGCCGCTCTGCCGGAGCCGTCTGGGGCGTTTCTTCAACAGGTACTGACAAAACGACGTTTATTGCCTCCCGCATCATGTCCTGCATAGAGGTCAACTGGTTCATAAAACCCTGCCCAAACGCCTCAGCCGATAAATTTCCTTCCTGAAAAAAGCCTGCCGGAATGGTGCCATACCAGTCTGCAAGTTCCTGTTCAACAGATGCCAAAACTCTCTTCGTATCGTCTACAAAATAGCGTTGCGCCGTTTCCTCCGAAAGCTTCTGAATGGCCTCCCAATCGGCAAAATATTGCTCTCTTTTTTCATCATCAAGATGCAGGAGCGCCTCCTGAAAACGTATGGCATCCTGAATGGATAACTTACTGATGCTGTCAAAAAGCTCTGCTGGCACATCGTCTCGTTCCCGCACCTTTTGTAACAGGGAAGAATATTTTTCCAATTCCTGTCTTTGCGCGGATAAATCTAAAATCGTCCGTTCCAGCCTTTCGGGCGTACCATTGGGGCCGCTGTTTAAGAACAGATATTTTTTATGTTCAAACAAACCGCCATAGTCTTCCATTTTTTTCTCCATGGCCTGCTGTGATTTTTCTATTGTTTCAAGACTATCTTCGGCCCTTTGAGCAATATCCTTAAAGTCTTCGGCGATTTGTGTTTTCTTTGCCTTAATTTTTGCTTCGACGGTAGCAAGATGTGCCTCCAAAGCGTCAACATAGGCCTCATTGGCTTTCTTGTACAGTCGCAATTCCTCGTTTTTTCGTACAGTTTCGGCCTGTGCCGCCGATTTTGCCCGACTGAGGCGGGTCTGGTATTCCTTGCGATATTTTGCTTCTTCTGCACTGTCAATCGCCGCTTCGAGCCTTGCCTTTTCCTCAAAATACTGCATTTGACTGTCCAAAAGTTCATCTCCAAGCTGGTCCATGGCTGCCTTGGCTTCCTTAGAGCCGTCAGTAATCCCCTGACCCAGCCCCTCTGAAAGCAGCCGTCCCACCATCTTGAATTCTTCTTTTAATTGTTGTGTTGATTGCTCGTCCGCCATGTTCGTCTCTCCTCCCTAAAACAGCCTTTCTATTGCAGCGCTGATGTCCTCTTCCCGCATGGATGCCTCCGGTATGTGCTTTAACTTGTAGAGGGCTTTCATGCGCTTATAAAAACGCTTTTCCTCCGGATTTTTCAAAGAATGCAAATCCATAGCACGATATCCCATCACCCGAACTAACTGCGTCTGGGCGGTAAGCCCATAAAGAAGTGCCTTAAATTGCCACCAATGCAGCGATGCCTTTGAAAGGTCAATTCCGTATTGCTGATAAAATGCCGCATAAATCAACATCTCATCCTGTATAAAGCTGTATACGGGCCGACAATGCTTCTCCTGCCCGCCCTGCTCTGCCCCTGTTCCAATATAAAATTGCAACAGCCCGTCAATGGCTTTCCCGATTGTGGGCGGAAGTTCCTTATAGCACAAAGCCAAAAGCATCGGCAGCTTTTCCATAAAATCTCCCGGCTCCGCCAAAACCGTTTCCAACTGAATCCACCGCCTGAAATCTGTATGTATAGGGTAATCAACCTCATCAATCCGGATGCAATCGTCCATCGTCCCTTGTAATAAATTCATATGCATATTGATTCTCCGTACCTGCCGCGAACAAAAGGTCCGCGGCAGATATTCCGTTCTGTTTATTGTGTAGTAAAGCTGCAGGTTTCCCAATTGTCTTGGCTGTTTGCCAGTCCAAAAACCTTTTCTCCCTTAACCTTCAAGGTTCCTGAGTAGGTATAAGCTTCCATGGCATTACCCTCGCTGTCACAAATAACAGAAAAATCTCTCTTAACAGCCGGACAACTGCCATCGGCTTCCTTGTGTGACAAGTCCACCATGACAATGGAACGAACAGCCTCTTCGCCCACCAGTTCATGCTCTGCAATGGTCACCAAATCTTCGTGAACAACATTGTCAATAAACTGGTCAAAAGAGTAGCTGATGCTGGGGCTGTAACCAACAACATCCGATTGTTCAAATTCCTGGTCAACATATTGTCTGGAATATTCAATAGGGCCCTTCTGTGTTGCAATTTCATTAAAGCCCTTCATTCTGTGATAGCTCACATTCCCTTCTGCATCCAAGACGCCAAAAAAGGCCAGCTTATCACTTCTTTTTACGATTTTACCCATTGTTTCACGCTCCTTCTTGATAATAAATCAATCGACACACCAATTCATACTGTGTCTCTGCATACCGCTGTTTTTCAACGGCCGCTGTTTTAACAACTTCAAAACGCTGCGGCGTCTGTCCCGGGGACAAACTGGGAAGACCTTGCTGCAACCACCTCGTAAGATGCTCGTAAAACACTTCTGCATCAGCATAAAAAGCCGATATCGGTTCACGAAATCCCACTATAAACACAAACTGCCGCAGGCTGTCTCCATCTGTATAACGGTAGAGAATCGGGTCACAGGCCTCAGCACGAAGGCTGATGGCGTTGTCATCCCAAGAATAGTCCGTATGCTCCCCGCGGAAGCAAGTCAAAATATACTCCTTGATTGCTCGTAACATGCTCTTCCCTCCTACCGTTTACCAATCACTTTCCAATGAGAAAGCGCGCTGCCCGGTGCCACATTCCGTCTGATTTCAGCGACTGTATACCAGGCTGTCGTCCCGACTAAACAAATCTGGTCACCACATGCAATGTCAGGTTTTGTTTCTCCCACAATTCTGACCAAAAGCCGACCGCTGGAAAAAGGTCCGTTTTTATCAGGATCGACAGATTGTACAAAGCTGCAAAAAACCTTGGACATACGAACCCGTTCCTTCATTCCGTTTCGAAATCGTTCTATCAAAATGCTGTCTGTCCCGTTCAGATGCCTCGCCCCCTATAAAGCATTCCGCTCGTGCCAAGGGTCTGTCTGACCAGCTTCTGAATGTCGTTTGCAACTTCATCGCGGTATGTAACGTCGTAGCCGTCCATGCTCTCTCTTTCAATGCCAAAGTGTCTGTCCTCACGGTATAACCTGTCACAAATTTCGCATAAAACATGCTGTATCTTTGCTTCTTCTTCGGCACCCTTTTGCACGCAGAGCATATTGTCTAAAAGCACGCCGGCACGATAAGAAAACCTGTCAAAAACCTCTTGGGGAATTTCAGTACCACCGTAACAGTCACTGTAAAATCCATAGTCTACTGTATACATATCCATCCCTCCTGACTGTGAAATCCGGGGCAAAACGCCCCGGATATATGTGTATTAGCCGTTTGTAATCAGTCTGGCAATGGGAATGGCCTTAGGATCAAAGACCACAGACCAGTTAGCCGTTGCAGCCAGCTGTGCATCTGTGGGGCTGTTGGTCCAGCCGCTGGCGGGCGGTGTAAAGGAGAAACCATTGGGGTGAATTGTTTCTCGGATACGGGTATACAGTGT
Organism: Oscillospiraceae bacterium; assembly: GCA_015068855.1. Lineage (GTDB taxonomy): Bacteria > Bacillota > Clostridia > UBA1381 > UBA9506 > UMGS755. The sequence continues at coordinate 129,506 of SVJS01000002.1, read as the reverse complement.
GTCCTGACCGCCGTTCTTTGCAGGGTCACGGTATACCTCAGCCGGCACCTCAACACGACCCTTAGCTGTTCTGATAGCACCCTCACCCAGCAGATATGTGGTGTAGCTTGTCAAGTCCTTATTGGCTCCGCTGCCACCAACTGCCTGTACGGGCACGCCGTCATCAATCACAACGGTAAAGCCGTTGACGGAAGCCAGCGTAGTCGGACGCTGAATGCCGTTTGCATCGGTATATTTCCAATGCTCTAACACCTGCAGGTTTTCCAGGTTCTTAGCAACAGCCGAGTGCATAATCGCCAGGGAGAACAGGTTTTTGTTATCGCCCATAGCCATGGTTGCCAGATCATTTAAGTCTGTTGCACCCATGGTATAAGGTGTTGCTGTAGCAGAGGTCAAATCGGCAGTATGGGTATCATGCCACTTTTTAGCATTGCCGCTGGCACCTGTAATGCCGAAAATAGCCTGTAAAATTGAAATTAAGGCTTTCTGTCTCTGCTTTGCCCAGTATTTACCAATGGTCGCTGCAATGTGACCCATCGGATCAGCGCCGGACAACTCAGACGCAAAATTACGGGCGGTAAAGCCCTTGCCGCGACCGAACACAACGCCGGTCTGACTGCTGCCGGCAGTCTCTTCTGCCGTGATATCGGTAGCACCGTCGTAGTTGTCGGGTGTACCGTCTAAAACGCTGTAAAACGGAATGGTGTAAAGTCCGCCATCCGCCTGAATGCGGGATGCGATAACCGCATCTTCAACCACGGCACCGCTATCTAACATTGCTGTTTTTGTCGGGTCGGGCGTTGCATCCCAGCTCTGCACAAAAACTTCTTCATCAAATGGAAAATTTAAGTATGTTGACATAAAATATTACCTCCTGTTTGTTTGCATTTTCTGGTACAGCTCCGGCTGTTCTCTTTTCAGTTTAAGCCGTTCCATGTACCCCATTTTTTGAAACTCTTCACGACTCACCACAGAACTTCCTGTAGCAGCCGGAGATGTAAACTGAACAAATGTCTCTTTGTCATCAAACAGATAGCTGTTTTCCTTTTTCAGTTCCCACAACTGCTCATCAAGTCCATTTAACGTGCCGTTCTCCAAGGTAACCCCGTCCATATTAAGGAGTGCGCGAACAGCCGGCAAACTTTTGGCTCCTGCCGCTTCAAGCCTGCGGCAAACGGCCGCATCAAGCTGTTTCTGGCTTTCCTTTTCTATGTAGTCCGCCATATTTTTTCTCTCTTCCTGCAAAGCCTCTCGCAAGGATATAGCCTCTTTCGCCTCATCACGGCAGTGTTGCAGTTCTGCCTCCATTGCGCTCATCTGCTCCCGCAGGCTTTTCAGTTCTTCGCCTCGATGGTTAAAATCCGCCTTTGCCACAAAGCGCTTACCAAGCTCCTCATGGAACGTAGCCAGATTATCCTCGTTTACGGCATCTCCGTAAAGTGTCTTCAATATATCTTGCATTTCTCTCCTTTCTCTGCGCTTTCCTTACCGGTCAACTTGTGACCAAACAGAAGTCTTTCGTGCCCATGGTACACTCAATCCTTCTTCTGTGCAGCCAGTCCTGCACCGTCGCCGTCTATTTTTATTCCGCCGACTCAGGCGGTCATAAAAGAAAGGGAAACTCCCTTAGCGGGAAATGTTTAACGTCTTTCCCCAAAGACACGCAGACGCTTTCGTTTAAGCGCTGCCATCTTTATCACACGGCGGGGTTTTTCCCCGCCTCCGGCTGTTCCTGCTCCGCCAGTTTCCTCTTGGCCTGTTCTTCTGTTTCGCCCAGATACCAGGTTCTCAATTCCCATTTATGTAAAACGCCCTGCTCTACCAGCGCCTGCATTTCGGCAAATTGTGTACTTCTGTCCGTAACGGTGCTGTCATCGAACTCAAATGTCAGCTCATATTTTCCCACAGGCAGAAGCGCAAAAACCGTAGCCAACTTGTCCAGACCGACCACCAGATTTTTCAGGGCTCTTTGCAGGGATTTCTGAATATCCGTGACAGTCGCATAGGAACGCTGACGTAAAATTTTCAGCTCTGTTGCTGTTCGGGCAGACCGGTTGGCGTTTGAAATGGTACCCCGTGCCAACCCGCAGATGTCCTCAATGTGAACCAAAATTTCATTTAAGCCGTCCAGATACGCGCCATCTCGAAGCGTCGGCGCATAAATATTGTACAGGTCACTATCGCCCGCATCCAAATTGAGCGCTCTGAACAGTCGTTTATTTAAGGCGGGCATTTTCATGTCCCCATTTTCCAGCATGATAGCATCAACGCTGGCATCAATGGCAAGCTCGCCACCTTCGTATTCCCACAAAAGTCTTGAAAACTGCCTGTCCGCCTCTTCCAAAAGACCGGTAGCACGGGCATAAACCGAAACCCCAAGGGGCGAGCCGGGTTCAACGGCATTGGCCATAGGCATCTTAAAGTAGGAAAATAACGGCGTTGTAAGACCCGGTATTGTCACCTGCTCCGCCAGTCCGCTCCACTCCTTAACCGCAGATAAAGAAACGGGTTTTCCCAAGCCCCAGAATCCGCCATCTGAAAAGGCCAAATTCCGTACCGTAACACCCTTTTCGTCTAAAATATGTTCTTCCAAACGGCTGTAAACCTTCCCGTCTCGCTTAATGCGGTCTAAAAAAACAGCCGACACAATTTCTCCCCGACTATCCACCGCCAGGGGAAAAAAGCGTTCTGCCGAAACATATTCCACCGCCAAACGGTTTTTGTCAAGATAAGGCTTAAAAACAACTCCGCCAACGGCACAGGCATATTCCGTCCAGCGTCTTATATCAAAAATAACGTCCTGATACACCTGCTTGTTGAGCATGTCCGCCCGCTGGCTTCCCGAAATTGTGGAATGAAAATCCAGCGTTGCCTGGCACGCCAGTTCCCCGGCAATCATAGCCGCCAGATTTAGGCTCTTAATGCCCTCCCCTGCCCAGGGCACCTGATTTTTATACAGTTGCCTCCAAAGGGACATCGCCGTACTCATCGCACCGGAAACAGGAATTTCCCGTCCCAGAGCCTTTTCAATGCTCCTCACCATCAAAACATTACCCACTTCAAATTCTGTCATTGTCCTCTCCTCCTCCAAATTTCTTCCAAAGCATAGCGAACCGCATCAATGGAATGATTGTCCCTGTCCGGGTATCCGCTGATAACCTCGCCGGCTTCTGTTTTTTCATATTCATATTCCATAAACTCCTTAGCTGCCTCCGGACAGCGCTGGGGGTCAATTACAATTTCCGTAAGAGAGGATAGCCATTTCATGGAATAGGCAACGCTGCCCGGACCTTTTTTAGCCCGTCGCACCATGAACCCCTGCTCCCGCAAATCCGCAATAGATTTTGGCCCCTCGCCGCCGGAATCCGCTGTAATTTTATCCTGCCGTCCAATGCCCTTCTCTTTCAACAACCTTGCAATCTCCCGATTGGGTAGCTTCTGCCCGCTGATTTCATCAAAAATAAACAGTCTCCCCTCTGCGGGGATATAGCTCATCCTGTGAAAGCGAAACGGGTCCGGATACCAACCCCAGTCGATGCCGTTGTATATTCTGTCCATTCTTTGAATTTCCTCCTCCGTAATCGTACGCAGGGTCAAATTCGCAAAAACCGCACCCCCCTCATCATTGGGAATGCCGATATATTCATGCTCGTAAGCGGCGGGATTGATTGCCTTTAAGTGTTCCGCTTCTTCCAAAAACACTTTTCCCAACCATTCCGGCGGCACATCCAGATAACTGCTCGGACACAAAAGCCTCGTTTCCTTCGGCACCTTAACAAACTGATTAGCCCAGTTTCCCACCGTTCTGGGCGGATTAAAAGATTTGAAAATAAAAGCTTCATCGCCCCCACGAATCACCGATTGCTCAATGCTCCGGATTTCCTCCTCCCCGCAGAATTGGTCAAGCTCCTCAAACCACAAAATACCAATATACCCAAACGGGACTTTAATTGATTTTAATTTCGCCGGGTCATCCGCCCCCCGAAAATAAATTTTCTGTCCTGTTGGTTTATAGATTATTTCCATGGGATTCACCCGACATTCAAAAGCGTCTGATAACCCAAGCTCTCCAATCGCCCATTTCATTTGTGCATACACGCTGTCTCTTAGCGTATCCTTGACACGCCTGCAAAGCACGGCATGAATCATAGGCTTAGAAAGCAGAATATCTACAATTGCCAGGCTGATAAAAGTTGATTTGGCGCTGCCTCGCCCACCATAGAGAACATATTCGGTGTGCCCGCCCTTCTTAATATCCCGCCAAACAGGCAAGTATTTTTCCGTCAGCATCTTAGCCGGCATATCAAAGCCTTGTTTGCAAGAGGCGCTCTCTACGTCTAACAGGTTCATCACTTCCCTGATGGATTGCAAATCCCCCTTTTTTGCTTTATCGACTAAGGCTTGCGCAATCAGCATGGCATTGTCCGCCTCTGCGCTCAGCCCGTCTCCCTCTGCATCTTCAGCCGGTCGACTAAGCAGCATCTTGACATATCGCGCCATTTGTTTTCCTGTTTCCTGCACAAGCTTCACCTCCCGTTGCATCCATAGAATACCACACAATTTTTTCCCAAAATGCCAATTGCAAAATGAGTGACAAACCTCACTTTCTTTGCTATTTTCTATCACTTTTTTTCTTTTTTGTAAAAAAATGATTGACAAGCAAGGGTTTGTGTGCTACACTTTGAGTAACAAATAAATATCGGGGAGCCGTAAGGCTGAGAGGAAACTTTTGTTTCGACCCTTAACCTGATTTGGGTAATGCCAACGTAGGGAATATTTCATCATGAGAATGTAACGGAAATAGTCTGTATGTGGCTGTTTCCGTTTTTATTTGGAATTCTTACTGAGGAGATGTCATATAATGAAAACCAAAAAACTTGTCATTTCATCCATGCTGATTGCTGTCGCTTCTGTCCTGTCAATCTTTCAGCCGTTTCAGCTTCCTTTTGGTGGCGGTATAACCATTGCCTCCATGATGCCGATTATCCTCCTTGCCTTTTGCTACGGCACACGTTGGGGCTTCTTCTCCGCCTTTATTTTCAGCCTGATTCAGCTTCTGTTGGGCTTAAAAACCGTTACCGCCTTTTTCCTGCCCGGCGACAGCCAGATGATTCTCTCCCATGCCCTTTTGGTTTGCATGCTGGATTACATTGTGGCTTACACCGTGCTGGGCCTCGGTGGTGTTTTCAAAAATAAAATCAAAAATGACGGCGTCGCTATCTGCTTAGGCAGCGTTCTTGCCCTGTTTGCCCGCTACCTGGTTCATGTTCTGTCCGGTGCAATTTTCTTTGGTGCCTGGGCTGAATGGTTCTTCACGCAGGAGGGTTTTTATGCCATTGGCGCCAAAATCATGGAAACCTTCTCAGGTTTTAGCCTGTCCCTGCTCTATTCCTTTTTCTATAACGGCACCTACATGATTCCTGAAATCATCATTACGGCCATCATAACCCCCCTTGTCTATAAAGCGCTTACCGCCGCAAGACTCCTTGACCATGGCCACACCCTGTCTGAATAAGCAATATACAAGCAAAAAAGTTCTGCCCCGCAGAGGGCAGAACTTTTTTTATATTTCTCTATTTTTTTGCTGTTTATCCGGAGCCACAATCCCCTTTTTTCTCCATTCTAAGCATTGACAAAGCCTCAAAATAGTTATATAATGGTAAGTAGTAAAAACTACCGCAAAATCTGCTCTACGAGGAGCACACAGCGCAAAAAGGAGCAAAAAAAGCATGACAAAAAGAGAACAAGCCATCCACTATCACGAGCAGGGTTATAACTGTGCCCAATCTGTTCTCCTTGCCTTTTGTGATGAGCTGGGTCTCTCTCCGGAAGCTGCTGCACAGCTTTCCCTGCCGTTTGGCAGCGGAATGAGCGGCCTGCGGGACACTTGTGGGGCCCTGACCGGTGCCTTCATGGTCATCGGACTTGCCGCCAAAAGCGCCACGCCGCCGTCACCGGCTGAAAAAGCAGCCGTTTACCAAAAAGCCAAAGCTTTTGCACAACAATTTCAAACCGCAAACGGCTCTATGGCGTGCCGTGACCTGCTGGCAATGGCCGCCCAAAGCAAAACTGCAAAAGACTGCCCCGCTCTTGTCGCTGATACTGCGGAGCAACTGGAAGCCTTTTTACAGGCCTGTGAGGAGTAAGTATAAAACGGTAATTGTGCCGATTTAGTATAACATTAGGAGGAATTCATAATGAAAGTTTTAGCCTTTGGTTGCCACCCCGACGATGTGGAAGTAGCCTGCGCGGGAACCCTGGCCAAATATGTAAAAGAAGGCCATGAAGTAACCGTGTGCCATGTTGCCAATGGTAATTTAGGTCATGCCATCATCATGCCTGATGAACTCCGCGCCATGCGTCGTGAAGAAGCTAAAAAGGCCGGTAGTCTTGCCGGCATCAAGGTTGTAACCTGCGATATTAACGACTGCATTGTGTATGACAATAAAGAACAGCGTGACCGTGTTGTGGATGTCATCCGTGCTGAACAGCCCGACGTCATCATCACACACAGCCCTAACGACTATATGCCTGACCACACCGCTGTCAGCAAGCTGGTTTTTGATGCAAGCTTCTGCGCCAGTGTCCCCCATTACGGAACCAGCGTTCCCGGCATTGCCGAATTGACACCGCTGTATTATATGGATACCTTAGCCGGTGTTAATTTCATGCCCACAGAATATGTTGACATTTCTTCCACCATCGACTTGAAATTAGAGATGCTGGAATGTCACGAAAGCCAGATGAAATGGATGCGCGACCATGACCATATCGACTTTGCCGAATTCGTCAAAACTTGCGCCCGTTTCCGTGGCCTCCAATGCGGCGTAGACTACGCCGAGGCGTTTACTCAGGCTTACGCATGGCCCAAGGTTAAACCGATGAGAATGTTGCCCTAAATAAAGTATTAATACATATATAGAGGAGGAACTATACAAATGGATTTTGCAAGTACAGTCAAAGGTTCAAACTTAGAGGGTTTCTATCCCGCAGGTTGGGATATGGAAAAAATTGATGCCTGCTGCTCCAATGCACCGGAATCAATTTTTGACCGTCAGTCTTTCTGGAATAAGGATTTCCAGCCCATCTCCTGTAACAACACCGAGGAATTCGGTATGCTGATGGGTCACGAAATTGCCCTGACAATCAAAAATGCTCGTGATAACGGCGAAAAATTAATCATGATTCTTCCCGTTGGTCCCATGGGCATGTATCGTTGGATTGTTTTCTTCTTAAAGGAATGGAATGTTAAATGTGACCACCTGTATTGCTTCAACATGGATGAATGGAGCGATGCAGACGGTAACACTCTGCCTTCTGATAATCCGGCAGCTTTTACTTATGCTATGGAACATGCTTTCTATAATCCCCTGGGCGACTTAACTGTTCCCAAGGACCAGAGAAACTTTGCTACCAAAGAAAACCTGCCTACCTATCCTGAAAAGATTGCTAAATTAAAGGCTGAAGGCGCTAAAATGGTCTTAATCTTCGGTATCGGCAGAATGTGCCACATCGCATTCTGGGAACCCCAGTTTGCTGCTGAATATGCAAGCGAAGCAGAATGGATCAAAGAGCCCTATCGCATTGGCGCTAAGCTCCATCCGTTAACCATCGAGCAGAACGCTCTGACCAGCTTCAAATCAAGAACAAGCCTGGTTCCTTGCCGTGCTAACACCATTGGCCCCGGCATCTTCATGCAGGCTGATAAAATCATCGGCGGTTGCGACGGTGCTCTGTCCCGTGGCATGCAGTGGCAAGGCATGAGCCTGTGGATGACCCTGCGTTATGGTCCCACTCCGTGGATCACCTCCAGCTACATCCCGACTCTGCCCGGTAAACTCTTCTTCTTAGAAGAACTGGCTGGTCCCTTAGAAGCTGAATGTAACTAATTCTTATACAAAAAGAGGGTATAGCGTTTGCTATACCCTCTTTTTTTTGCGCCCTCTATAACGCAGGTTATACCAAGACAACCTGTTCGCACCCAAAAACATCCTCTTTAGAAGCAAAAAAACGAAGCAACTTTCGTTGCTTCGTTTTTGACATGTAAGGTGAATTACTTCAAGGTAACCTTTGCGCCAACTTCTTCCAGCTTAGCCTTGATAGCTTCAGCGTCTTCCTTGCCGATGCCTTCTTTCAGAACCTTGGGAGCGCCGTCAACAGCGTCCTTAGCTTCTTTCAGGCCCAGACCGGTGATTTCACGAACAACCTTGATAACCTTGATCTTTTCAGCGCCGGCATCAGTCAGCTCAACATCAAAGGAATCCTTTTCTTCAGCAGCAGCTGCGCCACCGGCGGGAGCTGCACCAACAACTGCAACAGGAGCAGCAGCGGATACGCCAAATTCTTCCTCGATTGCCTTTACTAATTCGGATAACTCTAAAACAGTTAAAGATTTGATTTCTTCAATCATAGCAGCGATTTTCTCACTCATTTTAATTTCCTCCTAAATTGTTATTTTTTTATTGTATTAGTAATTTACGCAGTTTCCTGCTGATCTGCAACTGCCTGAATTGCGCGAGCCAGGCCAGCAATAGTAGCATTCAAGCCACCTGCCAACATAGCATACAAAGTATCCTTTGAGGGGATCTTTGCCAAAGCGTCAATTTCAGCAACGCTGCAAGCTTTGCCATCCATAAAGCCGGCCTTAACGGTTAAACCGGAAGCCTCTTTATACTTGGCGATAAAGTCACACAGAACCTTTGCAGGTGCAACAACATCATCAGCATGTGTTGCCAAAGCTGTGGTACCATTTAAGATTTCGTCAAACTCAGTGTAACCAATCTGTTCAGCAGCACGACGAGTCAGAGTGTTTTTAACAACGCTGTATTCAACGCCGGCAGCACGCAGAGCGTTACGCAGTTCCGTATCCTTTTCAACGGTCAAACCGCTGTAAGAAACGAATACACCTGCTGATGCATTTTTCATTTTCTCAGCCAGAGCAGCAACGATATCTTGTTTTTCCTTCAAAACTTTCTCACTGGGCATTCTTTTCACCTCACTTATCATTGCTTTCCCGTTCCAAACAGAATGGAAAAATATAAAGGCTTTTCCCGCAAACGGAGAAAAGCCTTTTAAGTCACTCAAAATGCTCTCCTCGGCCGGCGCTTACGCGTTAGTTCCTAAAACAGGAAACCTGCTGTCTACGGAAAAATTATTCACTTTTGTCAGTATAACATAAAATGCCACACTTGTCAAGTAAAATTAGTCTAAAACTTTTGCCGGTGAAATTTTAACACCGGGGCCCATGGTAGATGCAACTGCACAGCTCTTAATGTACTGACCTTTTGCAGCAGCCGGCTTAGCCTTAACGATAGCTTCCAGAAGAGCCTTGTAGTTCTCCTGCAGCTTTTCAGGACCAAAGGAAACCTTACCGATGGGGCAGTGGATAATGTTAGTCTTGTCCAGACGATACTCAATCTTACCGGATTTGATTTCAGCTACAGCCTTAGCAACATCCATGGTAACAGTACCGGCTTTCGGGCTGGGCATCAAGCCCTTAGGACCTAACACTTTACCCAAACGACCAACAACACCCATCATATCGGGAGTTGCAACAACAACATCGTAATCAAACCAGTTGTCGTTCTGAATTCTGGGGATTAATTCCTCGCCGCCGAAGAAATCTGCTCCTGCATTTTCAGCTTCGGTCAGCTTATCGCCTTTTGCAAATACCAAAACGCGGGCAACCTTACCGGTACCATGGGGTAACACGATGGCGCCACGAACCTGCTGGTCAGCGTGTCTTGAATCGACACCCAGTTTAACGTGAACCTCAACGGTTTCATCAAACTTAGCCTTTGCAGTTTTGGTTACCAGCTCAATTGCCTGGCTGGGTTCATATAAAGTAGTCTTATCAACTAACTTTGCACTTTCTTTGTACTTTTTGCCTCTGAACATTTTGTTTTCTTCCTCCTTTTGTGGTCTTGCAAGCTTTCGCTCTCCCACTCATTCAATCGAAATTAGTCCTCTACAACAATTCCCATGCTTCTGGCTGTACCTGCAATCATGCTCATAGCGGCTTCAACGCTTGCTGCGTTTAAGTCGGGCATTTTCTGCTCAGCAATCTGACGAACAACGTCTTTAGAAACAGTTGCAACCTTAGTCTTGTTGGGAACACCGGAGCCGCTTTCGATTTTAGCAGCTTTCTTCAAGAGCACAGCCGCCGGCGGAGTCTTGGTGATGAACGAAAAAGATCTGTCTGCATAAACAGTGATGACAACCGGGATAATCAAACCGGCATCCTTTGCAGTCTTTTCGTTGAATTCCTTGGTGAACTGCACGATGTTAACACCATGCTGACCCAGAGCCGGGCCTACTGGCGGAGCCGGGGTTGCTTTACCGGCCGGAATCTGCAGCTTAATGTAACCTGTGATTTTTTGAGCCATTGTAATAGTTCCTCCTCATTAAAAAGATGTGGTAATGGCGAACGCTAAGGTTCTCCCACCCCGTAGTTATAAAACTACGAAAATAAAGCCAAACGGCATTATTTACTCTAAAACTTCAACCTGCGAAAAGTCCAGTTCAACAGGAGTTTCTCTGCCAAACATGGAAACAATCACACGCACGGACTGTTTTTCCATATTAATTTCATCAACAGTCCCGACGAAATCAGCCAAAGGTCCTTCACAAACACGAACACTCGAACCAAGCTCGAACTTAATAGAAACAACCTTGCGTTCAATGCCCATGCTGTGCACCTCTTCCTCTGTTAAAGGAACGGGTTTGGAGCCGGGGCCAACAAAACTGGTAACACCGCGGGTATTGCGGATTACATACCAGCTTTCATCCGTCATAATCATTTTAACCATAACGTAACCGGGAAAAACCTTGCGTAAAACAACCTTCTGTTCGTTTCCCTTGTTTTCCACAACTTCTTCCATCGGCACTTTAATATCGACAATCAAATCCTGCAAATTGCGGTTTTCGACTGACTTTTCTATGTTAGCCTGTACTTTCTTTTCATAACCGGAAAAGGTATGAATGACATACCATTTTGCTTCTTCAGCCATAGATTTACAGAAACGCTAGCGCTTCCTTCGCCTCCTTTATTAGAGTCTTGTCCGATACTATCTAAGGATCCAAGCGAACAAAGTCTGGAAGCCGAAATCCAAAAGCGCAATTAAAACAGCCACAAGAATTGTAACGGTAATAACAACACCTGTGTTATTGCGAACCTGTTTAGCGCTGGGCCAAACAACCTTCTTCAATTCCGATTTAAGCTCACGAAAATAACCGCCTATGGACTTAGCTGCTCTAACGAAGATATTCGATTTTTTCTTTTCGCTCATAGTTCTCTCCATTCTGCCATCAAAAGCCAACATGCATTCTAAAACATGTAAAAAGACAAATGCATCTTTACCGGCAATGACAAGGCGTATTATTTTGTTTCCTTATGGGTGGTGTGCTTCTTGCAGAATCTGCAATACTTGTTCATTTCCAGTCTGTCCGGATCGTTTTTCTTGTTCTTCATGGTATCATAATTTCTCTGTTTGCATTCAGAACATGCCAGTGTAATTTTGGTTCTCATGAGTTTTCCTCCTACTATATATTCCCTTTTTTGTGCTTTTTTTGCGCAGCAAAAAAAAAGACCTTCCATTTAGGTACACTTTAATATATCATATCTTTTCCGGTTCGTCAAGACTATTTTATAATTTTTTTTAATTTTTTAGAAAAAATCCCCGTTTTTCTCCGAGACTATCTTTTCCATATAACAAAGGAAGGGATGTCTGACAAAACATCCCTTCCTAATAAACTCTATTTCGCCTCGTTTTTTAACTTCTCCTCGCAGAACTGTAAGTCCTCAACGGTGTTAACACCGAAAATCTCTGTTGCATCGTAAATCGCACAGGTGGTAACCTTAGCATTTTTCTTGAGCAAAATCTTCGGAATATCTGTCAGATAGTATTCACCCTGAGCATTATTGTTTTTAAGTTCCTTCAAATTCTCAAAAAGCAACTTGGAGCGGAACACATAAACGCCAATGTTCAGTTCCTTAATGGCCAGCTGCTCGGGCGTGCAGTCCTTCGTCTCAACAACATCTAAAAAGTTGCCGTTTTCATCTTTAATAACACGACCGTAAGGCAACTTATCATCAACAATCGCCGTCAGGACGGTACAATCTGCCCCCGTCTCCACATGCTGTTTAATAATTCTTTCGTATGTATCGCGGGATAATAAGGGCATGTCTCCGTACAGCACCAAAACATCACCATCGTAATCCTCAAAATGTTCTCTGGCGCAGTTTACTGCATGACCAGTACCAAGCTGCTGGTCCTGGTCAGAAAATAAATACTCAGGGGACAGCGCTGCACGAACATCTTCCTTTTTATAACCCACAACCACAACCGTGTCCTGTTTGGGGATAAAAGAAATATGCTCCAAAACGTAATCAATCAACGCCCGCCCATTCGCCTGACGAAGCACCTTAGGCAGCTGAAACTGTTCCGATTGCAGACGGGTTCCCTTCCCCGCTCCCAAAACAATGGCTTTCATAATAACTCCTCCTATGTCAATCATAAATATAAGGCATCATAACGAACAATCAATCCCTGCGGCGATTCAGAAGCACAAGGCGCAAAAGCTGCATAACAGCCACGAGCGTTGAGGCAACATATGTCATCGCTGCTGCCGATAAAACCTTTTTGGCACCCGAAAGCTCTCCCTCATCCATGATGAAACGGTCACGCAAGGTCGCCACAGCCCGACGGCTGGCATTAAATTCAACCGGCAACGTAATCAATTGAAACAAAACAATCGATGAAAACACTAAGATTCCAGCGGTAATCAGCGGCTCAATGCTCAGAATAATTCCCAGCAAAATCAACGGCATGGCAAGTGAAGAACCAATGTTTGCCACCGGCAACACAAGGTTACGCAGGCGTATGGGAACATAACCCGCGCCGTATTGCACCGCATGCCCGGCCTCATGGGCTGCCACACCGATGGACGCCACCGAGCTGCTGTCATACACCGAACCGGAAAGACGAATCACATTGCCACGTGGGTCGTAATGGTCTGTCAAATGACCGCTTGTTCGTTCAATCCGAACCTGCTGCAAGCCGTTTTCGTCCAAAATCTGCCGTGCCACCTGCGCCGCTGTCAGCCCTCTTTTGCTGTGAACCGCTGCATATTTCTTAAACGCCCGGTTAACTGCAATCTGTGCGAAAGAGGCAATTAAAACAGCAGGCAAAACCAGAACAAGATAATATGAATCAAAATAAAAGAATGGCATAGCGTTCCTCCCGGTTTTTTGTGATACTTTGCACCGTTAGTATGCCCGCTTTTACCGTCCCTATCAGGCAATTCCCAAAACAGCCGTTGCAAAACGGAAATAGATCAAAAGCGAAAGAGCATCTAAAATCGTGGTAATAATGGGGCTTGCCATTAAAACCGGATCCAAATGAATTTTATCTGCCAGAATCGGCAGCATGCCGCCTACCACTTTTGCCAGACAAACAATGCAGAACAAGCTCAGGCAAACAGCAAGTGCAACACCAAACGACACATGATCGAAAATCATAATGCGCGCCATATTAACAATGGCGAGAAGTCCCGCTGTAACAGCACCAACTCTGAGTTCCTTCCAGATAACTTTCAGAATGTTAGAAAAATCCAGCTCATTTAAGGCAAGGCTGCGGATAATCATAGTTGAAGATTGCGCACCGGCATTACCGGCTGTTCCCATCAGCATGGGAATATAAGTTGTCAAGACAACAACCTCGCTTAAAGCCCCCTCAAAATGCCGAATAATGGAACCTGTGAACGTTGCCGAAATCATCAGCACCAAAAGCCACATAACCCTGTTCTTGGCCAACGTAAAAACCCCTGTTTTGAGGTACGGCTCCTCCGACGGTGTAATGGCCGCCATCTTGTGAAAGTCTTCCGTGTTTTCCTGCTCAATAACATCCATCATATCGTCAACGGTAATAATGCCGACCAAACGGTTTTCACGGTCTACAACCGGCATAGACAAAAGGTCATATTTGCGGAATAAAAACGCCGAGGTCTCCTGGTCATCCAGCGTGTGAATATATTTCACATTAATGTCCATCAGGTCCTCAACCTTCGTCTCAGGCTGACTCAAAATCAAGGTACGAATGGACACAACACCCTCTAACATACGCTGAGGGCTCACCACATAACAAGTGTTAATGGTCTCTTTATCCACACCGTTTTGACGGATGCGTTCCAGTGCCTCCTGCGCCGTCATTTCTTTTTTCAAATCGACAAACTCAATGGTCATCAAACTGCCTGCACTATCCTCCGGATATTGCAGCAGATGGTTAATAATCTTTCGTTTTGTCTCATCTGTGTTACGCAAAACCCTGCGCACCACATTGGCAGGCATTTCCTCCAAAAAGTCGACCGCATCGTCCATATAGAGTTCATCAACAATTCGGTCAACCTCTCGGTCGGTAATGGACTCAACGATATATTGCTGCATATCGCTGTCCATCTCTGCAAAAACCTCAGCCGCTGTTTCCTTAGAAAGCATGCGGAAAATCCGCAGCATAGCGTCAGGTTCCAGTTCCGCTAAAAGGGCTTCAATATCCACATAGTTCACATCAGCCAACAAGGTTCTGATGGTGGCAAACTGTTTATCCTCCAAACAGCGCGTAACTGCGTTATACAGGGTTTCTTCCAAAACCTTGCTTTCCTCGATAGCATCGAAAACGACCTCTTCTAAGTCCTTAACTTCTTCAACGGCTTCGCTTAAAGTTTCTTCAATAACTTTCGTTTCTTCCTCTGTCATATCACAGAGAACATTTTCTGTTACTTTTGTTTCATCCATGGCATTCCTTTCCGGGAACGCTGCGGATTAAAGGCATGCAAACCGTTCCCTGTTGTTCATTTTTATGTTCCATCGCCCGGGAACCGTATCCATGCACTCGCCTCCTATACTTTGTAGTCTGTACTATATTGTATCGCAAATCCTGAAAAAATGCAACTTTTTTTCTGTCAGCTTCCGGTTGCCGGCTGCATCAGATTCGTCTTGCCACTTTTTCCACAGTTTCTCTGCGGTATGCCTCAAACCGTCCTTCTTCTAAGGCCTGCCGGATTTCCTCCATGAGTGTATTGTAAAAATAGAGATTATGCATAACCGCAAGACGCATGCCCAGCATCTCTCCCGCCTTCATCAAATGCCTGATGTAGGCGCGGCTGTGATAGCGGCAGGTGGGACAGTTGCAGTCCGGATCAATGGGCAGACTATCCGTTTCATATTTTTTATTCATAATGTTCATAACGCCGTGTTTGGTAAACAAATGACCATGACGGGCATTTCGTGCCGGCAGAACGCAATCAAAAAAGTCAATGCCTCGCGCCACACCCTCAATGATGTTGGCGGGGGTTCCGACGCCCATCAGATAGCGGGGTTTATTCTCCGGTGCGTGAGGCAGAACCACATCCAAAACGTGATACATCTCCTCATGGGTCTCCCCAACTGCCAGACCGCCAATGGCATAGCCGGGCAAATCCAGCTTTGCAATCTCCTGCATATGGGCAACGCGGATGTCATCATGAATCCCGCCCTGATTAATGCCAAATAAAAGCTGATGGGGATTCACCGCATCGGGTTGTTTGGAAAGAGACTCCAACTTCACCTTGCAGCGCTCTAACCAGCGGGTTGTCCTTGCAACGCTCTCCACCGTTTCTTTGTACCCTGTCCGGGCATGTAAACATTCATCAAAGGCCATGGCAATCGTCGAGCCAAGGTTAGACTGAATGGTCATACTCTCCTCCGGCCCCATAAAAATGCGACGCCCGTCAATGTGCGAAGCAAAGGTAACGCCCTCTTCCTGCACCTTGTTGATTGCGGTCAGGGAAAACACCTGAAAGCCGCCGCTGTCTGTCAGAATGGGTCTGTCCCAGTTCATGAATGTATGCAAACCGCCCAACGTGCGAACAACCTCGTCCCCGGGACGTAAATGCAAGTGATAGGTGTTGGAAAGGGCCACCTGACAACCAATGGTTTTTAAGTCCTCAGCCGATAACGCCCCTTTAATGGCTGCTGCTGTCGCAACGTTCATAAAGACAGGTGTTTTAATCTCGCCATGAACTGTCTGCATGACACCTAAGCGGGCCTTATTTTCTGTTTTAAGTACTGTAAACACAAAAAAACTCCATTCACTTATATAGTCAAATTGTAAACATGAGATAGGGACTGCAGAAAACCCACAGTCCCTCAAACACTATGTTAGTCAGCCAAGCACTGTAAGGCTTAGGCTTCCTTTGCGGTTTCTTCAATAATCTTCTTTGCAACATGCTCCGGTGCCTGTTCATAAGCACGGAACGCAAAGGAAAACTCACCGCGACCCTGAGTCATAGAACGTAAATCTGTGGCAAACTTCGCCATTTCTGCCATAGGAACATCGGCGGTAATGGTAACAATATCGCCATGCTGATCGCTGCCTAAAACACGTCCGCGACGCTTGTTGATATCACCCATAACATCACCCATATTCGCATTGGGAATGGTAACTGTCAGGGTGCCGATGGGCTCTAAAAGAACAGGAGAAGCCTGTGCCAAACCGGCTTTATATGCTAAGTTAGCCGCCATCTTAAATGCCATTTCCGAAGAGTCAACGCTGTGGTAAGAGCCGTCATATAAGGTGGCCTTTAAGCCCACAACGGGATAGCCTGCCAGAACACCGTGTGCCATGCTCTCTTGCAGACCCTTTTCAACGGCAGGGAAGAAGTTCTTCGGTACAGCACCGCCGAATACTTTTTCTTCAAACACAAGTCCCTCTGCATCTGTCGGCTCAAATTCAATCCAAACATGACCGTATTGACCGTGACCGCCGGACTGTTTCTTATGTTTACCCTCTGCCTTAACAGCCTTGCGAATGGTTTCGCGATAGGGAACCTTCGGTTCTGTCAAATCAACATCAACGCTGTATTTTGCTTTCAGCTTGCTGATAACAACTTCAATATGCTGGTCGCCAATACCGCTGATAATCTGCTGATGTGTTTCCACATTATTTTCCAGACGAATGGTTTTGTCTTCTTCCATGATTTTATGTAAGCCGGCGCTGATTTTTTCTTCATCGCCCTTTGCTTTTGGCATAATAGCCATGCTGGTTACCGGTGCAGGGAAATCAATGTTTTCAAACAAAACAACGTTTGCTTTATCGCACAAGCTGTCGCCTGTTGCGGTAATGGAGAGCTTGGGAACCGCACCAATATCGCCGGCGCCAATCGCATCAGTCTCAATCTGCTTTTTACCGCGCAGGAAGTAAACGCGACCGATTTTTTCCTCTGCTTTCTGTGTTGCGTTGTAAACAACACTGTCCTTTTTCAGAGTACCGCGATAAACGCGAATGAAAGACAAGCGACCAATAAACGGGTCAGCAATCGTCTTAAAGCACTGCGCCGCCAGCGGTCCCTCGGGATCGCTTTCAACTTCAACAGGCTCTCCGGCTGCATCTTCTGCCAGCTTGTTGTATTTGTCGGGACCGGCTGTGTATTTAACAATCGCATCTAAAAGAAGCTGTGTACCCTGGTTCTTGGCAGCGCTGCCGCACAGAACAGGCACAATGTCGCGGGACCGTGTACCGTATTTAAGACCATTGTAAATCTCTTCTGTTGTAAACTCTTCGCCTTCAAAGAATTTATTCAAAAGGTCGTCGTCTGTTTCAGCAACAGCCTCCATAATCATCTCACGAACAGGCTGAATTTCATCATCCATACCATCAGGCACGGGACCATCAATGCGCTTATCGCCTTCCCAACGGCGGGAGGTCATATCAACAACATTAACGAAACCGTCAATAGCATCGCCCTTTTTAATGGGCACCAGACAAGGTGCAACGCATTTACCGAACACATCTTTAAGCTCTGCTAAAACTTTCTGATAATCGGCTTTTTCGTCATCCAGTTTATTAATAAAAATAATGAGGGGAATACCCTTTTTCGCGCAAAGTGCCCATGCTTTTTCAGCACCAACACTCACGCCGGATTTACCGCTGACAACCAAAACCGCGCAATCAGCTGCGGCAACGGCTTCTGCCTGTTCCCCAACAAAATCAAAATATCCGGGAGTATCAATCAGGTTAATTTTGCATTCACGCCATTCCAGCGGAAGCAAGGAGGCGCTGATAGAACAAAGGCGTTTAATTTCTTCTGCATCATAGTCGCTGACCGTATTGCCCGCCGCAATCGTTCCTAAACGGTCCGATGCACCGGAACAAAATAACAAAGCCTCTGCCAAAGAAGTCTTGCCTGCACGTCCGTGACCCAAAAGAACCACATTTCTGAGTTTTGCTGTCGGATAGTTTTTCATTCAAATTCCCTCCATATTCTCATGCACGAAGCATTTAATTACGCATGTATCTGAAAGAACACCGTTACATACTATATACCACCGAAACGTACACTTTAACCAACAAAATTAAAAGATTTTGTTTTTTATACCCTCTAATAAAACAGCTTTCTGATTTTGTTCCGGATGTTCCAAAACATAATCAAGAGCCCGCTGCAAGGCGTCACCAACGGCCACCCCGCTGATGCCCAGTTCCAGCAAATCCCGACCGTTAATGGCAAGCTCTGCAACAGAAACAGCGTCCTGTGCCTGAACAATTTCGTGGTACAGTGCTTCCACCGCGTCATATCGTTCTAAGCTCTCACGGCCATGTGCAGGTGCCTGTCCCATGGCATCAGCCCGCATCAGCGCCAGAAGTGCTAAAAACACGTCCCGCCCCACAGCTGCCATGGCCCGACGCACCGATCTTTTTGTCGCTGCCGGCCTGCTGTCATGAAACCGGATTAAATGCAAAACCGCATCTTTTGTGTGGTTATCAATTCGTAATCTGGTTAAAATTTCGTCCGCCAGCAAAACGCCGGCGGCATCATGACCTTTGAAATGGTCAACACCTTGTTCATCCGTGGTTTTGGCATCCGGCTTTGCCACATCGTGCAAAAGCGCTGCCAGGCGCAAAACCGCATCCTTCGGCACATGTTTTAACACCTCTATGCTGTGATGCCCCACATCGTAACAATGATATTTCGTGTGCTGCTCCACCCAAAAGCAACGGTCAAATTCCGGAATAACCTGAGCCAAAAGCCCCGTTTCATGCAAAATTTCTATCATATCAGGACGGTCCGAGAGTAAAATTTTCATCAGCTCATCCCGCACCCGTTCAAAACTGACTGCCGAAAGCAGGCCCGCCTGCTTTTTGATGGCTTCTAAGATATCCTCATGAATGGCAAAACCCGTTTGCGCTGCAAAACGAACCGCCCGCATCATACGGAGCGCATCTTCATCAAAACGCACCATGGGGTCTCCCACAGAACGAATCAAGCCCCTTTCAATATCATCCTGCCCACCAAAGGGGTCACAAAGCCCTGTTTCAGGATGATAGGCCATCGCATTCATGGTAAAATCCCGACGGGATAAATCCGCTGTAATATCATCCGTAAACACGACCTGTTCCGGTCGTCTGTGATCAGCATATGTGCCATCTACCCGAAAAGTGGTAACCTCAAAGGGTTCTCCGCCGATTAGCACGGTAACCGTGCCATGCTTAATACCGGTGGGAATGGTCTTGTCAAAAAGTGCCATAACCTGCTCCGGCTTCGCCGCGGTTGTCATGTCCCAATCCGCCGGGGTTTTCCCCCGCAACAAATCACGAACGGGACCGCCCACCACATAAGACGGAAAACCGGCGGCATTTAATGTATGTAAAATTGTTAAAACAGTCTCTGGTAACAAAATCTTCATGTACATCTCCTCATTTTCTATTATAGTTTTTTTGGGGAACTATGTCAATAGTCTGCCTAATTTTTTTAAGAAAACTGTATATTTTTAACAGTTTTTTGACTTTTCTTTTGTTAAAAAAAAGAGTTTGACCAAACCGGTCATAAAAACTTTTTTTCATAAATTCACGAAAATAGCATTGACAGAAAGCCAAAAAAAAGGTACAATTACTATAAGATATTATATACTGCTGTTTATATTGGGTATTGCAGTATATAAATTTAATATATAAAGGAGGTACTAATGGATAACATTACCATTGTAGTCGCTGTTGTCGCTTTACTGTTAATCGCCTTGGCTTCTGTGATTGCGTTCCGCCTGGGCGTTTCCCATAGAAAGAAAATAGCAGAAGCCGAATTCGGCAGTGCAGAAGCCGAAGCTAAGGAAATCGTACAGCGTGCTAAAAAAGAAGGCGAAAGCAAGAAACGTGAATTGCTTTTAGAAGCCAAAGAAGAAAATCACAAACAACGTCAGGAATTCGATCGAGAAATCAAGGAGCGCCGCGGGGAAATCTCCCGTCAGGAGCGCCGTATTCAGCAAAAGGAAGAAAACCTTGATAAAAAGATCGAATCCATTGAAGCCAAAGAAGAAAGATTGTCCGGCAAGGAAAAAGAGCTGGAACAACTTCGGGGCGAAATTGAAGAAATTAAGAAAAAAGAGTTAGTTGTGTTAGAGCAACTGTCCGGCCTTTCCGTTGAGGATGCCAAACAGTTCTTGTTAAAGAACATTGAAAGCGAAGTGCGTCACGAAGCAGCTCTCATGGTCAAGGAAATTGAAACCGAAGCCAGAGAAAATGCTGAAAAGAACGCAAAGAACATCATTGCAGGCGCCATTCAGAAATGTGCTGCCGACCATGTGGCTGAAACAACCGTCAGCGTTGTCAATCTGCCCAACGATGAAATGAAGGGTCGCATCATCGGTCGTGAAGGCCGTAACATCCGAACCTTAGAAACCTTAACCGGTATTGATTTGATTATTGACGACACGCCTGAGGCCGTTATTCTGTCAGGCTTTGATCCGGTCCGTCGTGAAATCGCCCGTCTGTCTTTGGAAAAACTGATTGTAGACGGTCGTATTCATCCCGCCCGCATCGAAGAAATGTATGAAAAGGCCAAAAAAGAGGTGGAAGAGGAAATCAAGCAGGAAGGCGAAAATGCCGTGTTTGAAACCGGCGTTCATGGTCTCCATCCCGAAATCATTCGCCTGCTTGGTAAGCTTAAATACAGAACCAGTTATGGTCAGAATGTGCTGAAACACTCCATCGAGGTTTCTCACCTCTCCGGCTTAATCGCAGGCGAATTGGGTGCGGATATCACGCTTGCAAAACGTGCCGGTCTGCTCCACGACCTGGGTAAAGCTGCCGACCACGAAATGGAAGGCTCCCACATCATGATTGGTGCCGACCTTGCTAAGAAGTATAAAGAGGGTAACGACGTTATCCATGCCATCATGGCTCACCATGGCGACGTTGAGGCCAACACCATCATCGCCGTTATCGTGCAGGCTGCCGATGCCATTTCCGCTGCCCGTCCCGGTGCCCGCCGTGAAAACATTGAGTCGTACATCAAGCGTCTGGAGAAACTTGAAGAAATCGCCAACTCCTTTGAGGGCGTTGAGCATTCCTTTGCCATCCAGGCAGGCCGTGAAATCCGTATCATGGTTAGACCCGAAGATATCAAGGATGACGGCATCACAATGGTCGCTCGTGACATTGTTAAGAAGATCGAGGAAGAGCTTGAATATCCCGGTCAGATTAAAGTTAATGTCATTCGCGAAACCCGCGCTATTGAATACGCAAAATAAAAACATAAGGTCCCATGCCAAACGCATGGGACCTTTTTTTATGCCACAAAAAAGGGAAGTCGCTCGTGCGACTTCCCTTTTTTCTTTTTCTCATCAGCCTCTCATATATCCATTGGCCCGCAACCATTCATAGGTCCTGGTAAAATTGTGATTCAGACTGAACCAATAGGCCACATCACCCTTCGTCACGGTCTGGAGTTGCGAGCTTTCCCCATCCTCTTCCGATTCATCCTCAACATGAACTTCCAAAGCGCGAATAGCAAGCCTTTCTTCCATGACTTCTTTATCGGCAATGGCAACCTCTGTTTCTGCCACCCAACCGTCATTCATATAGCCCTGAATTTCTTCGTAACTGAGCCGACTTAAATCCTCTTGCACGCAAGCAACTAATGCCTGCTTTTTCTCCCCGTAAACATCTGCACCCACATCCGGCAAACTGATGTAGCGAATTTTCTCCGGCATGGTGCGGAAATAGGGATACATGCTGTCTTTGGCTGCATCTGTGCCAAACAATTCATAAAGCCGCTTTGTTTCCAGCTTATAAGCCCGCGTCACAAGTCGTCCCGATTGCATCAGATAGGAAAAATAAACCGTCTGCTTGTGCTCACCCTCAACTGTCTCTTTCGCAGTCCCGGCTGCAATCGCCTCCTCCTGCAACGCAAGAACCTGGTCGATGCCTTCTGCTTCCTTAAAAACAGCAATGTTGTCGTGTCCGAAAGACTGTGCATTCATCCAATATGCCCTGTAATACCCGCCTATATACGCCTTATCAATCTCACTTGCCACCGGCACGGTTTTACCAAATCCAATCACATTCGCGTCAACAGCAAAAAACATGAGCAGAACCAGCGCCGCAAAAGCAAGATATCCTTTATAATAAGGAAGAATTCTAAACGATTTGGTTAAGAGCATCTTAGCAACCGCATAACCCAAAAGGGCAAAAAGCAAAAGCACAAAGGCATTGGGTCTATTTGTGTCATGTCCTGAAATAGCCAAAACAAGGCCGGTTCCCGCCAACATAACAGCAAACGTTACAGCATACAAAAACACAGGACGTATAAAGCGAAATGCCGCCACATCGCCTGCCCGTTCCACATCCCGCTTTTGATAGAGCCAAAATCCCAAAATGCCAAATATGAAAACGTAGCCAAGATGCAAAAACGTAATCCACGTATCCATAGATGCGGCCCCGAAAAATTGCGGGAAATAAATTGGCTGCAACTGTAATGCAAATTCAAGCGTGGGCGCAATCCCTTCTGCCGTGAAGCCAAAAAGCCAACCATCTAAGAGGAACGAAATCAGCCCCAGCATCCCAATGGGAATAAAACAAACGGCAAAGGTAAACACAAATTGTCCAACGCTGCTGCCCGTCAAAATACCAATAAAAATGGTAAAGAAGAGCACCGCCGTTCCCGTGATGAACTGACCCGCCACCCAATCTAAAATAACAATCGGTGGGATAATCGGCCCATATCCGCCAAACAAGCTCATTAATAGCAGCACCAGCGCATTGGCCAGAATCGGCATGCAAAGGAGCAAAAAGCCGGAGAAAAGCGTGCTTATGTAAAGCTGCGCCCGTGTCACGGGCATGGCATGAAACAAGGTGGCACTACGCACCTTCTGCATGTAACTAAACACGAAAACACCAATCAAAACCGCGCTGCCAAGCAGCAGCATCAAAACAGCAAATTGACTATATAGCTCCTGCCCCGCCTGCTCCGGCCGTCGTAATACCGTCCTTAAAAGCCACTGTTTATCTTCATTCAGAAGCGTAAACGGTCCGAACAAAAACAACAGCAAACCATAAAGAGCCGAAAGCCACCAAAAGCTTTTTAATTGGTAACGAACCAAGCCGCGTTTAGGCAAGAATGTTTTTGAAGTCATAGCCCTTCCCTCCTAACTCATAAATGAAAACTTCCTCTAAGGTTAAGGGAATCAAATCCGCCAGAATGGGGTTCTGCGCTGCAATTGCTTCCATAATGGCCTGTCTGTCCCCACGAAGAATCAACATATGCACCCGTCCGCTTTCTGTGTGATTCAAAATATCCAGTTCCTGATGCAGCACTTCTGGAAATCCCTCGTCAAAGGCCACTTGCAACTTAAAGGTGTCTGATTTCATATCAGAAAGCGCCTTTGAGAGCAACACCTCTCCCTGATGCAAAATACCCACATGGTCACAAACGTCTTCCAGTTCACGCAGATTATGGCTCGAAATCAGCACCGTTACACCCCGCTCTTCAACCTCTCTGAGCAAAATGCTCCAAACCTTTTTACGCATCACAGGGTCAAGCCCATCCACAGGCTCATCCAGAATAATCACCTGGGGCCGGCAACTCATCAAAATCCAAAACGCCACCTGCTTCTGCATGCCTTTCGAAAAGCGGGCAATCCGTTTTGTTTCATCCAATTGAAAAAGCTGCCCCAGTTCCCGATACCGCTCCTCAGAAAAGCCCGGATATAAACTGCTGTATAACTTTGCCATATCCTTAGGCGTAAAGGTAGGCGGAAAATATAAATCATCGGGGATGTAAGCAATCCGTTCTTTTAATAGAGCGTTATCGTAAACCGCCTCTCCATCAACAGTAATCTGGCCCCCGTCTGTACGGTACACCCCGCACAAGCATTTAATTAAGGTAGTCTTTCCTGACCCGTTAGGACCAACCAGCCCGTAAACACTCCCTTTTTCAACCGTCAAGCTCACATTTTTAAGCGCCACATGCTCATCAAAGCGCTTTGTGAGAGCATCTATCTGAATCATGTCATTTACCTCCTTTTTCAAGTCTTTCTAACAAACTTTCCTTGGAAACCCCCAGATATAAAAGTTCCGCAGCGCAAGCTGTAAACTGACTCATCAGCTCCTCAATTCTCTCAGTCTGCTCAGCATCTTCTCTGGGGGAAACAAAAGTCCCTTTTCCTTTTACCGAATAAACAAAGCCTTCATTTTCAAGCTCCCGATAAGCTCTCTGGATGGTGTTGGGATTAATTGCAAGCGTCCCTGCAATTTCTCTGACGGACGGAATGGCTTCATCAACTTTCAAAATACCCTTCATAATCAGTTTCTTAATTTCATCCCGCACCTGTTCATACATAGCCTTCTGACTTCGGTAATCAATCTGAATCACGCCTCCACCTCCTTGTGTACTACATGTATTAATACACTTAATTTATACCATATTCCCACCCCGCCTGTCAAGCTCTGGCACAAAATTTTTTACCAAAAATAAAAAATTTTTTTATTTTAGCTAAAAAAAGCATATTTTTTGGCTATTTTTATATGATTTTTCAGTTGTTTTTTCATAAATATAGTATGTGAAATAATCATGTTCACTACATCTTGTATGTTACGCTTTAATTACAATAAAATTAAATTTTTTTTGCAAAAACACTTGCAAAATCATTAAAAATAGAGTAAAATTAAATAAAAAGGGTGGAAAGTGGAGCAAAGTGGAGTATTCTTCTCTTACATAACACCCATTCCTTTCATTTTCTTTACCTTCTATTTCTTTACTCCCTTTGCTCCCTCTTTAATAAAAAGGTGGTGAAAAGACATGTTTATCGGCGAATATCAACACACACTCGATGCCAAAGGCAGAATGTTTGTGCCCGCACGTTTCCGTGACGACTTAGGCGACACATTCATTGTAACCTTAGGTTTAGATAACTGTCTTTTCGTGTTCCCGCAGGAAGAGTTTTCCCGCTTAAAGGCAAAACTCGATGCGGTTTCCATCACCAACAAGGATGCCCGCCGCTTTGCTCGTTTCTTCTTTGCTCGCGCCAGCGAGTGTGAAATGGATAAGCAGGGGCGCATCATGCTTCCCGCCAACCTGCGTGACTATGCAGGCCTGACTAAGGATGTAACCGTTGTAGGCGTTTCCAATCGCGTCGAACTCTGGAACAGCGATGCTTGGGAAACCGACCACAGTTTTGATAAATTCAGCCCCGACGAACTTTCTGAAAAAATGGAGCTGTTAGGCTTATGACAGATGCAGTAGGAACCTGTTTTCATCATGTCCCTGTTATGCTCTCCCCCTGCTTAGACGCATTAAACATCACCCCAAACGGCACCTATGTGGATGCCACCTTGGGCGGCGCAGGTCACAGCAGCGAGATTGCGAAGCGCTTAACGGACGGCCAACTGATTGGCTTTGACCGCGACCCTGCCGCCATCAAGGCATCAGGCGAACGGCTCGCCCCGTTTGCCGGCCGCATCCATCTGGTTAACCGAAATTATGTTGAGGTAAAAGACGCGCTTCGCTCTTTAGGGGTAAACGAAATCAACGGTGCCTTAATGGACCTGGGCGTTTCCTCTCATCAGCTTGATGAAGCGGACCGCGGATTTTCCTATATGCAGGATGCCCCCTTGGATATGCGCATGAACCCGAGTGACCCCGTCAGCGCCGAACAGATTGTCAATACATACAGCGCCAAAGAGTTAGAAGATATCATTTTTACTTATGGCGAAGAACGTTGGGCCCGCCGCATTGTAGAGTTTATCGTGGCAGCCCGCAAAGAGTCCCCCATCAAAACCACAGGACAGCTTGTGGAAATCATTAAAAAAGCGGTTCCCAAGGATGCCCGTCGTGACGGCCCTCACCCGGCCAAACGCACCTTTCAGGCAATCCGAATTGAAGTTAACAATGAGCTGGGCGGTCTGCCCACGGCTCTTCACGATTTTATTGATGTCCTTGCCCCCGGCGGCAGACTCGCCGTCATAACCTTTCATTCGCTGGAAGACCGTGCTGTGAAAAACATCTTCCGCGAACGCGAACGGGGTTGCACTTGTCCCCCAAGCTATCCGGCCTGCATCTGCGGCAAGAAAAGCGCCGGAAAGGTCATCACCAAAAAGCCCATCCTCCCCACGGAGGAAGAGTTAAATCAAAACCCCCGGGCGCGCAGCGCCAAACTCAGAGTGTTTGAGAAGCATAAACTATAAAAGAACGGAGTGAATGTCGCGTGTACAGCAGAAGTAATTTGGCCTACGAACAAAACGTTGAGCATGCATATCGTCCCCAGCACAACTCCAACGTAAGAATTCATGTATCCAATAAAAAAGCCCCTGCTCGTCACAAAAATTCGCAGTTTGCAAGCATCATCAGAATTCTTGTTGTGGCCTGTCTTGCTTTCACTGTTTTATACCGCGGCGTTTTAATTACCGATAAAACAACTGTCATTGCCGAAAAGCAGGCAAACCTGCAAGCCTTAATCGCCTCAAACGAAAAATTGCAGGTGGAAATCGACCGTGCTCTTGACTTAAATAATGTAGAAACCATTGCAAGAACCGAGCTCGGCATGCGCCCTGCTGAAAAATATCAAACCATTTACCTGGACTTAGAACAGGTAGACTTTGTAGAAAAAACCGCAGGCAGCAGCTTCTCTCCCGTCGGCCGCACAGCTGATGCCATCATCGGTCTGTTCTCTTATGGCGATTAACCCTTTCCTTTAACTTGTGCATAATCAGACCTTTTTTCTACTATATATAATATTGTAATATAGTTCAGTAAAGGAGACGCGGTTCCCCCGCAAGGTACGCAATATGAAAAACGAAGAACCCAAAAGAAAACTCCGTATCCGAATTTTATATACATTCTTAGCCTTTGCCTGCGCGCTTGTTTTGCTTGGTGTAAGGCTTGTTTTTTTACAGGTCATTGATAGTGAGAACCTGCAAAGAATGGCCATTGAGCAGCAAACAAGGGATAGCCTTGTCGCCTCTCAGCGTGGTGCCATTTATGACCGCAACCACAAAAAGCTGGCGCAAAGCTCAACGGCTCACACTGTCACTGCAAACCCCAACGAAATAAAAAAAGCAAAAAAGGATATCTTAGAAACAGCAGCCAAGCTCGCTGTCGTTCTGGAAATGGATGCAGAAGATATCACTAAAATGCTGCAAAAAGAAACCAACCATGTAACCATCAAGCGCAGAGTGGAAGATGACATGGCAAATGCCGTCAGGGAGCTGGAATTAACCGGCGTATACCTGCAAGAGGACGCCAAACGCTATTATCCTTACGGCAATTTTGCATCTCACATTCTGGGCTTTGTTGGCGTTGATAACCAGGGTCTCGGCGGCATTGAAATGGTCTATGATGAACAGCTAAAAGGCGTCCCCGGCCGAGTCATCGCCTTAAAGAACGCCTTAGATACCGATATGCCCTTTAAGGAAGAAAAACACATCGACCCGGAAAACGGAACCAATGTGGTTTTAACCATCGACGAGGTCATTCAGCATTTTGCCGAAAAGCATTTAGAGGCTGCCTATCACGAAGAAAAGGTTAAGGCCGGCGCCTCTGCCATCGTAACCGATGTACAAACCGGCGAAATCTTAGCCATGGTCACCAAACCCGACTTTGACTTAAATGAACCCTTCACTCTGCCTGAGGAAACCGCTGCCTCCATCAACGCCATTGCAAACGAAGATGAGCGCAACGAGGCCCGTTCCAACGCCTTGCAAAAGCTTTGGCGTAACAAGGCGGTGCAGGATTCCTATGAACCCGGTTCCTGCTTCAAAATCATCACCGGCTGCATGGCGCTGGAAGAGGGCTTAATCACTCCGGAAACCCCCTTCTTCTGCTCCGGCTCCAAAAAAGTTGAAAATCGAACCATTAACTGTTCTCATCACGACGGTCACGGCGCACAAACCTTTGCCGATGCCGTTAAAAACTCCTGCAACCCTGCTTTCATCGATGTAGGGCTCTTAGTCGGAAAAGAAAAATTTAAGGAATATTATAAAGCTTTCGGCTTTATGGATGTAACAGGCTTCGACCTCCCCGGCGAAGCCAAGGGCGTGTTCTATTCCGACCAGAATTATAACGTGGTTGAATTGGCAACCGCCTCCTTCGGTCAGGGCCCCATCGTAACACCTCTGCAGCTGATGACAGCCGTAGGCGCTGTTGCCAACGGCGGCAAACTGATGAAGCCTTTCTTAGTCAAAGAATTGTTAGACTCTGAGGGCAACGTCGTCAGCAAAACCGAGCCGACCATTGTCAGACAGGTTATTTCTCAAAAAACCTCTGAGCAAATGTGTATCATGCTCGAAAACACCGTCGCAAACGGCACCGGACAAAATGCCTATATCAAGGGTTACCGCGTTGCTGGTAAAACCGGTACATCGGAAAAGCTGCCCCGTGGCAGCGGCAAATACATTTCTTCCTTTATCGCTTTTGCACCGGCGAACGACCCCAAGGTCGCCTGCCTGGTTGTTTTAGATGAACCCTCCAACGGTCAGTATTATGGTGGCGCCATCGCCGCACCCGTTGTGGGCAAAATTCTGGAAGACACCTTGCGTTACATGGGCATCGAACCGCAGTATACCGAGGAAGAAAAAGCAAACCTTGAAATTTATGTTCCCGACCTTAAAGGACTTTCTAAGGATAACGCCAGCAAGAACCTGACGAACCAGGGCTTTAAGTATAAGGTAGTCGGCGGCGGCGACACCATCAAGGGCCAGACCCCGGCCATGGGCTCCATGCTCGCAACCGGCTCTGTTGTTATTCTGTATACAGAGGATAACAGCACAGGCCAGAGCGTCATCGTTCCGGACGTTACCAACCTGACCTTATCGGCTGCTCAGGCGCGTCTTGCCGAACATCGACTGAACATGATTGTCACCGGTGCCGGCGCAACAGGCAACTCCTCCAACCTAACGGTGGCCAACAGCCAGTTCCCCGCAGCCGGCGCAACCGTTACAGAGGGTGCCGCCATCGAAGTTGAATTCCGCTATTTAGATGTAGACTAACCCGCGCCAAAACACAAAACAACGCAGAAAGGAGACCGTCCATGAAACTGAGTCAAGTATTAGCAGGTGTCCCGCTTTGCCACGAGCTAAGCACAGACATTGAAATCCACGGGATTGCTTACGATTCCCGTCGTGTAAAGCCCGGCTACCTGTTTGTCTGTATCACAGGCTACCAGACGGACGGTCATCAATATATCGAAAGCGCCATAGAAAACGGCGCCGTTGCCGTTTTAGTGCAGAACGAGGTAAGCACATGCCCCATCCCCGTCATTCAGACTGAGGATACCCGTAAGGCTCTGGCGCTTGTTGCTGCCAACTTCTACGACCACCCGGAGAAAAAACTACGCCTCATCGGCGTCACAGGCACAAACGGCAAAACAACTGTTACCACATTGATTAAAAGCATTTTGGAATTTTTCGGTAAAAAGGTGGGTTTAATCGGCACCAATGCCAACATGATCGGCAGCACAACGCTCCCCACCGAACGCACAACGCCGGAATCCTTAGAACTGTTTGAGCTCTTTGCGCAGATGGTGGAAGCTGAAACGGAGTATGTCATCATGGAGGTCTCCTCCCATTCTCTGTTTATGCACAGAGTCTATGGTCTTTTGTATGATGTAGCGGCTTTTACCAATTTAACGCAGGACCATCTGGATTTTCATAAGACCATGGAAAATTATTATCTTGCTAAGCGCATGCTGTTTGACGTCTGCAAGCAGGCTGTCGTCAATATAGATGACGAAGCCGGCAAACGGATTGCATCCGAGGTCACCTGTCCTGCCATAAGCTATGCTATTGACAATCCGGCTGACTTTACAGCTGACGAACTTCGCATTTCACCCCGTGGCACAATTTTTAACCTAACAACAGACGGAAAAACGTTGCCTATCCGCTTGGGCATCCCCGGCAAATTCTCTGTCTATAATGCGCTGGCGGCTTTTTCAACGTGCGTCGCTCTGGGCTTTGACCCGAAGACTATTCCCGATGCTCTTTTGGTGGCAAAGGGCGTCTGTGGCCGCGCTGAAACCGTCTATACCCCCAAAACAGATTACACCGTCATTATTGACTATGCCCACACACCGGATGGCCTTGAAAACATCATTAAAACCGTCCGTGAATTTGCACAAGGCCGCGTGGTAACACTCTTTGGTTGCGGTGGCGACCGCGACCCCATCAAACGCCCCATTATGGGCGAGGTGGCGGGCCGGCTCTCCGATGCCTGCATCATTACGTCTGATAACCCCCGAACGGAAGAGCCTATGAGCATCATCCGCCAGATTGAAGAGGGCATGAAGAAAACAAATTGCTCATATACTGTCATAGAAAACCGCCGTGAGGCTATTTTGCATGCCCTGACAACGGCCCAACCAAATGATTGCATCATTTTGGCAGGCAAAGGTCACGAAACCTACCAAATTATCGGCACCGAAAAGCGTCATTTTGATGAACGTGAGGTTATTGCCGAGATTTTGAAAAGCCTGCAAAAAACAGAGTAAAATTCCAGGAACAGGGGTTGAACCGTATATGAAACCCATGACAATCGAAGATATTGTAAAAGCAACAGGCGGCAGACTTTTGCAGGGCAACCCAAACGCCACGGTTTGCGCAATCAGCACAGACACACGCAACCCAAAGCCTGACTCCTTATTCATTCCCTTAGTGGGCGAGCGCTTTGATGCCCACAATTTTATCGTTAACGCTCTAAGCGGTGGTTGCACCGCTTCTTTAACCATGCGCAAAGGCATTTCCTGCCCCGATGCAGAAAAAGCATTAATTTTAGTGGACGACACACGTCGTGCCTTAGGGGCACTTTCCGCTTCGTATCGGAATCAGTTTTCCTTGCCCCTGCTCGCCATCACCGGCAGCGTTGGCAAAACAACTGTAAAAGAATTAACAAGCGCCGCCCTGTCCGCCCGCCTGCACGTTTTGAAAACGGACGGCAATTTCAATAACGAAATCGGCTTGCCCCTAACGCTCTTCCGTCTGGAAGAGACGCACGAGGCTGCCATCATTGAAATGGGCATGAGTGGTTTTGGCGAAATTGATGCCTTGGCATCCATCGCCTCCCCCGACATTGGCATTGTGACCAACATTGGTCTGTCTCATATAGAAAAATTAGGCTCTCAGGAAAATATTTACCGTGCCAAGGCGGAACTGTTTTCGCATATTGCACCGGGCGGCACGATTATCTTAAACGGCGACGACCCCATTTTAATGGCACACCGTCACGAAATAGCCTGTCGTGTTTTAACCGTGGGCACGGACACCTCCCATGACCTGTGGGCAAGTGACGTTTCCCCCACACAGAACAGCGTCAGCTTCACACTGCATTATAAAGGCGAAAACCATAGCGTAACCCTTGGCTTCCCCGGTGAGCACAACGTCATCAACGCCTTGCTGGCATGTGCTGCGGCGCTCTGTCTTTCAATTCCGCTTCCTGATGCCATCCGCGCTATGTCTCTGTATCGTCCTGACAGCAGCCGCATGCGCCTCGTGGATGCCGGCGGCATCACCATCATCGACGATTGTTATAACGCAGCACCTGCTTCTGTCTCGGCCGCGCTCAAAGTTCTTTGCGCCCACCCCGGCCGCAAGATTGCTGTTTTAGGCGACATCAAGGAGCTTGGCAGTTATGCAGAGAGCGCTCATAAACACATCGGCAAAGAAGCCGCCAGCTTAGGTGTTGACCTTCTGTTTGGCTTTGGCGACAATGCAAAATGG
Source organism: Oscillospiraceae bacterium (assembly GCA_015068855.1). Lineage (GTDB taxonomy): Bacteria > Bacillota > Clostridia > UBA1381 > UBA9506 > UMGS755. The sequence goes on along the minus strand of SVJS01000002.1, from coordinate 97,497 downwards.
ATTGTCGGGAGTGCGCAAGGCGTCACGGCATTTCATTATGATAACATTGACGCCTTAAACGAAGCTCTTTCTTCTTATGTAAAAGAAGGAGACACCGTTCTTATCAAAGGCTCCCGCGCCATGCATTTAGAGCGCGTAACAGAGCACCTGACAAAAACAAGAAACTAACTGTCTGTTTATATACGAAGGAGTTGAGATTGTGAACAGCATGTTGATAGCAACGGCCCTGTCCACCATTATTTGTTTACTGATAACACCGGTTTTAATTCCGTTTTTACGTCGGTTAAAATTTGGTCAGAGCATCCGTGAAGAAGGCCCCAGCTGGCATCAGGTTAAAAGCGGAACACCCACCATGGGCGGCATCAGCTTCATTGTGTCCTCCGTTCTCGCTGCCTGTTTAGTCATCATCGTTACCTATGGGCCTCGCTATGACCTGTTAATCCCCGTTATAACCGCTTTTTTATACGGTCTTGTCGGTTTCATTGACGACTTTATCAAGGTCGTAAAAAAACAGAATTTAGGCTTATCAGCCAAGGCAAAATTTACGTTCCAGCTTTTAGTTGCCGTAGTCAGCACACTATCCATGTATCAATTGGGCTATATAGACGGCTCTTTGGTTATTCCTTTCCTGTCCCGTCCCATTGATATTAACGTCTGGATCCTGCCGCTAACCATTTTAGTGCAGCTTTCCGTTGTAAACAGCGTGAATTTAACTGACGGCTTAGACGGTCTGGCAACCAGCATAACCTTGCTTGTCAGTCTGTTCTTTGTCATCGTTTCCCTGCTTCTCGATTCGGCCGCCGCTATCTTTATCGGTGCCGTAGCAGGCGGTTGTCTTGCCTTTTTGCTCTTTAACGCCCACCCTGCCAAAGTCTTCATGGGCGACACAGGCTCCCTGTTCTTAGGCGGTGCCATTGCGGTCACAGCCTCCTCGTTGGGCCTGCCCCTTTTGTTAATCATCGTGGGCGGCGTCTATTTAATCGAAACCCTGTCTGTTATTTTGCAAGTTGCATCCTTTAAGTTAACCGGCAAACGCATTTTCAAAATGAGCCCCATTCATCATCATTTTGAAATGTGTGGCTTAAAAGAAACAACCATTGTCTGGCTTTTTTCCATTGCCACAGCCTTGCTCTGTCTGCTCGGTTACGTAAGTATTTTGACTATTCTGTAAGAGGACGGTGAACACGCATGGCTTTTTCTCCTCCGAAAAACACACCGGCGCAACACAAATTGCATACAAAAAAACTGACGAAAACCGGATTTGACTTCGGTTTTCTTTTGACGCTTATTGTTTTACTCACACTAGGCCTGATTATGGTCTTTTCATCCAGTTATCCCTATGCTTATTATTATTTTGAAGACGGTCTGTACTTTATCAAAAAACAGCTCATGTGGGCTGCCATCGGCACGGTTGCCATGATCTGTACAGCTAAATATGATTATCATAATTACAAAAAGTATGCCGGCCGCATCCTTGCTGTCAGCCTGCTTCTTTTAGCTGCCGTTTTGGTCATCGGCGTTGAGGTTAAGGGCGCCAAGCGTTGGTTAGGCTTTGGTGGACTCACCTTTCAGCCCTCCGAGGTGGCAAAATTAGGCTTAATCATCTTCTTTGCCGCCGGTCTGTCCCAGCTGGGAAACAAGATAAAAGAAGGCAAGTTCTTCATGCGTTACATTGCCATCATGCTTGCCTTTATGGGGCTTTTATTGTTAGAACCCCACTTTTCAATCTGTATCATCATCGGCTTAACCTTAGTTACCATGATGCTTGTAGCAGGCGCCCGCATTCGTCATTTTGCTTTGCTTGCCGCGCCTGTCATTTTCGGTGGCATCATGCTTGTCATCAAGGAGCCCTACCGTTTGAAGCGACTCACCGCTTTTATGGACCCCTTTGCCGATGCGCTTGGCTCAGGCTGGCAGATCATTCAGTCGCTCTATGCCATCGGTTCGGGTGGTCTGTTCGGTGTTGGCTTTGGTAATTCCAGGCAAAAGTTTTTATATGTTTCCGAACCCCAGAACGACTTTATTTTCGCTATTATCTGTGAGGAGCTGGGCTTGATTGGTGCCATCGCCATTCTCTGCCTGTTTGCTGTGCTTTTGTGGCGCGGTATGAAAATCGCCATCAGCGCGCCGGACAGCTTTGGATGCCTGCTTGTAACAGGCATTATGGCGCTGATTGGCATTCAAATTGTCTTAAACATTGCCGTTGTTACCTCCTCCATTCCCACAACCGGTATCCCCCTGCCCTTCTTCTCGGCAGGCGGCTCGTCCTTAGTCTTTTTAATGGCCGCCATGGGCATCGTCTTAAATGTTTCCCGATATAACAAACAAACTCTGTAACCGTAAAAGGATTTGATAGCATGAAGGTTTTACTTTCCGGCGGCGGTACTGCCGGCCATATCAATCCGGCCTTAGCCGCTGCGGGGCATCTGTCCCGGGAGCACGGGGCCGAAATCTTATTTGTTGGTACAAAAAAGGGCTTGGAAAGCAAGCTCATCCCGGATGCCGGATATGACATTCGTTATATCGAGGTGTCCGGCCTCATCCGTCGCCTGACGCTTAAAAACCTGCTTGTCATCAAGCAGTTTGTCACGGCGGTCTTGCACGCTAAAAAAATAATTAAAGCTTGGCAGCCGGATGTTGTCATCGGAACGGGCGGTTATGTTTGCGCGCCCGTCCTTTTTGCCGCTCACGCGCTGCACGTGCCCACCGTCATCCACGAACAAAACGTCATCCCCGGCGTCACCGTTAAAATGGCGGCCTCTATCGTGGATGCAATCTGTATCAGTTTCCCCGAAACGACAAAGTACTTAAAACCCGCTTTGCATGATAAATGTGTCTTAACAGGAAACCCCATCCGCGAGGAACTGCTTTTGGCGCAAAAAGAAGCCGCCAGAGCCTCTCTGGGGCTGGACGCTCGTCCCTTCGTGGTCGCCTTTGGTGGCAGTTTAGGCGCGCAGGCGCTCAACAATGCCATCGTTGATTTAGTCAACACAGGCGCCGCTGACGATTACCAGCTTCTGTTCGGCACAGGCCAGCGCTATTTTGAGACCGTCTCTGAGCAAATCAGAAAGAATGATACGGCCATCCGGCTTCTTCCTTATATTAAGCAGATGGATGTAGTCATGGCTGCTGCCGATGTGGTCATCGGTCGCTCCGGCGCTTTAACCGTCAGCGAGCTTTGTGCCCTGGGCAAGCCTGCCATATTAATCCCCTCGCCCAACGTGGCTCACGACCATCAGACCTATAACGCAAAAAGCATGGAAGATGCCGGGGCTGCACTTCTCATCCGCGAATGCGACCTTAACGCGCAGCGCCTGAAACAGGCTCTGAGCACCATTTTAGGCTCTCCCGAAACAGCCACACAAATGAGCGAAAAAGCAAAAGCTATCGGCATAACAGATGGTGCCGGCCGCATCTCTCAGGTGGCAGTTTCTCTCATCAAATGACCTGTCTTTTGTAGCAAAATAATGCCCCTTGCATAGGATGATATTGTAATCGTATTTCGATACGGCGAAGCTTCTCTTTGCCTACAATATCAGGAGGTGTAAGGATATGAGCAGGTTAGTAATTGAAGGCGGCAAGGCTCTTTGTGGCAGCATCTCCGTTCACGGTGCCAAGAACGCTGTTCTGCCCATACTGGCTGCAACAGTTCTATGTAGTGACGGTGTGAATGTAATTCATAACTGCCCTAACCTTAAAGATGTCACAGTAACCATTGAAATTTTGAGAAAATTAGGTGCCCGTGTCACACGTCAGGGGCACACCATAACGGTAGATGCTCGTCATCGTTTGCGGCATCATATTCCCGCCTCCCTTATGCAGCAATTGCGCTCCTCCATCATTTTCATGGGCGCCATCGCCGCACGAACTCACAAAGCCAAAATCTCCATGCCGGGCGGATGCGAACTCGGTCCCCGCCCCATCGATTTACATAGCAATGCCTTAGAGAGCTTAGGGTGTAAAATCAAAGAAAAGAATGGCTATTTGCACGTGAACGCCAAACGCTTGAAAAGCACCACCCTGCCCCTCAGTTTTCCCAGTGTTGGCGCAACGGAAAACATTCTGCTTGCCTCTTGCTTAATCCCCGGCGTAACCGTCATTGAAAACGCCGCAAAAGAACCTGAAATTATTGATTTAGTGGCGTTCTTAAATGCCATGGGCGCCTCCATCACCGGTGCGGGCACATCACGCATTATCATCACCGGCGTTCCCCGTCTGCATGCTGCGGATTACAGCATCATGCCTGACCGCATCGCCGCTATGACCTATCTTTGTTGCGCCGCTGCAACCGGCGGCAGTATAACGCTGACCAACGTGGTGCCGGAGCATTTGGAAACAGGCCTGTCCATTTTAGCACAATGCGGCTGTTTTATAGAGGCTACTTCCTCAACCGTAACGCTTGTTGCGCCTCCCAAATTGCAAGCACCGGACACCATAACCACAGCCCCCTATCCGGGCTTTCCCACCGATGCACAATCGCTGTTTGTGGCGCTTCTTGCCTGTGCCGAAGGCACAAGCCATGTCCACGAAACCATTTTTGAAAGTCGCTTTAAGTCCGCCGAGGTCCTAAACACCATGGGTGCCTCTATTTCTGTCCAGGATAACCATGCCGAAATCCACGGCGTGAGCACGTTGCACGGCCGAACGGTTTCAGCACCCGACCTGCGCGGCGGCGCTGCCTTAGTCATTGCTGCTTTGGCAGCTGACGGCATAAGTGAAATTAATAATGTGCAATATATTGACAGAGGATATGACAGCTTAGTGACCAATCTCCGTCACCTTGGCGCAAACATAGAACGAAAGTAGAAAGGGTTGTTTTTCATGGCAAGTCCCACAAAACAAAAGAGAAAACGCAGACGCGCCATCCTGCGCCGTCGGCTTATGCTTTTTACATTGTTACTCCTGATGATTCTGGCTGTCCTGTTGTTCACACCATGGTTTAACATCAGGTCCGTGGAAGTCGTCGGAAACGACCAGATTCCCACGGAGAAAATTGTGCAGCTTGCAGCCATCCCCGAGGGTACTAACATGTTCAGAATCAGCGGTTCAAGGGTCCGCCGCGCCATTATGCAGCTGCCGGAAATTGAAGCGGTACGCATGCAGCGTCTGCTGCCACCCAAAATCCGCTTAACCATTACGGAAACCTATCCAACCATGTATTTCCCTTATAAAAGCGCTTATGTATTAACAAACGAAAACGGTAAGGTTATGTCCATGCAAACCACAAACGACGGCCTTGACCTTCTCTATATCACAGGCGTCGAATTAAAGGACGTTAAAGTTAACAAAAATTTAACTGTACAAGATACAGAAAAGTTTGATATAATAATAGAAACACTTCGTATTCTGCAAGATGCTGAGCTTTTGAGTGAGGTCCGTTCCTGCCATTTTGACAATCTGAGCGATTGCCACCTGTATCTTACGGACGGTCTTAAAATCATCCTGGGCACCACCGACGACATGGAATATAAGGCCTCTATGCTCAAAAGCATTCTGCCCCGTGTCAATCGGGTGGAGGGCTGCTATGTGGATTTAACAACACCCTCCCGTGCCGTGTACGGCACCCTGCCCGAAGAGCCGAAAGAGGAAGAGGTGCCGAGCACCGAAGGCGAGGACGAAACCAAAACACCCGTAACGGAAGCAAAAGAAGCAGAGAGTGCTGATGCAGAGACGAAAACGAACACAGAAGAAAAAACCAAGTCGACCCAAACAGCAGATACCTCTGCTGACGCTGCGGTCTGAAAAAAGGTGTAACGCCATGATGAAAAATAACAAAGTGCAACTGAGTGTGGGCATAGTCATTTTAATTCTTGCTTTCCTCATCACAATTCAGTTCAAAAGCGTCACCGTCAACAACGAACAAAGGTCCAAACAAAATCTTCGTGTTGACGAGCTGCTTGGCGAATTAAAGAAGGAACGCGAACAAAATGAAGACCTGCAAAAGCAACTGGATGCCCTGACAAATGATATCGCACAGTACAGAACAGATGCTGAGCAGGAAACGGATTATTCTAAATTTCTTTCCGAACAGCTGCGCCGCGCTGAACTGATGGCGGGCTTTGTGGATGTAGAAGGCCCCGGCATCAGCATCCAGTTAAGTGACATTGGAAACCGCTCCCCGGGCCTTTCCGCTTCGGATACCTTGATTCATGATGAGGATATCCGCCGCATTATTAACGAGCTTTGCGCCGCAGGCGCCGAGGCCATTTCCGTCAACGACAGCCGCATCATCAGTACCAGCGCCGTCCGTTGTGTCGGTCCCACCATTTTGGTTAACGATACCAAAATGGCGCCGCCGTATGTCATCAAGGCCATCGGCAAATCCAATCAGTTAGAAGCCGCCATGAACTTAAACGGCGGTGTTATCGATAACATGAAGGTTTGGGGATTTTCCATTTCCATAACCAAGCATAAAAAGCTGACGATTCCCAAATATAACGGCACCGTCAATTTTTCCAGCGCAACCGCTATTGAAACTGTAAAGGGGGCGAAGCAATGATTATTGCCATTTTTGCGCTCATTGGCATCCTGGCAGGTCTCATCTTCCCCTATCACATCCCTTTGGACTACTCTCCTTATGTAGCCATTGTGATTTTGGCAATTCTCGATTCTGTTTTTGGTGCCATTGCATCCGTCACCCGCAAAAGCTTTGACTTAAATGTTTTCATAACCGGCTTTTTAAGTAACACCTTTTTGGCCATTGTATTAACGTTCATCGGCAAAAAATTGGATGTTGATTTATATTTAGTGGCCCTAATCGTGTTCGGAACCCGACTTTTTTCAAACTTTTCCACAATGCGACGGCACTTTTTATCACAATTTAGCACAAAAATTAAAAAAAAGTTGTGTAATTGAAAATTTATACTTGTGTAATCATACTGTAATATGTTATAATGTTATTTGGAACATAATAGTCATGATGTAAAACTAATTTTAGAACGTAAAATTTGCATCTTGTTCGGACTGTTTTCATCCAAAAAATAAGTATGTATATCGAAGTGCTGTGCATTTCGTACCAAAGAGGAGGAATACAAAGTGATTGAGTTTGACAACAACGCTTTGGGCAACACCCGTGTAGAACAGATTAAAGTCATCGGTGTCGGTGGCGGCGGTAACAACGCCGTAAACAGAATGATTGATTATGGTCTGAAAAATGTAGATTTTATTGCTGTGAACACCGATAAGCGTGCCCTGATGATGTCTCAGGCTCCGGTAAAAATTCAAATTGGCGAGAAACTGACAAAGGGTTTAGGCGCAGGTGCCGACCCCGAAGTTGGCCAGAAAGCCGCTGAAGAAAGCCGTGAGGAAGTTGCTCAGGCTATCGCAGGCAGCGACATGGTATTCGTAACTGCCGGTATGGGTGGCGGTACAGGTACAGGTGCTGCTCCTATGGTCGCTTCCATCGCAAAGGAAATGGGTATCTTAACTGTTGGTATTGTTACCAAGCCCTTTGCTTTTGAAGGCCGCCAGAGAATGAACCGTGCCGAAGAAGGTATCTTAGAGCTGAAAAATGCTGTTGACGCTCTGGTTACCATTCCCAATGACAGATTATTGCAGATTTCCAATCAGCACACAACCTTAGTGGACGCTTTTAAGATGGCAGACGATGTACTCCGTCAGGGTGTACAGGGTATCTCCGACTTAATCTCCGGCCCGGGGTACATAAACTTAGACTTTGCTGATGTTGTTAAAATCATGAAGAACACCGGCGTTGCTCACATGGGCGTTGGTCGTGCTTCCGGCGAAAAACGTGCTGAGGATGCTGTTAAGGCTGCTATCCAGAGTCCGCTTTTAGAAACCTCTATCGACGGTGCAAGAGGTATCTTAATCAACATCACTGGTGGCAACGACTTAGGTCTGTTCGAAATCAACAGTGCTGCTGAACTCGTTACCGAGGCTGCTGATCCTAATGCAAACATCATCTTTGGTGCTGCATTGGATGAATCCTTGCAGGATGAGATTATCATCACCGTTATCGCAACAGGTTTCGAGGGCATTCAGTCCAAGGCCGGCAATTTCTTCACGGCTCCTGCTTTTGCAGCAGGCGGTCAGGCTGCTCCTGCGGCTTACCCGAAGACAGATGATCCCATTTCTCCCGACAAGGCAGACATTAACATTCCTACCTGGATGAGAGAAACAAAGTTTTAATTAAATGAAAAAAGCTTCTGCAAAAGGCAGAAGCTTTTTTGTTCCCAAAAAAATCCCCCTTTGGAATCATCCAAAGGGGGCTATTTTTATTTAGCTAAGAACACGAATGAAAGAACCACGACCGTCTAAGGCTGCAACAAAATCAGCTTCCTTCATTTCGTCTGTCACAAAGAACCATTCGCCGCCCTCATGTCCCAAATCCTCGGCTCCGGCAAAATCCTTGATAACTGCTTCACTGTCAGCACGAACGAAGAAACGCATAACAGCTGCACCCGGGTCTGCCATAATGTCTTTTTCGCTCTTTTTCCATGTGATAAATTTGTTAATATGTATATGCTTCGCAGCATCAATAATATCCGCAACAACAGCGCTGGCTGTGGGCAGCTTGCCTGCACCGCGACCGTAGAACATAACATCACCAATGGAGTCGCCTTTAACTAAAATGGCGTTAAATACATCGTTCACATCCGAAAGCTGATGTGTTTTCGAAATCACCATGGGGCAAACACGGATATTCACCATACCATCTTCGGCAATTTTAGCAAAGCCAATCAGCTTAATAACAGCATCAAACTTTTCTGCAAAAGCCACATCGCTTCTGGTAATCTTGGTAATGCCTTCTGTGGGAACAAAACGCCAGTTCACGTATTTTCCGGTTGCCAGTGACGCTAAAATTGCAATTTTGCGGCAGGCATCGTAGCCCTCCACGTCCGCTTCCGGATTGCGCTCAGCATATCCTAAGCGCTGCGCCTCAGAAAGTGCTCCTGCAAAATCAGCACCCTCCGTTACCATCTTTGTTAAAATATAGTTGGTTGTACCGTTTAAGATACCATAAATTTCTTCAATTTCATTGGCAGCTAAACATTGGTTTAAGGGTCTGATAATGGGAATGCCGCCACCAACGGAAGCCTCAAACAGATAGTTCACATTCTGTTCTTTTGCCAGAGCCATCAACTCAGTTCCGTGTTCAGCCACAAGCTCTTTGTTAGAGGTAATCACGTTTTTCCCCGCTGCCAGAGCCGCCTTGGAATATTCGTAGGCCGGTGTCAGACCACCCATAACCTCAACAACAATAGAAACCTCGGGGTCATGCAGAATATCATCATAGGACTTTGTAAACAGTCCCTGCTCTTCGTGGTCAGGAAAATCCCGCAGATCTAAAATATATTTAATGTCAACTTGCTGACCGCCGGTTTTCTTCGTAATATTCTTTTCATTTTTACGAATAATTTCGTACACACCAGAGCCAACAACACCGAATCCTAAAATTGCTATTTTTATCATGATGTACCTCCTATTTTTTGCATAAACACGACATGCAAAAAAACCTAATCTTCCATAAACCAAAGGTTATTAATTTAATATTATATCGCATCTGTGGCGCAAGGTCAATGTTTTTTTACATTTTTCTGCCATCAAAGAGGCAAATATCCAAATAAAACACCAACGCCTGCCGATAACAACAAATACCATACAGGGTGAATTTTGAACCGCCTGATGAGACAGAACACAACCACAAAAATCCCGACCGCAGGTAAGTTAAACAAGGACAACACATCCCCGCTGTATGGCAGCACCAGAAGAGAACCGGCAGCGACCGTCACGCCCGCAGCCGCAATGAGCCCCGTAACCGCAGGACGCAGACCGTAAAAAACAGCCTGTAAATACCTGTTTTCCTTAAAAGTATCCAAAATTTTAACAATTAAAAGCATGCTGATAAAGGCCGGTGCAACAAGCCCCAACGTGGCAGCGATACTGCCCAAAACACCGGCCGCCTGAAACCCTGCATAGGTTGCCATGTTAACGCCGATAGGTCCCGGCGTCGACTCTGAAACCGCAATCATATCCAGCAGCATGCTTTCGGTAAACCAGTCAGGATGAACCCCTGCCATATTTTTCAAAAAAGGCAGTGTCGCCAGTCCGCCACCAACGGCAAACATCCCCGTCTTAAAGAACTCATAGAACAGCTTCAAAAAAATCATTTCGTAAACTTCCTCCCCTGCACCAAAAGTCCCACAAGCCCTGCAGCAACCACCAAAATAATCGGCGACACATCAAACAGAACTGCCAGAAGGAAGACCACCAGGGCAATCCCCAGGGCAGGTCCATCTGCAATTGCCTTCTTCCCAAGCTTAATAACGGAATCTAAAATTAACGCACAAACGCAGGCACGAATACCAATAAACGCAAATTTAACCACAGGCAAATCTGCAAAATTATTCAAAATTGCCGCAATCAGACTGATGATGACAAAAGAGGGAAACACAACACCCAGCGTGGCAACGAGACCACCTACAAATCCCTTTTGCTTATAGCCGACTAAGGTTGCTGTGTTCACTGCGATAACACCGGGTGTACATTGGGCTATGGCATAGTAATCCAACAGTTCTTCCTCTGTGGTCCATCCGTGCTTCTCCACGAGCTCCTTTTGAAACATGGGTAACATGGCATACCCGCCACCAAAAGTAAAAGCACCGATTTTAACAAAAGAGAAAAACAAGTTCATCAGCTCTTTCACGGTATCACTCCCATCTTTGCGCCCCGCATCCTTTTGAAAGGGGGGGCAGAATAGACAAAAGCCCACTCAAAGAGTGGGCTTTTTGCAACAACGTTTTTCGTTGCTACTTGGAGCTGTCTAGCAGAGTCGAACTGCCGACCTCTTCCTTACCAAGGAAGTGCTCTACCTTCTGAGCTAAGACAGCATCTTGCAGAATACTAAGATAGTATAACACAAAAAAGAACGTTTGTAAAGCATTTTTTCAAAATTATTTTGTTTTTTCAAAATTTTCGCCAAATCTCTCCCCGCTTCTTTGTCCGCTTTTTTCATTGACAATAAACATATTAATATGATATACTCAAACTGTATAAAAATACATTTTGTTAGGATGATAACAATGAAAAACGTCCTGGTCGTACCCAACCTCGACCGTGACCCTGATTTAATCTATACAAAACAGGTCTTTGCTTGCTTAGGTGGCCGCAATGCTTTTGTAAGAGCAGAACACGCTGCGCTTTTTTCTGACCTTGCCAAAGCACAAAGTCCCCACGCGCCTTATGAGGGCATAGACCTTGTCATCGTTTTAGGCGGTGACGGAACGCTTTTGTCCGTTGCCCGTGAGGCTGCGCCATGCGGCGTGCCTGTTTTGGGCATCAATCTTGGTCATTTAGGGTTTTTAGCCGAGGTAGAAAAGCACGAAATTGAAGAAAGCCTGTCCCAACTCTTTGCGGGGAAATATAGCATCGAAAATCGTATAATGCTCAGCGCCGTTTTAGAAAAACAAAGTGGCGAAACAGCCCATTTTGAGGCGTTAAACGACATTGTTGTCAGCCGTAGCGGCAGCAGTCGCCTGATTGATTTGAACCTGTATATAAACGACGAACTGGTGGATGATTATAAAGCTGACGGCCTGATTGTGGCAACCCCAACGGGCTCCACTGCCTATGCCATGTCTGCCGGCGGTCCCATTTTAGACCCGGCTGTTCACAGCTTTGTCATAACCCCCATCTGTCCGCATAGCCTCTATGCAAAAACTATTGTTGCGCCGGACAGCGTGGAAATTAAAATGACCGTTAACAGTCAGAATGCCCGCTTGGCCGTTGTCAGCAGCGACGGAACCGAGAATGAAATCTTAGCTAAGGGCGACAGCCTGACGCTACACCGTTCGGCTCACACCGCTCACTTAATCAAGCTGAACAACCACCGTTTTTACAGTGTATTGCAACATAAGTTGTTGGGAAAGGAAAGTAAATCATGAAGCAAAAACGTCATGCAGCCATTTTAGATTTAATTACACATAAGGAAATTATTACCCAGGAGGAACTGGCGAATCGCTTGCGTGAAAGTGGTTTTCAGGTAACCCAGGCAACCGTTTCTCGTGACATTAAAGAGCTGAAATTAACAAAGATTCCCGGCGACGGTGGAGTGTATAAATATGCACAACCCAAAGCCGGTACTGACACGCCCAACCGCCAGCTTATGATTTTATCCCGTTCTGTGTATAGCGTTAATTTTGCCCAGAACATTGTCGTCATCAAAACCCATGCCGGCATGGCACAAGCTGCCGCCGCCGTGCTCGATAGTCTTTCCATGCGTGAAATCGTGGGCACCTTGGCAGGGGACGACACCATTTTCTGCGCAACCCGCGACGAAGCCGCAGCCATGCAGTTGACAGGCCGCATCAAATCCCTGCTCTGATTGTCCCCGAGGCTCTATTAAGGAGGCACAGTTATGCTCTTTTCCTTACACATCCGAAACATCGCCTTGCTTGACGATGTTACAATAGAATTTACCAATGGATTTAACGTGCTGACCGGTGAAACCGGTGCCGGTAAATCCATTTTAATCCATTCCATCAACCTGTTGCTTGGGGACCGTGCCAATCGCGACCTCATTCGCCACGGCGCAGACCGTGCTGAGGTGACCGGCTTGTTTTATATCGAGGATAGCGCCCTGCAACAGCAGTTATCCGAAAAAGGCATTGAAACAGAGGAAGATGGTTCTCTCATCATCAGCCGCAGCCTGCTGCGTGACGGTAAAAACCTCTGCCGCATCGGCGGCCGCGTGGCAAGCCTTTCTGAGCTGAAAGACTTAGCCTGCCTTTTGGTCAACATTCACGGCCAGCATGACAGTCAGGCGCTCCTTGACCCGTCAGAACACATCCATTTTTTAGACGGCTTCTTAAAAGAAGCGGGAATGTCTGCCCTCGCCGCCTATCAGGATGCTTACCACGCATGGCAAACCTTGCAACGCAAGGCAGACTCTTTGCAAATGGACGAAGCAGAACGCCTGCGGAAAATTGATATGCTGCAATATGAAGTGAATGAAATCAGAGCCGCAGCTCTGCAAGACGGCGAGGAAGAAGACCTTAAAAAGCGTCGTGACATCCTGCATCATAAAATGCATTTACAGGAAAACATCGGCCGTGCTCTCGCTGCGCTTTGCGACGGAAACGAACAAGCCGATGCAAGGCAGGCCTTATCCATCGCCTCCCGCGCCTTAGAAAGTGCGGCGGATTTAGATGAAAGCCTGGCACCTCTTTGTGACACCCTTTTTGCCGTCATGGAAGAAACGGAAACCGTCTCCCGTTCCCTCAGAAACTATTTTGACCGCATGAGCGAAGACGATGCTTCTGTTGATGATGTTGAGGCGCGCCTTGACGTTCTCTACCACTTAAAACGCAAATACGGCGACAGCATCAGCGCTATCTTGGCCCATGCCGATGCCGCCGAAGCCGAACTTTCTCTCCTGCAAAACGCAGAAACACAGAAAGAACAAATGAGTGCTCTGCTCAAAGAGGCAGAGGAAAAAGCGCAAAAGAAGGCAGAAATCCTTTCTGAATTGCGCCAAAAAAGCATTCCCGAAATTGAATCAGCAATTAATGAGAATCTTCATTTTCTTAACATGCCCGATGCTGATTTCCGCATTGTAGTAACGCCGGAAGCCCTCTCCCGCTTCGGTGCAGAGCAAATTCACTTTGAAATGAAAACCAATGCCGGCGAAGCCTATCTGCCCCTGACAAAAATCGTGTCCGGCGGCGAGCTGTCCCGCATGATGCTCGCTATTAAATCTGTTTTAACCGATGGTGACAGCATCCCCACCTTAATTTTTGATGAAATTGATACCGGCGTCAGCGGCAGCACAGCACAAAAAATCGGTCGCAAACTCCGCACACTTTCCCAAAATAAACAGGTGCTTTGTGTAACGCATCTGGCGCAAATTGCTGCCATGGCGGATACACATTTCCTGATTGACAAGGCTTCCGCCGACGGCCGCACCAAAACCAATGTCTTTCCTCTTAATCAGGAAGACCGCGTAAAAGAACTGTCCCGCATCATCAGCGGCGACGCTATAACTGAAACAACGCTAAAACAAGCAGAGGAATTGATTCATTTTGGACAACTTGATTCATAAGTTAAAGGAACTATTGGCCCGCGAGGGCATCTGTGAGGTTGGCTTTTCACAAGTGACGCCGCCTCCTGAATATCAAGACCTTACGTCTGCCATCAGCCTGGTCCTGCCTTTATCGGATGCCGTTATTGACAGCATCGCAGACGGACCAACCCACACCTATTTCAGCCATTACCGAACAGTCAACGCATGCCTTGACCGCGTCAGCCTGTCGGTGGGCCTTTTCCTGCAACAGCAGGGCTATCGCTATGTGTGCGTACCGGCCTCCCAAAGCATCAACGGCTTTTCGAGCCTCTTTTCTCATAAAGCGGCTGCCGTCCGTGCCGGCCTCGGCACCATCGGTCGCAGCGCTTTGTTTCTATCAGACGTGTTTGGTCCCCGGGTTCGCCTGGCAACCATTTTAACGAATGCTGACCTTTCGTCGGGCTTTTTGCCTCCGTCAGAGGAAAATCCCTGCGAGCATTGTCAGGCTTGCGTTTTGGCCTGCCCTGCCATGGCGCTTTCCGGCAAAAGCTATGCCGAGGCAAAAGATGCTGTCATCGACCGTGCCGCTTGCAGCGCCCACATGAAGCAGGCCTATCAGAAAATCGGCCGCGGCGTTGTCTGTGGAATCTGCGTCAGCGTTTGCCCCGCCGGTCGTAAAAACAAAAATTCTGTATAAAAAGATTGAAAATTTTGGAAATTTTATATATAATATGAGTAAACAGCAAAAATAACGCCATTACAATACAGTTTATTACAGCAGGAGGAAGAAAACATGTTTAAGTTCGGCCAGGATATCGGTATCGATTTAGGAACTGCAACCATCTTAGTGTATATCAAAAATAAGGGTGTTGTCTTAAAAGAGCCCAGCGTTGTAGCGATTGACACAAACACAGGCAAGGTGTTAAAGGTCGGAAAAGAAGCCCAGAATATGATAGGGCGTACCCCGGGCAACATTGTTGCCATTCGTCCCTTGCGTGACGGCGTTATTTCCGATTATGACACAACGGAAAAAATGATTCGTTATTTCCTGCGTAAGGTGTGCAAGAACAGATTCTTTAAGCCCCGTGTCATGATTTGCATTCCCAGTCAGGCAACCGAGGTTGAAGAGCGCGCTGTCACAGATGCTGCTTTGCAGGCCGGCGCGGGCAAAACCTATATCATTGAAGAGCCCTTAGCGGCTGCTATCGGTGCAGGGATTGACATCAGCAAGCCCTATGGTCACATGATTGTTGATATCGGCGGCGGCACAGCAGACGTTGCTGTTATCTCCCTGGGCGAAATTGTTGTCAGCAATTCCATCAAGGTAGCCGGCGACAAATTTGACGAAGCGATTGTACGCTACATCCGCAAAAAGCATAACATGATGATTGGCGACAGAACCGCCGAAGAACTTAAAATTGAGATTGGCTGTGTATATCCCCGTCCCATGACCCTCTCCATGGAGGTTAAGGGTCGTTGCCTGGTCAGCGGCCTTCCTAAGGTCATCACCATCACGTCTGAGGAAATGTTGGAGGCGCTGGAAGAATGTGCTTCTCAGATTGTGGAAGCGGTTCATGCAACCTTAGAAAAAACACCACCCGAACTGGTGGGTGACATCAGCACAGGCGGCATCCTGTTAACCGGTGGCGGCAGTTTGATTTATGGATTGGATCAATTGCTCTCCTCCAAAACCGGTTTGGATGTTAACATCGCAGACGATGCTGTCCTTTGCGTTGCCAAGGGTACCGGCATGTCCTTAAATTATATGGACAGTATGAAAAACAGTTCCAGACGAAAATAAGTTCCAGTCAAAACGGAGGCAATCCATGAAGAACAAAAAGCTGAAAACACTGTCGCTTGCCGCCATGTTCCTGGCCCTTGGTTTGGTTTTACCCTTCCTGACCGGCCAGTTGCAAAAAATCGGGAACATGCTGCTTCCCATGCATTTTCCTGTTATGCTCTGCGGTTTAATCTGCGGCTGGAAGTATGGTCTTTTGGTAGGGTTTATCATGCCCCTGCTTCGCTTTGTTCTCTTTGGCATGCCAAAGCTGTATCCCACGGCTGTTGCCATGGCCTTTGAGCTGGCAACCTATGGTCTGGTTGTTGGTCTTTTGTATGCCCGTTCTCCCTGGAAATGTACTAAATCCATCTTAAAAGCCTTGCTTATATCTATGGCCTCCGGCCGCATTGTCTGGGGCGTTGTGCAGATGATTCTGCTGCGAATTGAAAATAATGCCTTTACATTTGGCGCCTTTATCGGCGGTGCGCTGCTTAATGCCATCCCCGGCATCCTTTTGCAGTTACTCATCATCCCTGCCATCATGGTCGCCTTGCATAAAGCAAAGCTTGTGCCTTTACTAAAAAAACATGATAGAAAACATTCTGCAAACGATTAGAACACACGGGGTTCAGAAAAAACCCTGCATCATCGCCATTGACGGCCCCTGCGGCAGCGGCAAAACGACTCTTTCCGAAAAACTCAGTAAAGAGCTGTCCTGCCCCGTGATTCACATGGATGATTTTTTCCTGCCGCCGTCAATGCGAACCGAAAAAAGGCTGAGCACCCCCGGCGGAAACATAGACCACGAACGGTTTTTGCAAGAGGTTTTGCAGCCACTTTGTCAAACCGGACGCTGCGCATTTCGACCCTACCTGTGCCAAACGCAAACCATGGGCGAGCTCATCACAATCGAAAAAGCACCCGTTGTAATTGTTGAGGGTTCCTATGCGCACCACCCCGCCCTAACCGCTTACTATGCCTTGCGGATTTTTGTGGATGTTGACAAAACGGTGCAGCTGCAAAGAATTCAAAAGCGAAACCCTGACAAATGGGAGCGTTTTCAAACCACATGGATTCCCCTGGAAAACGCCTATTTTGAACGTTATGATATCCGAAAAAAAGCCGACATACAAATCACTTTATGACAAAAAACCTGCACAACAGCTGTGCAGGTTTTTTATTTTTGATTTTCTGTAAGCGCCCTGAAAAACGGCTTCATCGCCGAGGGCAGAGCAATCTCTCCCCCAAGCTCTTGAAGACTGAACCAGGAGAAAGCATCATTTTTTTCGCTTGCAAAAATCAGATAACTTTTCATCTCCCAAATCAGGTGCGTAAACACATGTCGGCTTTCAACAAAGCTCTGCAAACGCCCCTCTATGCCTTGTGCACGCAAAACCGCCTCCGCCTGTTTACGGGATAGATGCCCCTCAGCAGCGGGAAATTCCCACATACCTGCCAGAATCCCTTTGGCAGGCCTCTTAACCAAAGCAACCTTATCGCCGCAGCAAAGCAAAAACACCGTCCGTTTGACGGTTTTCTTCTCCTTGCTCACAATGCGAATGGGCAATGTCTTCTCTGTTCCCATCGCTTTTGCCTGACAAAGCCTTTGCAAGGGACAAGCCTCACACCGCGGCACACCCGGAACGCAAACCAGCGCCCCCAGTTCCATAATGGCCTGCGTTAAATCCCCTGCATCTGCTTCTGCAAGACGGTATACCGCAGAAAGCGCCTCTTTGACCCGCTTTTTCGTTCCGCTAAGCATAATGTCTGCATCATCGTTACAAAGTCTTGCAATGACGCGAAGAACATTGCCGTCAACAGCCGGCACAGGCAAGCCAAAGGCGATGGAAGCAATAGCACCTGCGGTATAGTCGCCAATCCCCGGCAGTTTTTCTAATGCAGCCGCGTCTTTGGGAAACTGACCCCCGTATTGCTCCACAACGATTTGCGCCGCCTTTTGCATGTTGCGCACACGACTGTAATAACCTAAACCCTCCCATAGCTTCAAAAGCCTTTCTTCGGGTGCTTTCGCCAAATCGTAAACCGTAGGCAGGGCTTCCAAAAATCGCTGATAATACGGCAAGGCTGCCTCCACGCGTGTCTGTTGCAGCATAATCTCCGAAACCCAAACCCGATACGGGTCTCGATTTTCACGCCAGGGCAAAATCCGTTGATTCTTCTGATACCATAAACAAAGCGGCGCAACCATCGCCGCTATATTGTCCTGATAGTTCACACCGCCTCACTCCTCTTTCTTAGATTTCAAAACATAAGCGACGCAAAGCTTCCCTCGCGTCGCTTTCTTTTTTTATTTACGACCAATATCTTTGCGATAATGAACCTTGTCAAAGCAAACCTTGGCAGCACCCTCATAGGCCTTTTTAATGGCTGCTTCCAAATCATCGCCCACGGCCGTCACACCCAAAACGCGTCCGCCCGCGGTAACATAAACGCCATCTTTCATCGCTGTTCCTGCATGGAAAACCGTAATCGCAGGGTCAGATTCTGCATCCTCAATGCCATGAATCGGCAGTCCCTTTGCATATTGCTTGGGATATCCACCGGAAGCGAGCACAACGCAAACAGCCGCGCCATCATCCCAAACAACGTCGATGTCCGCCAGGCGTTCTTCTGCAACCGCCAGGAAAATCTCTAACAGGTCTGTTTTCAATCGGGGCAGAACCACCTGCGTTTCCGGGTCTCCGAAACGTGCGTTATATTCAATCACCTTAACGCCGTTTTCCGTCATAATCAGGCCGAAATATAAAACCCCCTTAAACGTGCGACCCTCTTTGTTCATAGCCGCCATCGTGGGCATAAAAATCTTGGACATGCATTCTTCGTGAATGGCTTTTGTGTATAACCGGCTGGGAGAAAAGGTTCCCATACCGCCCGTGTTGGGGCCCTCATCGTTATCATAAGCACGCTTGTGGTCCTGCGCGCTAACCATAGGATACAAGGTCTTTCCGTCTGTAAACGCTAAGACAGATACCTCATGTCCTGTCAAAAATTCTTCAATAACAACACGGCTGCCCGCATCGCCAAACACCTTATCGCACATAATGTCTTCAACGGCCGCCTTGGCTTCCTCAAAGTTCTGTGCAATAATAACACCTTTACCCAGAGCCAGTCCCTCTGCCTTGACAACGGTGGGATAGGAAACCGTCTGTAAATAGGAGATGGCTTTCTCGCTGTCATCAAAAACCTCGTAGGCCGCTGTGGGAATGCCGTATTTTTTCATTAAATCCTTAGAAAAAACCTTGCTGCCCTCAATAATGGCGGCATTTTGTCTGGGCCCAAAGGCTTTCAATCCCGCCTGTTCCAGACTGTCAACCATACCCAGCATCAAGGGGTCATCCGGAGCCACAACCGTTAAATCAATCTGATTTTCCTTGGCAAACTGAACAACGCCCGCAACATCGGTTGCCTTAATGTCAACACAGGTGGCAAGCTTTGCAATCCCTGCATTGCCCGGCGCTGCAAAAAGCTCCGGCTTCATCGGGCTTTGCGCCAGTTTCCATATAATTGTATGTTCGCGGCCACCACCGCCAACGACTAATACCTTCATGATGTGCTCCAATCCTTTCTAGTGCTTAAAGTGACGCATGCCAACAAAGACCATAGCGATGCCGTACTTGTCACAAGCATCAATGGATTCCTGGTCTTTTTTAGAGCCGCCCGGCTGAATGATGGCCTTAATACCGGCCTTTGCTGCCGCTTCAACCGTATCGGGGAAGGGGAAGAAAGCATCGGATGCAAGGCTTGCGCCTACTGCTTTTTCGCCTGCATAGTCAAGCGCAATTTTAGCCGCCATAACACGATTTGTCTGGCCGGGGCCAACACCTAAGGACATGTTATCCTTTGCCACGGCAATGGCATTGGATTTTGTGTGCTTAACAACTTTCCAGGCAAATTTCAGGTCCTTAATTTGCTCCTCCGTGGGCTGAACCTTGGTCACAACCTGCCAGTTTTCCTCGTCATAGAGTTCGGTATCACGCTGCTGTACCAAAAGGCCGCCCATAACCTTTTTCATATCGAAATCGTTTTTATCAATCTTCTCTGCTAAGGACGGCAGCTCCAAAAGACGAATGTTCTGCTTCCTTGTCAGAATTTCCATAGCCTCAGCTGAGAAAGACGGTGCAACGATAATCTCTAAGAAAATCTTGCTCATCTCTTCTGCCGTAGCCGCATCAATTTCACGGTTAGCCGCAATAATACCGCCAAAGATGGAAACCGGGTCGCCCTCGTAAGCCTTTTGATAGGCCTCAAAAATCGTAGCACCGGTACCAACACCGCAAGGGTTTGCGTGCTTGGAGGCTACAACCGTGGGCTCGGTAAACTCCTTAACCAAATCAAGTGCGCCGTTGGCATCGTTAATGTTGTTGTAGGAAAGCTCTTTTCCGTGGAGCTGACGTGCCGCAGAAAGTGTTCCTGTGCAGGGACCGACTTCCTTATAGAAAACAGCCTGCTGATGGGGATTTTCGCCGTAACGCATTTCCTGCACCTTCTCATAGGTCAGGGACAGATTTTGGGGGAACAGCTCCTTGCCAATCGTTTTGCGCAAGTATGTAGAAATTAAGGTGTCATACGCTGCTGTATGTTCAAACACCTTATAAGCCAGATAGAATTTCGTATCACGGCTGACTGTGCCTTGTGCGCGGTATTCAGCCAAAACAGTTTCATAATCCGCAGGGTCAACCACAACAGCAACATCCTGATAGTTTTTCGCTGCTGCACGAATCATGGTCGGTCCGCCGATATCAATATTCTCCACTGCTTCCTCTAAGGTAACACCCTCTTTTTGAATGGTCTGCTTAAAGGGATATAAATTGATCGCCACCACATCAATGGTATCAACCCCCAATTCCTCTAACTGGTTCATATGCTCGGGATTTGACCGCATGGCTAAAATACCTGCATGAATTTTCGGATGCAGGGTTTTCACGCGACCGTCCAGACATTCAGGAAAGCCTGTAATCTCGGAAACACCGGTAACAGCGAGGCCCGCCTCTGTCAGGGCTCTCTTTGTGCCACCTGTTGATACAACTTCAAAGCCCAATTCAATCAGGCCCTTTGCAAACTCCACAATGCCTGTTTTATCAGATACGCTGAGTAATGCTCTTTTTGCCATGTCAATCGTCCTCTCTTGTTTCTTATTTATTGTCTATGGTCACAAGACGTCCCTTGCGACTCAGCCGCCCTGCGCACAAAAGCTCCGCTGCCTGAGGCAGCATAACATGCTCTGCCTCTTTCATAACCAGCTGCTGCAAATCCTCCGGACTGATGCCCTCAGGAATGGCCACCGCTTTTTGCATAATGATGGCACCACCGTCGGTAATTTCATTCACAAAATGCACCGTGGCCCCCGTAACCTTAACGCCGTATTCAAGGGCCCGTTCATGAACCCGAAGACCATAAAAGCCGTCCCCGCAAAAAGACGGAATCAGGGCCGGATGCACATTGATAATCCGGTCGGGATACAGCTTGATGAACTGGTCGCTCAGCACCAGCATAAATCCTGCCAGAACCAAAACATCAATCTGTCTCTCCTCTAAAACCTTTTGCAAAGCCGCCTCAAACGCCTCACGTGTTTCATAGGCTTTACGCTCAACACAAACCCCTTCCACGCCGGCTTTTGCGGCCCGCTCTAAGGCATACGCCCCAGGTTTACTCGCCACAACAACGGCAATCGTTCCGCTTTTGAGTTCGCCCCTTGCCTCTGCATCCAGCAGAGCCTGCAGGTTTGTTCCACCACCGGAAACCAAAACGCCTATTCTCTTTTTTGTCTGCTTTGTCATAGTCTGACCTCTTTATAACAGTGTTACACCGGCTTCGCCCTTTTGAACCTCACCAATCACCCAGGCTTTTTCGCCCAAAGTCGCTAAATGGTTCACAACCTGGTCAGCCTTTTGCTTATCCACAGCCAAAACCAACCCGATACCCATATTAAAGGTGTTGAACAAATCACGCTCGGAAAGGCCTGCTCTTTCTTCCATCAGCTTAAAGATAGCCGGTGTTTCAAAGCTGCCTTTTTCTACCTTAGCGCAAAGACCCTCCGGTAACATACGGGGGATGTTTTCATAAAATCCGCCGCCTGTAATATGAGACACCGCATGAATACCGATGTTCTCAATGACAGAAAGCAAAGATTTAACGTAAATTTTAGTCGGTGTTAAAAGTGCCTCGCCCAGGGAGCAGCCTAAGCCTTGCGGCACCTCTGCCAGTCTCTCCTTGGCATTGGGTGCATCTAAATTAAAAATTCTGCGAACCAGGGAGTAACCGTTACTATGTACGCCGGAAGAAGCAATACCAATCAGGGCATCTCCCTCTTTGGTCTTGCTGCCATCAACAATTTTATCCTTATCCACAACACCAACGCAAAAGCCTGCCAGGTCATATTCATCAACATCATAAAAACCGGGCATCTCCGCTGTCTCGCCACCAATCAAAGCCGCACCGGCTTGCAGGCAACCGTCTGCAACACCCTTAACAATTTCAGCAATGCGGGTGGGCACATTTTTTCCTACTGCCAGATAGTCTAAAAAGAATAAGGGTTTTGCACCGGAGCATGCAATATCGTTGGCGCACATTGCTACGCAGTCCTGACCGATGGTGTCATGCTTGTCCATCAGGAAAGCCAGACGAAGCTTCGTACCAACGCCATCTGTGCCCGAAACCAAAACGGGGTTTTGATAGCCTTTCCCTAATTCAAACAAACCTCCAAAACCGCCCAAACCACTTAAAACGCCGGGGGTAAAGGTTTTGTTAACATGCTCTTTCATCAATTTAACGGCCTCATAACCTGCCTCAACATCAACGCCGGCCGCCTTATATGCTGTACTCATTTTTTGCCCTCCTTGGTATGTTCAAACTCTGATTTATCAACTGTCAACGGCACTTCCATGGGATATTCTCCCGTAAAGCACGCCTGACAATAATCACATTGCAGTGCCTTCGTGGCTTCCTTTAAGCCCTCAACGCTTAAATATCCCAAAGAGTCAGCACCAATTTTTTGCCTGATTTCTTCAACGCTGTGTTTAACAGCCATCAAACAATCCCGCGAGGGAATGTCTGTTCCGAAATAGCAGGGCCACAAAAACGGCGGGGAGCTGACGCGCATATGCACTTCTTTTGCGCCTGCCTCTTTCAAGGCGCGAATGATGTTGGCGCAGGTCGTTCCGCGCACAATCGAGTCGTCAACCATAACCACTCGTTTGCCTGCTACACTGTTCTTTAACACGTTCAGTTTAATATTAACAGCCGCTTCACGTTGCGCCTGCGTAGGCAGAATAAAGGTTCTACCTATATATTTATTTTTAATAAAGCCTTTCCCGTAAGGAAGTCCTGACGCCTCTGCATAGCCAATCGCCGCGCAAAGGCCGGAATCGGGCACACCAAAAACCAAATCGGCATCAACGGGATGTTCTTTTGCCAGTTGATGACCCATGGCTTTTCTCACTTCATAAACGCTGGCACCCTCAACAACGCTGTCAGGTCTTGCTGTGTAAACATATTCAAAAACACAGATTTTTGATTTTGCCAAAGCATCCTTGTGCTTGATGGAATGAAGACCATCTTTGTCAATCCAAACCACTTCACCGGGTTCCACATCACGGATAAATTCTGCACCAATATTGTCAAACACACAGGTCTCCGAAGATAAAACGTACGAGTTTTCCAGTTTACCAATGGACAAGGGATGCAGACCATGCGGGTCTCTTGCCCCGATGAGCTTTCTGGGGCTCATCATAACAATGGAATAGGCCCCGTGAATGGCGCTCATCATTTCAAGAACCGCCCGTTCAACGGCATGGGTTTTAATCCTTTCCTTGGCAATCTGATACATCATAACCTCAGCATCGCTGGAGGTGTGGAAAATAGCGCCGTTTTCCATAAACGCCTGGCGAAGCTCCCCTGTGTTAATCAAATTACCGTTATAAGCCAGCGCCAAAGTACCCTTTACATACTTATAAACCAGCGGCTGCGCGTTTTCGCGCTTATTTCCGCCCTTCGTTGTAAAACGCACATGGCCCACGGAAATAGTTCCTGTCAGGCTATTTAAGATTCTGTCATTAAACACCTCGGGAACAAGCCCCAGGTCTCTGTGACAATGGAATGTATTATCGTCATTAACGGCAATGCCAGCGCTTTCCTGGCCTCTGTGTTGCAAGCCATAAAGACCGTAATAGGTCAGTCTTGCAACGTCAAAGCCATCGTTATCGTAAAAACCGAAAACGCCGCATTCCTCTTTTGCTTTATCCGAAAGGATAATACCCTTTGACTCGGTCATGTTTGATTCTCCTACAACAAATTTTTAATCACTGCATGCCATCTAACCAATGGCTAAAAAGAACTACAACGCGGCTGGCACCGCCAGCCGCGTCAAAAGCACATATTATCTCTGTACACGGCCGGAACCGTCGCCCTCTGCCAGGCTCTTGACTTCTTTAACGCTGACCAGGTTAAAGTCACCCTCAATGGAGTGTTTCAGGCAAGAAGCCGCAACAGCAAATTCAATGGTATCCTGCATGGTGTATTTTTCAAGCAGGGCATAAATCAGACCGCCGCCGAAGGAGTCACCGCCGCCGATACGGTCAACGATGTTGATGTGGTATTTCTTGGATTTGTAGTATTCCTTACCGTCATATAACAAAGCAGACCAGTTGTTAACAGACGCAGAAACGCTTTCACGCAATGTGATGGCAACATGAGAGAAGCCAAAGCGGTCAGCCAGCTGCTTTGCAACATCGCGATAGCCTTCGTCGGAAAGCTCACCGGAGGTAATGTCAGTCTTAGATGCACGAATACCGAACACCTTTTCAGCATCCTCTTCGTTTGCAATCGCAACGTCAACATATTCCATCAGGCCGCCCATAACCTTGCCGGCCTTTTCGCTGGTCCAGAGTTTCTTTCTGAAATTGAGGTCACAGCTCACGGTAATGCCCTTCGCCTTTGCTGCCTTGCAAGCAAGCAGACACAGCTCGGCTGCATCATCAGACAAAGCCGGGGTAATACCGGTAAAGTGGAACCATTCGGCGCCATCAAAAATGGCATCCCAGTCAAAGTCAGCAGGCTTTGCTGTGGCGATGGAAGAATGGGCGCGGTCATAAGTAACGGTGGACGCACGCTGTGATGCACCCTTTTCTACGAAATAGATACCGACTCTTTCGCCGCCCTTTGCAATATAGTCTGTTTTAACATTGTATTTTCTCAGTTCAGATAAGCACCACTCGCCAACCAGATGGTCCGGCAGCTTGGTTACAAAATAAGCATCATGACCATAGTTTGCCAGAGACACAGCCACATTCGCCTCGCCGCCACCAAACTTGGCTTCAAGACCGGTTGCCTGAATCAGTCTCTGATTATCATAGGTCTGCAATCTGAGCATAATTTCACCGAAAGTTACTACTTTTGCCATCGTATAAACGCCTCCGTTTTTATTTTTCGTGCCGCCCTGCGGCTTCTTTTGTTTTCACAGGGTCACTTACTGACCTCTTGCTTCCTTGATACGTTTTACAAATTCACGACCGGTTGCGGTAATCGCAGCATAATCGCCTGTTTTAGCTCCGGCTGTCAAAGCACCGCCGGCGCCAACGGCAACAGCACCTGCCTTAATCCATTCAGCAACGTTATCAACGGTAACGCCACCGGTGGGCATCATCTTAGCATACGGGATGGGGCCCTTAACGGCCTTAATCATCTTCGGTCCGCCGATTTCACCGGGGAACAGCTTTAAGATGTCTGCACCGGCTTCCATAGCCTCAACGCATTCCTTAATGCTCATAACGCCGGGCATGCAAGCCACTCTGTAACGGTTGCAAAGCTTAACCAACTCTAAGTTCATATAGGGGGCAACAACATATTGTGCACCGGACAAAATCGCAATTCTGGCGGTTTCGGGGTCCATAACGGTGCCGGCACCTAAAATGATTTCATCGGGGCTGTAACGCTTAGCCAGTTCTTCAATAACGTGATGTGCACCGGGTACTGTAAAGGTCAGCTCAATAGCCGGAACGCCGCCTTCAATACAAGCATCGGCAATTTTCATGGCCTGCTCTGCATTTTCAGCACGTACAACTGCAACAATACCGCTGTCACAAATTTTGGTAATAATTTTTTCCTTATCCATTAGTCTCGTCCTCCCTGTTGTAATATAAAATCGAACATAAAAACCATAGATAGTATAACAAATTTTCGCAATATATATTATATCATAGGAAATTCCCGCGGTCAAGGAAATTACAAGCGTTTTCTTCCAAATTCGTAGAAAATAAACAAATTTATTGTGCTTTACTCGCCTTTCTTCCACAGCTGAATAAAAAGATATTAAAAACAGCTCCACAGCGCAAAATTTTTAGTAAAAAATATACTTTTGGATACAATAGCAAACAAAGGAGTGTTTGCCGTGAGAAAATTTGGTTTACGAGACAAGCTCGGGTATATGTTCGGCGACCTGGGTAATGACTTTTTCTTTATTTTAGCCAGTTCATTTTTAATGGTTTTTTATACGAAGGTTCTCGGCATCGCAGGCGAAGTGGTCGGAACCCTGTTTTTAGTGGCACGCTTTGTCGATGCCGTGACCGACGTGACCATGGGGCGCATTGTTGATAACGCAAAACCGACCAAAGCCGGCCGTTTCCGTCCCTGGATTCGCCGCATGGGGCTCCCTGTGGTTTTAGCGGGCATCTTAATGTTCATCCCCGCCGCGAAAGAGCTGCCTTACTGGGCCAAGCTCGTCTATATTTATGTTACCTATCTGCTTTGGGGCAGCATTTGTTATACCGCCATCAACATTCCCTATGGCTCCATGGCCTCTGTCTTAACCGAGGACCCCATCGAGCGCACGGGGCTTTCCACGTTCCGTTCCATCGGTGCCGCCATCGCCGGTGTTTTAGTCGGCGCCGGCGTTCCGCTTTTTATCTATACCTATGATGCTGCCGGTAACCAGATTATTTTGGGCGACCGCTTTCTGCCCGTTGTCATTCTCTTAGGTGCCTTTGCCCTTATTTCCTATTATCTTTGCTACACCTTAACAACAGAGCGCGTGGATTATACTCCTGTTCCGCTGGAAAAAAAGGGGCTCCGTCGCACCATAAAGTCCATGACACAAAACCGGGCTCTTTTGGCCATCATCGCTGCTTCCGTCGTGCTTCTCTTGTCATCGCTTCTTTCTGGCACCATGAACCTGTATCTTTTCATGGACTATTTCAAAAACAAAGAAGCCATGAGCTTAGTCGGCCTTTTGCAAACTGCCTGCACTCTTCTGCTCGCCCCGTTCAGCGCCACCATAACCAAAAAAATTGGCAAAAAAGAAGCCTCGGGCATCGCCGTTCTATTTGCCTCCTTTGTTTTCTTTCTGCTCTTTTTCCTGCGCATTCAAAACCCCTGGGTGTTCTGCCTTTTCCTCATCTTCGGCAACTTAGGCTCCGGCTTGTTTAACCTGATGATTTGGGCGTTTATTACGGATGTCATTGACTATCAGGAGGTTAAAACCGGCGTTCGTGAGGACGGCACCATCTATGCTGTGTATTCCTTCTCCCGCAAAATCGGACAGGCCTTGGCCGGCGGTCTGGGTGGCTATGCACTGTCTCTTATCGGCTATGTTTCCTCAACGGAAAACATTGTGCAAACCGATGCCGTAACCCAAAAAATCTACTCTGTTTCCACCTTAGTTCCGGCCATCTGCTACCTGATTGTCGCACTGATTTTAATTTTCTGGTATCCCCTCTCCCGTCCCCGCATCGAAGAAAATCGCCACAAGTTGCAACGCATGCATAACGATTAACCTGATTTTTATTTGAAAAAGAAAGGAAGTTTCTATGTTATATCCTCAGTTAAACACATCCCGAACTGTAATCCAGTTATCCGGCATCTGGGATTTTGCCCTGTGCGGAGAAGAACTGTGCGCCGAGATGACCTCCGACCGGCCTCTTACAAACCCCATGACCATGGCCGTCCCTGCCTCGTATAATGACCAAAAGGCTTGCGAGACCATCCGTGACCATTATGGTTTTGTTGTGTATCAGCGTCTTTTCTGCATCCCCGCACCGCTGAAAAAAGAACGGCTCGTTCTCCGCTTCGGCGCTGTCACCCACCATGCCAAGGTCTATGTAAACGGCACGCTTGTCTGCGAACATAAAGGCGGTTTCCTGCCCTTTGAAGCCGAGCTGACAGGCAAGGTAAAAGACGGCGAAAACCGTCTGACAGTTGCCGTTGATAACCGCATTGATTACAGCACTCTGCCCGTCGGCAGTGAAAAAGGCGGCAACATGCTAACCGGCCTGATTCCTGAACTCCCCGGCGTAACGCCCAAAAAACAGAACTATCCAAACTTTGACTTTTTTAATTACAGCGGCATCATCCGCCCCGTTTTTTTGTATACGACGCCCAAGGACTATATCAAAGATATCACACTTGTCCCCACCACCGAAAACGGCAGCGCCACGGTTTCCTATCAGATTGACACCGTTGGCGAAGGCGACATTCACATCACAATCCGCGACGAACAGAATAAAGTGGTTGCCGTAGCAAGTGGCAACAAGGGACAGTTTACCATTGAAAATGCCACCCTCTGGGAGCCGCTTAATGCGTATTTATATCGCGCACAGGTTGAATTCGGCGACGACTGTTATACGGAAAGCTTCGGCGTGAGAAGCGTAGAGGTCCGCGGTACGGAGTTTTTAATTAACGGCAAACCCTTTTATTTCAAAGGCTTCGGCAAGCACGAGGACACACCCTTCCATGGCCGTGGCCTGGATGAGGCTGCTAATGTTTTGGACCTGTCCCTCATTCGATGGATTGGCGCCAATTCCTTCCGCACCAGCCATTATCCGTATGCCGAGGAAATGATGTATCTTTGTGACCGTGAGGGCATTGTGGTCATTGATGAAACCCCTGCTGTGGGCGTCAACCTGAATTTTGGTGCCGCCGCAGGCGGAGAGCCGCAGGACACCTACAAAATTCTGAAAACAAAAGAACACCACGAGGACGTAATTCGGGACATGATTGCGCGTGACAAAAACCACCCCTGCGTTGTCATGTGGTCCATCGCCAACGAATCGGACACAACCACTTTCCCCGATAGCGCCGCAGACTATTATAAGCCCCTGTATGAGTTAGCCCATGCCTGCGACGGGCAAAATCGTCCCGTGACCATCGTGGGCGTGCAAAATGATTTCACAAAAGATAAAACCTTGCCCCTCATGGATGTCATCTGCCTGAACCGTTATTACGGATGGTATGTCTTCGGTGGCGATTTGGAAGCCGCCAAGCAGGCCCTGCGCTTAGAGCTTAGTTACTGGGAAGCGAAAGGAAAGCCGTTACTGTTCACAGAATACGGGGCTGATACAGTGGCAGGTCTCCACAGCGCCACGCCCACCATGTTTACGGAGGAATATCAGGTGGAATTTTATAAAGCCGTTCATGAAGTAACCGATTCGTTTGCATTCTTTGTCGGCGAACAGGTCTGGAACTTCGCAGATTTTGCTACCATTCAGGGCATCATGCGTGTAGACGGCAACAAAAAAGGCCTTTTCACCCGCGACAGAAAGCCCAAGCTCGCCGCCCATTATTTCAAACATCGCTGGCACCAAATTCCCGATTTTGGGTACAAGCAATGAAGCCTTAACTTTATCCATTCCTTGATTGCAACAAAAAAACAAGCAGGCAAACCCCGCCTGCTTGTTTTCTTTATTTCAAAACATCTTTTACATATCGTAACCAGTTCCCATGGCTTATTTTCTCAATAGCATCGTCTGAGTATCCCGCCTTATGCAACGCATCAAACAGATGACTATAGTCTTCAGGACCGCAAAGTCCGATGGGCCTATCGCCCGAAAAGCCGTCAAAATCAGAACCGAGTCCAACAGAGTCTTCTCCGCCAACTGCCGTGATGTGCTGAATATGGCTGACCATGTCCGAAATCCCTGCACCTGCTTCCTCTTTCAAAAAGGCAGGATACAGATTCAACCCATGCATGCCGCCTTGTTCGGCTAAGGCCCTGATTTGTTCATCAGACAGATTCCGTCTGTGAGCTGCAACCGAAAGAGCACACGAGTGCGATGCCATGATAGGCGCCTTGCTGATTGCCAGGGCGTCCCAAAAACCCTGAACGGAAAGGTGGGATACATCCACCATCATGCCCAGGCGATTCATCTTGCCGATAACATCCCGTCCAAACTCAGTGAGCCCGCGGTTTTCCCCGAAAATGCCACCTGAAAGGTCATTATCTTCATTCCATGTCAGCGTCAGCGCCTTGACGCCCAAATCGTAAAAAAGCTGCAAGTTGTCTAGGGAACCTTCTAAGGCCCGCCCATTTTCAATGGTGAGCATGCCACCGATTTTTCCCTGCTTGTTTACCAGTTCAAAATCAGCCGCGTCCCGAACAGGAAGCAAAATATCTTTATTTTTTGCAAGCTCCCTCTCAAAAACCTCAATCATGGCAAGAGCATCCTGCTTTGCCGTCTTTGTGGCATCATCTAGCCACACCGCAAAAAACTGAACATAGCTTGTATGTAAAGACAAGCTTTCCAGAGAAATATCCAGCTTATTCTGCCGCAGTTCTCCCCCCTGCTTCCATAGCTCATAGAGGGTGTCACAATGACCGTCAATCACATGATATCCCGTCTTTTCCATCACTCCGTCCTCCTATTCTCAGGGCATAAATGCATGGGGCAGATGCCGAATGTCCGTAGCGTGGCGACCGTCACATAAAACCTCAATGATGTCAAAGCTGTAATCTGCATCAAGACCCTCATCTTCAATATATGCATAGGCGGTACGAATGATTTTCTGCTGCTTGCTTTTCGTCACAAATTCACAAGGCAGACCGTAATCCTCCCGACTCCTTGTTTTCACCTCAACAAAGGAGATGAGCCCGCCCTTTTGAGCGACAATATCAATTTCGCCAATGATTTTTCCCATAACCTTTTTATAATTCTTCGCCAAAATCCGATACCCTTGTTTTTTCAGGTAGGCGCGAGCCGCCTTTTCCCCTAACTGACCAATGTGCTGCGTATTCATCAGTCTTGCTCCCTTGCCAGAATTTTTGTTAAAAAGCTTTTGCGATGCGCAGGGCAAGGGCCCAAACGCCGAATTAAATCACAATGGTCCTTGCTG
This sequence comes from Oscillospiraceae bacterium, assembly GCA_015068855.1. Taxonomy (GTDB): domain Bacteria; phylum Bacillota; class Clostridia; order UBA1381; family UBA9506; genus UMGS755. The sequence goes on along the minus strand of SVJS01000002.1, from coordinate 66,580 downwards.
CCATAGCCCTTGTGCTTTTCAAAGCCATAGTCGGGGTAGCTGGCCGCCAAAACCTCCTTGCAATACCGGTCACGGGCCACCTTTGCCAAAATGGATGCCGCCGCAATGGTCTGGCTCAGGGCATCCCCCTTTTTAACGCATAGGTTTGGCTGGGGCAAACCGCGGCTGATGTTTCCATCCACCAAAATCAGCTCCGGCTTAACGCTAAGCCCGTCAATCGCCTTATGCATGGCAAGCATGGTGGCATTTAGAATGTTAATCTCATCAATGGTCGCTTCATCCACCGAAGCAATGGACCAGGCGATGGCCTGCTCCTGAATCACAGGAAACAGAGCCTCCCTTTTTTTCTCCGTCAGGGCCTTGGAATCGTTAATTTCTTCCATGTAAAAACCGGCGGGCAAAATCACCGCCGCCGCAAAGACGGCACCGGCCAAAGGGCCACGCCCCGCCTCATCCACGCCGGCTAAATAGGTAATCCCCGTATCTAAAAACTGTCTGTCAAACTCTTCCCGTGTCATAACTCTTCCTCCGGTTTTTCCAGACTAATGCGTCCGATTTTGGCGTCTCTGAATTCGTCTAACACAATCCCCGCCGCGCGAAGCAAATCATACTCGCCGCCGGAGATAATAAAGCCTCTCTTTTTAGCAACGGCTTCCAGCGCGCAAAACCCGTTTTCAAACTCTGTTGTCGGCAGCTTATAGCGTGCCGAAACCATGTCCGCTTCCTTGTCACACAAATGCTCCAAAAGCTTTGCTGCCAGCGTTTCCGTGTCCATAATTTCATCCTTAATGGCGCCCGTAAAAGCAAGTGCCAGACCAACCGATTCATCTTCAAACTTAGGCCAGAGCACGCCGGGGGTATCTAATAAATCCAGACCGCCTCCCAAATGAATCCATTGCTTGCCCTTTGTCACGCCCGGTCTGTCCCCACTGATAGCCGCAGAGCGCCCTGCCAGGCGATTGATAAAGGCTGACTTTCCCACATTGGGAATTCCCACAATCATCAGCTTTAAGCTTCTGTTTTTCATGCCCCGTTCTTCCTGGCGCTTAATTTGCTCGGCAAGCAAACGGCGCACCGTGTCCGCCACAAATTTAACCTGCTTGGAATGAACGCTGTCGAATAAAATGGCCGTTTTGCCCTGGGCTTTGAAATAGCGGAGCCAGGCTTCATTGGTTTCCTGATTGGCAAGGTCTGACTTATTCAAAACCAAAAGACGCGGTTTTGCCCCGCAAAGCTCCTCTATGTCAGGGTTTTGCGAAGAAAGCGGCGCTCTTGCATCCAAAAGCTCCACCACCAAATCCACCATTTTCAAATTTTCCGCAATGAGCCGGCGGGTTTTCGCCATATGCCCGGGAAACCATTGAATGTTCATGTTCTCCACCTCTTGTAACACAAATGCCGGAACAACGGTCGTTCCGGCATCACATAGTCAATTATTTAATATCATCATACAGAGTTCCAAACTCCGAAAAAGGCGTAACACGCAAAGATGCCCGCCCAACAATATCATCAAAAGCCACCAGCCCCAGATTACGGCTATCCTGCGAATTGTTACGGTTATCCCCCATAACAAACACATGATCCTCCGGAATCTCCAAGGGGAAACTGCAAGCCGAGCCCGCAGACCGAAGCTTTTCATAGATGTAGGGTTCGTCCAAAACCTCACCGTTGACAATAACATCGCCGCTTTCGGGACGAATCTCCAAAACATCCCCCGGCACGGCAATAATACGCTTAATAATGTATTTTCCGAGCGCATGGGATTTAACAACAACAATATCCTTTGCCTTGGGCTGGTAGAAAAGCTTGGTAATCACCAGTCTTTCCTGACTGGACAGTGTCGGCTCCATGGAGCTCCCCTCAACCTGAACCATGGCAAAAACAAATTGATTGATGATAAGCGCCAAAACAATCGCAAGAGCAATGGACTTGGTCCATTCATAAACCTCGCGCAAAAAGCCGCTGCCGCGTTCTGATTCGTCAAAATCCTCTTGCATTTCCTGTTCTGCCTCAGGCAATTCCACATCTAAAACAACCTCGTATTCCCTACGTTCGGTTTGAGGAACTTCTGCTTCAAAACCTTTCATTTCCTTTTCATCCATAACGCGTATCCTTTCATAAAGAAACAAAAGAGGTGCGGCCGGAAACAAATCATAAGGCTGACAGTTCCTTGCACACACCCCCATGTGATAAGAATGGTCTTATCTTAATTTTTCTTTAACCTTGGCAGCCTTACCAACTCTGTCTCTTAAATAGAACAGTCTGGCTCTTCTGACTTTACCCAGTCTGACAAGCTCAATCTTAGCGATTTTAGGAGAGTTAACAGGGAAAGTTCTTTCAACGCCTGTACCATAAGAAATACGTCTTACAGTAAAGCTCTTCTGAATGCCACCATTCTGAATTTTGATAATGGTACCTTCGAAAACCTGAATTCTCTCACGGTTACCTTCCTTTACCTTAACATGGACTTTAACGGTGCTACCGACTTCCAGTTCCGGTAAATCTGTTCTGATCTGATCCTGAGTTAATGCTTTAATTGCGTCCATTTTATTTCCTCCTCTCTGTACTCTGCGTTCTTGCCCGGCAAGCGAGCAGCGGACCGCCTCTACTAGTGCACAATTACCATAACATTATAATACATAAATCTTACAAATTCAAGTATTTTTTTACCATTCCGCAAAATACATCTTTTTGATTGTATCGTTATCTGGCCCGCAGTCCCTCTATGAGCTGCTCCAATTCTTCCATATATTGACCCATATCCTGCCAGTTCCCCGCCTGCATAGATGCTTTCATGCGGTCATAACCGGCAAGCAATTCCTGCACCGCAGCGTCCATATCCGGCTGCTGCACCTCTGTTCCCTCCTCAGGTTCCTGCTGAGGTGCTGTGCCCGTGCTTCCCTGTCTTTTAGCAAACACAGCTTGCAGTGCGGCTTCCAGCGTAGGTTCCATAGCCACCGCATCGCCGTAGCTGACAACAATGCGTTTTAACTCCGGCAGAGAGGCATTATTTTGAGAGGTAATATAAACCGGCTCCACGTAAAGGAGAGCATCACGGAAAGGCACAATCAGGAGATTGCCGCGAATGACGCTGGAACCGCCCTGCCCCCAAAGGGTCATCTCACGGGAAATATCCGGGTCATTATCAATGCGGTTTTCAATCTGCATGGGACCATAAACCGTTTCATTCTTGGGGAAGCGATATAAAATCAAGTCCCCGTAATGGGCCGGGTCATTACGCTGTACCAAAAGCCCAACCATGTTATGCTTGCCCTGCACAACAAAGGGGCGCATGAGCACCATTTCGTTTCGCCCGTCAATTTCCATAATGTTGTAATAGGGCTCAACGTAAATTTCGTTATCCTGATATTTTTCCCTTGCAATGTCCCAAACATCGGCTCTGTCATAGAACTGTCCCGCATCACTCACATGATACCGACAGTACATGGCCGACTGCACCTTAAACAGATACTCCGGCACACGCGTGTGAGAGGCAATCTCTTCGGGCAGGCCTCCTTCTGCAAACAGTTTGGGATAAATGCGTCTGTATGCTCTGGCAATGGGGTCTTCTTCATCAATCACGTATAGCGTCACATCGCCGCTGTATGCATCCACAACTGCCATAATGGAATTGCGGATATAATTAACATCGCCGTAGCTCTGCGCATAGGGATAGTAAGATGAAGTTGTATAGCCGTTTAAGATCCAGCGGAGCGTTCCGTCGTCTGCCACAACCAGATACGGGTCATCATCAAAGCCCACAAAAGGCGCCACCTTTTGCACGCGCTCTAACACGTTACGATTAATCAGCAAACGGCTGTCCTGACTGACGTTGCTGGATAAGAGCATGCGATAATCTTTGTAATACGCCGCAAAAAGCGACCGATTAACGAGATTCATTTGAATTCCCGCATCGCCGTCATAGGTAAATTCAACATCCTCTAATCCTTGCGAATAGTCCAGCTCCTTATTGTCGCCGCCGACAATAACATAGTCATTCGTCAGCTCTCCGTAGTAAATGCGCGGCTGTGTCACAGACAGCATGCCGCCTGTTGATTTGGGCGGGATGTCCTTAATCAAAAATTCAGGCTGTCCTTCCGCCGTAACACGGTTGACCGGGCTTGCCACAACGCCAAAACCATGCGTATAGCGAAAAACCTGATTCGCATAAGACTTTGCCGCCTCATCCACATTATCCTTGTTCATTTCCCTTGCCGCCAAAAAGATAACGTTTAATTCGCCATCAATATCATAGGGCACAACATCAACATCATAAAAACTATAATATTTCCGTAAAAATTGCAACTGGTTGTAGGATGTAAGCGTTGAGCCAAAATCAGCTATGCGCGTTCCGGCCAGCCAGGTGTTATCCTCATTCATTTCCGCCTGACTCATGGTATAGTTGGGTACAAACTCTGTCTCTGCAACCGCATCCAGCCCATAGGCCGCGCGGGTTGCTTCCATGTTGTGAGCAATGTAGGGGCTTTCCAAATTCCGCTCATTGGGGCTGACCACCAAAGAATCCGTCGCCAGAGCCACCGCCGTCACCGCAATAAACAAAGCAGGAATCACCGCCAGAGCAACCAGCGCCCGACGGTATTTTTTGCGGTACAGACAAAACAGAATAAAACAAACAACGGCCAAAACCACATAGGGCACGAACTTGTAATACGGCTTCCATATCTTCGCCGCCACATAGCCCGCACCGGCGATACCGGAGCCAAAGGACGAAAACAAAATGTTTTCCGCCGTGAATTTATAGGTCAGCACGGACAAGACAAAATATAAAACCAATAACAGAATCAGATGCACAACGGCCATGGGCTCTTCTTTGACCGCCTCACGCAGATTTCTCTGTCCGTTCTTGACAAAAATCAGAAAATAAACAATTGCCGCAACAATGAGCGAAAGCATCAGAAGCGTTTTCCCGCCACTGACAAGGCTCTGCAAAAGCGGACGAACAAAAACATAATAGCCAACGTCCTGCTGAAACAGCGGGTCGGTGACCCCAAAGCTTTCGCTGTTCATGGCTAAAAGCAGTTTCTGATAAAGACCGCCGCCAGCAAGCCGTGCCAAAAACAGGGACAAAACGACAGATAAAAGCAAATACGGCCATTTTTTCTGTAAGAAAGCAGCATGAAAATTAGGTGTTACCGCTATCTTTTTAATCAAAAGAATGTTGACCGTAAAAAATGCAAAAATAATTATAAATCCAACCGATAAGGTGGCAACGCGCGCCCACAGGTTGGTGAAAAACAGCGAGGTATATGCCTCTCCGATTTCCTGAATCTGCAAAAATTCCATCAACAGCTTGTAGGCTGGCGAAACAACGCAGGCAGCAAATACAAAAACAGCTGCCAGTATAATCCAAAAAACCGGTTTTCTTTTTTTGAATTGTTTTGCCATCTCTGCCCAGTCCGTTTCCTGCCCGTCAAACCCATGGGTATCATGTGAAAAAGGATTCATGATGTTCCTCCTTATGTCAGGTCTTTTTACTATATTTTCCTATTGTGTACCAAATAATGCATCAGCAAACGCCTTGGGGTCAAAGGGACGCAAATCGTCAATCCCCTCGCCGACGCCGATAAACTTAACACCGATGCCCTGCTCACGGGCCAGCGCTAAAATGACGCCGCCTCTGGCCGTGCCATCCAGTTTGGTTAAAATCACACCGGTAATACCGGCCACCTGCGCAAACTCTCGGGCTTGATTCAGGGCATTTTGTCCCGTGGATGCATCCAGCACCAGCAGGGTTTCGCAGCAACCCTCGCCAATTTCCCGTTCAACAACACGGGTGGTTTTACGCAGCTCTTCCATCAGGTTCTTCTTGTTGTGGAGCCTGCCTGCCGTATCACAAATTACGATGTCAGCGCCTCTTGCCTTTGCTGCTGTGATGCTGTCATAAACAACAGCTGAGGGGTCTGCCCCCTCCTGATGCTTCACCAGGGCAGCATCGGCACGCTCTGCCCAAACTGCAAGCTGGTCTATGGCCGCTGCACGGAACGTATCGCCCGCTGCTAAAATGACCTTTTTGCCCTGCTCGCCATAGTAATGGGCAAGCTTTCCGATGGAGGTCGTTTTACCCACACCGTTAACGCCGATAACCATAATCACGGCGGGCTGTCCTTCAAGATGCATTGCTCCATCCTGCTCAGTCAGAATGTCTGTAATAATCTCACGTAGCAGACCTTTAACGTCGGATGCATCGGTAATCCCGTTTTTTCTGGCTCTCTCTTTTAGTGCCGTGATGATATAGTCTGCTGTCTCTGCGCCGATGTCAGACATAATCAGAGCTTCTTCCAGCTCCTCATAGAGTTCCTCATTCACGCTGCCCATAGCCGCCAAAACGGCATCAATTTTATTGGAAAAAGCCGATCGGGTTTTTTGAAGACCCGCAACCAGGCGGCCAAAAAAGCCCTTTCCCTCTGCTTTCTCTTCATTTCCATCCGGCGCATTTTCTGGCAAATCAGCCGCTTGTGCAAAGCCCTCTGTTTCCGGCATGACTTCCACCGTCTCCTCCGGCTTTGCGTCCGCCTCTGTTTCAAGGGCATCAAGCGCTGCGGAAAGCACAGCATCCTGCGCATTTTGTTCTTTTTTCTTACCAAAAAAATTCTTAAACAAGCCAGTCCCTCATTTCTGTCTATCTGCCAAAGCCGACCTCAGCGACCGTCAATAACATCTCGTTCACTTTCATGTTTTCTGTCACGAATCATCAGCGTCATCACCGCTTCTTTGGGATCCATCCCCGCAAACAGAACGCGGTACGCCTGCTCCACAACAGGCATTTCCACCTGCATGCGTTTAGCCAGGGTGTGGGCCGCCTTGGTTGCATAAAAGCCCTCAACCACCATCTTAACCTCATTGATTGCCTCCTCCGGAGACTTGCCCTGACCAATCAAAATACCGGCTCTGCGGTTACGGGAATGCATGCTGGTGCAGGTAACAATCAGATCGCCCATGCCGGATAGGCCGCTGAACGTGGCAGAGTCAGCGCCCATGCTGACACCCAAACGGCAGATTTCCGCCATACCGCGTGTCATAAGCGCCGCCTTGGCATTATCGCCAACGCCGATACCGTCAGCAATCCCCGTACAAAGTGCAATAACGTTTTTTAAGGCACCGCCCAATTCAACACCAATCATATCGGTGCCCGTGTAAACACGGAACGTATCACACATCAAAATGTCCTGTATCTCTTCTGAAACGGCAAGGCTGCCTGACGCAATCACATTGGTGGTGGGGAGATTTCGCGCCACCTCTTCTGCGTGAGACGGGCCCGACATAACAGCAACCCGCGCCTTGGGAATTGCCGCAGCAATCACCTCGGAAAGGCGCATTTGTGTGTCCTGCTCCAATCCCTTTGAGGCATTGACGATAATGGTATCATCCCGCACAAAGGGGGCCAGTTTTTCCGCCGTTTTCTTTGTTGCCTGAGACGGTGTAACCATAAAAATATACTCGCCATGGTCGCCCGCTTCTTCTAAGGCGTTTGTATATCGAATGGATGCAGGCAGTGTAACGCCCGGCAAAAACCGTTTGTTCTCGCCATCACGGGCAAGGGCTTCAGATTCCTCTTTGGAATAAGACCAAAGCAGAACATCATGACCATTCCCCGCCAGCAAGGAAGCAATAGCGGTCCCCCAACTACCTGAACCGATGACAGCAATCTTCTTCATAGTTTCCTACTCCTTTTTTACGCCCTGCTTTTCGCCCAGTTTAGATTCCGTACCGCTCGTCAGGCGCTTGATGTTCGACCTGTGGCGATACACAGCCAAAGCAGACACAATAACAGACAAAAGAATATAATAAAACGTAGTCACCGTGGGTTTTCCCACATTAAATGCAATCACAAACAACGGGTAAATAATGGCGCTGGTAATCGAGGCTAAGGATACGTATCGTGTCGTTGCCACCACCAACACAAACACAACCAGCAAAATAATGGCAATGCGGTAATCTAAAATCATAATAACGCCCCAGGAGGCCAAAATGCCCTTCCCGCCCTTGAAGCTAAAATAAAGGGGGAAATTATGACCTAAAACAGCACCCAGACCGGCCATGTATTGGCACAAAAGTGAAAAGGCCAAAGGGTCTGCCTCTGCGCCTCCCAAAACTGCCTCTGCCGAAACAGACAGGCGCAATGATACATACTTTGCCAAAAGCACGGCTATGATGGCCTTAACAAGGTCAAACAGGAAAACAACCGCCGCTGCGCTCTTGCCGAACACGCGCAGGGTATTGGTCATCCCCGCATTTTTGCTGCCCGATTGACGGATGTCTGCCCCTCGAAACAGCTTGCCGAAGATGATGGAAGCGTTTAAGCTGCCCAGTAAGTAGCCACCCAAAAGGCAGCCGACCAAAATAACATATTGCATAGTTGTCACCTCAATCTAACTGTATCTGTCTCTATTTCTCGTCGCCCCGTTCCCGAAGCACGAAACGAACAGGGGTTCCCTCCAACCCAAACACGCTGCGAATTTGATTTTCTAAATAACGCACATAAGAAAAATGGGCAAGCTCACGATTGTTAACAAAAAGTACAAACGTGGGTGGTGCAGTCGATGCCTGCGTCATATAGTAAATTTTCAGGCGCTTACCCTTATCCGAGGGCGGCTGCACACGCATGGTGGCCTCATTCAGAACGTCATTGAGTGCACCTGTGCGAATACGCATGGTGTTTTGTTCACGCACATAGCGTACCAGTTCAAACAAACGGTCAATGCGCTGCCCCGTGAGTGCGGAGATAAACACAATGGGGGCATATTGCATAAAGGACAGCCCCTCCACAACCTTTTTGCGGAACTGGTCCATGGTTTTGCCGTCTTTTTCCACCAAATCCCACTTGTTAATGGCAATCACGCAGGCCTTGCCCTGCTCATGGGCATAGCCGGCAATCTTGGTGTCCTGTTCACTGACTCCTTCGGTCGCGTCAATCATGATAACGCACACATCGGCCCTGTCCACCGCTCCTAAGGAGCGAATGACACTATACTGTTCAACACCGGCTTCAATGCGGCTTTTCCGTCGCATGCCGGCCGTATCAATCAAAACATAATCATGTCCGCCGTAGCTTACGCGTGCATCAATCGCATCACGGGTGGTCCCGGCAATATTGCTGACAATCACTCTGTCTTCGCCTAAAATGGTATTCACCAGAGAGGATTTTCCCACGTTAGGCTTACCAACCAGCGCAATTTTTAAGACATCGGCGTCCTCTTCTTCCTCTCCCGTAGGCTCGCCAAACAAATTCACAACCTCATCCAAAAGATCGCCCACTCCCAGACCGTGAATGGAGGAAACGGGAATGGGGTCCCCTAAACCCAGATTATAAAATTCATAGAGCTCTGCCGGCGGCTGCCCGATGTTATCCACCTTATTCACAACCAGAAGAACCGGCTTTCCTGACTTTTGCAGCATGGCGGCAACATCAGCATCGGCTGCAACCAGACCATCGTGAATGTTGGTCATAAGAATCAGCACATCTGCCTGCGAAATAGCAAGTTCTGCCTGGCGGCGCATACCGGAAACAATCACATCGTCCCCTTTTTCAATACCGCCCGTATCAATCATCAGAAACTCCCGTCCGTTCCATTCGGTCTCCATGTAAATACGGTCACGGGTCACACCCGGCGTATCATCCACAATGGAAATTCTGGAACCGACTATTTTGTTAAACAAGGTTGACTTCCCCACATTGGGTCTGCCAACAATCGCAACAACCGGTTTAATCATAACTCTGTCTCCATTTCATCGGAACGCTTCACGCCCCGGCTTTCGCCTTGCGCTCTTTTTGCTTTCCTGTAAAAACGTTCCTTAGTTTTCCCTATTTTTCAAAATATATCATCCTGCAACGCCAGCGGCGCTATTTCGCAGTCTAACAAGCACCCTAAAAAGGCAGCTCCGTCATTATCACACGGCAGCAGACGAACCGAAAGCGTCTCTTCAATCTCGCCAACCGTTACATCATCCAGAAAGATAGGCTCATCGGCTTTCAGCATGGATGACGTAATCAAAAGTCGCTCCATCTTTTTGCCCGCTAAGGCAGACAAAAGGTCACGGCCTCCCAGAAGACCGGCAACTGTTACGCCGCCTCCAAACAAGGTGTTGCAAACACGGACAACCTCAGCATCCAAAGACGGATACTGCTGCTTGGCAAGTTCCACGAGCCGGGTCATAAAAGGATAGGCAAGCTCCCCTGTGGCAATGACGGTTTTGCCGGGCTTTCCCATGGCAGGCTTGCCTTTTAAGGCTGCCAGAAATTCCTCTTCCATGCTGGCCTCCATACCCACGCCGTTTTCAATCTGCGGAAAACCTTCATAGGCTTCGGCAGGCGGAATCGGTTTTTCTGCCAGCAGATAAAATTCATCGGAGAGATAGACAAACCGTGTCCCTAAGGAGGCTAAAAATGCCTGCTGCATGTTCTCCACCTGTTCAATCACAGCCTGTGCATCCTCCCTGGTAAACGCCTCTAAGGGATATAGCCCCTCGCGGTAGCGCGTCAGGCCCACCGGCACAACAGAAACGCTGCATGCCGCCGGCGCGAGAGTCGCTAAATCCTGCAAGGTACGGGACAGCTCTTCTCCGTCGTTGATGCCTTTACATAGGACAATCTGCATGTTCATCGAAAGTCCGCCCTCTTTAAGCCGCTTCATGGCGTCCATAATGGTGCCGGCAAAACGGTTATGGAGCATCATCTTCCGAAGCTCGGGGTTTGTCGTGTGCACCGAAACGTTAACCGGTGACACTCTGTATTCAATCAAGCGATCCAAATCCTCGGGTTTCATGTTCGTTAACGTCACATAATTCCCGTATAAAAAGGACAGGCGCGAATCATCATCCTTAAAATATAACGAGTCCCGCATAGCAGGCGGCAACTGGTCAATAAAGCAAAAAATGCATTGATTGGTGCAGCTTTTGGCGGGGTCAAAGAGCATATTGGAAAAGACAATTCCAAGGTCCTCCATGTCCTCGTTTTCAATATCAAATTCCAGCATCTGCCCATCCGGCTTTTGTATGGTAAGCAAAATGTTCTCCGATGCCGTTAAAAACTGATAATCCAGAAAATCAGCAATCCGGCGACCGTTCACGGTGCAAACCGTGTCGCCCGGCTCAATCCCCAGCTCCTCTGCAATGCTGCCTTGCATCACTGCAGACACTTTTGCATGATATTGCAAGCTTCCCACCTCCTCTATGCAAAACAAGCCACATAAAAAGCAAAAAGGGGACTGTATCAACCCGATTGTTTCAATCGTTTTGCTACATCCCCTTTGCAAGCAAAATCAAGCTATAACAGAAGCCAAACCGCCATAGGGTTTTATGCCCTGCCACAACTTTTTAATGCATGCGGTCATCCCTCGAAGGAATAATCCGCAAGCTTACTCAGCCTTGGCGATAACTTCCTTACCCTTATAGTATCCGCAGGCCTTGCAGACTCTGTGGGGCATGATAAACTCGCCGCAACGCGGGCAAGCCGTGATGCCCGGAATCGCTAACTTCCAATTGGCACGTCTTGAATCGCGTTTTGCTTTTGAGGTTCTTCTCTTAGGTACTGCCATGTGCTACACCTCCTATTTTAGTCAGGCCCCGGGGTAATGCTCCAAAGGCCAAAAGTAACGTATGTTTTATTGCAAGAGATCAGCCAGGCCGGCCATACGCGGGTCAATCGTATCTTCCTTGCAATCACAGGGATTTTCGTTCAGATCTGCTCCGCATTGCGGGCACAAGCCCTTGCAATCCGGCTTGCAGAGGTATTTCGGTTCCAGTGTGAGAAAAATCTCGGGCCACAAAACGTCATCCATATCAAGACTGGTGCCGCAAAGCAAAACCCTCTCCTCGCTTTCGGTTGCCTTGCCGTCGCAATCCGTCAAGGTTTCCCGAACCGAAACACTGAAAGTCTGGCGGGTTTCTTTTGCACAACGGGCACAAGGAACGCAAAATGTTCCTTCTGCACTGACCGTCAATTCCAAAACGCCTCCGATGTTTGCAACAACACCGGAAAATCGGGCGCCCTCACCAAAATCGTATTCCGAGTTCTGGTACAACTCCGGCACATCCAAAAGGCCGGCCAGCTGCATTTTTGCGCCATCAGTTTTCAGAATTGACTGTACATCAAAAACCACAATACCCACTCCCCTGACTATTGATTATATCGAATTATCATGCCCTTGTCAACCTTTTTTTATTTTTTTTCAAATCATGCTTTCTTTTTTATAGCAGAAATTTACCAATGATAAAATAAACCGCTTTTCTCTCAACAAAAATTTACATTTTTTTCAAAAAATGGCAGGAATACTTGACATAATTGTCAAAATATGTTACACTTTTTGTGGTAACATATAATAAGGTAGGAGGATTGGTAGCTGTGATTGAAAAATCCGACATTCAGCGTGTTAAGGATTTGCTTACGCAAAACATTGGAAAACAAATTCGTCTTTCCGCAAAAAAAGGTAGAAAGCGCGTTATTATGCGTCACGGTATTATCAAAGAAACCTACCCTTCTATTTTTATTGTTGTGCTCAACAGCATTTCTGAATTTGCAACCACAGAGCGCACTGTTTCCTTCAGCTATGCCGACCTTTTGACCAAATCCATTGAAATCACAGTGTTAGATACCAAACAGGTCATTCAGTAAACTTTGGCGGCGACCTTTTCTCCCCCGCGCCGTATAAAAACAGGCAAACGGGTAAAAACTGTTGAAAAATCAGTAAAATGCGCGAAAAAAGTTTTGTTTTTCTTAAAAAAACCCTTTACAAACGGGTTTTTTTGTGCTATAATACAGCGTATTCCAATCGCCGGGCTATGGGTGACCCTCGCATTTGACCCTTGTCTCGGGGTTCGGAGAAATTAAATGAGTAAAGAGAGGAAAATGAAAATGAGACCCGAAGTTAAGCAAGAAATCATCGCAAAGTACAAACTCCACGAAACCGATACAGGTTCTCCGGAAGTGCAGATCGCTATTTTAACAGAGCGCATCAATCACTTAAACGAGCACTTAAAGGTTTACAAGAAAGACCATCATTCCAGACGCGGCCTTTTGAAAATGGTTGGTCAGCGCAGAGGTCTTTTGAATTACCTGACCAAAATCGATATTGAAAGATACCGTGCAATCGTTGAAAAGCTCGGTCTGAGAAAGTAATTTATGTTTCTGATTCCGCCCCGGCGGAATTAAAAGGGTACCACGTTACTGCCTAGTCGCTGACGTGGTATTTTTTTTGTCAAAATTCGATTTTCTCATTTGCATTTTAGCTCTTGATATGGTATAATTGACACATAGAGAATTTTATTGCTTAAAATTCTCGCGAGCTATCGCTCTTTTGTGCTCTTTCGAGCACTGTGTCAATTGACGGCGCCCTCTAAAACGCCCTTGCAAGCAAGCATTTTTACTCCTGGTAAAATTGACTTACAAATCGTGCTCGAATTCTTACCATACATAGGAAAGTAACGGTGTCCGCTATGATTATTGCAGCTTCATCTCCCTGCCCCGAAATAGGTAGTTTCCGTGTCCCGGAGCGTGTGGCAGATTTGCTTGTGGAAGCCTCCTGCCCCGCAAGCTATCTGGCTGTTTATTTGTATGCCCTCAGGCAGTATCAAGCGGGCAACCTTAACCTGTCCAACGAACATATTGCCGCCTCTTTGCACGTCAGCTTAATTGACGTTGTTAACGCCTTTATGTTTTTTAGTTCAAAAGGTCTGCTTAAAATCCACCGTTTCACGAGTGTTGACGATGGTGACTTTGATATCGAATTTTGTTTTAAAAATCCGGAAAGCCCGAAGCATGCGCTGCCTTTTCGCCCTACTTATAAGTCCTCTGAAATCAGTCGACACTTGCACGAAAACCCGCGCATGAGCCAGATGTATAAAATGGTCGGTCGCATGTTAGGCAAAACCCTGAGCAGCGCCGATACCGAGCTTTTATATTCCTTTCATGATTATTATGCCATGCCCATTGAGGTTATTCTGGTTTTAATTGAATACTACGTGGGAAAAGGCAAACGCTCCATGAAGTACATGGAAAAAGAGGTCGGCAAATGGACCTCAGCAGGCATTGACACTGTGCAAAAAGCCAAGGCCTATATCGAAAAGCGCGAAGCCTTTTTAAGCTATGCCGGTCAGGTCCGCACCATTTTAGGCATTCATGAGCGCCACCTGTCCACCCGCGAGCTGACCTATATAAATAAATGGCAAAATGAGCTTTCCATGTCTCTTGACATGGTCAGAAAGGCCTTTGAATTAACAGTGGACCAGACAGGCCGCCTGTCTTTTGCCTATATGAATAAAATTATGGAATCCTGGGCAGCAGATAACATCCGCAAGCAGGAGGACATAAAAAGAGATACCAAAGCCAAAGGCAAGGAGTCTAAAAAATCCCGCTATGATTTTGATGCTCTCCAACGTCTGGCGTTTGAACATGTAAATCGTCCCGCCAAAAAGGAGTGATAGCCATGGCCTATGAGCGTTCCCTTTATGCTACCGTTGAACAAGAATATGAAGACATTCGTCGGCACAACCAGGAAGATTTAGAGGCCCGTCGTGAGGCTGTCTATCTGGCGGTTCCCGATATCGAGGCCATTGACCGTGAAATTCAGTCAGCCGGCCTTTCCATTGTCTCTCTGGCCGTTTCAAGTGCCGCAGATACACCTCAGAAGCTTGCTGCGCTCAGAGATAAACAAACAGCGCTGCTGGCCCGCCGCAAAGAGCTTCTTATGCGAAACGGCTTTGCCAGCGATGAGCTTTCCATGCGCTATATGTGCGAGGATTGTCAGGATACCGGCACCCGTGGCACCAAGCCCTGCGAATGCTACCGCCGTCGTTTGATTATGAAAGCGTTTGAAAAGTCCAACCTGTCGCAACAGCTTCGGAACCAAAGCTTTAAGACCTTTGATTTCTCCCTGTATTCTCAGGAGGCAGACCCCCGCTATGGCGTCTCTCCCTATACGGCCATCCGCAACATCGTCGGCGTTTGCATGGACTTTATTGCCGAGTTTGATAAAACCGATAAAAACCTTTTGTTCTGGGGCGAATCAGGACTGGGTAAAACCTTCCTCTCCACCTGCATTGCAAAAGAGTTAATCAAAAAAGGATACTCTGTTATTTACGAAACAACCTACCAGATTGTATCCCTCTTAGAGGACTATAAATTCAAGCGTGGTGACGATATGGCCGCCTTGAAAGCGCAGGCACAGCGCCTGTATGAATGTGACCTTTTAATCTTGGATGATTTAGGGGCCGAGTTCTCAACTGCCTACACCAATGCAGCGCTGTTTGACATCTTAAACTCCCGCCTGATTACCAATAAAAAGACCATTATCAATACGAATTTAGATATGAAAGCGCTGGCTGACCGTTATTCTGAGCGTGTCATCAGCCGCATCATGGGCAGCTACCAATCCTTGCAGTTCATTGGCGAGGACCTGCGCCTGAAAACATCCGTAAATCCATTTAATTAAAATAACAAGTGCATATACTTTATGAAAAGGGAAAGGGGAATGTTGACCATGATTACACATGGCAAAGACGTGAAAATTTTTACTTGTAATGCAAATCCTGATTTGGCACAGAAGGTTGCACAATGCCTGGGACTGGGCGTTTGTGACACGGAAGTGAACATGTTCAGCGATGGCGAAATCGGCGTTAACATCTATGAAACCGTTCGTGGTTCTGATGTGTTCGTTGTGCAGTCCACCTGCAATCCGGTTAATGACCACCTGATGGAATTATTAATTATGATTGATGCGTTAAAGCGCGCTTCCGCCGGTCGTATTACCGCGGTTATTCCGTATTTCGGTTATGCCCGTCAGGACCGCAAAGCCAAGGCACGTGATCCCATTTCAGCCAAGCTTGTTGCTGATTTGATTACAACAGCCGGCGCTGACCGTGTGCTGACCATGGACCTGCACGCAGCCCAGATTCAGGGCTTCTTCAACATTCCTGTGGACCATCTTTTAGGCGGTCCTATCTTAGCTTCCTACTATCTTGAAAAATTCCGTGACGAACTGGATAACTTCGTTGTTGTTTCTCCGGACTTAGGCAGCGTAACCCGTGCCAGAACCTTTGCATCCCGCTTGAACGTGCCCATTGCCATCATTGACAAGCGCCGTCCCAAGCCCAATGTGTCCGAGGTTATGAACATCATCGGCGACATTAAGGATAAAAAGGTCATCTTAATTGACGACATGATTGACACAGCCGGCACCATCACAAACGGCGCTGCTGCCCTGAAAGAGCGCGGAGCCAAAGAAGTATATGCCTGCTGCACCCATGCCGTTCTGTCCGGACCGGCCATCCAGCGCATCAACAACAGTCCCATTTCCGAGCTTTTAGTTTTAGACACCATTCCCCTGCCTGCTGAAAAGAAAATTGATACCATCAAGGTTCTCTCTGTTGCGCCTGTTTTTGCAGAAGCCATTAAGAGAATTTACGGCGACATTTCCATGAGCGAACTGTTCCGCTAATGCCCGATTTATTCTGACCAAAGAGAGACTAAACCATGAACGTAAATGATTTTAATTATGACCTGCCGGAGGAACTGATTGCACAAACCCCTTTGGCTGATCGTACGGCGTCCCGCCTCCTGGTGCTGGGTAAGGAAGACGGTTCCATTTCCCACCGTCACTTTGCCGATATCAGCGAGTATCTTCTCCCGGGCGATTGCCTGGTGCTGAACAACACCCGTGTCATCCCCGCCCGCCTTTTGGGGCATCGGGAACACACCGGCGGCGCTGTTGAGCTTTTACTGCTCAAACAACTGGAAAACGATACGTGGGAAACCTTAGTGCGCCCCGGCAAGAAATGCCGCGTAGGCGACCGCATTGTGTTTGGCGACAATCAGCTGATTGCCGAGATTGTGCAGGTAAAAGAAGACGGCAACCGCCTTGTCCGTTTCCATTATAACGGCATTTTTAACGAGATTTTAGATGCTTTGGGCGAAATGCCCCTGCCGCCTTACATTAAGGAAAAACTCCACGACCCCAACCGTTACCAGACGGTGTATGCCAAGATAGATGGCTCTGCCGCTGCTCCCACCGCAGGATTGCACTTTAATCAGGCTCTCCTTGCCGCTCTGGAAGCCAAAGGCATACATATCGCTTATGTAACTCTGCATGTCGGTCTGGGCACCTTCCGTCCCGTGAAGGTGGACAATGTGGAAAACCATGATATGCACAGCGAGTTTTACATGGTGGATGAAGAAACGGCGGCCCGTCTCAATGAAACCCGAAAAAACGGCGGGCGCATTATCTGTGTTGGTACAACTGCAACCCGTGTGGTGGAGACCTTAGCCGACGAAAACGGTGTGATGCATGCCGGCAGCGGCGAGACCAAGATTTTCATCTATCCCGGATATCGTTTCAAAATGACGGATGCCTTAATCACCAATTTCCATTTACCCAAATCCACTTTGGTGATGTTGGTCAGCGCCTTAGCCGGCCGGGAGCACATCCTTGCCGCGTATGAGGAAGCTGTGAAAGAACGTTATCGTTTTTTCAGCTTCGGCGATGCGATGTTTATCCAATAAAATATAAGAAAGACAAAACCCTCCTATGCCTGCATAGGAGGGTTTATTTTTCCAATAAGAAACAAAAACTGACTCCTCGTCTCGGGGAGTCAGTTTTTATAAAATACGTATTGACTTACAGGCTTGCCTTTGCCTTTTCAACTAATGTTGCAAAGCCTTCCTTGTCACTAACGGCAATTTCAGCCAGCATCTTTCTGTTCATGGTGATGCCTGCCTTTTTCAAACCATTCATAAAAGTAGAATAGTTCATGCCGCACGCCTTAGCCTGTGCGCTGATTCTGGCAATCCACAGACGACGGAAATCACGTTTCTTCTGCTTTCTGCCTACATAAGCATAGGACAGAGACTTCATAACAGCCTGTTTTGCTGTTCTGAACAGTTTGCTTTTCCCGCCTCTGTAACCCTTAGCCAGTTTCAAAATTCGTTTATGTCTTTTACGCGTATTGAGCGCGCCTTTAACTCTTGCCATCTTTTCTTACCTCCTGCAATTTTCTCAATTCGTGATTATTTGTACGGGATCAGCTTCTTGATTACCTTAGCGTTTGCATCGCAAGCGTAGGCACCCTTTCTCAGAAGACGTTTTCTCTTGGTCGACTTCTTGGTCAGAATGTGACTCTTGAAAGCGTGTTTCATCTTGATTTTACCGTTCTTGGTTACCTTGAAGCGTTTTGCTGACGCCCTGTGTGTTTTAATCTTAGGCATAGTTTGGTACTCCTTCCACTCAATAAATATTATACTAACTTAAAAATATCTCAACCCTATTTCGTTGTGGGGGAAATCATCATCATCATGCTGCGGCCTTCCAGCTTCGGCGGCTTATCAGCCGTGCCGTACTCAGACAGTGCATCGCGAAACCGTTCTAAATTCTTAGCGCCCAGCGCTGAATGATGAATTTCTCTACCACGGAAACGGATAGAAACCTTAACCTTATCCCCGTCCTGCAAAAACTTTTTGGCGTGATTAAGCTTAGTCTCAAAGTCATGCTCATCAATGGAAGCGGAAAGACGCAATTCCTTGATGTTGGTAACCTTCTGATTTTTCCGCGCTTCCTTATCCCGCTTTGCCAATTCGAACTTATACTTACCATAGTCCATAATTTTGCAAACCGGCGGTTCAGCCTTCGGTGCAATCAAAACCAAATCGTAATTTTTCTGATAGGCCTGTTCTAACGCATCTGCGCTGGACATGATACCCAACTGCTCTCCGTCCGGACCAACAACACGAACCTGAGCGACTCTGATTTCCTCATTAATCCTCAATTCCTGCTTACTAATAGCCAAAGCACCTCCATCACATTTTTCAGGGATTTTTCTAAACCGTCGAGCCATGCGGAACAAAAAAAGCGGACAGGCATAGCCCATCCGCAAATACACTTTCATAAAGAAGCATATTGACCATGGAGGCTGAGCCTGATGGTGGAAAACATTTGTTTCCGCTTACTCGTACTTACGTAGTATACCATACCCCAAAGCCTTTGTCAATATCTTTTTTATTTTTTTCCAAATTTTATTTCCACTCTGCCCTATTCCATGGTCGATGCCTCAAACATGGCATAACGCCGCTCGTATTCCTTGCTCTCCTCATCCCGATACACGGCAGAACGGTTTTTCTCCAACAATTTTGTGATGCCATAGAGGTTAATCCAGATTTGATTTGTGCCGTCTTTCTGGGTTTCCTCATCAAAAATGAGTTGCAGACCGTAATGGAGATGGGGTGTGTTGATGTTATTCACATTTTCCTTTGCGCTGTATCCTGTCATGCCCAGATAGCCGATCACATCCCCCGCCGTCACAATTTTCCCTTCATACATGTCGTTATACGGGTGGTCCTTTCGCAAGTGTGCATAGTAATAGTAGCGTTTTCTGTCAAAGCTGCGAATGCCGATGCGCCAACCCCCATATTGATTCCAGCCGACGCATTCCACAATGCCGGACTCAATGGCGATAATGGGCGTTCCCACCCCGCCCATCATGTCGTGACCTAAGTGCTTTCGCTTGTAGCCATAGGAGCGTGAGGCACCAAAATCATCATAATGGCTGTAACTGTATCCCCTGGCAATGGGCGAAAACGCCTTTAACCCGTAGCGTTCCACAAGCTTTTTCCCTCCGGGGGCCGTCTCATCCGGCACCTCTATGCTGTGTGTCCCTACAAACCCGTCCAAAACAGCACCATAGGCTTCCTTAAAATAAGCATAGGTTTTAAGGTTTGCTCCCAGAGCATCAACCTCTGTCTGCTCCTGTTTGAGTCGCTCCGTCAGTTTGGTAAGGTCGCTTTTCTTAAAGCGGGAAAACTCCCCGCCATATTGTGCACCCAGGTATGCCAGCAAATCAACCCAGCTGACCGGGGTGGCCCCCTCCGTTGTGTGGGACTGTATGTCTATCTCCAAGGTTGCCGCCAGAGCCTCATAGGGCACGTTAAAATCCACCCACTTAATAAACTTTTTCTCCTCCGGCGCCTTTTCCGCCAACGTGTAGCGGGCGGCAGGCATTAAAACACCGCCGAGAAACAAGACAATCAGGAGCAGTGAAAGCAGGAGCGTCCTTTTTCTCACAACATGAATCGTCAAAAGAAAACACCTCCGCTACGTTTGGTTCCAATGGCCCGCAAAGCCATCATCCGTTTGACTCCTGCTTCATCTGCATGCCCTGACTGTTAATCACAGTGGGTTCGGGAAGCAAAAGTTCTGTGGCCGGCACGAGTTTGTAGCCGTCTGCCTGCAAGGCTTCAATAATTTCAGGCAGCGCCTCAGGGGTGTGCTTTGCCCCGTTATGAAAGAGCATCACCGAGCCCGGTTTAACCCGCTTTAACACTCTCTCTTTCATCTCGTTCGCCGAAAGTTCCTTCCAGTCTAAGCTGTCCACATCCCATTGCAGCGTCTTATGACCGGTCGCTTCCGCCTCGCGGATGACCGTGTTGTTATATTCTCCGTAAGGTCCGCGAAACAGGGTGGGGCGCTTGCCTACAAGTGCCTCAATTTTATCCGAACAATCCACAATCTCCCGTCTGACCTTGTCTTGCGAAAGCTGGTCAATATGCGGATGCGTATCAGAATGATTCATGATTTCATGACCGTGGTCAGCAAATTTCTTAACAGACTCCGGATACTTTGAGACCCAATCGCCCACCATGAAAAAAGTCGCCTTAACCTGATAGCGGTCTAAAATTTCAATCAACTGGTCAGTATCTGCATCATCCCAGGCTGCATCAAAGGTCAGCGAGCAAAGCTTTTCCTCGCCTCTGTCGACATTGTAAATTGGCAACAATCGTTCCTGCCCTGCTTCATTAAAAACCGAAACCGTACTGCTGCCGCTGAAAACAAGCAATCCGACAGCCAGGAAAAGAACCGTGACATAAGCTGCTGCCATTCGCTTGCTGAAAAGTATTATCTTCATATCTGTTATCCTTTCCGCCTAAAGGCACTATCATAAATCCCAATTGATATATATGCTGTTTCCTTTGTCCTCTATGCCCAACTTTCTACCGCCCTCTCCTCCCTATTCTTAGACAATTTTCTCTGCATATTCTGTTGACAGCGCATTTTTTTTGTGTTAGAATGGTAAAGGTTTTTGTTTCTGGTATAATATATAACTGTTTTTGCCTGAAAAGACATGTTTTTTGCATGTCTTTTGTAATGTAAATTTTTGATGTATCCTCTTTCATTACACAGGCAAAAGAAACATAAACATAAACGTAAACAGCAAGAACTTGATTGGGGGATGTATTGTGAGTATTTTATTGTCTGTTTCCATTGCTCTTTTGGCAGGTCTTTTGATGACAAGAGCGTTTAAGCCGCTTCATTTGCCGTCGGTTACTGCCTATTTAATTGCCGGTGTTCTCATCGGCCCTTACTGTATGGGTCGTTTGGGCATTCACGGCTTAGGCTTTGAAACCATGGCTGACGTTCATTCGCTTTCCTTGATTGCCGACGTAGCTTTGGGCTTCATTGCGTTTTCCATTGGTAACGAATTCAGAATGTCAGACCTTAAAAAAACCGGTAAACAAGCCAGCGTTATCGGCGTTGTGCAAGCTCTGTTTGCAACTGTGATGGTTGATATCACGCTCTACGGCATTCATCTTTTAATGCCGGATAAATTAACCGTTCCGCAGCTTTTAACCTTAGGTGCCATTGCAACAGCAACCGCGCCGGCGGCCACTTTGATGGTTGTCCGTCAGTATAAGGCTAAGGGCCCGCTGACAAAGCTTTTGCTTCCCATCGTTGCCTTAGATGATGCTGTGGGCTTAATTGTTTTTGCCGTTTCCTTTGGCATTGCAAAATCCCTGTGCTTCGGCCATGCCGATATGATTTCCATCATGGTCAATCCCCTGATTGAAATTGCTTGTTCGCTCCTTTTGGGCGCTGTGATGGGTTGGATTTTAACACAGCTTGAAAAATGCTTTAACTCCAACACCAACCGCCTGAACATGACCATTGCCTTTGTTCTGGTAACCGTTGCCCTGTCTATGATTAAGATTGAAATAGGTCTGGTTCACATCGGTTTCTCTCCTCTGCTTGTATGCATGATGTTAGGTACCGTGTTCTGCAACCTCTGCCCCTTGTCTGAGGATTTAATGAAGTCTGCCGATAAATGGACCTCTCCTTTATTTGCTATCTTCTTTGTTGTCAGCGGTGCAGAGCTCGAGCTGAATGTATTTGCCGATTGGGCGATTGTTGTCATTGGTGTTGTTTACATTATCTTCCGCTGCGTTGGTAAATATTTTGGTGCTATGTTGAGCGCCAAGGCCACCAAGTGCAGCCCGGCTATCTGCAAGTATTTGGGCGTCACCTTGTTCCCGCAGGCGGGCGTTGCTCTGGGCATGTGTACCATTGCAGCTGTTGAACTGCCGGGAGAAGGCGCCATGATTCGAAACATCACGTTGTTTGCCGTTTTGATTTACGAATTGGTCGGCCCGTTAATGACCAAAATGGCCTTAACCGCCGCAGGAGAAATCAAACCCATGTCTGATGAGGTTAAAATGCGTCGCCAGACCAAGCTGGAAGAAGCAAAAACAAAATCAGAACAGCAATAAAACAAAAATCCGAATGCTCTCGGGCGTTCGGATTTTTACATGATTTACAGACAAAAGAGGTGCCCTATGTTACACAAACTACATTCGCAAATCGCATCACCGTATGCTTACATAAAAGCGCTGGTTAAATGGCTGTTTTTAGCCTGCCTCATTGGCTTTTTGGGCGGCCTGGTCGGCAGCCTGTTTCATATTGCCATCGACGCTGTAACCGCCCTGCGGTCAGACCACAACTTTTTGCTGTATCTGCTCCCCGTCGGCGGTGTTATTCTGGCGGCTCTGTACCATGTCTGCAAAAAATACGGCAAGATGAACACAGATTGCGTTTTTGATGCGGTTAAAAGCGAAAGTAAAATACCACTTATCTTGGCGCCCCTGATTTTTATCAGCACCGTTATCACGCACCTTGTGGGCGGCTCTGCCGGTCGTGAAGGTGCGGCCCTGCAACTGGGCGGCAGCATTGGCTATAACATCGGTCGTTTGTTTCGCCTGAACAAAAAGGATTTACACATCATCGTCATGACGGGCATGAGCGCCGTTTTCGCTGCTCTGTTCGGAACACCTTTGACGGCTGCCGTGTTTGCCCTGGAGGTTGTCAGTGTCGGCATCAGCTATTATGCGGGTTTAGTGCCTTGCGTCCTGTCTGCCATTGTGGCATCCCGTATAGCGCTTATGTGCAAGCTGCATCCTGTTCATTTTTCCACCGTTCCTGCCATCGCCATCAACCCTGAAAATCTGGCGAAAATCATTCTCCTCGCCTTGCTTTGTGCCTTGGTCAGCATTGTTTTCTGCGTCGCCGTCAAAAAAGGCGAGCACTATGCTGACAAGCTTCTGCCTAACCCCTATCTTAGAGGTGCCGCAGGCGGCATCATCCTGATTGCCTTAACCTTGTTAGTTGGCAGCCGTGATTATAATGGCGCCGGCATGGACATCATCACAAATGCCATGACAGGGAGTGCGCGCCCCGAGGCCTTTTTACTGAAACTGATTTTCACCGTCATCACCATTGCCGCGGGCTTTAAGGGCGGCGAAATTGTTCCCGTTTTCTTCATCGGCTCCACCTTTGGCTGTGTGATCGGTTCTTGGCTGGGTCTGTCCCCTGCCTTTGCCGCTGCCGTGGGTTTTGTAGCGGTGTTCTGCGGTGCTGTTAATTGCCCCATCGCTTCCATCATTCTGTCCTTAGAGGTCTTTGGCGGCGATAATCTCCCGCTCTTTGCTCTGGTCTGTGCCGTCAGCTATATGATGTCCGGCCGCTACGGGCTCTATCAGAGTCAGCGCATTGTGTATTCTAAAATTGAGGATACTCTGCTTCAAGCGGAAGAATAAAAAAAAGAGGCTGTGAAATTCACAGCCTCTTTTTTATATGGTTTTACAAAGCGGGCAAGCGTCACAATAGCTGATCCTCCCGCCGAACACCTGAAAAATGGTGGAAAAAAGCTCTGGATTCCGAATGGCGCTCCGGTTATGCACCTGAATTGCCTCCGGCGCCAGGGTAATCAAAACACTAATGAGCAGGTCGTCATAGGCTTCCTCGGTTAACAGCGCCTCCTGCTCCACAAAATCAGCATAACAGCGAGCGGTAATGTCCGTGCCCTGTTCGTCTGCAATCATGTAGCCGCCCTCCGGACAAACCACAACATGGACAAGCTTTGGTCTCGGCTCCTGTATCGTAACAAAATAACGCAAAAGACTGATAAATTCCCCATATTCCTTGTGGGCGATATATTGTTCCACCAGTCGCTCCGCCAGGCATTCCAGAAGTTTTTCATAGTCCTTTAATCGAAAGGTGATAAACCCCTCTAAAAGCATCACGGAATCCTCTCGCAAATAATCATATAAGCTGAGCAGAATGGCCTGCTTGCGCGCCTGATAGCCAATGGCAGGGTCATCGGAGAAGCATTCGCGGCTTTGCAGAATTTCACGCTTATCCATAGCCGACAGTTCTTTATAAGAGCGCTCTAAAATTCTGCGCAGCATGCCGGTTTCATAACGCTCAATCACATATTCCGCCACAACGCTAAGGTAGCGGTCAAGCATCATCACATCATCTGCCGGTTCGCATTTAATATACGTCACTGCCTCCGTCCCCGGCTCCTTAAAGACGGTAATCGGAAAAACACATTCAGGGTGGTTATACAGCCTCGATTGAATCAGGTTCGTATCCCCATTTAACCCCAATGTGATTTTTTCAAACACATAGGTTCACTCCCTCCGGAAAACAATGGTTCTATTTTACCTTATCTGCTGTATTTTATGCACGGAACTATAAAATTCTGAAAATGGTTCCAATGTCTGTCAGCGGCTCCCCCGGTATGTCCAAAACAGTATAGCCGCGGGCCTGCACGAAATCGCGCACTCGTTCTCCGTCAGGATGGGTGTCCAGGCCGCCGAAAAACAGAAGCGTCCTTCCCGACGCACCGCAAACGCCGCCAATGAATCCATAGTTATAGCCGGGGAGATTGACATACCCGGGCGTAATAGAGAGCACATCCAGTCCCAGAGACTCTGCCGCCTTTTGAATTGAGGGGTCCGCCGTAATCAAATTCTGTCCAAAGGAAACCGTGCTGCATCGACCATAGCCCTGCGCCACAGGAACCCTTTGAATGCCCCGGCTCTCAAAAGCATGGAAAACCGCCTCATCGGCCACGTCCCAACGGCCAAAGCCGTAGGGCCCCACCTGTAGTATATTATATGCAACATCATGGGGATAGTCTCCCCGAAGCGTCCGCTTGCCTTGTACCAATTGAATGCCATAAGGCAACAAAATTTTCTGATAATAAGGAAACACCGTAGGCTCGCAAATCAGCGTATCGCCGACGCGGCAGAGCATCATATCGGGATGACAGCAAACCGGCTCATCAAGACTTGTAAGACAGCACGAGGGCAAAAAAGTCCCTTGCGCCGCAAACGCTTTTGCGACTTTGTCCACATAGCGCCTGTCTACGATATAAACGCCCGGCATGTTCCTCACTCCCCTTTTACAAAAAAGCAATTTAGTCCTTGTATTTATCGGCTAAAATTAGTATAATATAGGTAAGAAAAAAAGTCAACGAGAGAGGATGTCCGTATGAATTATATTTTTTTAGCCGATGGTTTTGAAGAAATCGAAGCGTTAACCGTTGTGGATATTCTGCGCCGCCTGGGTCTGGATATCGCCACGGTGTCAATCACAGAAAGCCGTACCGTCGTCGGTACCCATTCCATTCCCGTAACTGCTGACCTTTGCCTTTGCGATGCAGCATTAGACGAAGCTGCAGCTCTCATTTTGCCCGGCGGTCTGCCCGGCGCCGATAACCTGCAAGCCTGCAAGCCCTTAGCCGAGGCGCTATGCCGCGCCGCAAAAGACGGTCGCATTGTCGCTGCCATTTGTGCTGCACCGCGCATGCTGGGTGCTTTGGGTCTGGTCAGCGGCAAAAAAGCAACCTGCTATCCGGGCTGCGAGGGCGCGCTGACAGGGGCCCATTATGTTACTGACCGTGTTGTCATCGACGATAACATCATCACCTCCCGCGGCCCTGCCACCGCTTCTGACTTTGCGTTTGCCCTGGCAGAAGCCCTGGGCGCTGACACAACCGCTCTTCGTAGCGGGATGCTCTATGCGTAATACAATCGTTTGCTTGTAAATTGGAAAGCTTTGAAAAAGCTATTGATAAATCCCTTGAAAAAAGGTATAATGTAAGGTGCATATAGGCGGGGTTTTCCCTGCCGCATGCGCATAAAACCGGGTTATATCTTTATAACCTGAAACGTAAATTTTGACGGAGGTGTCCACATTGCTTACAGTATTTGCAGAACCCGTAGCAACGGGCGCAGAAGCAGCCGCACAGGGTGGTCCCGCAGCAGCTATTGCTTCTTTCCTGCCCATGATTCTTTTATTGGTTATTTTCTATTTTATGTTAATCAGACCCCAGCGCAAACGTGACAAGGAAAACAGAGAGATGCTGGCTAGCTTAAAAGTTGGCGACCAGATCACAACCATCGGTGGTATCGTTGGTACCATCAGCAAGATTAAAGATGAAAAAATTGTGATCGAAATCGGTACCAAAACCGAAAAAACTCCCATGACCTTAGAACGTTGGGCTGTTAGAAGTGTTGATAAGGCTGCGAAAAACGCGGCTGATGATAGCGAAGAATAATCGTAAAACATATTTTCCCCTGCCCCTGCATACAGTGTACTAACACTTTTTTGGGGAGGAATTTTATGTTTAACGTAGCTTATAAACAAGGTAAGGAAAGTCCGGCAGGATTTTCATTGTCCGGCTTTTTTCGGGCCCTTTTGGTGGCAATTTTAGTCTCTGTTGTCTTTTTAATCGCAGGCGCTTTGCTTTTAACCTACACGGCCCTTCCCGAAAGCACCATCCCCTTTGTTGCTTTGCTCAGCTTGCTTTTGGGCGTCATCGCTTCCGGTGCAAGCTTTGCCGCAAACATCAACCATCATGGTTACTTAAACGGCGGCATTATGGGACTTTGTTATGGAGCTTTGCTTTATCTTGTTTCGTTCTTTGTTGCCGGTCGTCTGTATCTTGACGGCTACGTGCTCATTGTTTTATTAATTGGTTTATTTGGCGGTGCCATAGGCGGTATTATCGGCATTAACCGGCGCGGTAAACAACGCCGTTGACTCTCTGCCACAGGAAGCAGCCTTGCTGCATAGAGACTTTATACAAAAGGAGGGCATAACATGAAACATATTAAGATTGTAACCAAAGGTACCTTGAAAGAAAGTGCTAAAAAAGGCGGTTGCGGCGAATGTCAGACATCCTGCCAGTCCGCTTGCAAAACATCTTGCACAATCGCTAACCAGAAGTGTGAAAGAGCGTAAGCTAACTGCAAAAAAGCAGGGCTGGATGGTTCCGGCCTTGCTTTTTTTACATGTTACTCCTAAAACAACCCCCGACGAAAGGAATTAAAACCATGGTACATAGTTTTGAAATAAACAGCACAAAAATCGTTTTGGACTCAAACAGCGGTGCTGTTTCCCTGCTGGACGATATAAGCTTTGCCATTTTACAGGCTTTGGGCGATAAGGCACCCACAGAGGGTGAAATTCCGCCTGCTGTTTCAGAGGCAACAGCCTCCTTCCCTGCCGCTTCTGTGGAAGAAGCTTATGGCGAACTTCTTGCCTTGAAAAAAGAGGGTGTTCTCTTTGCTGATGACCCCTATGCTGATATAGCCGCTACCCGCCCCCAAAACGAAAGCGTCATTAAGGCCATGTGTCTCCACATCGCCCATGACTGCAACCTGCGTTGCCGCTATTGTTTTGCCGAAACCGGCAGTTATGACGGCCCCCGTGGGCTGATGAGTGCCGAGGTGGGCAAAAAAGCGATTGATTACCTGATTAAAGCCTCCGGCCACCGTCGGAATTTAGAGGTTGACTTTTTTGGCGGCGAGCCGCTGTTAAATTTTGAGGTGGTCAAGGAAATCGTCCGCTATGCCAGAGGAAGAGAAGCCGAAAGCGGCAAGAATTTCCGGTTTACCATCACAACCAACGGTCTCCTTTTAGATGAAGCCAAAAAGGAATTCATCAATGCGGAAATGGTCAACATTGTGCTTAGCATTGACGGTCGCAAAAGCGTTAACGACACCATGCGTTGCCGTGTTGACGGCAGTGGCAGTTATGATACCATCGTGGGTCGTTTTCAGGACATGGCTGAGTCCAGAAATCAGGATAATTATTATGTCCGTGGCACCTTCACCCGCTATAATTTAGACTTTTCAAAGGATGTTCTGCATCTTGCAGACTTAGGATTTAAGCAGATTTCCGTTGAACCTGTTGTCTCCTCTCCCGAGGCGGACTACATGATTAGCGAGGATGACCTCCCCGTTCTTTTCGAGCAGTATGAGGCCTTGGCTGCTGAGTATGTCCGCCGCAAACAGGAAGGATGTGGCTTTAACTTTTTCCACTTCATGGTGGACCTCTCCGGCGGCCCTTGCATCTTAAAGCGTCTGTCCGGCTGCGGTGCCGGCCATGAATATGTGGCTGTGTCTCCCGATGGCGACATCTATCCCTGCCATCAGTTCGTAGGCGATGAAACCATGAAAATGGGCACGGTTTTAGAAGACGGCATAAACACCGACATCAGCAACTTCTTCCGCAGCTCCAATGTATATACAAAGCCCAGCTGCAAGGATTGCTTTGCCAAATTCTATTGCAGCGGTGGTTGCCCGGCTAACGCCATTCAGTATGGCGGCGGAATCAACAATCCTCTGCCCCTGTCCTGTGCCTTAATGCGCAAGCGTGTCGAGTGTGCGCTCTATTGCACCATTATGACCGGCGAGAAAGAGGAAGACTAAAACCGTCCGTTAAGGAGTGCTTGTCATGGAAAAAGGAGCTCGTGCTCTTGTGACAATTGAATCTGTTGCGGCAGGCGGCAGCGGTGTTTGCCATGTGGACGGTATGACTGTTTTTGTGCCGCAAACCTGCCCCGAAGATCAGGCTGAAATTCGCATCGATCGGGTTAAATCCGGCTGCGCTTTCGGAACTGTGACGAAGCTTTTGGAGGCTTCGCCCTTTCGTCGCATCGATTTTTGTCCTGTTTCTGACCGTTGCGGCGGGTGTGATTTGGCGCACATCAGCTATGAAAAACAACTGACCATTAAGCGGCAAATTGTCGTTGACGCCTTAGAGCGCATCGGCGGTTTTACCGATGCACCCGTTTGCGAAACTCTGGCGTCTCCCCGCAGCATGCGTTACCGCAATAAAATGGTTTTTCCTTTTGGCAGGGATGCAGACGGTGCCCTTGCCGGCGGTTTTTATGCGCCCTCAAGCCACAGCCTTGTGCCCCTGACTGATTGCAAGCAAGGTGACGAAACGGTATCCCGCTATTTAGCCGCCGCCATAGAATACTTGCAGGAAACCGGCACAAGCCTTTATGATGAGCTGACCCACCGCGGCGCAGCCCGCAGGCTGTTTGTCCGCCTGGCTGAGGGCACAAAGGAAGCCATGGTTGTAATGACCGCCAACGCTAAGAAGCTCAAACAACCCGAGCTTTTGGTTGAAAAGCTTCTGTCTGTCCCCTCTCCGTATACACTCACAAGCATTCTCTTTAACCGCCACACAAAAGCAGATAACCTGCTGCTCGGCAAAGAGAACAAAGTTCTGTACGGCAGGGACTATATTGAAGATATCCTGGGCGGACTTCGTTTCCGCATCGCCGCCCATAGTTTTTATCAGATTAATGCCCCCCAGACGGAAAACCTGTATAACACAGCGCTTAGCCTGGCTGACTTATCAGGACACGAAACCGTCCTTGACCTATATTGCGGCATCGGCACCATTTCTCTTTTTGCCGCAGGACAAGCTAAGCGGGTCATCGGCGTTGAAATTGTCCCCAGCGCCATCGAGAACGCAAAAGAAAACGCCATGCGGAACAACATTAAAAATGCCGAGTTCATCTTAGGCAGCGCCGAAACCATTGCCCCGCAGCTGGCGGAAAAAGGCATCCGCCCTGATGTGATTTGCATCGACCCGCCCCGCAAGGGTGCTGACGCTATGGCGTTAGATGCCATTATCAAAATGGCACCCGAAAAGGTGGTCTATGTGTCCTGCAATCCTGCCACCTTGGCCCGCGATGCTAAATACCTTTGTGCAAATGGCTATTCTCTTATAAAGTCCATCCCGACAGACATGTTCCCAAACACCAGCCATATCGAGTGCTGCGCTTTGCTCTGTCGAAACCGATAACAAAACTTAAGGAAGGTGCAAAAAAATGAAACAAAACATATGCATTATGGGAGACAGTTACTCCACCTATGAGGGCTATATTCCGACAGGTTATCACACATATTACAGCGACACAAGACAGGAAGAGCCCGTGGTTTATGGCGTTGAAAAAACCTGGTGGAAGCTTTTTGCCAAGGAAAACGAGCTCAACATCGTGCTCAACGATAGTTTTTCCGGCTCCACGGTTTGCAACACAGTGCGGGAAACTTTGACCGTGGAAAGCTCATTCATCAGCCGAATGGACAAATACATAGCTGAAAATTTCTTTACGGAGAATACCATTGACACCATGCTCATCTTCGGCGGCACAAACGATTGCTGGACTGACGCTCCCATCGGCGAGCCTGTATATGCTGACTGGACTCAGGATGACCTGCTCTGTGTGCTGCCCGCTTTTGGCTACCTCATCCACAAAGCAAAGGAAGTGGTTCGTGACGTTATTGTCATCATAAACTCCGATTTGAAAGAAGAGATTACAAATGGCATCATTGCCATTTGCGAAACGAACCGGGTTAAATATGTACACCTTAAAGAACTCGACAGAGTAAACGGTCACCCCACCGAACTGGGCATGAAACAAATCGCCGAGCAGGTGACGGCTTGTTTTCGAAAATAACAACGCCTGCGTTTTGATATAGGCCACAAAACGCTTCGAGTTTCTTATTTGAATCTTTGAAAAACGCTTGACAAACTCCCAAAAAATTGGTATACTAAATGAGTTCATAGGCGTGGAGAGGTGTCCGAGCGGTTTAAGGAGCTAGTCTTGAAAACTAGTGATGCGAGAGCACCGTGGGTTCGAATCCCACCCTCTCCGCCAAAAATAACTGTATTGCCGTAAGGTGATACAGTTATTTTTTATTGGTAGGGATTCGAACCCTGAGAGGGTTTTTGCGTAAAGAAAACAGTTCTGTGAACTGTTTTTAGCAAAAAGATGCGAATCGGGTACCAAAGCCAACGGCTTGGGTCGATGAGCAGGCAAGGCTTGCGTAGCAAGACTGTATCCCACCCTCTCCGCCACGTCGGAACAAGTTTCGCTTGTTCCGATTTTTTATGCAAAAAATCAGTCACTTGCTTCACTGTTCCTCCTTTTTCGTAAAAAGGCACGCTCGGCTTCCCTGTTCGTTTGCAAGCGCACTCACGACGGTTCGCTGTCGCTACCACCTTTTTACGAGTTATCTTCGCCGTAATTACCCCCTAAACCATTCGTCTTTTCCAAAATAACTGTATTGCCGTAAGGTGATACAGTTATTTTTTATTGGTAGGGATTCGAACCCTTGCCACCATACCAAGGAGGCAGTTAATTTCTACATTGAATTTACAATTTATTCATACCTAATTAAAAAAAGTGTGGTTTAATTAATATAGATACAATAACGTAGGTATACTACTCTTAAAGTCGAAAGGAGTTACCACATGGAAAACAACAAATTTGAGTTTTTACACAATGACGACCCCGTGATGAATACAGAAAAAGAAAACACCGAAGCAAGTTGGTTTTCGGACGATTTTGAAGAACATTTTAGGCGTGCCGTTCCCAAGCATCGTTCTTTGACCGTGTACATGCCAAAAACTAGCCGCGTTAAAACCTTTTTCCGCAAGCCCGCTGTGGCCGCCATTATCAGCTCGGTCCTGACCTGTTCCTTATGCTTTGGAATTTTCGCCGCCCTCTACCGGCCGAAAGCAAGCGGCAACATCCTGCCTGATGCGGCACCGCCGATTACTTCCGGCGACCAGGTTACCCCTATGGTCAGCGGCAATAACGCAGCATCCATCCCCCAGATTTATGATGCTGTCTCCCCCGCTGTTGTCACTATTTTATGCCAGAATCAGAACGGCAGCTATTTGCAGAGCCAAATGTCCAGCGGCTCCGGCATCATTCTGCGACAGGATGGTTATATCGTCACAAACAACCACGTGATTGAGGGAGCTTCCCAAATCACGGTAAATACCATTGCCGGCCAGAGCATGAAAGCCGAGCTCATCGGCAGAGATGCGCGCACGGACCTCGCTGTATTAAAGGTTAAAGCGGACCAGCCGCTTCCCTATGCAACCTTAGGTGATTCTTCAACCTTAAAGGTTGGCGACATGGCTCTTGCTATCGGCAACCCCTTGCGTGAGGAACTTGCCGGCACCTTAACGGTTGGTTACATCAGCGCAATTAACCGCTCTATGGTGATTGACGGCAAGCAAATGACCATGCTGCAAACCGATGCCGCTATCAACCCCGGTAACTCCGGCGGTGCTCTCCTCAACATGCAGGGACACGTCATCGGTATTAACACCGCCAAATCCACGGGTTACGACGTTGAGGGTTTGGGCTTTGCCATCCCTGTCAACGAAGCCAAGCCGATTATTGAGTCCATTATTGAAAATGGCTATGTTACAGGCCGCGTGGTCATTGGGCTTGTGGGGCAAAACGTCACCGAGGCCATTGCCCAGGCAAACAATCTGCCCATGGGCGTTTATGTGACAAACATTGTTGCTGACAGTGCTGCTGCAAAGGCAGGGCTTGCCATCGGCGATGTCATTGTTGCCTGCGACGGTAAAGCAGTCAAAACCGTAGATGAAATCAATGCAATCCGTGATTCACATAAGGTGGGCGATTCTATGACCCTGACGGTGTACCGCAATAACAAAAACATTGATATCCGCCTGAAACTGCAAGAGGAAAAGCCCAGCGCAGAGCTCCAGGCGCCGCAAACAGAACAGGTCCCCCAAACGCCCCAGCAGCAAATCCCCTTCCCCTTCTCCTGGTTCGGTTGGTAATTGTAAAAAACTGCAAGTGCCCTTGACAAAGCGTTACAATATGGTACAATAGTCGTAGCACTCCTGTTGGGGAGTGCTACGAATGATTTATGGAGGCGACTTTTGTGACAAAAAAAGCATTCAAATCAGAATCCAAACGACTCTTGGAGCTGATGGTACATTCCATTTACACACACAAAGAAATTTTCCTGCGCGAGCTGATTTCAAACGCCAGCGACGCTATGGATAAGCTTTACTACAAAACCTTAAGCGATGAAAATTTAAGCTTTAACCGCGATAATTTCTTCATCCGCATTGATGCTGATAGCAAGGCCCGAACGCTGACGATAACCGACACCGGCATCGGCATGACCAAGGAAGAGCTGGAGGAAAACCTGGGCACTATCGCCAAAAGCGGCTCTCTGCAATTTAAGAAAGATAACGAAACCCCCGCTGATGTGGACATTATCGGTCAGTTTGGTGTCGGCTTTTATTCTGCCTTTATGGTGGCCGACAAAGTAACCGTCACAAGCCGCGCTTTGGGTAGTGAGGAGGCATGCTGCTGGGAAGCCGAGGACACAGAGGGTTACACCATCAGCCCTGCCGAAAAGGAAACCGTCGGCACGCAGATTGTGCTGCACCTAAAGCCCAACACAGAAGATGACAGCTACGATGAATTTTTGGATGAATATCGCATCCGCGGCATCATCAAAAAATATTCTGATTACATCCGCTACCCCATTCAGATGATGGTCACGAAAACCCGTCCCAAGGCAGATAACGAACAGGAATTTGAGGACTATCAGGAGCTTGAAACCTTAAACTCCATGGTTCCCATCTGGAAAAAGACCAAAGCCGAGCTAACAGACGAGGACTACAATAATTTTTATAAGGACAAGTTCTTTGATTTTCAAAATCCCCTGTCCGTAATTCATACAAGTGCTGACGGTGTGACAAGCTACACCGCGCTTTTATACATCCCCGCCCATGCGCCCTATGATTTTTACACCAAGGATTTTGAAAAGGGTCTGCAACTGTATGCCAACGGCGTTTTAATTATGGATGCCTGCGCAGAGCTTCTCCCCGATTGTTTCCGCTTTGTTAAGGGGCTTGTCGATTCGGCGGACTTATCCTTAAATATTTCCCGCGAACTGTTGCAGCATGACCGTCAGTTAAAGGTTATTGCCGCACATTTGCAGAAAAAAATAAAAAACGAGCTGTTGTCCATGCTCAAAAACAAGCGCGAAACATATGAAACGTTCTATCAGAATTTTTCCCGCCAGTTAAAGTTCGGCATCTATGATAATTTCGGCCGCGATAAAGAGCTGTTGCAGGATTTGTTACTCTACTACTCTTCAACCGAGAAAAAACTTGTTACATTGGATGAATACGTCTCCCGCATGAAAGAAGACCAAAAGCACATCTATTACGCCTGCGGCGAAACCGTTGATAAGATTAACAAGCTGCCGCAAACAGAGCTTTTGACGGAAAAAGGCTGCGAAATTCTCTATTTCACAGAGGATGTGGATGAATTTGTCATTCAAATGCTGCAGGGCTATGCGGACAAAGAATTCAAATCCGTTGCCGCAGGGGATTTGAACCTAGAGTCCGAGGACGAAAAAAAGGAGCTTGAAAAGAAGAAGGCCGAAAACAAAGACCTCTTCCTCTTCATGCAGGATGCCTTAGGCGACAAGGTCAAAGAGGTTCGTGCCTCCACCCGCTTAAAATCCCACCCTGTTTGCCTGACCAGCGAAGGCATGCTATCCATCGAAATGGAAAAGGTGTTAAATTCTATGCCCAACAACCAAAAGGTGAAAGCTGAACGCGTACTGGAAATCAACATCAATCATCCCATTTTTGCCACCATTGCGCCGCTATATGATACAGACAAGGAAAAACTGAAACAATATGCCTCTGTTTTGTACGACAGCGCTCTCTTAATTGAGGGATTGCCCATTGAGGACCCCGTGGCATACACAAATGCTATTTGTGAGCTAATGCGATAAAGAAAAAAGGCTGTAGCAAAATGAAAGCCATTTTGCTACAGCCTTTTTTCATATATCAGGCACGCGGATGTGCCTTTGCATACACATCCTTGAGCTTCGTGTTGGCAAGCTGCATATAGACCTTTGTGGTCGCAATGTCAGCATGTCCAAGCATCGACTGAATAGAATGAATATCAGCGCCGTTTTCCAAGAGGTGCGCCGCAAAGGAATGACGGAGAACGTGGGGCGTGATTTCCATTTCAATCCCCGCCGCCACGGCATATTGCTTTAACAATTTCCAAAATCCCTGCCGTGTCATGCGCCTGCCCTGCAGGTTCAAAAACAGGGCTGGCTCCTCCTCATGATGCGGCTGCATGGGTCTTGCCTGTTGCAGATAGCTTGAGAGTGCCTCCGTGCTGATTTTTCCCATGGGAATAATGCGCTCTCTGCCGTCTGTGCCTGTGCAATGAATGAAACCAATATCCAGATTCACATCCGCCACATCCAGGGCAAGAAGCTCGGAAACACGTAAACCCGTGGCATATAAAAGCTCCAGCATCGCTTTATCCCGAAACCCTTTCACATCACGGCAAACGGGCACTTCTAAAAGCCGTTCCACCTCGCCCGTTGTCATAACTCTGGGTAATTTTTTCTTCACTTTTTGCGTGCGGACGGAAAGCGTTGGGTTCTGCTCGATTTGTCCCTGCTCTTTCAGGTAAGCATAAAACCCTTTTAGGGATGCAAGTTCCCTTGCCATGGTGCTCCCTGCCCGTCCTGCTTTTTTCTGTGCCGACAAATACCGTTCAATGTCTTTTTTCTCCGCTGCAAGGGGATTAAAGCCCGCCCCCTTTGCATAGTCAAAGAACAGCTGCAAATCACGACGATAAGAATCCTGCGTGTTTTTTGCCAGCTTTTTTTCCTTATCTAAGAACCGTATAAACCCGTTCAGTACATCTACCATTATCTTTCATCCTTCGTATCATTTGTTATATCAAAACATGCCTGCAATCAAACCAATTAACGCAGGTTCAACATAGGCCTGTAACAGCGTTGCCATCAGCATAAGCGCAAATAAAACGGCTGTTTTCGCAAAAAGTGACACAACCCGCCGTTTAAGCTCGTGTTTTTCCCGCAGCAGCAAGGAAAACCGCAGGACAAGCACCAAAAAGAACAAGTAAGCCGGTGCAAGCAGCGTATAATGCGGCAACATCCCCAAAAGGAAAAACAGTAAGCTCTTGATGCCATATTGCTTGCAAAAGAAGAAAAACGTAAAGCCGTGCACAAATCCCCCCAGGACTGAAAACCCAACAATGAAAAATGCGCCTATGATGAGAAACGAACACAACAGCAAAAACAAAACATTGCGGAAATTCATCCCGATGCCCGTTTTACACAAAACGGCGGAATCGGTTCCGCTTTCAGCAATATTGTGAAAAAAATCCTGCAAATAGATGGACAGCTCCTGACACACCGTATCCTGCATTGTAAAGACAAAAACAGCAGAAGCAACAAACCCTAATCCAAACGCAATCATAATCCACAGGCAATGCTCGTAGCTGATGCCCCAACCTTCCAGATAGTCCCACAGCCAATGTTTTTTTGTTCTCAAAGTCTTCCCCTCTTTCGCATCCGGTATTGTCACACTCACAATAACCTATGATGAAACGGAGGAAAAAATGACTTCTTGTCCCGCTTTTCTTATAAAGCAATTCCTTTTTTATCTGTATATCCCGTTAGCCCTCTACCCCGGGCAGCTGTTTGCCTCGGTTCAAAATTCCGCTTTCCGAAACAATCATACCGCCCACAACCAAAACGCAGCCCAGCACTTTACTCCACAAAAGCGGCTCCGTGACGCCCTCTGTCCCCGGAATGACCAGGGCAAACAGATAGGCAAAAACAGGCTCTAACGTAAACAGAACCGCCACTCTTGCCGGAGGCAGGTGCTTTTGCACAATCAGCTGGCCCGTGAATGCAAAGCAGGTACAAAGCAGCGATGTTAAAATCACAGAAGTAAGCAGCGTTTGCGTGTAGGCAACAGTCAAAAAGCTTTGCGGCGTCTTGATGGTCCAGACTACAATGGACAGAATCGCACCGCCAAAAATTTGCCCGATGCCGAGCAAAAGGGAGTCATCCGTTTTTAAGTAATAATCTGCCACAATAATGTGAATGGCGACAAAGATAGCCGAAATAAAGGTCAGTAAATCGCCGATAGTAAGAGCCGTGATGCCCTGATAAATCCCCGTGATGAACACAAGGCCCAAAAGCGCCATGAAAACACCGGTCCAGTTACTTTTTGTTGGCGATTTTTTCAATAAAAGAGCCGATAAAAACGGCACCATTAAAACGCTCAGGCTTGTGATAAATGCAGAATTGGAGGCCGAGGTGTATCTGAGCCCCGTTACCTGAAAAATCATATAGGCCGCCAACAGCGCCCCTAAAACCAAAGAATGCAGCACAGTCTTACGAGTATACCGTTTGAGTTGACGAAAAAAAATCAAAGCTAAGATAATGGCCGAAAGACCGAAGCGCAGGCTCAGAAAACCCAGCGCAGGTACGCTGTCCGCCACATTTTTCATTAATATAAAGGAAGAGCCCCAGGTCGCGGTAACTGCGACGGCTAAAAGGCTTGCTTTTGTTGCTGTCATGTTAAAATACCTTTCTTTCCTGTCTGTTTATTCCTCACGGCTTAAAACGGCCTGCGCAACACGCATGCCATCCACCGCGGCACTCATAATACCGCCTGCATAGCCGGCTCCCTCGCCCATTGGATAGAGTCCCGACAGGCTGATGCTTTCATAGTTTTCATCCCGCAACATGCGAAGCGGAGCGCTGGTGCGTGTTTCCGGCCCTGTCAAAAGGGCGTCGGGGCTGTCAAAGCCCTCTATTTTATGGCCAAAGCGCCGTAACCCCCGTCGCAACAGCTCCGTTACGGGCTTCGGGAACAAGCTGCTCAAATCGGCAGGTGCCACCGGCCCTGTATAGCTGGGTAAAACCTTGCCGTAGGGCATGATTTTCCCCGTCATAAAACCGCCCACCGTTTGTGTTGGCGCTGCCCCTTTGCCGCCTGTCATGGAAAAGGCTTTCTGTTCCAGCTCCCGCTGAAACAAAACACCCGCCAAAGGATGAGACGAGGCAAAATACCGTTCATCCACCGTCACGCAAAGGGCAGAATTGGCGTTTCTTTCATTTCTGGCACGCAGACTCATGCCGTTGGTTACAATGGAATTCGGTTCTGATGCTGCTGCAACAACCAGACCCCCGGGGCACATGCAAAAGCTGTAACAGGCATCCTCGCCCTCTCGGTAAGACAGCTGATATTCCGCCGCCCCAAGCTTTGGATGGCCTGCAAAATCGCCATACATAGCCCTGTCAATATCCGCCTGCAAGTGCTCAATGCGAACACCCACAGAAAAAGGCTTCTGCACCATACTGACGCCGCGACGGTGCAGCATTTCATAGGTATCCCGTGCGCTGTGACCAATCGCTAAAAACAGATGGCTGCACGTAATGCGCTCCTCATCGGATGTGATAACGGCGCACACTTTTCCGTCCGCTATCTCCAAATCACAAAGCTTGGTTTCAAAGCGAAATTCACAGCCCAGCGACTCTAAATGCAGCCGCATGTTGGTAATGACCTTTCGCAAAACATCCGTCCCTATGTGGGGCTTTGCCATGTAAAGAATGTCGCCGTCCGCACCAAAGCGA
This sequence comes from Oscillospiraceae bacterium, assembly GCA_015068855.1. Lineage (GTDB taxonomy): Bacteria > Bacillota > Clostridia > UBA1381 > UBA9506 > UMGS755. Next base: position 27,885 of record SVJS01000002.1, on the reverse strand, counting down.
TGAAATTCTGAAAGAACAACGGCGCTGCGCGGGTCGCTGATGCGTGTGGTCAGCTTCCCATCCGAAAAAGTTCCGGCACCGCCCTCGCCAAACTGTACGTTGGAATTCACATCAAGCTCTCCCTGCTCCCAGTAGCGTTCCACGCGCCTGGCTCGCTCCGAAACCCGTGCGCCCCGTTCTAAGATGATGGGCGGTGCGCCGGCCCGTGCCAGCTCTAAGGCACAAAACAGGCCGCAAGGACCCGTCCCCACAACAACCGGGCGTTGTTTTAGGCGGCTCTTTTGTGGCGACTCCGCCGTTTGCTCCGGCAAAATATGTATGTCAGCACTTGTCGATATCTTCCTCTCCCCTGCCAGGGTCACATCCACGCTGTAAACAAAATGGACCTGCTTCTTTCGCGCATCCACAGACCGTCTGCTGATGCGAAAGGACGCTATGTCACTTGCCTTGATTTTCAGCCGTGATTGCACAATTTGATGCAGGGTTTCTATCTCCTCATCCGGCGAAAGCTTTATATTTTGAACTCTAACAACCATAATAAAAGCCTCTTTTCAAAGTCTCCTTACTATTGTACCGAAAATTGTGCCGTAAGTCAAGGAAAGTACGGAAGTTTACATAAAAAATTTCTTTCTCATCACATTCCTCAATCGCCGTCCCCGCGCAGTCTTTCGTCCATGCGGCAAGAATTGGAATGTATAAATTCTGCGTTTTCGGGAACCTTTTTTCCGTCTTGTTCGTATACATACTATCAGCCTGATGCACAGTGCGAAAATCGACATAAGACAAAGCAGTCAAATCACATACTGACTGGTTTGTTTTGCCCATATCATATAAAACTGACAGGAACAATGGCAGTCAGAGAAATGACAGAAACAAAAACTTTTTTAGGAGGAAATTCTTCATGTCTATTTCTAAAAAACTGACCGCCGGTATTCTGTCGGCGATGATGACACTTTCTATGGCAGTGACCAGCTTCGCAGCGCTGCCCTCTGACGCAACGGACACTCCCTATGCAGAAGCGATTGAAACCTTAGGTGCTTTGGGCATCATGGTGGGCGACGATGACGGTAAGTTCCGTCCCGAGGCTACAATTCGTCGTTCTGAATTTGCCAAGGTTGCTGTTACAGCAATGGGCCTTGCCGATGTAGCCGCATCTTCCAATTATCAAACCAAATTCCCTGATGTTGCTGCAAACCACTGGGCAAATGGTTATATCAACGTTGCAACACAGCAGGGCGTTATCATTGGTGATGATGAGGGCAACTTCCGTCCTGATGACTCTATCACCTATGCAGAAGCCATGGCTATGCTTGTCAGAATTACAGGCTATGAACCGGCAGCTCTGTCCCGTGGCGGCTTCCCCACAGGCTATATGGTAGTCGGTGCACAAAACGGTATTTCTAAAAACGCCGCTGCTTCTTCCAATCAGGATGTCAGCCGTGGCATGGTAGCACAAATGAGCTTCAATGCTTTAACTGTTAATCTGATGGAACAAGTCGGCTTTGGCAACGAAGCAAAATTTGAAGTGGTTGACAAAACTCTGTTAGAAGATGTTTTGGATGTCACAAAGGGCATGGGTCAGATTTCCGCTGTGGGCATCAGCAGCATCAGCGGCAACAGCACCTTGAAGGATAACGAAGTCCGTATTGGTGATGAGGTCTTCACCGTTGCAGAGTCTGCTCTGCCTGAGGTTCGTAATCTGTTGGGCTTCACTGTCACCTATTATGTTGCTGAGCGTGCCAAAGGCAACAGCGAGCTGATTTTGGCCCGTTCCAACGAAAACTATAACAATGCAACAACCATCGTAACCGGCAATATCGAAGACGTCAAGGCTGAACCCAGCAAAAACATCATTGTTCGCTATTGGCTCGATAAGGAAAACGATAAAAACACAAAATCCCTCTCCGTTTCTGAAAGTGCTAAAATGATTTACAACGGAAAGGCCATTGATTTTGATGTTGACAAAATCAAACCTGAATCCGGCCGTGTTACTTTCTTAGATATTGACAGCGATGACGTTTATGATTTAGTCTTTGTTACGTCTCTTTCCAACATTGTTGTTGAAAATGTTTTAACCGGCAGCCACAAGGTAACCGATAAGTACGGTAACCCCTCTTTGGTCTTAGACCCTGAGGATAAGGATGTTAAATTCACCATCCTGCGCTCCGGTCAGGTTATCTCTCTTGCCGACCTGAAAGAATGGGATGTTTTAAGCGTCGCCAAAAGCTTGGACGGCTCCATCATCTCCATCGAAGTTGCTACCGAAAAGGTAAGCGGTAAGGTCACAGAAATTGAAGATGACAAGAGAACCATTAACGGCGTTCAGTATGAAATCGCCAAGAATTATGTTGAAGAAATCAAATTGGGCGACGAAGGTGACTTCTACCTGGATATCGAGGGCAAAATCGCCGCTGTGAACGCTCAGTCAACACTTTCTTCTAACTATGCCTATGTAACCAGCGCAGCTCTTTCCACAGGTTTTAACCCTGTTCTGGAAATGATGCTCTTTACCAAAGATGGTGAAGTAAGCGTTGTTAAATCAACCAACAAAATCAAGTTAAACGGTGTCAGCGGTAAAACACCGGCTGAGGTTCTTGATCACCTTAAAAACGGTGGCGACAGCGTCAGCGCACAGCTCATCACCTTTGAGAAGAACGCAGACGGTGCCATCACACAGCTTAACACCGCAAAGGACCTGAGCGCTTCCGGCGAGATTGATAAAAATGCTTTTGCCTTAAACGCCGCAGGTGAAATGACCTACAACGCGACCTCTAAAAAGCTGGGTGCGTATCGCATCACAGATAACACCATTATCTTAAACATCCCCGCAGGCGAGCTTGAACCCACAGAATACTCTGTTGAAAAAGCATCCTTCTTCGATGATAATCAGCCTTATACCGTACAGGTTTACGATGTACGTGAGGATTTCAGCGCACAGCTTGTTATTGTAACCAGCGCCACCGCTTCTGCGAGCGCCGAAGCACCCCTGGCCATTATTGACCAGATTGCGGAGGTCCAGAACGAGGATAACGAAATCGTACAGAGATTGTATGCTTACCAGAACGGCCAGCGCGTTTCCTTCGAAACAGAGTCCGATGGTCTCTTGGTTAACGAAGACGGCGAGATGTTAAAACGTGGTGATGTGGTTCAGCTGAAACTGAATACGAAGAACGAAATTACCGGTGTTCGTGTTCTGTTCCTGGCCGCAGAAAAAGGAACTGAGTTTACTGCCACCATCGGCACAGACTTAGACATCATTTACGGTCGAGTAACGAAGAAATTCCCCGGCTCCATCAATGTTCAGGTGGCAGACGGTGCAATCTCCAATTACAGCTTAGATAACGTAACCGTATATGAACTGAACACCACTAAGAACTCCAACGCAATCAAGGTTGTTGATGCAAACGAAATCACTCAGTATGACGATTTGGATGAAAGCCGCGTCTTAATCAAAATGTATAAAGATGTAGTTGAAGAAATCGTTATCGTAAAATAAGCCAACCAACCAATTAATATACCACACCTCAAAAAGAAGGGACAGCGCCCCATGCGCTGTCCCTTCGACCTTTCCATCCATACGTTCTATCAAATGAAATGTAAAAAAGGACTGTTCAGCAGAACAGTCCTTTTCGTCTTTAACTCTTAGTCTACCAGCTCAATGATAGCCATTTCAGCTGCGTCACCACGTCTGGGACCAGCCTTGATGATTCTGGTATAACCGCCGTTACGCTCTGCATATTTCGGAGCGATTTCTTCAAACAGCTTGTATACCACACTCTTCTTCATGATGTAAGAGAGAGCGTTTCTTCTGGATGCAAGGGTGTTGTCCTTGCCCAGCGTAATCATTTTTTCGGCCATACATCTTGTCTCTTTAGCACGGCTGAGTGTTGTTTCAACACGACCGTTCTCTAAAAGAGAAGTAACAAGGTTTCTGAGCATAGCATTTCTCTGGTCGGTAGGACGACCGAGTTTTCTTGTTCCCGGCATCTTGATTACCCTCCTTTTAATCAATTTGTTCAGCAGATAGGGCAGCACAGGGCTGCATAGAGGATGCTACCTGCCAAAAGTTTATAATCCTTCAATAAACGAAGCTTAGTCTTCCTTCTTCGCAAAGGTCTGACCTAAACCATGCAGTTTTTCGATAACCTCTTCCAAGGACTTGCGGCCTAAGTTTCTAACCTTAACCATATCCTCTTCGGTTCTCTTTGTCAGATCTTCAACCGTATTAATACCGGCTCTCTTTAAGCAGTTGTAGGAACGAACAGAAAGGTCAAGCTCTTCAATGGTCATTTCCAGAACCTTTTCCTTCTTGCCCTCTTCCTTCTCAATCATAATCTCAGCATTCTTTGCTTCTTCCGACAGGTCGATGAACTGCATCAAATGCTCGTTAATGATTTTAGCCGCCAGGCTGACTGCCTCGTCAGGACGGATGGAACCATCTGTCCAAACTTCTAATGTGAGCTTATCATAATCGGTAATCTGTCCAACACGGGTGTTCTCTACATAGTAGTTAACACGATGAACAGGGGTGTAAATGGAGTCCACCGGGATAACACCGATGATGTTCTGATTCAGCTGCTTATTCCGCTCAGCAGAAACATAACCTCTGCCCTTGCTGAATGTAATCTCCATGTACAGCTTCGCATCTTTGTTCAGTGTGGCAATATGGAGCTCGGGATTAAAAATCTCAATATCAGCATCCAGCTTAATGTCGCCGGCTTTAATCTCGCCCTCGCCTTCCATTTCAATGTACACAACTTTCGGTGTGTCACAATGGAGCTTGCAGGCAATTTGCTTGATGTTGAGGATAATCTCCGTCACGTCCTCTTTAACGCCCGGAATGGTGGAAAATTCGTGGAGCACACCGTCAATCTTGACGCTGGTTGCTGCTGCGCCGGGCAGCGAAGATAACAGCATTCTTCTCAGCGAGTTGCCTAAGGTTGTACCGTAGCCACGCTCTAAGGGCTCTGCTGTAAACTTACCATATTTTCCGTCCGAACTGATTTCCAAACACTCAACATTTGGTTTTTCAATTTCCAACATAGACTAAACCCTCCCTCTTTTTTATTGTACAGAAGAAGCGTCCGCTTGCCTCCATCAACAAAAAAGTGCTCTTTCGCGTGTTCCGATGACAACGCATCGAACACTTTCTTAGGTTTGGTTTCACGCAATTGTTGCGCAAAGGACCGCGTAGGTGTTACCTTGATTCCCAAAGGAACCATACAAAACAAATTGAAGCAATTCATTTTGCAACGCAGCGCCACGATCAACCTTAGTTCTTTGAATACAGCTCGACAATTAAATGTTCTGCCAGTTCCAGGTCGATATCATCACGCTGTGCCAGTGTGAGCACCTTACCGGAAAGTGTGTTACGATCCAGATCTAACCACTTGGGGATAATTCTGGATTCGGTCTTTTCCAGCAGTTCCTTAATCTTTTCGCTGCCGCGACTCTTTTCGCAAATAGCGATTACATCGCCGGCGCTAACCAGATAGGAAGGAATGTTAACCTTCTTACCATTAACAGTGAAATGACCATGAGTAACCAGCTGACGAGCTTCCGGTCTAGACAGAGCAAAGCCCAGTCTGTAAACAACATTGTCCAATCTGCTTTCCAAAATAGTCAACAGATTTTCACCGGTGATGCCCTTCATCTTGTTTGCCATCTCAAAGTATTTTTCAAACTGAGATTCTAAAACGCCGTAATATCTTCTGGCTTTCTGCTTTTCTCTCAACTGAATACCGTACTCAGACAGTTTCTTTCTGCTCTGGCCATGCATGCCGGGAGCATATTTTCTCTTTTCTATACCGCATTTATCAGTGTAGCAACGTTCGCCCTTTAAGAACAGCTTTTGGCCTTCTCTACGACAAAGTCTGCACACTGCACCTGTATAACGTGCCATTCGGATCTACACCTCCTCAATTATTTGCGTTTGCCATAGGCCAAATGGCCTGGACAAACCTTGTATAAAATCAAACTCTTCTTCTTTTCGGCGGTCTGCAACCGTTGTGGGGAATCGGGGTTACATCTTTAATCATGCTAACCTCAAGACCTGCTGCTTGCAGTGCACGAATAGCCGCTTCTCTGCCGGAACCGGGACCTTTAACATAAACCTCAACGGTTTTCAGGCCATGTTCCTGAGCAGCCTTTGCTGCTGTTTCTGCAGCCATCTGTGCTGCAAACGGTGTGCTCTTTCTGGAGCCACGGAAGCCCAGTCCGCCGGAGGACGCCCAGCTGATTGCATTGCCGGCTACGTCTGTAATTGTTACGATTGTATTATTGAAGCTGGAACAGATATGTGCTGCACCACGCTCAATATTTTTCTTAACTTTTCTACGAGTAGTTCTTCTTGCTACTTTAGCCATGTTTGTTCCTCCTTTCACAAAGCTAGAAAATCATATCCAAATATCGGATCATGTATGATAAAGGGATTACTTTTTCTTGTTCGCGATTGTTCTTGCAGGACCCTTTCTGGTTCTTGCATTTGTCTTGGTTCTCTGTCCACGAACGGGTAAGCCCTTTCTGTGACGGATACCTCTGTAACAACCGATTTCCATGAGACGCTTGATATCTAAGGCAACGTTTCTTCTCAAATCACCTTCAACCGTATAGTCACGGTCAATGATTTCTCTCAGCTTGGATACCTCGTCCTCAGTTAAATCCTTTACTCTTGTGTCGGGATTAATACCGGTAGCTGCCAGAATCTTACGGGAGCTTGTTAAACCAATACCGAATACGTAGGTTAAACCAATCTCTACTCGTTTGTCTCTGGGTAAGTCAACACCTGAAATTCTTGCCATTTTTGCACCTCCAATACATTTCATTCATCGTGTATATGCCTAACCTCGCGGGTCACACATAAAGCGTGCAGCCGCCCCGCGTGGGTTTTAACATGTGGCCTTGCACCCCCATATGGGGGCTGCTTTGTTCTCAGCCCTGTTTCTGCTTGTGTTTGGGATTTTCACAAATCACCATAACCTTGCCCTTGCGCTTAATGATCTTGCATTTTTCGCAAATCGGTTTAACAGACGGTCTGACTTTCATGTGAATTCCTCCTTAAAAGACGATGGTTCGTCTTAAATCTAAAATGCGGCTCATCGCACCGGCGTCATTTTGCACGCCAGGTGATTCTGCCTTTCGTCAGATCATAGGGCGAAAGTTCCACGGTTACCTTATCGCCCGGTAAAATTCTGATAAAATTCATCCGGAGTTTACCGGATATATGCGCTAAAATCTGATGTCCGTTTTCCAGCTCTACCTGAAACATTGCGTTGGGCAACGATTCTAATACTGTGCCCTCTAACTCTAAAACGCCTTCCTTTGCCACTATTCTTCCTCCTTATGCATCATAGTCCTCAACAAACTCTGCCAAAGCTTTTTTCAGATCCGGATTGGTCACCTTAAGGCCTGCGTTGATTTTGTCTGCAATCACCGCAGAGGACTGACCACTCTTTGCAAGATGTTTAATTTTCTTCTTTTTTGGCTTATCCGTCCGTCGCACGCGGCCATCGGCCAACATAACGTAGTCGGTATCCAAAACTGACATAACCACAAAGGGTCTGTCTTTATCTCTTCCTGCCTTCGAATACACAATATCACCGGCAAAAATGTCCAAACATCATCACCTCAAAAAAGTTTAGCAAGTGGTTAAGATTTCCGCTTCTCCATCCCGAATTAAAACAGAATGTTCGTAATGCGCGGAAAGTTTTCCATCTGCTGTTACAACTGTCCAGTTATCAGACAATGTATTGACATGATACGTACCTTGATTAACCATGGGCTCAATGGCCAGGGTCATCCCCGCCATCAAACGAGCGCCGCGCCCTTTCGTACCGAAATTCGGCACCTCAGGGTCTTCATGCAGCGAACTGCCTACGCCATGGCCTACCAGGCTTCTCACAACAGAGTAACCGTTTTTCTCAACGTAGCTTTGAATCGCTGCGCCGATATCAAAAACACGGTTGCCTGTATGTGCCTGGCGTAAACCCTCATAAAAGCTTTCCTCAGTCACACGGATTAACCGCGCGGCCTCAGGGCTGATTTGCCCCACAGGAAACGTTCTGGCGCTATCGCCATGGTATCCGCGATAACAAACGCCGATATCCACGCTGACAATGTCGCCTTCACGAAGAATCACTTGCTTCGAGGGAATGCCATGCACCACTTGTCCGTTAACGGAGGTACAAATATGAGCAGGGTAGCCGTTGTAATGCCAGAAAGAACAGGAGGCATTGTTGCTGCGGATAAACCGTGCCGCAATGTCGTCCAGCTCCGCTGTTGTCACGCCCGGCTGAATGGCTTCTGCCAAACGTTCAAAAACGGCTGCTGTAATCTGGCCTGCTCCGCGCATCGCTTCAATTTCGTGGGGGGCTTTAATTTTAATCATATCATTTCCCCACCTTAGAAACTGCAGCCTGCACTTGCTGGAAAACACTCTCCATGGCGCCTTCGCCATCAATGACAATCAGCTTGCCTTGCTGCTGATAATACGCCTTTAAGGGCTCTGTCTGTTCGTGATAAATGTTTAAGCGTTTCAGCACAACCTCCGGTGCGTCATCCGCACGGGTGGAAAGAGCTTCGCCGCAGGTATCACAAACATCTGCCACTTTCGGGGGATTAAATTCTACATGGAACGCTGCCCCGCAATGGTTACAAACGCGGCGGCCTGACATGCGGCGTACAATGGAGTCATCCAAAACCTCAATGTCCAAAACCGCATCAACACCAATGCCTCGTTCATCCATAAGTTGTGCCTGCACAACGGTTCGGGGGAAGCCATCTAAAATATACCCCTTTTGGCATTCGTCCTCTGTAAGACGTTCTGCCACCAAGGCGGTTACAACATCGTCCGGCAGCAACGCACCGGTCTTGATATAACCCTCGGCAATTTTGCCGACCTCGGTTCCCTTTTCCATTGCCTGACGGATAATGTGTCCGGTGGAAATGGCCGGGATTCCCAAAGCCTCAGAGAGCTTAGCCGCCTGGGTACCTTTGCCGGCACCCGGCGGTCCAAAAAATACTAGTTTCATATCGCAAATCTCCCTATTATTCCAAGAAGCCCTTATAGTGATGCATCATCATCTGGGATTCCAGCTGCTTCACTGTTTCAAGTGCAACACCAACCATAATCAACAATGAGGTACCGCCAATGGAGATACCGGACAGGTTGGGCACGAACGCCAAAGCAATCGGGAAAATTGCAATGATAGCTAAGAACAATGCTCCGAAGAGAGTAATCTTGGATAAAACTCTCGAAATAAAATCGGAAGTCGGTTTGCCGGGACGAATACCCGGAACAAAACCACCATTTTTCTTCATGTTGTTTGCAACTTCAATGGGGTTGAACTGAATTGCTGTGTAAAAATAGGAGAAGAAAACAATCAACAAGAAATACACAACAATGTAGAACGGATGTCTCTGATCAAAGAGACGCAGGATGATACCCCAAAAACCATCAGGAATGGTTTCCCCGTTAATGAACATATTAATGGTCTGGGGGAAAGACATGATGGAAATTGCAAAGATGATCGGCAGAACGCCGGCCATAGAAACCTTCATAGGAATGTGTGTGCTCTGTCCGCCATACATTTTTCTGCCAACAACACGTTTAGCATACTGCACGGGGATTCTGCGCTCTGCATCGTTCATGAAAACAACAAATGCGATTGCCAGAACAGCCACAGCAACAAGTGCAACGATGGTCACAAGGCCCTGAATGTTCATGCCCTCTGCTGTCACTAAGCTAGCACGCAAAGACTGAATCATAGCCGGACCACGGGACACGATACCTGTGAAGATTAACAGGGAAATACCGTTACCGATACCCTTTTCTGTAATTTCTTCACCTAACCACATGAGGAATGCTGTACCTGCTGTAAAGGACAGAGTCAGGACAACATAGTTCATGAAGCTGGGGCCGCCAACTAAGCTGTTGCGCAGACCAAAATACAAGCCAGTTGCTTGCAGAAATCCTAAAATAACGGTTCCATAACGAGTGTAGGAAGAAAGCTTCTTTCTACCCTCTTCACCCTCTTTTGACAAACGTTCCAAAGCAGGAATCGCAACTGTCAAAAGCTGAATAATAATGGACGCATTAATATAGGGAGAAATACTCATGGCAAAAATGGAGCCACGCTCTAAGGCACCGCCGGAAAAGTTATTTAATAGTCCCTGCATGCCTTCGGAAAAACCACCCATCATTTCCTTGACGGCTTCCGGATTGAGTCCCGGAACGGGAATGTATGAACCTAAGCGGAAAACGACAAGCAAAAGCAGTGTATAAAGCATTTTCTTTCTGAGGTCAGCAATCTTCCATGCGTTTTTGAGCGTTTGCAGCATTTATACCACCTCCGCCTTTCCTCCGGCGTTTGCGATTTTTTCAGCCGCAGTAGCAGAGAAGCGTGCTGCCTTAACAGTCAGATTCTTAGCTGTTAAATCACCACGACCTAAAACAACAACACCGTCATTTAACTTCTTGATGATACCTTCAGCCTTTAACATCTCTGCTGTTACCTCCGTACCGTCAGCAAATTTGTTCAAATCTGAAACATTAATCTGCGAATAGGTCTTCGCAAAAATATTGGTAAAGCCTTTCTTCGGCAGACGTCTGTAAAGGGGCATCTGGCCACCTTCGAAACCGGGTCTAACGCCACCGCCGGAGCGGGCATTCTGACCCTTGTGACCGCGACCTGCAGTTTTACCGTTACCGGAACCGTGACCACGACCAACTCTGAACGCTGCCTTTTTAGAGCCTTCAGCAGGCTTTAATTCGTTCAGTTTCATATTAAAGCACCTCCTTCTACTATATTTCTTCTACCTCGAGCATATAGCTCACCTTGGCAATCATGCCACGAATGGCTGCATTGTCCTGGTGTTCTTTCTCGTCACGGACTTTCTTTAATCCGAGTGCGTGTACCGTAGCAATATGGTCTTTTTTTCTGCCGATGGTGCTCTTAACCAATTTCACCTTAAGCATTGCCATAATACCATACCTCCTTAATCTACTAAGTCTTCCTTGGATTTGCCACGCAGCTTTGCCACTTCACCGGCATCCTTCAAGGAGGCTAATCCGGAAATGGTGGCTTTTACCACATTTCTTGCATTGTTTGAACGAAGAGACTTCGTTCTGATATCACGAATACCGGCAAGCTCAACAACAGCTCTGGCTGCACCGCCGGCGATAACACCGGTACCGGGAGCAGCAGGCTTTAACAGGATTCTGCCTGCACCAAATTCACCAATTGTTTCATGAGGAATTGTAGTGCCGGACAGGTTAACTGTGATCATGTTTTTCTTTGCATCTTCAATACCCTTGCGGATTGCTTCGGGAATTTCGATTGCTTTACCGGTGCCGCAGCCTACATGGCCGTTTTCGTCACCAACAACAACCAGTGCAGAAAAACGCATGCTACGACCACCCTTAACCGTCTTAGCAACACGGCTGAGCTTTACAACTTTTTCTTTGATGTCTAATACGCTTGCATCTATTAACTGAGCCAAACTGGTTTCCTCCTTTTCTTAAAATTCCAGGCCGCCTTCACGGGCGCCTTCGGCTAATTCCTGCACACGTCCATGGTAAATGTAACCACCACGGTCAAAAACAACCGTTTTGATACCGGCTGCCAGTGCACGTTCTGCAACCAGCTTACCAACTGCATGTGCAGCTTCCTTGTTACCGCCGTAATTTTCCTTGAGCTCTTTGTCCAAGGTAGAAGCGGAAACCAGAGTAACGCCTTTGGTATCGTCAATAATCTGTGCGTAAATGTGCTTTAAGCTTCTGAATACGTTCAGTCTGGGACGTTCTGCTGTACCACTGATCAGCTTACGAACTCTCTTATGTCTTCTAAGTCTAGCTACATTGCTGACAGACTTCTTAATCACGTTTTTCACTCCTTTTTTATGCTGCATGGATTTTGCCATGCTGAGTTAGGAAAGAAAAGCTATTATTTCTTACCGCCTGCTTTGCCTTCCTTACGTCTGATGTGCTCGTAAGAGTATTTGATACCTTTTCCTTTGTAGGGTTCAGGCAATCTCTTTTCTCTTACCTTTGCGGCAAATTCGCCAACAACCTGCTTGTCGGTTCCCTTAATGATAATCGTGTTCGGGTTGGGAACTTCAATGGTGATTCCATCAACAGGAGCCATTTCAACAGGATGGGAATAGCCCAGGTTCATCAGCAGGTTTTTGCCCTGCATCTGTGCTCTGTAACCAACACCGTTAATTTCCAGTGTCTTTTCATAGCCTTCCGTTACGCCAACAATCATATTGTTGAGCAGTGTACGGGTCAGACCATGCAGAGATTTGTGAGCCTTTATTTCCGAAGGTCTTTCAACGGTCACAACACCGTCAGCCTTCTTGATGATCATATCAGGATGTAATTTCTTTGTTAATGTGCCTTTCGGACCCTTAACGGTAATATCGTTGCCTGCACCAATGGTAACATCAACGCCGCCGGGAACCGTAATCGGCATTCTACCAATTCTGGACATTCTCTGACACCTCCTTGTCTAGTTTTTACCAGACAAAGGCCAGGACCTCGCCACCGACGTTTTCCTGCCTTGCCTTTTTATCGGTCATAATACCTTTAGATGTGGAAATGATCGCAATACCCAAGCCTTTCAAGACCTTCGGTAATTCCTCTGTATTCTTGTAAATACGAAGACCCGGCTTTGATACTCTCTGGATACCGGAGATAACCTTTTCTTTTCCAACATATTTCAGGGCAATTCTGATGATACCCTGTTTTCCGTCCTCAATGACCTGATAATTCTTTATATACCCTTCTTCAAGCAGAATGGCCGCAATAGCCTTCTTCATGTTAGAAGCGGGTACATCAACTGATTCGTGCCGTGCGGAGTTCGCATTTCTGATTCTTGTTAACATATCCGCGATAGGATCGGTCACTTGCATGATTTTAGCCTCCTTCCAAATTGTTTTACCAGCTGGCCTTTTTCACACCGGGGATCTGGCCTTTATATGCCAGTTCTCTGAAACAAATACGGCAGATGCCATACTTTCTCAAATAAGCATGGGGACGACCGCAAATTTTGCAGCGATTATATGCTCTGGTGCTGAACTTAGGCGTTCTCTGCTGTTTGTTAACCATAGATTTTTTAGCCATGATTTTCCTCCTTCACAATCAGAACTTATCGACTTGCAAAGGGAGCGCCCATCAATGTGAGCAATTCTCTTGCTTCCTCGTCGGTCTTGGCTGTGGTAACGACAATAATGTCCATACCTCTGATTTTATCGATCTTATCATAATCAATTTCCGGGAAAATAAGCTGTTCCTTAATACCCAGAGAATAGTTACCACGTCCATCAAAAGAGTCGGGGTTAATTCCTCTGAAGTCTCTTACACGGGGCAGAGCCACGGAGAAGAGTCTGTCTAAGAATTCATACATCTTCTGACCGCGCAGTGTAACCTTGCAGCCGATGTTCATGCCTTCTCTAACCTTAAACGCAGCAACAGATTTCTTTGCTTTTGTAATAACAGGCTTCTGACCGGTGATGGCTGTCAAATCCTCTACTGCACTATCCAGCGCCTTAGCGTTTTCCTTAGCTTCGCCTAAACCGATGTTAACAACGATTTTCTCGAGCTTCGGAATCTGCATGGTGCTCTTGTAGCTGAATTTTTCCATCAGAGCCGGTGCAACTTCGCCGATATATTTATCCTGCATTCTAGACATTAGCCTTTAACCTCCTTTGCTTCACTCATTAATCACTGAAGACTTCATTGCACTTTTTGCAATATCTAACCTTATCGCCGTTTTCCAATACCTTGCGGCCAACGCGTGTAGGCTTGTTGCACTTAGCACAAATGTTCATCAGATTAGAAGCATCAACTGATGCCTCCTGCTTGATAATGCCACCCGGATCGCCGGCACGACGGGGTTTAACGTGCTTGGTTGCAATAGCAACACCCTCAACGATTGCGCGACCCTTTTCGGGGATAACGCTGAGCACTTTACCCTTTTTGCCTTTATCCTTACCGGAGATTACGATGACTTCGTCGCCGGATTTAATATGCATTTTCGCCATAATAACGTACCTCCTCCTTACAGCACCTCAGGAGCCAGAGAGAGAATCTTCATATATTCCTTTTCACGAAGCTCTCTTGCAACAGGCCCAAAAATACGGGTTCCTCTGGGATTTTTATCGTCTCTTATGATAACGGCTGCATTTTCATCAAACTTGATGTAGGTACCGTCGTTGCGTCTAACGCCACTTGCGGACCGTACAATAACAGCCTTAACAACGTCGCCTTTTTTAACAACACCGCCGGGTGTCGCCTTCTTAACGGAAGCAACCACAACATCACCGATTGCTGCATACTTTCTGCCAGAACCGCCCAATACGCGGATGCACATCAGTTCCTTTGCGCCTGTGTTGTCGGCAACCTTCAAAAGCGTTTGCTGTTGAATCATTTCGGTTTCCTCCTTATTTAGTATCAAGCCAAGGCTCTATTACTTAGCTTTCTCTACAATCTCAACCAGTCTCCATCTCTTGTCCTTAGACAGACGTCTGGTCTCCATAACGCGAACGCGATCGCCAATGCGGCATTCGTTGTTTTCGTCATGGGCCTTGAGCTTGTAGGTGCGTTTAACAATTTTACCGTAAAGCGGATGCTTCACATTATATTCAATCGCAACAACAATTGTCTTATCCATCTTGTCGCTTACGACTTTACCGGTTCTTTGCTTTCTGGAATTACGTTCCATGATTTCACTCCTTTCCACTCAGTTGCAATTAGTTAGCTTCTTCTTCCAGCTTTCTTTCTGCTAAAACAGTCTTGATTCTGGCAATTGTCTTTTTAACCTCAACGATTCGCATGGGATTTTCCAGCTGATTCGTGGCGTTTTGGAAACGCAGGTTAAACAATTCTTTTTTCAGGTCAGCTAAATTGCTTTCGAGCTCTTGATTTGTAAAATCGCGAATTTCTGTAACCTTCATATGCTTACGCCTCCTCTTCATTTGCGGCGCGCGTTACGAACTTGCACTTAACAGGCAGCTTGTGTGCCGCAAGACGCATGGCCTCTCTTGCTACCTCCTCGGAAACGCCGCCGATTTCAAACATAACCCGGCCGGGCTTTACGACAGCTACCCAGTACTCGGGAGAACCTTTACCGCTACCCATACGGGTTTCAGCCGGTTTCTCAGTGATGGGCTTATCCGGGAAAATCTTAATCCAGACCTGTCCGCCTCTCTTAATATAACGGGTCATGGCAATACGGGCAGCCTCAATCTGATTTGAAGTGATCCAGGCCGGGCTTAATGCCTGCAAACCGTATTCACCGTAAGTTACGGTGTTACCACGGGTTGCTTTGCCTGTCATTCTGCCACGCATGACTCTTCTGTATTTCACTCTTTTAGGCAATAACATGCTTTTTCATTCCTTTCTTTCAGAATACACAATCGCCGTGCTTTAAGCTTTTGCAGCAGCAGGCTTTTGGCTCTTCTTGCTTTCGGGAAGAATTTCACCCTTGTAAATCCAAACCTTAACACCGATTTTACCGTAGGTTGTGTTAGCCTCCCAGAAACCATAGTCGATGTCTGCACGAAGAGTTTGCAGGGGAATAGTTCCTTCATGATAGTGCTCTGATCTTGCGATTTCAGCGCCGCCTAAACGACCGGAGCAGCTTGTCTTAATACCCTTTGCACCTAACTTCATGGCACGACCCATAGTGGACTTCATTGCTTTACGGAAGGAAATTCTTCTTTCCAGCTGTGCTGCAATGTTCTCAGCAACCAACTGCGCATCAACATCAGGATGTTTAACCTCTTCAATATTCAGCGCAATGTTCTTGCCGGTCATAACTTCTAATTCTTTTTTAACCTTTTCAATTTCGCTACCGCCACGACCGATGATGATACCCGGTTTAGCTGCGAAAATGTTGATTTTAATCCGTTTTGCGGTACGTTCGATCTCAACCTTGGACACACCGGATGCAAATAATTTCTTCTTTAAGAAATCTCTGATCTTATAGTCTTCAACCAGCAGATCGCCAAACTGAGAATCCTGTGCAAACCATCTGGAATCCCAATCCTTAATGATACCGACTCTTAATCCATGCGGATTTACTTTCTGACCCAAGCTTCTTACCTCCTTCTATCTTATTCTTTTTCCTTTAACACGATTGTGATGTGACTGGTCCGCTTTCTGATACGGAACGCTCTACCCTGTGCGCGGGGACGAACTCTTTTCAAGGTCGGACCCTGGCAAGCAAAGATTTCAGCAACATACAGTTTGCTTACATCCATGCTGTGATTGTTCTCTGCGTTAGCAATAGCAGACTTTAACAGTTTTTCAACAGGCTCGCTGGCAGCTTTCGGGGTGTTCTTTAAGATACCCAGTGCAGCAGCTACGGGCTTGTTTCTGATTAAATCTATCACAATTTTAACTTTTCTTGATGAAATACGTGCATAGCTCAGTTTTGCTCTGGCTTCCACAAAAATTCCTCCTTTCCTACAAGGAAAATTTATTATTTACCTGACGTTTTATTGCCTGCATGACCTTTGTAGGTTCTTGTCGGTGAGAATTCACCCAGTTTGTGACCTACCATGTCCTCAGAAACGAATACGGGAACATGCTTTTTACCGTCATGTACAGCAATTGTATGTCCAACCATTTCCGGGAAAATTGTAGAGCTTCTGGACCAAGTCTTAACGACTTTCTTGTCGCCGGACTCGTTCATAGCAACAATCTTCTTCATCAGGCTTTCAGCAACGAAAGGTCCTTTTTTAATAGATCTGCCCATTCTTTTTCCTCCTTCGCCCAAATTGGCTTGCCGGAGCCGGCAGGCGGCTCGGCAGCATCACGCGGCTATCTTAGCGAGTACCGCGGCGTTTAACAATGAACTTATCATTAAGATTCTTTTTCTTTCTGGTTTTAAGACCAAGCGCCGGTTTACCCCAAGGCGTAACAGGTCCGGGACGACCGATCGGGGAACGACCTTCACCACCACCGTGGGGATGGTCATTCGGGTTCATAACAGAACCTCTGACTGTCGGACGAATACCCATGTGACGTTTACGACCGGCTTTACCGATGGAAACGTTCTCGTGATCCAGGTTACCAACCTGACCGATGGTTGCCATACAATTCAAACGAATGTAGCGAACTTCACCGGACGGCAGTCTAACCTGTGCATACTTATCCTCTTTTGCCATCAGCTGTGCAGCACCGCCGGCGCTACGAACCAACTGACCGCCTTTACCGGGCATCAGCTCGATGTTGTGGATTAAAGTACCAACAGGGATGAACTGAATCTGCATTGCGTTACCGGGCTTAATGTCTGCGCCCATGGGATCGGTTACGATAACGTGGCCGTCTGTAACGCCCAGGGGAGCTAAGATGTAGCGTTTTTCGCCATCTTCATACTGCACCAGTGCAATGTTAGCGGAGCGGTTCGGATCGTACTCGATACCGATAACAGTTGCTGCGCCAACCTTGTTTCTCTTAAAGTCAATAATTCTGTACTTTCTCTTATTTCCGCCGCCTCTGTGCCGTACAGTGATTCTACCGTAGTTATTTCTACCGCCGTTTTTGCTGAGGGTTGTCAGCAAGGAACGTTCGGGCTCACTCTTGGTGATTTCCTCGAAGGTGGAAACGGTCATAAATCTTCTGGCAGGAGAGGTAGGATTAAATTTCTTTGTAGGCATCCTTTTTCCTCCTATACTAAAATAATACTGTCGGCTTATGCCATGCCATCGAAGAACTCAATGGTCTTACTGTCTGCCGTTAATTTAACAATGGCTTTCTTCCAGTTGGGACGTCTGCCTTCGTTGCGACCCATGCGCTTCATTTTGCCTAACATGTTCAGTGTGTTAACGCTTTCAACCTTAACGCCAAAAATCTCTTCAACTGCTTTTTTGATTTCGATTTTATTGGCTGCTTTCGCAACACAGAAGGTGTACTTTCTGTCAGCAAGCTGATCCATGCTCTGCTCAGAAATGATAGGCTTAATGATGATATCGTATGCGGATGTCATTATGCATACACCTCCCCTAACTTTTCAGCAGCATCCTTTGCCATGATGATTGTGCTGCAATTCAGCAGATCGTATACATTCAGCGTACCAACAAAGCTGGTCTTAACACCCTCAATGTTTCTTGCGCTGCGGTATACAGCATCATTTTTCTCCGGCAGAACGATTAAGGTCTTGCCGTCTGCTTTCAGATTGCTCAGCATTGCTGTGATCTGCTTGGTTTTGATTTCAGAAACGGCAATGTCGTCAACCAGTTTAATATTTGCTACATTAGCAGATAAAACAGATTTCATAGCCAGTGCGCGAATCTTCTTGTTTACGCTCATAGCGTAGCTTCTCGGCTTCGGAGCAAAAACAACGCCGCCGCCTGTCCACTGCGGTGCACGGGTGGAACCCTGTCTTGCACGGCCTGTACCCTTCTGTCTCCAGGGTTTAGCGCCGCCGCCGCGAACTTCTGCGCGAGTTAATGCACTCTGTGTGCCTTGTCTCTGATTAGCAAGATATGCAACAACAGTTGTATGAACAGCAGCTTCACTGGGCTCGATTCCGAAAACAGCGTCATTCAGTTCATAGTTGCCAACTTCCTTGCCTTCCATATTGTATAATACCACGTTCGGCATGATACTTCCTCCTTTCGATACAGGTCGCTTACCGCGCCTTTACAGAATTTTTAATCACTAACAAACCGCCCTTGGGTCCGGGAACTGCGCCACGAATTGCCAGAATGTTGTTTTCAGCATCAAGCTTAACAACAGACAGGTTCTGAATCGTAACTTTCTCAACACCCAAGTGACCGGCTAACTTCTTACCCTTCATAACACGAGAGGGAGAGGAGCAGGCGCCCATAGAACCGGGGCCTCTGTGGTAACCGGAACCGTGCGTCATAGGACCACGATGTGTGCCCCAGCGCTTGATTGTGCCGGCATAACCTTTACCTTTGCTGATACCGGTTACGTCAACAACGTCACCTTCAGCAAAAATGTCAGCCTTAATTTCGTCGCCCACATTCATTTCAGCTGCGTTTTCCAGCTTGAATTCCTTCAGGTATTTCATGTAACCGGTACCGGCCTTTTTGAAATGACCTTGCAGGGGCTTTGTTGTGTGTTTTTCTTTCTTTTCCAGAAAACCAACCTGAACAGCGTCATAGCCGTCGTTTTCAACGGTTTTCTTCTGGATAACTCGGCAGGGACCGGCCTGAATGACGGTAACGGGAATCAAAACGCCGTCTTCGCCAAAAAGCTGTGTCATACCAAGCTTTGTGCCTAAAATCGCTTTTTTCACAAAAGCACCTCCTAAAAATGTTGGTTATTGGTTCCCCGAAAAGCAGGGAACATGACCCGCTGCTGTGCAGCAGTGCCTTTTAACAAACCGTCTGACCGGTGGCCTTTCGGTTTGCGAAACGCATTAATACTTCATTTCAATGTCCACACCGGCAGGCAGTTCGATGCGCATCAGAGCATCAACGGTCTTGCTGGTAGGCAGCAGAATGTCGATTAAACGTTTGTGTGTTCTCATCTCGAACTGCTCACGGGAGTCTTTGTACTTGTGAACAGCACGCAGGATGGTAACAACCTCTTTCTTGGTCGGCAGCGGAATCGGTCCGGAAACCTTCGCGCCGGTTCTCTTGGCTGTTTCCACGATCTTCTCAGCGGACTGATCTAACAGAACGTGGTCATAAGCCTTCAGTCTGATTCTGATTTTCTGACTTTGTGCCATTTTTCTTTCCTCCTTATCGATTTTGCCGCTTCCTATTATAATAGAAGCGATTTTTTTGTCTGTGTCATGAAGAAACGGCTCGTGCAAGCTTTGGGTGAGTTTCCACAGGCTTGCACAAAAAGCGTACACACGGCCGGGTGTTTCACTTTCGGCCATAAATAAAACCCAAAAAACCTTTGTTTTTGGGCTCGTCACGCTTTTGCGGTATTCCCCATTTGGAAATCCCGAACACAAACGAAATGAAAAAGGGCAAAAAGGCAGACAAAGCCGCCTCTGATAAGCTTTTTCCTATCCATTTGCGTATGACTAGTCGCCCGGTTTCTTGAATCGGACATTCTCCGCGGAAAAACCCGCCAAACGGCGGCAACCTCCCGCATCATCGTATGTCATGTCACAGCCCTTTAATTATACACTACCCCATGCTAAATTGCAAGTTTTCAATAAAAAAAACAAAGAAAAAAGTTTAACAAACTTTTTTCTTTGTTTTTTACTATTTTTGTGCATTTTGACAGGCGCGTCCTGCCTCTATTTTTTATTATCCACCCGCAAGGTGACGACAAATCGTTCATCATGGCTGTGAATTAACGCACAAATTTGTGCTATCGCTGCGTCACGTTCTGCCTGCTTCATGCTGTACGGCACCTCAAGGTCAAACAAAAGGCCAAGCGCCTCTCCCTGCTCCACAATTTGAAAATCATGAATGCCAAAAACAGGGTTAACCTTGTGGACGCAATCTAAAACCAGATGACGAATCGCTTCTGTCTCGTCTCCTTGCCCCATGGGGTCCATGTGAATGACAATATGAACACCGGTTTCCCGTTCAATCCGCTTTTCTGCCGCATCAATGGCATTATGAATTGTGACAATGTCATTGTGAGCCGAAACCTCAGCATGAACAGAAGCCAGACAGCGCCCCGGACCGTAATCATGCAGCACCAGATCGTGAACGCCTATGATGCCCTCCTGCTCTAAAATCATATCGCAGATTGTCTCCGAAAGCATCGGGTCGGGAGCGGTCCCCAAAAGAACGGTTATGGTGTCACGCGCAAGCCGATAACCCGTTATCATAATCAAAACAGAAACAGCTAGACCCATAAGCCCGTCAACAGGAATTGAGACGAAACGACTCACAAACAGAGCAAGCACAACGGCGCTTGTGGCGTACACATCATTCACACTGTCAGCGGCAGCAGCCTGCAAAACCGGTGACTGAATTTTCTTTCCGCAGAAACGGTAAAAGCTGAACATCCAGAGCTTAACCAAGATGGAAGCAGCCATAACGGCCACCGTCACAAGGTCAAAGACGGGGTTCTTCCCCTGAAAGATTGTTGTCACCGAGCTGCGCAGAAGCTCAAAGCCCACCAGCATAATGAAAAAGGAAACAATCAGCGCAGCAATGTATTCTGAGCGCCCGTGACCAAAAGGATGGTCCTCGTCCGCGCGCCGGTTGGCCGCGGACGTGCCAATCAGGGAAACCACAGATGTTCCCATATCCGATAAATTATTAAAAGCATCGGAGAGCACGGCAACGGAGCCGCTAATTAAGCCAACCCAGATTTTAAGCCCGAATAAAAGGACGTTGCAAAGAATACCAACCAGTCCGGCAAGCTTTCCATAAGCCGCCCGCACCGCCGGATTATTTGTTTCTGTGTCGTTTCGAACGAACAACCGAACGATATATCGATTCATCTGTCTTCCCTCCCCGTCTGCAAAATGGTTCCACGGAGGTATTATTTGTTCATTTTCTCCAGGTCATTCTTGCGGATTTCAACACGTCTTACCTTACCGCTGATTGTTTTGGGAAGCTCCTCCACAAATTCAACGATTCTCGGATATTTGTAAGGCGCCGTATGTGTTTTAACATAGTCCTGAATTTCTTTTTTCAGTTCATCTGTTGCTTGCGTTCCCTTAACCAGAACGATGGTGGCTTTAACAATCTGACCGCGTACTTCATCAGGAACCGGTGTGATTGCACACTCTAAAACATAAGGCAGCTCCATGATAACACTCTCGATTTCAAAAGGCCCAATGCGGTAACCGGATGATTTAATAACATCATCAATTCTGCCCACATACCAAAGATATCCGTCTTCGTCCATGGTCGCCTGGTCACCGGTATGATAATAGCCGTCATGCCAAACCTCGTTGGTCTTTTCTTCATCAAGATAATAGCCGATGAAGAGACCGCAAGGAACACTATCCTTGACACGAATGCAGATTTCACCTGTATCACCCGTCTTACATTCGTTTCCGTCAGGGTCTAAAACAGCCACATCATAAAGCGGACTCGGTCTACCCATGGAGCCGATTTTCGGCGTAGAGCCAACAAAGTTTGCAATGGAAAGGGTTGTCTCCGTCTGCCCAAAGCCTTCCATGATGGTCAGCCCCGTCGCTTTCTTGAACTGGTTAAACACCTCGGGGTTCAGCGCCTCGCCTGCTGTTGTTGCATATTCGATAGAAGAAAGGTCATATTTTGACAAATCCTCTTTGATGAAGAAACGATACATGGTAGGCGGTGCGCAGAATGTTGTGATATGGTATTTTGCAAACATCGGCAGGATGTCTTCCGAATGGAATCTGTCAAAGTCATATGTAAACTGTGCTGCCTCGCAGAGCCATTGACCGTAAAGTTTACCCCAAAGAGCCTTGCCCCAACCCGTGTCGGAAATGGTAAAGTGCAGCCCGTCAGGGTTAACATTGTGCCAATGCTTTGCTGTGGGATAATGACCGAGCGCATATTTATAGGAATGCGTTGCAATGCGGGGATAGCCCGTTGTGCCTGAGGTAAAGAGCATCAGCATGGGGTCGTTGCCGCAAGGCGTGTTTTCTGTACGGTCGAAGTGTGTGCTAAAACGTTCCATCTCAACGTTGAAATCGTGCCAGCCTTCTTTTTTACCGCCGACCAAAACCTTAACCATGCCGGGATAGTTCGCCGCTGCTTTTTCGGCCTCAGTTGATACATCACCATCGGCTGTGCACACAACGGCTTTTACCTTGGCCGCTTTATATCTGTAATCAAAATCGTGTTCTACAAGCTGATTGGTGGCAGGGATTGCGATAGCGCCGATTTTATGAAGCGCAAGCATTGAGAACCAGAATTGATAATGGCGTTTTAATACAAGCATTACGGTATCGCCTTTTTTAATGCCAAGAGACTCAAAGTAGTTTGCCGTTTTGGCAGAATACTTTTTCATGTCGCTGAATGTAAAGCGTCTGTCCGTCTTGTCGTTTGCCACCCATAACATAGCCAGCTTATCCGGGGTCTTGTCTGCGATAGCATCTACGCAGTCAAAGGCAAAGTTGAAGCTGTCTTCATTTTTGAATGTAATGCCGCTGAACACGCCGTTTTCATCATAGGATGATTCAATAAACTTATCGGCAACGGTTTCTGCTTTTTCTTTTTTGGCCGCCGCCTTTGCTAAAACCACGGGCGCCTCGGGATATTCTTCGCCAACGCTGCCGTCCTGGGGATTTAAGACAACCGCATGGAATTCGCAACCGCCCTCTGAAACAGCAATCATACCATGCGGGATGATGCTGTTATAGAAAATCGAATCGCCTTCATGCAGAACGTCAACGTGGTTACCAACCTGCACTTTGAGTGAACCCTTAACAATCACGTCAAACTCCTGCCCGTTGTGGGAATTAAGCTCCATGGGTTTATTCTGCTCCTCTTCAAGATAGGGGAACTTAACAAGGAACGGCTCTGCCAGCTTATCCCTGAACTTAGGCGCCAGGTTATCGTATTCAACGCCGTGCTGTTTCATAATTTTAAGACCCTCGCCTTTTCTTGTGATGGCAAAGGAGGTCAGCGTTGTGCTTGTTCCCTCTAACAAATCAACAACCTCAACGCCGCATGCTTTGGCACACTTGTAGATAAATGTGAAACTGAAATCAGTCTCACCCATTTCCAGAATTTTGTACTGTTCCGCTGTCACACCGCAAAGCTTTGCAAGCTCTTCCTGTGTAAATCCCTTTGCTTCGCGCAGGTCTTTGATTCTACCTGCGACTTCTTTCAAACTGTAATCCATTGTTTTTGTCTCCTTTCGCTTTTTGACAAATTGTGTCCTGGTTACGAATTTGAATAAAACAAAAAAACCCGTCTCAAAAAAACTTTTGAGACGAGTTATTATAAACCCGCGGTACCACTCAAATTACGGAAAACAAAATTCCCGTCACTTACCGAGCTCAAACAAGCTCTTTGCCTTTACGCAGCATTACGGAAGGAGTCTACTCGGCCAAGCCTTTCGGTCCTCCAACTCAGAGGTGATAAGTCATTGGAATGCCTCGCCGTTGCCTCGCACCATCCGGCAACTCTCTCCGGGCTTCTCATTCCGACCGTCCTCGTCACAGTTGTTTTTTGTGATATTCAAATTTATAACATATTATACTTTACAAAAATTAGTTTGTCAAGAGTTTTTTTGAAAAATTTTTTTTGTCAAACCCCGGGGCCGCACAATTCTCCGCTCCGATACTCCGGTGAGGCCGGCTCTCATAACAAAAAGGGCCGAGCAAACGCTCAGCCCTGACAAACTTGATTTTTATATCTCCGCGCCGTTCAAGACATTGGAGATAATATCCAAAACCTTTTGATAGCAACCGCCGCAACCCGTGGAGCAGTTCGTAATCTTCTGCACGCCCTCAAACGTTTTCAAAACATCATCAAACTTTGCATTGTTATGAATGGCATCTGCAATATCATTGTAAGTCACCTGCTTACAATTGCAAACGGTATAATTTTCCTTCATAGTGCCCTACGTCCTTTCTTATTTGAAATCTCTCATTGATAAAGTTTCTAAACCTTTGCTGCCTCTTTCCTCGTTTGCCAAAAGCCGCTCATTGTGACTTTGTTTCAATTTCTCGGGGCATTTAGTCAAGAACAAGCGATGGAGCCGTGTAAATTCTGGCTGCATATTCTGCATCGAGTGAATAGAGTCCTTTTGCGTCGCTTCCGAAAAGCTCCATTTTTTTAATCATATCGTCGGCATTCTTTTCTTCTTCCAGCTGTTCTTTGACAAACCAGTCTAAAAACTGCATGGTTCTGAAATCCTTGACGTCGTATGCCGCACTATAGATGTCATTGATAAGGCTTGTTACATACTGCTCATGTTCAAGACCTGCCTGTAAGGGGTCCATCAGCGTTTTAAGCGCCTTATCCGGCTTGTCAATCACGCCAAGCTCGACTGCCTCTCCGCACATCTGCAAATATTTTAAGAAAAGCATTGCGTGATCTCGTTCTTCCTGCGCCTGAATCATATACCAGTTTGCAAAGCCGTCGAGTCCCTGTGCTTCATAAAAAACTGAAAAATCAAGATATAAATATGCCGAATAAAACTCTTTTGTAATTTGCTCGTTAAGCAATTTTGAAACCTTTGCATCCATAATTCTTTCTCCTTCTTCAAAGCAGGCGACCGAGAACGCGGCCGCCTGCATGTTTTATTTTATTTGAAGTATCTCTTGAGTAATCCTTCTAAGCCCTTGCCGTGGCGGGCTTCGTCGCGGGCCATTTCATGCACGGTGTCATGGATAGCATCAAGACCGTTCTTCTTAGCGCAAGCGGCTAAATCAAACTTGCCCTGGGTTGCACCGTATTCGCAATCAACTCTCCAGGCAAGGTTATCCTTGGTGGTGGCTTTCATGTTGGGCTCTAAGTCTTCGCCTAACAGTTCAGCAAATTTGGCAGCATGCTCTGCTTCTTCATAGGCTGCCTTTTCCCAGTAAAGACCAACTTCGGGATAGCCCTCTCTGTGTGCGATGCGGGCCATGCACAGATACATACCAACCTCGGCACATTCGCCGTTAAAGTTTGCCATCAGCTGCTCAAAGATATATTTCTTATCAGCTTCGGAAACATCGGGGTTGTTTTTAACGGTTTTGCCATAAACACCATATTCATGCTGTGCAGCCAGGGGCGCATCCTCTGCCATTTCCTTAAACTTATCAGCCGGAACCTTGCAAACGGGGCAGTTGGCCGGCGGAGCATCACCTTCATGAACATAACCACAAACGGAACATACAAACTTTTTCATACTAAAAACCTCCATTATATAATATAAATTTTATTTTATGCTTGCTCGGATGCTGTGCATTGATTACACAGGCCATAAAGATACAGCGTGTGCTGTTTGACCTGATAGTCTTTGCCCAGCGCTGATGTTAACTGTTCTGCTTCAATGAGCGTTTGGAAAACATCAGTTACCTGCTTGCAATGTGAACAAATGAAATGAGTGTGAGGGCTTGTGTCCGCATCAAAGCGGTCAACACTTTCGCCCGTATCCATCCGGCGAATCACACCGTCCTCTGACAAAAGCCGCAGATTGCGGTAAACCGTTGAAAGGCTGAGGCCGGGGCAATCCTCCCGTAGGTCATCATAAACCTGCTCTGCCGTAGGATGGGCCGTTGTGTTTTTCAAATATTCTAAAATCATCTCTCTTTGCCTGCTGTATTTTCTCATAGAAATCAATCCTAAAAATAATAATGATTATTAATTTCATTTTTATTATATCGGATGTATATACATTTGTCAATAGGAAATTTTCAATTACATGCAAAAAGATGTATATAGCCTCCCTTGCCTAATACCCGTTCCGGGCACAGGAGGGAGCTGGCAAACCGTTAGGTTGGACTGAGGAATGCACTTAGGCTCCCCTGTGTAATACCCGTTCCGGGCACAGGAGAGAGCTGGCAGCGCAGCTGACTGAGGAGTTGGTTTCATTATTGTATTGACAATCCTCCCGTCACGCTCCGCGTGCCACCCTCCTTTACACAAGGAGGGCTTTATGTTGTCACTTTTCAAGGCTTCTCCTGAGCACAAGTGTGGCCTTTATTGCAGCCCAATAAAAACGAAAAAAGCACCCGCGTATCCACGCGGGTGCTTTCATCAGTTAGACCAATCAGGAAGGAGTTACGGAAGAGAGTGTCCAAACGGATGTTGCAACAACACCGTTATTTTTCAGCCAGTCAACAGCGCTGGTAGCGGACAATCTTGCCAGGTTCTCTTTAACTCTGATTTCGCGAACCTGCATTGCAGGCTTTTCATACTTTTTCATTTTCATATCCTCCCTTTATTAATATGCAAAGCCGGCTGCACTGTAAACCGGAGCATAATCTACTGTTGAATCGTTTGCAGCGTAAACATAAACAAATAATGTCTTATCCTTGAAATACTCAGTTGCTGCACCGTCGAACACGTTGACAGCAAAGCGTCCGTCGTCACCTGCAACCAAAGCTGCAAAAGCGGATGTCTTTCTGTATTCAGCTTCTGCCTCGGTAACAGTCCATTCTGCGATGTCTGCTGCTGTGATGGTGCCTGTCAGAGCTTCTTCACTGACGATGATACCATAGTTCTTAGCAGAACCGGCTGCAATCTTGGAGATAACTTCAACGCCGCCCTTAACGCCTGCTGCTGTCAGAACAGCGGCGCCAGAACCGGAAGCAAGACCTGCTTTATCTGCATCAGCTGCATCAGCAACGATTGTTACATCAAATTTCGCGGGATTATTCAAACGATTTGTATAAGTGAATCCGTTACTGATGGACTCTGTAGGAATAGTACCGGCAGCAGCCGTTGTAGCTGTAAAGTCGTTACGATATTCAGCCGTCGGAGTCTTTAAGGCAACATAGTCATAAGCCACGTCATAATCAACATAACCGTAAGCGTTTGTGGGAACACCGATTGCATTACTCATCATATGGTAGAAAATAAAGCTACCGTATGCAGCAGTATTAACTGCCGGAACAAGGGATGCACTCATGCTCATGGAAAGACCCTTCGTAGTTCTGCCGTCAATGGTAACATCCGTCTTAACAGCACCGCCATCTAAGTAGTTGCGAACGGCGATGGTGTGATACTCACCCATTGTGATGCTACCCAAGGAAACCTTGCTTGTTTCACCGATCCAAGTGGGGTTAGACTGGCTGGCATCCTTTGTCAGCCACAGGTTCAGCAGGCCTTCCTCTGTGGAGTTCATAGCGATGTAGTTGTTGCCACCAATCTGAATGTAAGCGATGGTACGACCCGCGTCGCCAGCCTTTGTTACATAGTTGCTCAAATTAAAGCGGAACTCGTTAGTATATTCACTTTCTGTAAATGTAGCACTACCAACATCAGCATGTCTCATACCAAACCAGTCATTACCTGTCTCCTGGCTTGCGGTGGGGCTCACGTTCAGAGCTTTATCGC
>SVJS01000020.1 GCA_015068855.1 Oscillospiraceae bacterium | reverse complement strand
TAAAACAACGAGGGTCTGGCCGGCCTTAACAGCAGCGCCAACGCTTGTTTCGATACGCAAAATGGTGCCGGGCATGGGCGCGCTTACGCTGATCGCACCGGCGCTGCCGGAAGCAGCCGGAGCAGCAGGTGCAGCGGCCGGAGCCGGAGCAGCCGGAGCAGCAACGGGAGCCGGAGCCGCTACGGGAGCGGGGGCAGGTGCAGGAGCGGGAGCCGCCATAGCGCCGCCCAGTTCCTCAACCTCAACCTCATAGGATTTTCCGTTAACGTTTATCATAAATTTTCTCATGGATGATTTCCTCCTTTATTTTGTTCAAAAAATGTTATCCGATTACATTGTCACGCCGGGCGGTCAGGTTCCAGACGGGTGCCGTGCTTTCAATGCGCCGGTAGGAACGAATACGCAGACCGTTTTTGGGTGCGTCCAGACAGGCAGCCACGGCTGCTGTTAAAACGGCAATGAGCTCGTCGTCAGACTCTTGCACGGGTGCGGCAGAAACCGCAGGGACAGGTGCGGGCGCAGGGGCCTCTGTTTTGGCGGCGGGCTTTTTGCCTTTGCCGGCAAAGACGACTCGCATCAGTTCCAGCACGCTCCACAAAATAGCAAGAACAACAAACACCGTCAAAAGACCGATGACGGCAATGACAGCGCCATGGGTTAAAATGTCACGCATTTTGCATCATCCTTTCTTTTTACAGGGGCATGGTGCCGTGCTTTTTAGCCGGCAGAACCTCGCGCTTGCCTGCCAGCATCAACAGGGCCGCAATGAGCCTTTGTCTTGTGGTAGAGGGCTCAATCACATCGTCAACATAGCCACGTTTTGCAGCATCATAAGGATTTGCATAGGTTTCTTTATATGCCTCGACAAAGTTTTTGCGAGCGCTGATGGGGTCATCAGCCTTTTGCATTTCTTTTCTGTACACAATTTCTGCGGCGCCGTCTGCCTGCATCACGCCAATCTGGGCGGTGGGCCAGGCAAAGGTCATGTCGGCACCTAAGTGCTTGCTGCCCATGGCAACATACGCGCTGCCGTAAGCCTTACGCAGAATCAGATTCAGCTTCGGAACGGTGGCTTCGGCAAAGGCATAGGAAAGAGCCGCAATCTTGCGGGCAAGACCGGCTTGCTCCTGTGCAATTTCTGCCACATAGCCGTCTGTATCAGTTAAGGTAATCAGCGGAATGTTAAAACTGTCGCAGAAGCGGACAAAGCGGGTTGCTTTATCAGCCGCAGCGGCGGAAAGGAGTCCGCCCTCTTGCGCCTGGTTGGCAACAAAGCCAACGGTTTGTCCGTCCAGACGGGCCAGAGCTGTTACTATATTCTTTGCAAAAAGGGGCATCAGCTCCAGCACGCTTCCTGCATCGGCAATTTCACAAAGCGCGGTCTTAACATCGTAGGAAGCCGCGTCATCATCGGGAACTAGACTATCTAAAACGGGAGAAAGACGGTTGATATCGTCGCTGCCCGCTGCGGGCGCATCCTCCAGATTGTTTGCGGGCAGGTAAGAAAGCAGCAGCTTAACCGTTGCCAAAAGGGTATAATCATCCTCGCAAACGAGGTGACAGTTGCCGTTGGTTTCGGCGCTTGCCGCCGCACCGCCCAGCTCTTTTGCGGTGGTGGTTTCGCCGGAAGCGCCTTTGATAGCGGAGGCGGAAGAGACATAGAGGCTGGCGCTTTCTTTTGTCATCAGGACAAAATCAGAAAGCTCGGCCAAAGCAGCAGAGCCGCCGGCACAGGGACCCATCACAGCGGCAATCTGGGGGACAACGCCGGACGCCATGGTGGTTTTCTGTAAAAGTAAACCCATAGCGGCAAGCGCATCGCTGCCCTCCTGAATCCGTGCGCCGCCGGAGTCCGGCATGGCCACAATCGGAGCGCCTGTTTTAACAGCCAGGTCAATCACCTTGGCAATTTTATCCCCGTGGGTTTTGCCAATGGAACCGCCCATAACGGTAAAATCCTGCGCATAAGCGAAAACGGGACGTAAATCAACTGTTCCGTAGCCGCAAATAACGCCGTCACAGGGAGCATCAGTGCCGGCAAAGGCATCCAATTCCATGAAACTGCCTTCGTCGAACAGAATTTGCATTCTCTCTCGTGCCGTAAGCTTTCCGGCACTGTGTTGTTTTGCGATTTTGTCTTCGCCGCCGGCCAGCAGAAGCTCATTGTGGCGAAGTCTTAAATCTTCCAACTTGTTTATTGTGTTCATTAAAACCCTCCTAAGGTCATTAATTTACGGGATAAAAATCACAGTAAAAATCGGTAAAAGGAATTAATATTTGCTTTTTTTGACACGAATAGTTTCCCCCAAAAAAACAAATTCCACCACATATCATTATAACAAAAAAGTCCTGTAAACACAAGGAAAAAATGTCAGGCTTTTCCTTTTTGTGAAAAATGCCGAAACCCGCATAGAGAGGGCAGTTAAACAAACAATTATCGATAATGGTAAGCAAAAAAAGAACCACGCTACAAAACGCTGCAACGTGGTTCTTTTTTTGCTTCTTACGATGTCGATCGATGCTTATTCAGCCTCTGCTAAAAAGGCATTGATGCGAGCGATTAATGCATCAGCATCTTCCCCATGAACCGCACAGGCCTCAGCGATTGATTCGCCGCTGGCGGAGGGGCAACCCAGACAATGCATGCCAATTTCAAAGAAGAATTTGGCTGTGCCGGAGTTCATTTTCAAAACATCCATAATGATGGTGTCCTTTGTTACTTGATTTGCCATGATACATCCTCCTATTTATTATAAATTAATTAAAATCTCAGGAAACAAAAAGCTCCAAAATGTCAGATACAACATAGTCTGCGCCGGAACGCTCAAAGAATTCCCGTGCGCTTTCCCCGTCAATGCCCGTCAGAACTGCCAGAAAATCACAGCCTGCCGCTTTGGCGGAGAGCAGGTCGCAGGCGGCATCGCCAATCACCAGCGTTTTTTTGCAGGGGCCGTTATCAAACTGACCGCTAAGCAAAATGTCATCCGGCAGCGTCTGCCCGAACACGCCCCGCAGAAACATGTAAGGATGCGGTTTGGTCAGGGTTTGCTCCGCGCCTTTTTCCTTTGCGGCATTCTGGGCGGCAATGACCTCCTGATAGGTGATAAAAGCATCCGGCGTGAAAGCGTCAAACACGCCCCAGCTTATAAGGGGCGTTTCAGCTTCAATGCGGGGTCGACCTGTGCCGACGCCCAGGCGCTTTTGCGCACCAAGGGTTTTGAGGAGCAAAACTAAGGGCTCTTTTTTAACCAAAGGCTCTTCACGGAAGCTGAGACCCGTCTTGCCCGCCTGCAACATGGGAGAGTCCCAATACAGCGGGAAACGCTCGCTGCCTAAAAACCATTCCTGAAAGCAATGCTGAACCTGCTTCCAGAACAGACCCCAATGGGCGCCCTCGGCTTCTGTCATGCCGCAATCTTTTACCAGACGGGCAGATAGCGCAGCAAACATTTCGTTTGCTGTTTCGGGCAGTGCCTTGATTTTTTCAAACACC
This sequence comes from Oscillospiraceae bacterium, assembly GCA_015068855.1. Lineage (GTDB taxonomy): Bacteria > Bacillota > Clostridia > UBA1381 > UBA9506 > UMGS755. Next base: position 4,356 of record SVJS01000020.1, on the reverse strand, counting down.
AGCGCAAAATCGCGGGTGTTTTCACACAGCGCCATGCCAATGACCAGCCAGGCTAAGTCCCAGTTGTTGTTAACGCCTCTGGCTTTGACGGTTTTAATCAGGTCGTCGCCGGCAAAAACCTGCTTGCGAATGGCAGAAACAGAGTCCGCCATGGCAGGGTTAAAACTTTCCGTTCCGAAATAACGGTCGCTCCCCAGCATTTCCCAAACCGTGAGGGCGGCGGTGTCCCAGTAAATTTCTTCGCTGGTGATTACCCCGTCCATATCCAGTAAAATTGTGTCATATTTGTCTAAAAAAGCTTGTAAACGGCTCAAAACAAAGCTCCTATTCTACGGTAAAGGTTACAGCGCCGGCCACGCCTGCGGACAAGCCTTTGCGGGCAGGGTCAGCATAAAAGGCACGGCCCAGAGCGATGCCAAAGGCACGGAACACGGCTTCCCAAATGTGGTGACCGTTCTTGCCCTTCAAAACATCAACGTGCAGCGTGCACATAGCGCCCTGACAAAAGCCTTCCAAAAAGGTAACCAAATCCTCGCTGAGGACGTTTTCTGTTTCAGCAGGCATGGTAATAGCAGAGTCGCAAACATCACAATAGGCGCGCTCTTCAAAGCTGATGGCACAGCGGGCCTCGGCCTCGTCGATAATGCCGATGCCGTCGCCATAGCCTGTCACACCGTCGGCCTTGTTATCCCAGACGAAGCTGCGGGCAGCCTTACCGAATGTGATGCCTAAATCTTCATATATAACATGGTTCAACGTAAAGTCTGCCAGAGAAAGCTCCGTGCTGATGGTGACACCGCTGCGCCAGGCGATGTGCTCAATCATGTGTGAGAAAAAGGGCGCATGGGTCTTGATGCCTTTTCGGTAATCTGCGGCAAGGCCGCGGGCATCCAAGGTCACTTTCATGGTAGATTCAGAGGTTTTGCGGGTTACACTTACAATGTCTTTCATTTGTCTGTGCTCCTTTCTTCAACGGCTAAGGCATGTGCATCAAAGCCCTCAACGCGGGCAATTTTAGAGGCATAGCCACGAACATTCATAAAGCCCTCGCGGCTTGCATAGCCAACGGAGGAGCGCTTTAAGAAGTCCATAACCGATACGGATGAATAGGTTTTGGCGAAGCCGCCTGTGGGCAAAATGGCGTTGGGACCCAAAACGAAGTTACATAAGGTAACCGGTGTGTAATCCCCTAACAGAATTTCGCCGGCATTTTTGATGTCTTCTAAGACAGCAAAGGGATTCTGGGTCATAACCTCCATGTGCTCGGGGGCATATTCATTGACAAACGCAACGGATTCGGCCAGGCTTTCTGTTAAAATCACGCCGCCATAGGTTTCAAAATTGGTACGAATGAAGCTTTGACGCTTTTCGGAAAGCTTGGGCATCTGCCTTTCGATGATGGGCAGAACCTTTTCCACAAGCTCACGGGAATGGGTGACCAAAAGGGCGGCAGAATCAGGACCATGCTCAGCTTCAATCATAACGTCGAGGGCAACCTTTTCAGGGTCTGCAAACTCGTCAGCCAAAATGATGACCTCGCTGGGTCCGGCGGGAAGCCCGCTGTCAATCTGCCCTGCCAGCACGCGCTTGGCGGCGGTGGCATAAGAGTTACCCGGCCCGATAATTTTATGGAGACGGGGGATGGTTTCGGTGCCGTAGGCAACGGCGGCAACGGCCTGAATACCGCCCACCTTGTAAATTTCCGTGATGCCAATAATTTTAGCGGCAGCTAAAATTGCATCATCACAACCGCCTTCTTCGTTGGGCGGCGTCACAACGCAAACCTTGGGAACCCCTGCAACCAGAGCCGGAATACCAAGCATTAACAAAACAGAGGGGAAGCTGCCCTTACCGCGGGGAACATACAGGCAAACATCGGCGATGGGTGTTGTTTTCTCGCCCACCAAAAGACCTTTATCCACATTGGTGAACCAAAGTTCCTCGGGCATCTGCTTTTCGTGAAAGTTCCGGATGTTTTTGGCGGCATAGGCAATGGCCTCGCGCGTTTCTGCATCCAGCCGCGCATAGCCTGCCTCGATTTCCTCGGGACGGACGCGCATGGCGTCGGCTGTGAGCTTAACACCGTCAAATTTCTCTGTGTAATGCAAAACAGCGGCATCGCCCTCGGCCTTAATGTGAGCGGCAACCTCTTTTGCCAGCTCCATCTGACGACTGATGTCCTGCTCGGCGCGCTTTAACACAAACTCCTTTTCGGTCGGTGTCATATCTTTGAGAACACGAACTTTCATGAAAATTATCCTTTCTGCTGTATCTGTCTTTTCTTAAAAACGGAAAACCCGCTCTCTGCCTGCCAAAAGGGCAGGAAAAGGCACAAAAAGCAAAGCCTTTGCTATCTATTATAATATAATGCGGGCATAATTGCAAGGCATGGAACATAATTTTAAGTAAAAAGAAAAAAGAATACTTTTTGTTATAAAAAAATGCGTGAAAACTGCCAAGTTTTGAGAGGGATTATGTAAACTTGCGGAAAAAACTTACAATTAGTTATTCACACTATCAACAGGGTTATCAACATCTTTTTTTGTGAAATAACAGAATTTCGGGCAAGTTATTAACATTATCAACAAGTTATTAACAGTTTTTATAAACAAAACATTTGTTTGTTGGAAAGTAGAAAATGGCTTAAAACGGGGAAAGGCCATTTGGTTTACATAAAACAGAATTATGTGCAAACGGGGTGAATTTTTGATAAAAAAAGCAAGAAGTTTGTTAAAAATTTCAGCAATCTATGTAGGAACGGTTCTGGGGGCGGGTTTTGCCTCGGGACAAGAGCTTTTTTTGTTTTTTGTCCGGTTTTCAAACCGCGGTTTTTTGGGCTGCTTAGTGGCGGGATTTTTGTTCGCCCTGTTAGGTGGTCTTGTCTGCCGCCGGGCTTACCGACTTTCCGAAAAAAGTCATCAGGCCTATCTGCAAGCGGTGTTCGGCAGGCGTTTGGCACAGGGGCTGGGCTATGTTACGGAGGTTTTTCTTTGCGTCAGCTTTTGTGTGATGCTCTCGGGGGCGGGTGCGCTTGTTGCGGCACAATGGGGGCTTCCCGGGCTTTTAGGTAGTGCGGGAACGGCGCTTTTGTGCTTTTTGGTTTTTTGCTATGATTTGCAGGGTCTGTCAACCATCAACCTCATTCTGACGCCGCTCATGCTCCTTGGAATGTGCTTTGTTTCCTTGTTTTCCGAGCCGGAGACGGTGCCCACCTTTGCTCTGCGGGTCAATCCGGACGGCGTTTTCTTTCCCTATGCCCTTTTTTATGTAGGCTATAACATGCTGACGGGGGCAGCTGTGCTTGTGCCGGCATCGGCCCTGGGCACAGACAAAAAAACAGCCGCAGCGGGCGGGGTTTTGGGTGGCGTGTTGCTCTTTGGACTGACAGTTATATGCACGCGGGCGCTGTTTTTTCATCCGTCTCTGTGGCAGGAAGCTTTGCCGCTTTTGTCGCTCGCGCAGAGAATGGGAACGGTTACGGGAGGCGCCTATGCTGTTGTTTTATATATGGCCATGCTGACAACTGCGGTTTCCACGGGCTTTTCTGTTTGCCGGAGCGTGTCGCGGAGCGGGCTTCCGAAAAAAACGGCGGCCGGCGTTGTGTGCCTGGGGGCGCTGCCTCTTTCTTTGGTCGAGTTTTCGGTTTTAGTGCGCTATACATACGTGTTTTTTGGGGTTCTGGGAATTTTCCTGATTGCGGGCATCCTGTGGGATTGGTATCACAGACAGTAAAAAATTATTTTCAAAAATAATGACTTTGGGGCTTGAAAAATCTCTGAAAAAAGGGTAATATATAATAGATGCTTTTTGAGACCGTCACAAAGCATCTGTTAACCGGGGTGTAGCGCAGTTGGTAGCGCGCCTGCTTTGGGAGCAGGATGCCGCAGGTTCGAGTCCTGTCACTCCGACCAAAAATCCGCATGCCCGTCAGGGGGATGCGGATTTTTTTGTTAGTGTTATGAAACGAAACTATGTCTATCTGCTCCCAAAGCAGGTTCCTGTTTTGGGCAGCAACGCCGACCGCTGCCGGTGGCAGAGGGAGGGAGGCGTTGCTGGCGCAGCGGTCAAAATTGAGCGAAGCAAGCGCGAGCGAACAATTTTGGGAACCGCAAGAGGCGGCGTAGCCGAGGATGCCGCAGGTTCGAGTCCTGTCACTCCGACCAAACAAAAGGCACAGGCCTGAGGGCCTGTGCCTTTTGTTTTATCTGTGGTGCCATGCGGACGAGAACGCCGCAGGCGTTCGTTGAGACAGCCAAAGCGCGAAGCGGTTTGGACTGTCGTGTCTCGAGCACACGTAAGCTATCGGGCACCGCCGAGGGCGGTCGATAGCTAAGTGAGCGCAGAGTGTCCTGTCAC
>SVJS01000001.1 GCA_015068855.1 Oscillospiraceae bacterium | reverse complement strand
AGTTAGAACTACATATCAAACAACAAAAGTTCCATTTCCTTTTCAAACGATGTTCCCATTGCAAACTCATTCTCGTTTACAGGTGTGAGTTCTCTTGCTTCAAAATTCAAAAGAGCAAAAGATTTAATATAGAGTAATTGGTGTATATCGAAATAATCATATTCTGTTGAATAGCGATATCCATAAAAGCCATATTCTTTTAAAACTTCAGTACACGCTTTAGCAACCGCATAACATAAATCTCTTGTCTTAACCGTATACTTTTTCAGTAAATCATCATAGCTTTTGATTTCTATTTCCGTTAAGTCATTTTCGTAATCTATATCAACTTCACATTTACGCGACAAAATAATATCTATATCGGTACCTTCATTATCCCAGCTAACTTTTGTGACAGTAGCATGGATAATGTGTTCTTCATCAGAGAGATACTCACGAGCACTCCATTCCTCGTGCCCATCATCTTTCTCATGAAACAAAGTGTAAAGAGCACTAACAACAGCACCAAATTGCACACCCACCGTGGAAGCAGGTAAAAATTCTAAGTGATCACCGCAGACATCCATCTCAAAGTGCAAATATTGTGTACCGCTGGGAGTCAACTTTATCTTTATATCACAATCACGTTTTTTTAATTCATTTTTCATAGCATTTAGCTCCTTATCTATTCCGCATTATATAATTCATCCAAACAACATCGTCGTATTGCTTGATTTCTTTTAATTTAAATTCGGATAATGTGCTATCCATAAATAGCGGTTTGTCCTCAGCATCTGCAACAATCGGCGCGACAACAAGACTAAGCTCGTCAATCACATCTGCTCGCTGAAAATAACCGTTTACAATGCTACCGCCCTCTAAAAGAATAGAGTTTATACCCATAAGGGTTTTAAGCTTTTCAAGAGCGATTTTAACATCAATTTCGGTTTTGCCTGCAAAGATATACGGAATATACATACTCTGCAGATAGGCAAGATAACGACTGTCTGCCAGTTCGGTCAAAACCTCAATTATCTGTGCATCTCCATAACCAGGATCTTCGTCGATAATCTTACTGTTTTTCCAACCGAGCTTGCCCTTGGGGTCAAAGCTTACGGCATAGAATCCCGATAAATTATCAGGAATAAAATCATTTTTATTATCAATAGGCTCGTACTTCACCAAATCAGGATACCAACCGCCTGTGAAACTGCTTTCCATCGTCACACGACCGCAAATAAAACCACTTGCGCCGTTTTTGTTATACTCACGATTTAACTCATAATAAATATCCGTAGCTTTTTCACATTCCGGTCGGGACAAAAATTCTCCCGTAACCTTTCCGTCTATTGATGTCACCATGTGACAGATTATGTGCGGTCTGTTCATCAAATCACCTCTGCATCAATTATACTAAATATTCATAGGAATTTCAATAACGCCAAAACAACCCATAATTTTTTCTAACATTTTTCTAGCACTTTTCTAGCGAAAACCCAAAAAATGTATCAAAAAGTGGCAATACGAAATTTGCAAGAATAGCAAAGGCTTTGAAGGTTTTTAACCCCTCAAAGCCTTGATTTTATGCGGTTTTTATCGCTTTTTAAGTTCCTTTAACTTCCGCTAATTTACTCTATCTAAAAAGAGTGTCTAACAGCTCGAAATCAGTTTTTCCCTTGTCGTACGTCTTGCCATATGACCAAGCTTTTGCACAAGGCTTCTGTTTTTCTCAGAAATTGCAAAAAACATATTCCTGACTACCATAGAATGAAATCGGCAGGCAGAAGAACAGGTGGTTAAAATTCGTTTCACATCAAAAAATATTACCTTGCTGTCTTCCACCGCAACAACATCATTTAGCAGAGCGCCGCTTTATTGTTTTTTAGAACATCTTTGTTTTATCAAATATCTTCACAAGAATTGCTCCTATGATAAGACCCGCAACACCCTGTACAGCGTTAGCAGGAATGTTTACAACAGACGGCATAAACCCATACATAAATCCTTCAAACAGGAAGTATCCAAGTATCATTTCAATTTCTGCCAAGGCGCCTCCGATAATTCTTGAAGGTGTGTTTCCAAGCTTGTTATGCAAACCATGGAAGCAGAAATGAGCAACAACAGCCATAATGCCTTTAATAACCAATGTTGCAGGGGCATAGACAATATAGCCGGAAAATATGTCTGCAAGAGCAGACCCGATACCGGCAGCCGCAAATCCGTACGCAGGAGACAGAAGCCATCCTGAAAGAAGCACAACGCAGTCACCTAAATTCAAATACCCTTTAAGCGGTGACGGTATTTTGATAATCATTGTTGCGACGCAGCACAGAGCTGCAAGCAGAGATGCCATAACAATTTTTTGAGTTTTTGTTTTCATATTGCCTTCCTCTTTTCGGTTTTTATAATATATCAATGTGCTCACCGTTTAGTGCCTTGTTCATGCTTCTGACCGCACAAAATTTACCGCACATAGAACAGCTTTCCTCGATTTTGGGTCTTCCGTCATCACGAATTTTCTTTGCGGTCTCCGGATAGTCCTAAGTTTACATTGATTTTTGTGCGGAGCGTTGAACGCCCTCTGCCTCAAAAAAAGCATATGTATTTTTGTCGAGTTTGTTTTTGGGCGTAGCTGTCAGGCCGAGCATAGGTGCGTCAAAGTAGTTTAAAATCTCTCGGTATGCTGTATCAATCGAACGCTGTGCTTCGTCACAAATGAGCAAATCGAAATGGCCGTTTGTAAACAACTTTCTGTCATCGTCATCTTCCTCGTCGATGCGGTTAAACATAGTCTGATACGTTGAACATACACATTGTGCAAAGAGGTTATTCTTTTCTTCGCAGAGGTTTGTAACGGATATGTCCGAAAACAAGTTTGCAAAACAACGCTTTGCCAGCGAGACGGAAGAAGCGGTGTCTGATAAAAACAAAATGTTCCTGACCCATCCATGCTCAAAGAGGACTTTACAAAGCGCCACCGCCGTTCTGGTTCTCTCTGCGCCGGGCGCCATAACCAAAAGCGCCCTCCTGCGGTTTTTGGCATCGAGCGCGTCACAGGCGGCTTTGACAGCATCCACCTGATATTGCCTTGGGGCGATGGTTTTGTCAACCGCCACATGGGTAAGGCTTGTCCGTGCCTCGCGGAGGCTGAACAGCTTTTGCAGGTCTTGCCTTGCATAGATGGCTGCCACTTTTCGTTCAGGATAGTGGTCATCATCAATCCACGTTTCAAAGCCATTGGTTAAGAAGATGACAGGCCGTCTGCCATATTGTTTTTCTAAGCTATCAGCGTAGAGCCGGGCTTGCAGTCTGCCGGCAGCTCTGTCTTCACAGCTGCGCTTTACCTCGATAATGGCAAGCGGTTTAAGCATGTCGTCATACAAAACATAATCGATAAAACCGACGCCGGATTCATTATGCATCCCGGCAAGCGGGACATCGTGTTTCCAGGTTTTGTTTTCCACCCATCCCGCCTCGGTAAGCTGGGTATCAATGTATATTTTTCTCGTCTTAAATTCAGATAAATTAAGAGGCGTTGGGACATATGTCTGCTGTCCTGCTGCACGGCGTGCCGTGAGTTCTTCTTTTAAGGCCTTGTTTTCAGCGAGCAGGCTTTCCACATCAATGGTTTCTTCGGTAACAAACGATAAAGCCTCCTCGGTGGTAAGCTCCAACAAATCCGCATCAAACCGGCCTTTTGCGTAGTTTTTGCTGTAACAATAGGCAACATAGTCAAGGAAATAATAGAGATTTTCAAGGCAAAGCTCGGCCTGCTCCATTGATATTTTCTTTTCGCCGTGAGCGGCGATGTTACCAGCCTTGCGGATGAAATCCATCCGCCTGTACATATCCTCCCCGATGAGTTCCCGAAATTCAGCACTATTCATCAAAATGATGAGAGTTGCGTCATAAGGCATATGTAAATCTGTATCAACCGAATACATCCATTTTACCGCAAATTCCATGGCCCTGCGACAATTTAATACAGAGGCAGCGGCATCAATTGTGAGGATTTTTTCAGCATTAACAGCCACGTCGGAAAATGTGGAAAATTGCGGTTCGGATAGTAAAAAATCAAAGTTAGTCATAGGGTTCATCCTTTGTTTTACGAATGATAGAATCAGAGCATCAGGCACTGGAAATCTTACGGTTTTTATTATATGATATCATTGTCAGAATTTCAATCCTGCTGCAATTGGTTCATACAAGTAAAGCTTTGAGGAAACAGCACCCTCAAAGCCTTATTTATACTGCTTTTATGACTCTCTGTGCTCTTTTCATTCCTGCGCATCCTATTCGTTTTGAGCCAGATAGTTTTTCATGGCATCAAAGGTTTTTTCGCTGATAACATGCTCCATGCGGCAGGCGTCTTCATCCGCTGTTTCTTCATCAACACCGAGAGACAAAAGCATTTTTGTCAAAACGGTGTGCCTTTCAAAGATGCTCTTGCTTTTTTCTCTGCCAAGCTCGGTTAAGGAGATATATCCATCCTTATCCACGTTGATATACCCATCTTTTTTTAAGAGCCCGACAGCACGGCTCACGCTGGGCTTGGAAAAGTTCATATGCTCTGCAACGTCAATGGAACGGACGGTTTTCTTTTTATCGCAGAGAACATAGATAGATTCAAGATACATTTCGCCGGATTCTTTCATGGTTACATCAACTCCTTGAAGCGGGATATATTTTTAGTATATCATATACGCAAAGCAAAAGCAAGCAAAACAGGGAACGGGAAAAAAGGAGCGTTATCCGTCGGTTGCGAAAAGGGAAAAGAATCAATAAAAATCAGCAAAAAGTATTGACAAAATTTTCTGTCGGTGCTATAATAACAAATGGTTAGCGTATGCTAACTGCGTGTTTCAGCTTAGAGACAGCCTGCATTTTGGGTTGTTATGATACAAGCAAACAGAATCTAAAAAGATAGGCCGGTGGCAGATATGAACGTAAAAGAGGCAATAGAGGGCAAAGAATATGTCATCTCCCGCGTTGCAACCGATGACGAAGAGCTTAACAGCTTTTTGTTTTCGCTGGGGTGTTACAGCGGTGAAACCATTACGGTTGTTTCCCATCTCAAAGGCAGTTGCATCGTTTCCATTAAGGATGGCAGATATAATATTGACAATCAGTTGGCGGAAGCGATTTTGTTATAAAAATTCGTTCCTGAGGTAAGGTGATGTGGTATGGGAAATGTAATTCTCATCGTCGTTCTTGCAGGTTTGGTGGGGGGTGCCTCCTACTACCTGTACAGGGAGAAAAAGAAAGGCGCAACCTGCATTGGTTGTCCCTATTCCAAATCCTGTCAAAGCCGTACCTGCAGCGCGTGTTCGCAGACAGCCGAATGCGAACAAACGGGGGAGACTGTTGAAAAAGGTGATTGAATGATGACGATGATGCCAAAGAAAGCCATCCGTAAAAAAAGCCGTTCGATGTCGGTGTGTTTTTCACTTATGCTGGCATTGCTGCTGTTGGCAAGCGGCTGCACGTCTTTCCATAAGGAAACCGCAGTGGATATGCATGAGATGGACAGACAGGTGGAGGCCGTTTTGGAGCGCATGTCCGTAAGCGATATGATTTACCAGATGATGTTCGTAACGCCGGAGGCCATAACCAACGTGGGCACGGTTGTTCGGGCCGGAGAAACCACAAAAAAGGCGCTTGATGCTTATCCTGTTGGCGGCCTTGTTTTTTTTGCAAACAATTTTGAAACCGAAAAGCAGACCAAAGACATGCTGGCAAACATGCAAAGCTTTTCTGCCGTTCCGCTGTTTATCGGGGTGGATGAGGAAGGCGGCCGCGTGGCGCGTCTGGGCGAAAACCCCGCCATGGGAACAACAAAGCACCCCGCCATGAGCACAATCGGTGCGACGGGGGATGCGAAGAAGGCATATGCCGTCGGGAAAACCCTGGGCGAGGAGCTGTCCCGCCTTGGCTTTAACGTAAATTTTGCACCGGATGCAGATGTTTTGATAAACCCTGCCAATACTGAAATTGGGGACCGTTCTTTTGGAACGGACCCGGCGCTTGTTGCAGAGATGGTGGCGCGCGTTGTTGCGGGGCTCGAAGACCATGGTGTTTCAGCAACGCTTAAACACTTTCCGGGTCACGGCAGCACCTATGTGGACTCGCACACGGGCTATTCCGAAAGCAACCGCACCATAGAGGAGCTGCGGCAGAATGAATTTCTGCCCTTTCAGGCAGGCATCAACGCAGGTGCCGATTTTGTGATGGTTTCTCACATGACCCTGACACAGGTTACGGGCGAGAAACTGCCCGCATCCGTATCGGAGGCTGTTATCACAGATATGCTCATCGAAGAGCTGGGCTATAACGGCATTGTCATAACAGATTCTTTCAGCATGGGTGCCATTACGAAGACCTTCGCGCCGCAGGATGCCGCCGTGCGGGCCATTCTTGCGGGGGCGGACATGATTTTGATGCCGCCTGATTTGCAAAGTGCACACGATGCAGTTTTGGCGGCGGTTGAAAGCGGCGCCATAACAGAGGAGCGGCTGACAAAAAGCGTTCGGAAAATTCTAACCTGTAAAGCACAAAAGGGTTTGTTAGACAAACTGTCCTGATGAATGTTACATGACGCACAGGAAAAAAGATTATTATTTTCAGCAGCCACCTGATTTTTTGTCAGGTGGCTTTTTTTGTTCTCAAAACACGTGCGAGGAGTTGAATAAGAGCGGGTTTTGTAGTATACTATAAAAAGACAGACAGTAAAAGGAAGTCATGAAATGAAACACACAGAGCAACGCACATCAAAAACAAGAAGAATATATTTTTTACGCCTCATTGGCAGAAGCATTGTTTTATTGCTTGCCTGCCTGCTATACATTTTTGACAAAGAGAGCTTTACCGCCGCCGAGGGCCTGCATTTCTTTCGCGAATTTTCGCCGCTGCACCTTCTCTGGATGCTCTGGATGTGGGACATGGTGTTGCAGCTTATTCCTGTTAAGGCGCATATCTCCATAGGGTCGCAGAAGGTCTTTGAATCTTTGTTCCGGCCCATTAAGGAAAAAATTAATTATAAGAACTTAAAGCAATATATCATGGACACAACCGCATCAGCCTACAAGGTTATGGTCCTATGGATTTTGCTCACCGTTGCCCTGAGCTTGTTGCACATAAACGGCGTTATCGATACGGGCATGATGGTCTTGATAGCCACTTTCTTTTATGTATGCGATTTAATCTGTGTTTTAATCTTTTGTCCGTTCAGGCTGATTATGAAAAATAAATGCTGCACAACATGCAGAATTTTTAATTGGGACCATCTGATGATGTTTCTGCCCCTTGTGGCAGTCAACAGCTTTTTTTCGTGGTCGCTGGTTCTTTTTTCATTCCTGATTTGGCTTGTGTGGGAAGTGTGCGTCTTCACCTATCCGGAACGGTTTTGGGAAAACAGTAATATGGCACTCAGGTGCTCTGCCTGTACGGATAAACTTTGTACGCAGTATTGCAGAAAATTAAGAAAGTAGGCACCTTACCTGACTCTCTATGCCTTATTACCGTGGGTTTTAGGATTCACAAACGAAAATAAAAAAGGCTCACAAAAGCGCAAAAAAAGGGTGAACAGCACAGGCTGTTCACCCTTTTTTATATTTATTTTTTACCGCATGGCCAGACTGTTGTTTAGTAGCGTTGTGCCGTAGCAAAACAGAACATCGGCATCCGTAAAGTCAATCAGCTGACCCACAAAGGCGCTTTGCATATAGCGGATGTCGACGAGGGTCACGGTTTGATAGCCCGCAGAGAGGAGTGGCGCCAAGCTACTGCTGTACGAATCACGGAACATAATCAGCTTTTTATCGGTTTTGGCCCCGGGGTTATGAATGGTAACAAGCGGCATAGAGCCGGACAAAAACATTTCATAAGGGTCCCGCCCGTACGCTTTTTCCATGTTATATAACGGCCCCTCTTTTGGCGCGCCCGTGTCGTAATAATAAACGCTCGCATTGTCTAAGGCCTCGTTTGAAAGATAGGAAAGCGTGTCCGGCGCAAAGGGCTTGGCAAGCTGACCGTGATACACCCCATAAAACGGAGCATCCAGCGTGTTTACCTGATAGTCTGCCGCCACGTCCGTCCCCATGGCGGCGCCAAGGGTTTCGGCAATGTCAGTTATTTTCTCCTGCCGCCAATGGGAGTCGGTGGCATAGTAATCATCCGCATCCAAAAGCGGGACAATGTCAATATATTGCATGTAGGGCGTTTTGTCTCTGAATGCCTGTATAAAGCTTTCATAGTTCAGCGCAGGATACCCGTTTTTTTCTGCCAGAAACATGTTTTTATCAGGAATGATGGAGAGGTAGACCTTCGTGTTTGCCTCTTTCAGATAGGTATCATACAAAAACTGAAAGCGCTTGGCTGCATGGTCGGTCATGGCGGGGTTTTCCACGGCATCCAGCTTGGAAATATGACCGTCGGCCTCAAACAGACCGTTATTATCCCGCTTTCCAAAAAGCTCGGTGCTCACAAAGGCTTTAACCGAACGGAAAAAATCGCGGAACGGGAAGCGCTCGGTGGCATAGGTTTCAAAGTTTGTCCCGAATTCGCCGCTAAGCAGCGTATCAGCAGACAGCGCAGGAAAAGAGGCGAGCTCTCTGCGTTCAGACTCTGAAAAAATAGCAGAGGGCTTTGTAAGACAAAGCGCCGCACCGCCGGCGAGCAAAACTGTAAACAGAATTGTTATGATGATGCTTTTTGTTTTCTGATTCATAGCAAAACCATCCTAAAATCTAAAATATAAAAACGGGTTAAAGGCGCCGTCCGCTAAATAAGCAGTTGACAAAAGGAACAGCACGGCAATTAAAAGGATTTCCACTACGTCCCAGACCGCGGCAAGTTTTTTGTTTTCGGTGATTTTGGCGCGCAGCAGCTTCGGTAGCGGCGTGGCCGCAATGGCGGAAATGGCAAGAATCAAGCCGTAGCTCTTAACGCTATATATAAAAGCAGGAGAGAGTAGCGGCAGATCGCCGGCGCCAAACATGCCGGCAAGAAGGCTTAGCGCCTGTTCCATGGAACCGGCGGCAAAAATGGCAAAGCTGAAAGAGGTCAGGACCAAAACATAAACATGACCTACAATTTTTGTTTTTTCCAGACGTTTTCCGATGAAAAATTTTTCGATGGTAAGCAGCAAACCGAAATACAAGCCCCAGACAATGAAGTTCCATTCCGCACCGTGCCAGAAGCCGGTTAAGAACCAAACCGTAAAGAGATTCAGAAGCAGGCGCAGGGGTTTTACGCGGCTGCCGCCCATGGGAAAGTAAACATAGTCCCGAAACCAGGAGCCTAAGGAGATGTGCCAACGGCGCCAGAAATCGGAAAGACTTTTGGCAATAAAGGGATAGTTAAAGTTTTCCAGAAAACGAAAGCCGAGCATTCGTCCAATACCGATGGCCATATCGCTGTAACCGGAAAAGTCAAAGTAAATTTGAAGCATAAAGGCAATCACATAGAGCCAATAAAACAAAACGGAGGGCTCGTTGCTTTGGAGAAAAGCCTTACAAAGCTCGCCTAAGACGTTGGCAAGCAAAACCTTTTTAGAAAGACCGATGACAAAACGGCGTGCCCCAAGGGCAAAGTCGCCCACAGAATGGGTTCTGTGATGCAGTTCCCTTTCGATATCGACATAGCGGACAATCGGGCCGGCAATCAACTGCGGAAACAGCGCCACATAGGTTGCCAGTGTCAGGGGATTTTTTTGTGCGCGGGCGGCGCCGCGATAGACATCAATGATGTAGCTTACGATCTGAAATGTGTAAAAACTGATACCAATCGGCAGGGCAATGCCCAACAGGTTTACAGACAGTCCGGTCAGGCGATTAAAATTTTCGATAAAGAAATCGGCATACTTAAAATACGCCAAAAAGCCCAGGCTGACGACCAGCGAAAGTCCTAAAAACAGCCTGGCAAGTTTTGATCCGCGAAAGCGTTCAATGAGGAGCCCAAGACCATAGTTAATCAAAATGGTGACCACCATCAAAAGGACATAGCGCGGCTCGCCCCAGGCATAGAACAACAAACTGAATACCAAAAGGACGGTATTTTTAAGCACCTTAGGCGCAAGAAAATAAACGCCGAGCACCAAAGGCAGAAAATAATATAAAAATGGAATGCTTGAAAAAACCATGACAATCCCAACCTCATGAGCCTAAAAAACGAACGCCGCAGCGTTCGCTTTTTAGACATTTGCTTATTTTATTCTTCGGTAAATTCCTTAGGACTCATAACAAAGAAAACTTTGTTTCCAACGTGGCCGCTCACCATTTCCTCCGCTTCAACACAAATGTTCCAGCGCAGGTTGGCGTTTGCCTGCAAGGTGGCAATGAAATCAGAGGCATTAACACCGTTTTCCAGGACAAACACATAGCCGATGAAAGGAACAGAACCAATCACAGGGCCAAAGGTAACACCCTCGGAAAAGCCCTTGATTTCAGCATTGTCAAAGCCGGCCAGAAAACCGGGTTCAACAGGCATGGTGGCACCGGCAAACGGAAGAATCGGGTTTGCAACCAAAGCCTCTGCTAAAGAGGCAGCGGAAGAAGCAGCGCCGGCCTTTGCCTTAAAATCAGCCAGCAGAGCCTGACCCACGGTTTTGGGTGCGCTGGGTGTGGGGTCCGGCGTTTCAACGGGTTTTTCAGCCGGTTTTTCAACGGGTTTTTCCTGCGGCTTTGTAGCCGGCGGGTCGCTGACGGGTTTTTTATCGTCAGCCGGTTTTTTGCTTTCGTCTGTGGCCGGCTTTTTGTCGTCGGTAACGTTTTCGTCCTCTTCGCCGGCGGTAACGTCGGTCTCGCCCGCAGTGTCCTCAACCTGCTCAGGGTCGGAGACGGTCACATTCTTGGCAGGGCCGCAGGCAACCAGAGAAAAAAGGGTGAGTGCAGCTAATAAGAGTGCAAGTTTTTTCTGTAAGTTCATGTTCGTAACTCCCTATCAAAAATTTTATAAGTATTTTTTAGCTTACATGTTGTTAGACGGCGTTTTTTTCAAAAAGTTCCGCAAAAACTAAATTTTTTTACCATATATTTTAAGTATACCATATAGAAAGTTCCGTGTCCATAGAAAAAAACGGATGGATGGGAGAACAGTGGATTTTGCAACAAAAAAACGGGTTGCAACAGTTCTTGCAACCCGTTTAATTGTATATTAGATATCCAATTGCTTAATCAAGGCCCTTAAGGTGTCGGCACTCTTATGCAGAGCACGAATTTCATTGTCGTTTAAGGGGAGCAGCACCTTGCCGGAAACACCGGTGTTGTTAACAACGCTTAAAAGACTCAGGCAAACATCATCAATGCCATATTCCCCGTGAAGCAGTGTGGAAACCGTCATGGTTGTATCGATGCCGCTTAAAATGGTGCGGGATAAATGACAAACAGACATGGAAACCGCATAGAAGGTAGCGCCCTTTCTTTCAATGATGCGGCTGCCGGATTTGCGGACATAATTTTCAATTTCGGCAAAATCCACTACCGGTCTTTGCAGATGGGAGGCAGACCCAAGCGACAGGTTTTGCCCTTCCTTTATGGGAATGTTTGAAACGTTCGCCAAAGACCAGGGCACAAAAGAGGTGTCGCCGTGCTCGCCTAAAACATAAGCATGCACGTTTTTCTGGTTAATGGTATAGCATTCCGATAAACGGGCGCGCAGGCGCGCTGTGTCCAAAAGCGTACCGGAACCGATAATCTGGTTTTCCGGAAGGCCGGAGCGCTTAAAGAAGGTATATGTCAGAATGTCAACAGGGTTGCTGACAATCAGGTACACGGCGTTGGGTGCATAGCGGACAATTTCAGGAATAATTTTTTTTGTAATATCAACATTGACCTGTGCCAAATCCAATCTTGTCTGGCCCGGCCTTCTGGCTATGCCGCAAGCTAAAATAACTATGTCAGAATCGGCGGCATCCGGATAAGAGCCTGCATATACAGAAGAGGATGCGGAAAAAGAAGCACCTTGGCGAATATCCAAAGCTTCGCCGGCTGCCTTTTCCTGGTTAATATCAATTAAAATAATTTCAGAAGCAATGCCCTGAACGGTAAGCGTGTAGGCAATTGTGGAACCAACGCTGCCGGAACCGATGATTGTAATCTTATTCATGTTGACCTTCCTTTCGTTAGCTGAGCCATGAAAACTATCTATACTTGATAGAGTATAACACAACCAAAAAAGAAAATCAATAGTTTTTGATAAATTTTTAACAAAGAGCCAAAAATTTCATTTTTCAGCCGTTATAAAGCCGTTTTTACGCATTTTTTTCTGCGTTCATAAGGAATTCGTGGATAGCTTTGGCGGCTGTTTTGCCTGCACCCATGGCTGAAATAACCGTTGCCGCACCGGTAACAGCATCGCCACCGGCATACACAGCCTCGCGGGAGGTCAGTCCCTCTTCCGTTACAATGATACCGCCATAACGATTGACTTCAAGACCCTGGGTTGTATCCTTAATCAGGGGGTTGGGGGATGTGCCGATGGAGATAATAACCGTATCAACTGTAAGCTCATACTCAGAACCATCCACGGGAACGGGTCGTCTTCTGCCTTTTTCATCCGGCTCGCCCAGTTCCATTTTAATCACGCGCATGCCGGTTACAAAGCCGTTTTTCGGGTCCTTCGGGTCATCGGGGTTTTGATACCCTAAAATTTCAACAGGGTTACGCAGAAGCTGAAAATCAATGCCCTCCTCCTGCGCGTGTTCAACCTCTTCCGCACGGGCGGGCAGCTCCTCCATGGAGCGACGGTATACAATATACACCTTATCAGCACCCAGACGCAGGGCGGTTCTGGCGGCGTCCATCGCCACGTTGCCGCCGCCCACAACAGCCACCTTTTCACCTTGCATAATGGGCGTTGTGCTGTCCGGGCGATAGGCTTTCATCAGGTTGCTTCTGGTTAAGAACTCATTGGCGGAATACACGCCCTTTAAGGACTCGCCCGGAATGTTCATAAAGTTGGGAAGACCGGCACCGGAGCCGATGAAAACAGCTTCAAAGCCCATGGAGAATAAATCATCAACGGTCAGGGTTTTGCCGATGACCACGTTGGTTTTGATGGTAACGCCCAATGCCTTTAAGTTATCAACTTCCTTGGCTACAATAGCCTTGGGCAGACGGAATTCGGGAATGCCGTAAACCAAAACACCACCGGCGGTGTGCAGGGCTTCAAAAACAGTAACGTCGTAGCCCTTTTTAGCCAAATCGCCGGCACAGGTCAGGCCGGACGGACCAGAGCCCACAACGGCTACCTTGTGGCCGTTTGATGTAGGTGCAACCGGTGTTTCACTTGCATGCTCATTATGCCAATCCGCAACAAACCGCTCCAGGCGGCCAATGCCCACGGGTTCAAATTTAATGCCGAGGGTGCATTTGCTTTCGCATTGGGTTTCCTGCGGGCAAACGCGACCGCAAACAGCCGGCAGCGAAGAAGAACGCAGAATGGACTGATAGGCGCCCTCTAAGTCACCGGTTTTAATCAATGTGATAAAATCAGGGATGTCAATCATAACAGGACAGCCGCTGACACAGGGCTTGTTTTTACAGTTTAAGCAGCGCTCGGCCTCACCCTTTGCCATTTCCAGAGTGTAGCCAAGAGCCACCTCGTCAAAATTTGTCCCACGTACGTTGGCGGGCTGCGTCGGCATGGCGCATTTTTTAGGATTAATAGCCATTATTTTGCAACCTCCTCTGCTTTTTTGAACAGATTGCAGCTTTCCTCATAAGCATGACGCTCAAAATCAGCATACATTCTGCCGCGGGACATGGCTTCATCAAAATCAATCTCGTAAGCGTTGAATTCAGGCCCGTCAACACAGGCAAATTTTGTAACTCTCTCGCCGTCCCGATGCAGGGTTACGCGGCAACCGCCGCACATGCCTGTGCCGTCAACCATAACGGGATTCATGGAGGCTGTTAC
The DNA here is from genome assembly GCA_015068855.1 of Oscillospiraceae bacterium. Lineage (GTDB taxonomy): Bacteria > Bacillota > Clostridia > UBA1381 > UBA9506 > UMGS755. Next base: position 165,880 of record SVJS01000001.1, on the reverse strand, counting down.
GGGAACGCCAAAGGGCTTGGCGGTCAGGGTCACAAATTTCATCATGGGTAGCGGCCCGATGGTAATAATCATATCAAACGTTTCACCGGCAGAGAGCATTTCCTGCAAGGGAATGGTCACGTTACCTGCACGTCCGTAGGACCCGTCATCGGTCATAACAACCAGACGGTCGGAACAGGCACGAAACTCCTCTTCCAAAATCAGCAGATTTTTATCGCGAAAACCGATAATGCTGGTAACCTCCGCACCGAGACGATGAAATTCCTCGGCTACCGGCATGGCAATGGCGCAGCCGACGCCGCCGCCCACAATGCAAACCTTTTTAATGCCCTCTGTGTGGGTGGCGCGGCCTAAGGGGCCGACAAAATCACGAATGGAGTCACCCTGGTTTTTCCGCCCGAGGGCAGCTGTTGTGCTGCCGACCAGCTGAAAAATAATTTTCACGGTGCCTGCTGTCGGATTGGTGCCCGCCACAGTCAGGGGAATGCGTTCGCCGTCTTCATCCACACGCAGAATGATAAACTGCCCGGGCTTAGCCTTGGCAGCAACTAACGGCGCTTCTATATCCATTTGTATAACAGAAGGATTCAAAACCCTTTTATGAACAATTTTGTACATAAAAAATAACTCCCTTCTTTGCATAACAATCTTTTGTATCATTACATAAAAACACAAAAAAATTGTATCACAAGCCCTGCCTTTTGTCAACACCATGCGGGGTTTGGGCAAGGTTTCGCTTACCATAAAAAGAGCCAACACGATAGCAAAAGAAAACCTTGAAAGATGACGGGAAAAAGGGTATAATTAGGAATAGAGAAACTGTCAAAAAACAGGACGGGAGAGAACAGGTATGACGCTTAGGGAAGACGCACAATATATTATCAAAGAATCCATTCAAAAGGTTTTGCCTGATGAGGCGGTTAGCCGCGCTTTGGCCGGCAGGGAGTTTGGCAGTGGCAGGCTCTTTGTTGTGGCAGCGGGAAAGGCCGCTTGGCAGATGGCCAAAACCGCAGCCGACATTTTGCAAGACAAGATAACAGCAGGGGTCTGCGTGACAAAATATGAGCATGTTAAGGGTCAGATACAACACATAGAATGTTTTGAAGCGGGTCATCCCGTGCCTGACGAAAATTCTTTTATCGGTACACAGGCGGCCATTGACCTTGTCAGCAATTTGCAGAAAGAGGACACGGTTATTTTCCTGCTTTCCGGCGGTGGCTCTGCGCTTTTTGAAAAGCCGCTGATAGCGGGCGAGGAGCTTTCGGATATAACCCGTCAGCTGCTTGCGAGCGGGGCAGACATCACGGAGATGAACACAATCCGCAAACGGCTTTCTGCGGTAAAAGGCGGGCGGTTTGCAAAGCTATGCGAGCCGGCCAAAGTGTTCAGCATTGTGCTCAGCGATGTTTTAGGGGACCCGCTTGATATGATTGCATCAGGGCCGGCTTATCCGGATGCAAGCAGGGCGGAGCAGGCTCTTTCAATTATACAAAAATATAATTTGCACCTGAGCGATGCGGCTCTGCGCCTGATGGAGCAGGAAACACCCAAGTCGCTTTCCAACGTGGAAACGGTGATCACAGGCAGTGTGCGCAACTTGTGCAGCGCAGCAGCAGAAGCCTGCAAAGCGCTGGGATATGCGCCCGTCATCCTGACGGATTGCCTGTCCTGCGAGGCCAAAGAGGCGGGCGCCTTTCTCGCCGCTGTGGCGAAGACGCATCAGACAACCGACCAAAGCCTTGCCTTTATTGCCGGTGGCGAAACGGTTGTGCACCTGACGGGAACCGGTAAAGGCGGGCGCAATCAGGAGCTTGCCCTTGCGGCAGGGCTTGGGATTGCAGGGCTTGACGGGACGGCGGTATTCAGCGTGGGCAGCGACGGAACCGATGGCCCCACCGATGCAGCAGGGGGCTATTGTGATGACAAAACAAAGGAATTGTTAGACCAAAAAGGTATTGATATATATGCTATATTGCAGGATAACAACGCTTATTATGCTTTACAGGAGGCGGACGGTCTCATCATGACCGGTGCAACCGGAACCAATGTCAACGACGTTTCCGTGCTTTTAATTAAACGATAAACGAAAAGAATAAAAAAAGAGACACACCCTAAAGGATGTGTCTCTTTTTGGTGCGGGTGTTATTATAGGATTTGCTTGAAAATGCAGTAATAGCAAGGATTTCAAGGAATACCTCAAGTGAAATATCTCGCTTTGCTCGATGTGAAATAATTTACTTATGTAAATTGTGAAATAGAAAACTTTGTTTTCTGTGAAATAAAATACGCCTTTAACATTTGCGAAGCAAATATTTCACAGCGAAGCTATTTCACATTGTGTAGCAATATTTCACACGCCGTCAGGCGTATTTCGTTGAAAAAGCGACAGAAACCTGTCGATTTCTGTCGCTTTTTCTGGTGCGGATAAGAGGACACAGCCGCTCTTTGAGCGTCTTACCTGCTCGACGACCCAAAGGCGATGCCTTTTGGTACCCGTCTGCGCACCATCTCGCTATAAAACAGTCCGCCGGACTGTTTTATCACGCTCGCTGCCTTCTTAAGGTTCAAGCCCTCTTCTCCTGTTGAATAAAAAAAGACACACCCTAAAGGATGTGTCTCTTTTTGGTGCGGATAAGAGGACTTGAACCTCCACGAGATTGCTCCCACTAGCACCTGAAGCTAGCGCGTCTGCCAATTCCGCCATATCCGCAAATGGATGTTTTTCCAAACAACGAATATATTGTAACACAAGTGATGCAGGATGTCAAGAAGTTTTTTTGCCTTTTTCAAAGCATTTTGTATTTTGTGACATAATTATGTTTACAAGATTGTTTCAATTGTGATACTGTTCTGTGTTTTTGCTTGTAATTAAAACGATAGTAGGATATAATGTGTATGGATGTGCAAGGAAAAATAGCCTTGAATTTCGCCCCGAAAGGAGCAGGAAAATGAAAAAAAGCATTTGTATTTTACTGATTATGGCACTCTTTTTGAGTGTTTCGGTTCATGCTGAAACGATGTATACCGTTGAGGATAAGCCCATAACCGTAACCTATAACGGCGAACTGTTAGCCTTTACCGATGCTGTGCCGCAGATTATAAACGGTCGGACCTTGGTGCCCGTCAGGGTCATTATGGAGCGGGCGGGCATGAGCGTTGCGTTTGAAGAGTCAACAGGAACCATTTTGGCGCAGGGCAAGGATGTTCAGATCGAAATGCGTCTTGATGAAACGGTTGCCAAGGTCACGCAGGGCCAGACGGTTGCGAGCGTTGCCTTAGAAGAACCCGCCCGCCTGATTGACGGCCGGACCTTTGTGCCGGTCCGCTTTGTGGCAGAAAGCCTGCAAACAAAGGTCAACTGGAATCCCGCAGCTCGGGAGGTTGTTATTATTGATACCGCCGAGTGGAAGCGGGAGTTAACGGAAAATTCAGACTTTTTGAAAATTATGCTTGCCCGTCCCCTGCCGGGGAAAGAGGCCCGCACGGGGAGCTTTGGCGCAGAATATGCCTACTATTCCAAGGGAGAAAAAGGGGCGTTAGAAGAGGTCAGCCTGTCTGTGGCGGGCACCAGCGTTTTTGACGGAACCAATGCCGGTGTGGCCCTCTCCTTAGAGGTAGACCGTTCTTTTTATAAGCCGTTTTTGCAGGATTGCCTGACAGAGGCACAGCTGCAAAAGTTATTCGGCCCCTCTCTTTTGAATTTGGAGATTATTGCAGATAAAGACTGGAATGTGTATATCAGAAGCAGCGAATTTTTAAGCCTTCTCACCCATTGCGGTCGCGGGGATTTAGCGGAGAAAATAGGGGAAAACTATATCTGTGTTCTGCCCGAGAAAGCCCTGGCAGACCGCTTTGATTTGAAGCTCATCAAACAGAGCGCACAGACAGCAGAAACCTATTGGGATTTTGTAGAAAAGTATATAGCGCATGACGATGTTTTATATTCTCATAGCGTTACACTTTTGGATAATGTTGTCAGCCTGCTTTCCGGCGCTTATAACGATAATGAATTCAGAGTGCGCCGTGAAATTGGCGGCAAGCGCTGGGAGAACAACCTGCTTTTAGAGGAATGTATCAGTGATTTACAGACCGCATCGGCCACCGGCTCGCTTGTGGACCTGTTTAACAAAATGGAAAGCTTTAACGTGAAAACAGATGTGATGATGCAGGGCGAACAGCCAAGCAAAATGGAGTTGACTCTGATTCTGTCCTTAACTGAAACCGTAGCGCAAAAGCCGGTCAAGAAAGCCTATGGGCTCTCTTTTGGTACATCCGGCAGGGCGTTTGAGAAGACGCAGGATAACAACATTCTCATTCCGACGGGTGCCGTTTCCTGGGCTGACCTTATCGCCGCGCCTCAATCCTGAAAAAGGATCGCGGTTTTGTAAAAAAAGGGGGGACTGTGATGCCGAAAAAAAAGAAAAAAACCGTTTGGATTTCCGGCTTGTTAGCGCTCCTGACAGCCCTGGCTGCCTGGGCGGCCAAAGAATGGGGCGACAGAACCAATAAGGCGCTTTTGTTTCGCCTGCGCTTTTCCAGTGGGGAAAACCAAAGCCAAAATGGCGTGGCAGAGCGTGCCGCAGAGATAGCGGCGACGCACCGTTGCGGCTTTGCAGTTGATAACAATGCAAAACAGGAAAAAGGGTATTTTACCTGTGTTTTATTAACAACAGAGGCGGACAAGGCAGAGACCGTTGCGAGGGAGATTTGTAAGACCTGCGGTTTTACGGCCTATACCTGCTCGCATATGAAACAGTAAACAAAAAAAGCTGTAACCAACATCGGTTACAGCTTTTTTATTTACTTTTGTCGACGCTCTGCAAAAAAGCGTTGCAAGAGCTCTTTGCAATCCTGTTCCATAATGCCGCCATAGACCTCAATGTGGCTGTTTTGAAACAAATCAAGCTTGCCGCCGCAGGCGCCGTTTAAGGCATCATACGCCCCGAAATAAACACGGTCGGGCGCAGCCAGGGAAATGGCGCCGGCGCACATGGGGCACGGCTCCATGGTCACATAGAGGCTGCAACCGGTCAGCCGTTTTGTGCCAAGCTTTTTAAGAGCTTCTGCTAAAACAATTAATTCAGCATGGGCTAAAATGGTGCCGCCGCTTTCACTTTGGTTATGTGCGCGGCAAATGATGGTGTTATCCTTAACCAGAACCGTGCCGACGGGAACCTCGCCCAAGGCGGCCGCCTTTTTTGCTTCCAAAAGCGCCTCAGTCATAAAGGGATTGCTCATAACCTGCCTCCCTTTTTGGCAATTTCGTATAGCAGGATAGCGGCAGCAGCGGCAACGTTCAAGGATTCGGCGCTGCCTGCCATGGGAATGGTAACAATCTGGTCCGCGGCGGAAAGGGTGGCCTCTGAAACGCCGTTTGCCTCATTTCCCACAGCCACAACCGCATTTTGCAGGCTTCCGATTGCCTCGGGGGCAACCGCGTCTTGCCCCAGCGCAGACACAATCAGGGAAAAGCCGCTTTTCTGCATGGTCCGCAGAGCATCAGCATCCACATCGCCTATCAATGTAATGTGAAATAAAGAGCCCATGGTGGAGCGGACGAGCTTCGGGCCAAAGGGATCAACACAGCCGGGGGAAAGCAGCACACCGTCAAACCCCAGCGCGTCGGCCGAGCGAATGATGGATCCTAAATTTCCCGGGTCGCGAACGTTGTCACAATAGAGAAAAAGGCCTTGCGTTGGTGAGCACTGTGCAGGCGGCAGAGCGCAAACGCATAAAATACCCTGCGGTGTTTTCGTGTCTGCCATTTTCGAAAAAACGTGGGGCGGAACACGGTACACAGGGACATCCTCAAAATAAGCTTTGATGCTTTCAGGCGGAACAAAATCTCGGCTGATGACAATGGATTTCACGCTGTATGAGGATTGCAGCGCCCACAAAACAGACATTGCACCCTCAACTACGAAGGCACCATAACGCTCTCTGTATTTCTTTTCCTTTAAGGCGGCAGTTTCTTTCACCAGTTTATGGTCGCTGCCGCTAATGTCTGTAATCATGGCAAGTTCTCCCCTTTAGTATTTGCCGGAGTAATGAATCGGGCAGGAGCGTGTCTTTTGCTTCTTCGCCAGTACGGCAAATAAAAAATCTCTATGCCTTAATTCTAACACAGCAACTAAAAAAAATCAACAGAAACGGGGTTTTTTATTGCTTTTCGAGCGTTTATATGATATAACTTATAGTAAGAATGAAGACGAGGTGCACGGTATGAAAAAGAACATTTGGGAGAATGTATATTATAGACTTAATGACCCCATTGAAATCAAGCTGGCCATTTTATTTACCCTGTCTTATGCCGATATTCCCATGAGCGATGTGGAATTGAAGCATTGCATGTTAGAGGGCTCAAGCGTTGATTTCATGGACCTTTGTGATGCCATTGAAAGCCTTTTGGCAGAAAACCACATGAAAACCGTCTGGCGGGATGAACTGGATAAGTTCATTTTAACAGCCTCCGGCACAGACATGATTGACATGTTTGAAAACAAGCTGCTTGCCAGCGTGAAAAACAACTTAAAGCATGCGGTGGATAAATTTTATCGTAACGAAGCGAGCCGCAAGGCGCTCCGTTGTGACGTTGTTCCGCTGAGCGAAAACCAGTTTTCCGTTGCCTTTGAATTAAAAGAGGGAAAAAATTCCGTGCTGACTCTTTCGCTGTATGCAGGGGATAAGAACAAGGCCCTTGCCATGTGCCGCAATTTCCGGCGTGACCCCTATGGTTTTTATCAGAAAACGGTGGAACTTTTATTGACAGAGGCGTCAGAATAAAAAAGGCCGCAAGGGCAAAAAAGGAGAGACTTTTATGTATGATGTAATTATTGGCGGCGGCGGTCCGGCCGGCTTAAATGCAGCGCTGTATTCAGCCCGAGCAGGTCTTCGTTGCCTCGTTTTAGAGGAAATGTTTGCAGGGGGACAAATGTCCACCACCACAACACTTGAAAACTATATCGGCTTCCCTGACGGAGTGGATGCCGTGGCGCTTGCCATGCAGATGGAAGAACAGGCTCAAAAAGCCGGTGCCGAAATCCGATATGAAAAAATTGAATCGCTGGATTTGTCCGGTGCGGTTAAAAAGGTTGTAACGGCCAAGGAAACGCTTCTTTGCAAAACCTTTATCGCCTGCATGGGTGCAAAACCCAAACAGCTGGGCATCCCCGGGGAGGAAGAACTGCGCGGTCGTGGTGTTTCCTATTGTGCCACCTGCGACGGGGCCTTATATAAAAACAAAACCGTTGCCGTCATTGGCGGCGGCGACACAGCCTTAGAGGATGCGCTGTTTTTGGCGCGCTATTGCCAGAAGGTCTATCTGATTCATCGTCGTGATAGCTTCCGCGGGGTACATACCTTGGCAGAGCAAGTGAAAAAGACAGAGAATGTCGAGCTGGTTTTGAACACAGTTGCCACGGCCGTGAACGGCGATAGCCGTGTGGAGTCTCTGACGATTAACAATGTGGTCAGCGGGGAAACGGGCGAGCTTGTGACAGACGGCGTTTTTGTTGCTGTTGGCACACAACCGGGAACGAGTCTCCTGCAAGGTATTTTAGTCTTGAATGAGCAGGGCTATGTCGTGACCAATGAAGAGATGGAAACGGAAATCCCCGGCGTTTACGCAGCGGGAGATTTACGCAAAAAGCCCCTCCGTCAGGTGATTACAGCGGCAGCAGATGGGGCCATTGCTTCCTATTCCGCGCTGCGTTATATTGAAGCGGGGCGCTGATTATTCCGGCTCCCGCTTAATGCTTGCACCTAAGGTGCGCAGCTTGGCATCTAAGGCCACGTAGCCCCGGTCGATGTGATAAATATCGGAAATTTCGGTGTCGCCCTTGGCGGCTAACGCCGCAATCACAAGGGCAGCGCCTGCCCGCAGGTCAGAAGCTTTCACCTTGGCGCCTGATAAGGATTTGCTTCCCTCAATCACGGCGTTGCGGCCCGCAATTTTGATGGAGGCGCCCATGCGGCAAAGCTCTCCGGCATGCATGAAGCGGTTTTCAAAAATGGTTTCCGTAATCATGCTGATGCCGTCAGAGAGGCAAAGCAGGGCGGAAAGCTGGGATTGCATATCGGTAGGAAATCCGGGATAGGGCAGGGTTTTGACATCCACAGCCTTGAAAGAAGAAACAGGCTTTGTGCGGATAAAGTCCTCGCCGATTGTGAGAGGAATGTTCATCTCTGAGAGCTTGGCGGTCATGGGCTTCACATAGTCGGGAATGATGTTTGTGACCGTAACGTCGCCACCCGTTGCCACGGCGGCGGCGAGCCATGTGCCGGCCTCGATGCGGTCGGGAATGATGGTGTGACGCGCGCCGTGCAGGCGCTCTACGCCCCGGATGGTAATGGTGTCTGTGCCGGCGCCTGTAATACGGGCACCCATGCGGCACAAAAAGTTTGCCAAATCCACGATTTCCGGCTCGGCGGCGGCGTTTTCAATAATGGTTTCGCCCTGAGCGAGCACAGCGGCAGACATGATGTTTTCCGTGGCACCCACGCTGGGAAAGTCCAGATAAATCGTAGCGCCATGGAGCTGGCGGCAGGATGCTTCAATGCAGCCGTTTGTGTTTTGCACCGTTGCTCCCATGGCAATAAACCCTTTCAAATGTAAATCAATGGGGCGCGCCCCGATAGCGCAACCGCCCGGCATGGCGATGCTGACTTTCTTGTGGCGGGCAAGTAGCGGTCCCAACACTAAAAAAGAGCCTCGGAGACGGCCTGCCAGTTCATAAGGAACGGCGCACGCAGTCAAATGAGAGGCATCAATACAAAATTCATCGGCAAATGGGCGGGAAATCCTACATCCCAAACCGGATAAGATGTCGCACATGGCAAAAATATCGGAAAGTGGTGGAATGCGGCAGAGGGTTACGGGTTCATCGGTTAACAGGCAGGCGGCGAGGCACGGCAGGGCGGCATTTTTAGCGCCTGAAACGCTGACGGTTCCGCACAGGGGCGCACCGCCGCGAATGATAAATTTTTCCATGGAACAGGACTCCTTCATGATGGCTTCATCATAAGTATTGCCGTTTTTCGTCGGTGCATACTGCGTAAAACTTGATCAGTTTGGAAAAAATTAATTTTACAACATTTGGAAAGAAGGATGACTATGGCATTTAAGGAATTGGCATTATGCAGAGAGAGTTGTCGGGACTATGACGGTCGCTGCGTATCTCACGATTTACTGGAAGAGATTATGGACGTTGCGTGCTTATCGCCATCGGCCTGTAATTCTCAGCCCTGGCGCATGGTAGCAGCCGAGGGCGAAACGGCCAAAGCACTGGCAGAGGAGATTAAGAAAAGTGGCCGCAATTTCTTTGTGGATAACTGCGGTGCCTTTATTGCTATTTGTGAAACGGAGGCGGTCCTGCGTGCAGGCGTTAACGAGGATCAGCAGTATTTTGCCCAAATGGATATCGGTATGATGACCATGATGCTGACACTGGCGGCAGCCGATAAGGGTATTGCAAGCTGCATTTTGGGTTGCTTTGATGATGAAGGTTGCCACAAGGTGCTTGGGATTCCTAAGGATGTGCCTCTGCGACTGATTATCGCTTTGGGTTATGCTAAAAACGAAACACCCCGTGATAAAATTCGAAAGCCCAAAGACCAAACGACAGCTTTTCAAAACTGGTAAAAAGAACAAAAAAAAGACCGTGGCATGAGCCACGGTCTTTTTTTAATAAAGCGCCATTACTTAAACTTTCTTTTTCTGGCAGCTTCGGATTTCTTTTTTCTCTTCACGCTGGGCTTTTCATAATGCTCTCTTTTTCTCAGTTCTGACAAAACGCCATCTTTTGCGCAGGAACGCTTAAAACGACGCAGGGCACTATCTAAAGATTCGTGATCCTTAAGTCTGATTTCGGACATGTATATTCCCTCCCTCCGGTACTTTGCGTTGGGTTTTAATCATCAATCGGTGATGAACTTCCTGCCGACCGTCAAGAAACGGTGGAAGGACATCATGCGGAGCATGTTTTCATACATGCATATCTCCGCCCTATAAAACTACAAAGTATATTATACCGATTTTTAGCCGGAATGTCAATAAAAAATTTTCCACATTTCACAAATTATTAATGATTTTAAGTGAATTAAACCATTTTTGTGGAAATTTGCTTAAAGACCCGTCTCAAAATTGGCCATTATTTTTGTCGTCTTTTGGAGAGGGCCTCGCTTAGTCTAAGTCCATATCAAAAGAACCGGTGTAAAGCTGATAATATTTCCCCTTATCGGCGACCAGACTGTCATGGTCACCCCGTTCAATGATTTTGCCGTGCTCTAAAACCATAATGGCATTAGAATTGCGAACAGTTGACAGGCGATGAGCAATCACAAAAACGGTGCGCCCTGCCATCAGCTTATCCATACCTTTTTCAATTAAGGCCTCAGTACGTGTGTCAATGGAGCTTGTTGCTTCATCTAAAATCAACACAGGCGGGTCTGCGACGGCAGCGCGGGCAATGGAAAGCAGCTGGCGCTGCCCCTGAGAGAGGTTGCCGCCATCAGCGGTTAACACGGTGTCATAGCCCTGCGGCAGATGACGGATAAAACTATGGGCATTGGCAAGACGGGCGGCCTCTTCCACCTCTTCATCCGTAGCATCGAGCCGACCGTAACGGATGTTGTCCCGCACGGTGCCGGTAAACAGGTGTGCATCTTGCAGCACCATGGAAAGAGAGCGGCGCAGGTCAGGCTTTTTGATGTCGGTAATGGGAATGCCGTCATAGGTAATGCTGCCCTCAGCAATATCGTAAAAGCGATTAATCAGATTTGTGATGGTGGTTTTGCCGGCGCCCGTTGAGCCAACAAAGGCAATTTTCTGACCGGGCTTGGCATACAGGCTTACATCCCGCAGAACAATTTTGTTTTCTTCATAGCCAAAGGTGACGTTCTCCAAACGGACGTCTCCCAGCACCTCAATGTAGCGGTAGCCTTCGTCTGTCGGCTGTTTCCAGGCCCAGAGAGGTCCGTTTTCGCTTTCGCTCAGCGTGCCGTCCTCGCCGCGGCAGGCACGGACCAAGGTCACGGTTCCGTGGTCCTCCTCCTTTGGCTCATCCAGCAGGGCAAAAATGCGTTCAGCACCTGCCAGGGCACTTAAAATGCTGTTAAACTGCTGGGAAATCTGTGTGATGGGCTGGGAAAAGGAACGGGTATACTGCAAAAAGGCTCCTAAGGTTCCAATGTCAGATACACCCATAACAGCCATAATGCCGCCCACAACGGCCGTTAAGGCGTAGTGCAGGTAAGACAGATTACCCATAATGGGCATTAAAACGTTTGCAAAGGAATTGGCGTTTGTAGCAGCTTCGCAAAGGGACTCATTGAGCGCGTCAAAATCCTCGTTCACGCGCTTTTCACGGGAGAAAATTTTAACGACCTTTTGTCCCTCAATCATTTCTTCAATGTAGCCGTTCATCCGGCCCAGTTCCTGCTGTTGTTTCTTAAAATACAGACCGCTTTTGCCGCCGACGGTTTTCACAACAAACAGCATGATGGCAAGCATAAACAGCACTAAAACCGTTAAAGCCGGGCTGAGCACAAGCATCATGATAAAGACGCCCGAAACAGAAAGGAAAGAAGAGATAAAGTGCGGAATTCCGTTTCCAAGCATTTCTCGCAACGTGTCCGTGTCATTGGTAAAGCGGCTCATCAGCTCGCCGTGGGTGTGCGTGTCAAAAAAACGGATGGGGAGCTGTTGCATGGCGGAAAATAAATCTGTTCGTATCTTTTTCAGGGAACGGGTTGCAATGTTCAGCATCAGGCGGTTATAGCCATAGCTTGCAATCACGCCGGCCAGATAGACACCGGCCATCACAAGAAGTATCCGGATGAAGCCTGACAAATCCACCTGCTCCTGCCCGATAAAGGGAACTAAATAGCGGTTAATGACGGGTTTTAAGAAATACGTGCCCGCCACATTGGCGCCGGAGCTGATGATGAGGCCAATGGCAACCAGAATGAGCTGGATGCGGAGTTTGCCCGCATAGCCTACAACGCGAAGCAGGGTTTTTCCGGCGTTTTTGGGTCTGCGAACGGGTGGCATGTTGCCGTGAGGTCTTGCCATTTACGCCACCCCCTTTTTCTGCGATTCATACACTTCGCGGTAAATTTCGTTTGTGGCAAGTAATTCGTCATGGGTGCCGACAGCATCAATGCGACCGTCGTCCATAACCACAATTTTATCGGCATCGGAAACAGAGCTGATGCGCTGGGCAATAATAATCGTTGTTGTGCCGGCAAGCTCCTCTCGCAGTGCTTTACGGATAGCGGCATCTGTGGCGGTATCCACGGCGCTTGTGCTGTCATCCAAAATAATGATTTTTGGTTTTTTCAAAAGAGCGCGGGCAATACAAAGTCTTTGTTTCTGTCCGCCGGAAACGTTAACACCGCCCTGTCCCAAAAAGGTATCATAGCCATTCGGGAAGGAGGTGATAAAATCATGTGCAGAGGCGGCCTTGCAGGCGGCAATAACCTCGTCCATGGTGGCCGCTTCGTTGCCCCATTTTAAGTTTTCCAAAATGGTGCCGGAGAACAAAAGGTTCTTTTGCAGCACCATGCTGACAGCGTCGCGAAGCCCCTCTAAGCTATATGAGCGCACATCTTCGCCGCCTACATAAACGGCACCGGAAAGGCAGTCATAGAGGCGGGGAATCATCTGCACCAGCGTTGATTTGGCAGAGCCGGTGCCGCCGATGATGCCGACGGTTTCGCCGGGCGCAATAGAAAGGTTAATGTTCTCTAAGTTCAGGTTTTCAGGGTCGTTTGCATAAGAAAAGGAAACATCACGAAATTCAATGGAGCCGTCACGAACGGTGAGGTCTGTCTGACGGTCGGCGATATCGGGCTCCTCATCCAAAACCTCGAAGATACGGGTGACGGAGGCACGGGTCATAACCAGGCTCACGAAAACCATGGAAATCATCATCAGGGAGACCAAAATCTGGGTCACATAGCTGATGAAGCTGATGAGCTGGCCGTTTGCCATGGTGCCGGAGAGCACCATGTTACCGCCGAACCACAAAATGGAAATAATGCAAGCGTAGATGACAAGCTGCATCAGGGGCATGTTGCAAATGAGAACGCGCTCGGCACTGAGCTGCGCGGCCCGCAGAGCATCGGCCTCTTTATCAAATTTTTCGTTTTCGTAATCTTCACGGACAAAGGCTTTCACAACGCGGATGCCAATCAAATTTTCCTGAACACGTCCGTTCATGCGGTCATAACAGGTCAGCATCTTACGAAACCGGGGGAAAGCCATCAGCATAATAACGATAAGAGCTGTGCCTAAAACAGGAATAGCAACCAAAAAAACTACAGCCAGACTTTTGTTAATGGATGCGGCCATAATAGTGGCGCTGATTAACATGATAGGCGAGCGCACAAACGAGCGAATTAACATCATAAAGGTGTGCTGCGTGTTGTTAATATCCGTTGTCAGACGGGTAATCAGCGAGGCCGTGTTGAACTTATCAATGTTGGCAAAGGAAAACGATTGAATTTTATGAAAAACAGCGCCGCGGAGACCTTTACCGAAGCCCATGGCACCTTTGGCCGCAAAAAACGCAGATAAAGAACCGCAAAGCAGGGAGAGTAGCGCAACAGCGACCATTAAGAGCCCTAAGCGGGCGATGTAGCCAACATCCTGATTGGCAATGCCCACATCAATGATTTTGGACATATAAAAAGGAATTCTGATTTCAAGCAGAACCTCAAAAATAATCGTTATGGGCGCTAAGAGCGCATATTTTCCATAGCCTTTTAAGCATGGCGCCAATTTTTTGAACATGAACTTTCTCCTTCCCGCAGGATTCTGTCAAGAAACGTGTTTATTCTTCCATCATAGCCAGGAGGGCAGCCACCTGATTTTCGTAATTTGCTAATTTTTTCTTGCTGTTTCCAAGCTGCATCAGCTCCTTGGGGCGCAGGGTCATAAAGAGACCGTCGGGGAGCTCATCAATATCCCGGAACGGCTTTAACTCGTGCAGGGGAATTTTAATCAGCTCATCGCTGTCGTGCTCCGTGAGCGTGGGCAATTCGTTATAGCATGCCATCAATCCCTGCTCTTCAAAGTAACCGATGGTGCCCGCATCAACGATTTGCAGGGCGCTTTCGGCCGTGGCAATGGAGGCGGAGAGCCTGGTCTGAGAAGCCATAAAAACCTCAGGGTCCTGGGTTTGGGTGTCCATATCAAAATAAACGTAATTAACCTCTGCCAAAACATCATCGTCACCGTTAAAATCAAAGGGCATGTCTTTCATGGCATCCGTTGCCATAGTCCAAACGGTTTCGTCGGTATAGTTTGTGCTGGCGGCGGCTAAAATAATCAAATCCGGCGCAGGTGCAAAAACGCTTTTCAAAATGGAAAACAGGGCCAAAAGGCAACAAGCAATGAAAATGCAGGGTTTTTTATAATAATCCAGAAAGTATTCCCAACGTTCACCCTTGGGCACCTCCCAGGGTTTATACATATGGTCTGCCATAAGGGACCTCCTTAGTGTTTGAATTCACAGTATATATCATACCCTTTTTATTATAAATCAAAACGATATGCTTGTCAAAGAAGAACGGGCAGAATTAACAAATCTTTCATATTAATGAAAAAAGAGCAGTGGCATGCGCCACTGCTCTTACTATATGCTTACAGCAGAACTTTAACAACAATTTTTTTAACGGGACTGATGCCGTTATAAGCCTCCATGGGGCGATGCAAATCTTCGGGGAAATAAATCCCGAAGGTGCCGGCCATAAGGGGAACGGGCGCAAAGCTGTCAGCTTTATAGAGATAGCGGTCCTTTGCATCGTCAAAAACGGTGCCGGCGGGCAGGTTTTTAATGGTATCCCAGCAGATGATTTCGGCGCCAGAGTAGAGATACTGAATGTCAATATACTTTTTGTGTGCTTCCCAATTGGTTTCTGCCACCTCACGGGGTTCATATTCCTGCACGAGGGCAAAAATTTTGTCGCCATCAATTTCATAGCGGCCAACTTCGGGCTCGTTTTTGACGGCCTCGCGGATAAAGTCAAAAGCCTTTTTGAAGCTTTCATGAAGCCCCTCGTAGCGAGCAGCATTTTCTAAAACATCAACAATCATGGTAAACATCCTTTCCATATTATATTGCGTAGTTATAGTATACTATATCTTCTCCGAAAAATAAATAGCTTTTCCGAAAAATATGAAAAAGGGGCTGTGGCATGTGCCATAGCCCCTCTGTATCTTAGTATTTGGGTCTTTCGTGATAGTGTGTATGCAACAGCTTGTGAGACTTGTGGCCGCAGGGCTCGCCGAAATATTCCTCATACAGCTTTTTGATGTAGGGATTTTCGTGAGACTTACGCAGAGACAAGGAACGGTCCTCAGCATACAGAGCCTTAGCACGTTCAGCCTTTAAGTCAATCTCAGCTTGCAGCTTGGCAGGCTGAATAGGCTGACCGCCACCGGTTACACAGCCGCCCGGGCAAGCCATGATTTCGATGAAATGGTAAGTTGCTTTGCCCTCGCGGATGTCTGTCAGGAGCTTTCTTGCATTGCCTAAGCCGTGTGCGACAGCAACCTTAATGTCCATACCGGCAACGTTAACAGTGGCTTCCTTGATGCCATCGGTACCACGAACAGCGTGATATTCAATGTCCTCTAAGGACTTACCTGTTAAGATGTCTGCCACGGTACGCAGAGCGGCTTCCATAACACCACCGGTTGCACCGAAGATAACGCCGGCGCCGGTTGCTTCATCGCCGAAGGGAGAATCAAACACGCTGTCAGAGAGACCTGCAAAGTCAATGCCGGCTTCCTTAATCATCTTAGCCAGCTCACGGGTTGTGATAACGGCATCAACATCCGGATAGCCTGTGCCGGACAGCTCTTCGCGCTGTGCTTCGAACTTCTTGGCTGTACAGGGCATAACGGAAACAACATATATGTCTTTCGGATCAATGCCTGCTTTTTCAGCATAATAGGATTTAAGAACCGCACCGTACATCTCGTGAGGAGACTTAGCGGTGGAGAGATTATCCAAAAAGTCGGGGAAGTTATGTTCGCAGAACTTAACCCAACCGGGAGAACAAGAGGTGATCAGAGGCAGCTTGCCGCCCTCTTTGATTCTGTTTAACAGCTCTGTGCCCTCTTCCATAATGGTGAGGTCAGCAGCAAAGTCGGTATCAAACACCTTGTCAAAACCTAACATTTTCAGGGCGGTAGCCATTTTGCCGGTTACCGGTGTGCCGATGGGCATGCCAAATTCTTCGCCCAACGCTGCACGAACAGCCGGAGCGGTTTGAACAACGACATGCTTGGTTTCGTCAGCCAGTGCGTTCCAAACGGGGGATAAGCCGTCTTTTTCGTGGAGCGCACCAACGGGACAGATGTTAATACATTGACCGCACATAGCGCAATCGGTTTCGTTCAGGGACTTTTCAAAAGAGCTGCCGATTTTGGTTTTGAAACCTCTTTCGGTTGCATCGATAACGCCAACTGTCTGAATTTTCTTACAAACAGCAACGCAGCGACGGCAGAGGATACATTTGCTGTTATCGCGCACGATGGAGGGAGAGAAATCATCAATTGTTGAGGGTGTATATTCACCTTCGTAGGGGATTTCAGTCACATTCAGCTCTTCGGCCAGCTTTTGCAGTTCGCAGTTGCGGTTTCTGACGCAGGTCAGGCAGTTTCTGTTGTGGTTGGAAAGCATCAGTTCCAGAACGGCTTTTCTTGCTTTTCTGACGCGGGCGGTGTTGGTGAAAACCTCCATACCGTCGCTGACGGGGTATACGCAAGCGGTAACCAGCGCTCTTGCGCCTTTAACCTCAACCAAACACATTCTGCATGCGCCGATTTCGTTAATATCTTTTAAGTAGCAAAGTGTAGGAATATCAATGCCGGCCTGACGTGCAGCTTGCAGGATGGTGTAATCCTGAGGCACAGAAAGGCTTTGACCGTTAATTGTAATCGTAACCATTTCCATTGTAACTTTGTCCTCCTTTCGTTATTGAACAATGATTGCACCGAATTTACATTTTTCGATACAAGCACCGCACTTAATACATTTGTCCTGATCAATGGTGAAGGGACTCTTGATTTCGCCGCTGATTGCATTTGCCGGGCACTGACGTGCACAGAGGCTGCAACCCTTACACTTGTCAGCCACAATGGAGTAGCTAACCAGCGCTTTACATACGCCGGCAGGACATTTTTTGTCAATAACGTGAGCTTCATATTCATCTCTGAAATAACGCAGAGTGGAAAGAACGGGGTTGGGCGCTGTCTGACCCAGACCGCAAAGAGCAGATTCCTTGATGTTGTAAGCCAGAGCTTCCAGCTTATCAAGGTCTTCCAAGGTGCCCTTACCCTGGGTGATTCTCTCTAAGATTTCCAGCATGCGCTTGGTACCGATACGGCAAGGTGTACATTTACCGCAGGATTCGTCTACGGTGAATTCCAAGAAGAACTTGGCAATGTCAACCATGCAGTTATCTTCGTCCATAACAATCAAACCGCCGGAACCCATCATGGAACCAATCTGAATCAGAGAGTCATAGTCGATGGGAACATCCATCAAAGAAGCAGGAATGCAACCGCCGGAAGGTCCACCGGTCTGAGCTGCTTTGAACTTCTTGCCGTTGGGGATGCCGCCGCCGATTTCTTCAATGATTTCGCGCAAGGTGGTACCCATGGGAACTTCAACCAAACCGGTGTTGTTGATTTTGCCGCCCAGAGCGAAAACCTTGGTGCCTTTGCTCTTTTCGGTACCGATAGAGGTGAACCAATCAGCACCGTTTAAGATAATCTGCGGAATGTTTGCATAGGTTTCAACGTTGTTTAAGAGGGTCGGTTTTTCCCAAAGACCCTTAACAGCCGGGAATGGCGGACGGGGACGCGGCTCGCCGCGCTTGCCTTCAATAGAAGTCATCAAAGCGGTTTCTTCGCCGCAAACGAAAGCACCGGCACCTAAGCGGATTTCCAGGTCAAAGCAGAAATCAGTGCCGAAGATGTTGTTACCTAACAGACCGTATTCTCTGGCCTGGTCAATGGCAATCTGTAAACGTTTAACAGCGATGGGATATTCTGCACGAATGTATATGTAACCCTGCTCTGCATTGATAGCATAGGCGGCAATGGCCATAGCTTCAATAACAGCGTGGGGGTCGCCCTCCAAAACGCTTCTGTCCATGAATGCACCCGGGTCACCCTCGTCAGCGTTGCAGCAAACGTATTTACCGATTACGTTGGGGGATTTTGCAGCCAGCATCCATTTGATACCGGTGGGGAATCCGCCGCCCCCGCGTCCACGAAGACCGGACTTTTTGATTTCCTCAATAACGTCTTCGGGGCTCATTTCTGTCAGAACCTTGCCCAGCGCGCGGTAACCGTCCAGAGCAATGTATTCATCAATGTTTTCCGGGTTAATAACACCGCAGTTGCGCAGCGCAATGCGCATTTGCTTTTTGTAGAAATTGGTTTCGTTCAGGGACTTAACAGAATTTTCCTGAACAGTTTCGTCATACAAAAGGCGGGTTACAACACGGCCCTTTAAGAGATGCTCAGAAACGATTTCTTCAACATCTTCAGGCTGAACCGTGCTGTAAAAAGCACCTTCGGGGTAAACAATAACAACGGGACCCAAAGCACACAGACCAAAGCAACCGGTTTGTACAACCTTAACTTCTTTTTCAAGACCTTTGGCTGCAATTTGAGTTTCAAATTCTTTTAATACCTTCTGGCTGCCGGAGGAGGTACAGCCTGTACCACCGCAGACCAGAACGGTTGATCTTGCAAAATCCATGTTCTGTTATCCTCCTTTATTCTTGTTCTGCGCCCACGGTGTATTCTGCGCAGACACGTCCGTTTACTATATGTTCGCTGACAACTTTCAGCGCCTTTTCGGCAGTCATTTTAACATAGGTTACTTTTTCCTGACCGGGCACGGTAACCTCAACAATCGGCTCTAACTTGCACATGCCGATGCAACCTGTTTGTGTTACGGATACATGGGCGAGGTTACGTTTGCCGATTTCTTCTACCAAGGCAGTTAAAACGGGGCGCGCACCGGCAGCAATGCCGCATGTTGCCATACCAACAACAACACGGGTCATGGCGTCATCGTCTTTACGCATGCCAACCTGATTTTGCATTTTATTTCTTATGGCTTCAAGTTCTGCTAAACTTTTCATATCAAAACTCCGTTCTCACAGTCTATAAGCTGTGTATTGTATTGTGTGCACGTTCATGCACGGAAGATCTACTTTGTTTCTTCCAATCCGGCAAGGCCTTCTGTGATGTAATCCGTCAGCCAGAGAATAACCTCCGGAGCGCCTAAGGAAACGTCACCCAAAATCTGACGAACCTCACGGGTATCAAGCAGAAACTCTGCACCGTCTTTTTGGTGGCGGTACAAAATATCAAGCGCGGGCGTTCCCGAAAGCACCGTTGTGATGGTCTGGGCCATGTCGCCCAAGGGCTGACGGTCAATGTGGTCATAAACAAAGCTTGTCAAAACCGTTGTTCCTTTTCCCGGCTCCGAGTTGATGGAAAGAGAGCCGCCGGTGGCCTCGGCTGCCGCCTTGAAAAGGGACAATCCCATACCGACTTTTCTTGTGGTGCGGCTGGTTTTGAACGGGTCTGTGACCGCCTTCAAAAATTCTGCATCCATACCGCAACCGTTATCGGTAATTTCCACGGTCAGACAGTTTTGCGACCTGTCTTCGCAAATCGTAACGCCAATTAAGCTTGCACCGGCTTTAACCGAATTGTTAATGATATCTAAAATGTGAAGTGAAATTTCAAGCATAGCGTTTATGCTGTGTATTTTGCTAAAATACTTTCCACATCATCAACGGTAATTTTACCATAAACCTCGTCGTTCACGGTTAAAACGGGAGCCAGACCGCAAGCGCCGATGCAACGGGTGGCGTCAATGGAAAACTTACCGTCAGCTGTGCATTCACCTTCGGAAATGCCCAGTTTTTCTTTGATTTTGTTCAAAATGTCGCCGGAGCCCTTAACGTAGCAGGCAGTACCCAGGCAAACGCCGATTTTATACTCGCCCTTGGGCTGTGTGGTAAATTGGGTGTAAAAAGTAACAACGCCATAAATCTCTGCCATGGTAACGCCCAGGTTTTTAGAAATAATGGCTTGTACTTCAACAGGCAGATAGCCGTAAATTTCCTGTGCTTCATGCAGAACGGGAATTAAGGCGCCATCTGTTCCTTTGTGTTTGTTGATGACTTCCATCAACTGCTGTTCTTGTTCTTTCGTGCCCTTAAAGGCCGGTGTTTGTTCCTGACTCAACAAGAATTACCCCCTTCGTTTTATTTGTGTGGTAATACCCACGCATTTTAGTCATGATAGCGGGATTGTTTATTTTTTAACAAACAATTCGTCCGCATTCAATTTATTATACCACTTTTCATAAAAAAAGTCCATAGATAAAACAATAAATTTGTACAAAAAAACTTTTTTGGCGAAACTACATAAAAAATTTTTACCTATATATTGGATTATGAATAAAATTTGAATCTTCTGCAAATAAAGCTTTTTTTTACCGAGATTGTATGATATAATTAAAGTGTGGTAGTTTACACGCTTTTGTGTGTAAGTCGTTTGCTAATCTGAGAGGTAGGAGTGGTCTTTTGCTTGGTATTATCAATTTGAACAAACCGGTTGGCAAGACCTCTCATGACATGGTAGCCTTAGTCAGATGCAGCCTGGGCATCAGGCGGGTTGGTCATACGGGAACGTTAGACCCTGCTGCATCAGGCGTTTTGCCCATCTTAGTGGGAAAAGCCACAGGTCTTTCCGAGCTTTTAACGGATAAAACCAAACGTTACACAGCCCGCGTTCGTGTAGGGATTGCTACAGATAGCTATGACACAACAGGCGAGATTACACAAAAAAGTGATGTCAGGCCGACGCTGGAGATGGTTCAGGCGGCTTGCCAAAGCTTTTTGGGAACAATTCGTCAGGTGCCGCCCATGTATTCAGCCATTAAGGTAGGCGGCAAAAAGCTTTATGAACTGGCAAGGCAGGGCATAACCATTGAGCGGGAGGCAAGAGAGGTTACCATTCATTCTCTGTGCTGCCGTGATTTTACAGAAGACGGGTTTACGCTGGATGTTGTTTGTTCCAAGGGAACCTACATTCGCTCTTTGTGCCATGATTTGGGCAAGGCACTGGGGACCTGCGCCGCCATGGAAAGCCTGGTGCGGACGGGAAGCGGTATGTTTACCATAGAAGACGCCATCACACCGGAGGAGCTTGTCAGGCGGGCAGAGGCGGGGGATGTAGCATCCTTTTTGTTGCCGCCGGAGACGGTTTTGGCAGACTATCCCGCAGCGTGCCTTTCGCCGCAGCAAGGCGCAAGAGTCAGAAACGGCCTGCGCTACCGTTTAGAACAGGTAGGCATCAAAGATGGGGCAGAAGGCTCTCTTTATAGACTCTATGAAGGAGACACCTTACTTTGCTTGTCCAAGGCGGTTCCCGGCGAGGGGAGTCTGGTTCTGGCGATGGAAGTCGGATTTTATGAATAAGTTGTATTTTTCTCTTGGCCGTATTGAGGCTGAGGGAGTGCATATATTTTACAAGTATTAAGAGGAGGTCATTTCCATGAACACGATTTGGTATGATTACAGCAAAATTGAAGCACGCAACGGAACCGCCGTGGCAATGGGTAACTTTGACGGGCTCCACAAGGGTCACATGAAACTTTTAACAGCCCTGATGGACCTGGCACAGGACAACGGTTTGCATTCCGTGGCCTACACCTTCGACAAACATCCTATCAACGTGATTAAGGGTGCAAACACATTAAAATTGATTGCAGACAACAATTATAAGGAAGAATTGTTATCCTCCTGTAATCTGGACACTCTGTTTTTTGAAAATTTTGACGCTGTTCGTGATATGTCTCCCGAAGAGTTTGTACGGGATATTCTGGTTGGCAAGCTGAATATGAAAATTGCAGTTGTCGGTCTCCATAATCACTATGGCAAGGATTCCGCTGGCGACGTTAAGATGCTGAGAGAGCTGGGTCAGAAATATGGCTTCTTGGTGTATATGATTAAACCCTTGTATTTTGGCGATTTCCTGTGTTCCAGCACAAAAATCCGTGCTCTGATTGAAAACGGCGATGTGGAAAAAGCGGCTGAGCTGTTAGGCCGTCCCTTTAAGATTAAGAACACCGTAGTGGAAGATAAAAAATTAGGCAGAACCTTAGGTTATCCCACCGCTAACATGATTCCCGGTGCTGACCAGCTGATTCCGAAATTCGGCGTGTATGGCACAACGACCTATGTTGACGGCAAGGCCTATAAATCCATTACCAATGTAGGTGACAGCCCCACAATCGGCGACGGTGCTGTCCGCATTGAAACCTACATCATCGGTTTTGACGGCGATGTATATGATGAAGCATTAGAGGTTGAATTCCTCTTTAAGATTCGTGACCAAAGAGCGTTCAGCAATATGGACGAATTAAAAGCACAGCTGGCAGAAGACGAAAAGGCTCGTCTGGCGTAAGAGAGCCGGCATATAATGGCATCGGGCGCACCGGCAGGCAGAACAGCCTGTCGCGCTTTGAGCGAACCAAAGGCAAGGCGCTATGCTTTGCCTTTGTTCATTAGCCGGGTCAATTGTTTTATTTTACAAATGAAAGAGGCATGAATATGATATTTGAAAACGGTGACAGACTTGTTTTTGCAGGAGACTCGGTAACCGATATGGACAGCACAGAGCCTATCGGCGAGGGAAACGGTTTAGGTTGTGGCTATGTCCGCTTGGTTGACAGCTTTCTCACGGCCTTTTATCCGGACTTAAAAATCCGCGTGACAAATGCCGGCATCAACGGCCACACAAGCCGCATGCTGCTGGAGCGCTTTGACCGTGACGTGGTTTCGCTAAATCCGGATTGGGTTTCCATCTGCATCGGCATCAATGATGTCTGGCGGCAGTTTGACTCGCCAACCATTCCCGAGGCTCATGTTTTGCCGGAGGAATATGAAAAGAATGTGGAGGAGATGATTCTCCGCATCAAAGACAGGGTTAAAGGCATCTTTCTGTTAACGCCTTACTATATGGAACCGAACGATACGGATATCATGCGCCGCCGCATGGATGAATATGGCGCCATCTGCAAAAAGCTGGCGGATAAGCACGGTTGTTATTTCATAGATTTTCAGGCCATGTTCAACGAGTTTTTCAAAACCTGCCATTCGTCCTACATCGCCTGGGACAGAGTGCATCCCAATCAAAAGGGTGCCATGCTCATGGCGAAAACCTTTTTGGATGCCTGTGGTTTTGACTATCAGCATAAAGCGTGACGAAACCCTGAGAAGCAATATAAAAAAGCAGCGCAGTGACATGTCACTGTGCTGCTTTTTGTCTCTAAAAAGAATATCAGCAAGACTCAAAACCAACTAAGAGACCGCCTTGCTCTGCATAAAAGCTGCAAAGTCCGCGGCAGGGGTAAATGGCAATATCCATATCGGGATAGTCATGCAATAGAAGCTCTTTTAATTTGTTGGCTGCTTCCTCATTCAGACAATGACTGATGCGAACCTTGCTCTTTGCTTTGAGGCCTTGCGCTTTCATTTGCGTGACCATGCATTGCAAAGCCTTGCTTTGCCCTCTGCATTTTTCAATGGGCTGCAAGTCGCCCACATCGCTGGCGCGACCCACAACACGGATACCTAACAGTCCGGTGGCTTTGGCCAAAAGGGGGTTAATGCGACCGTTGTTGGCAAGATTTTTCATGGATTCAAGCATAAATAAAAGATGTGTGTGGCTGCTGTATGCGGTGACAGCATCACAGATAGCATCAAAGTTCATGCCTTCTTTGATACAGCGTTCAATTTTTTCAATGAGCAGTTTGAGCTCAGGGCCCGTGGACAGGGAATTGATGACAAAAACCTTGCGGTCAGGATAGAGCTCTTCGTACATTTCCTTGGCCACCACGGCGGCGTTATAGCTCCCCGAGAGGGTGGCTGTTATGGCGATACAAAAAATGTGCTGTGCATCGCCAAAGGCTTTCAGCCAATCCGACGGATTCGGGCAGGAGGTTTGGGAACGGCCCTTATAATTTGCCAGACCTAAAACCATCGCCTCAACATCCAAATTACTATCGTCAACATATTGCGTTTCTGCTGTTATAATCGTCAGGGGTGCCGATGCAAAGGGTGTATCGGAAAGAGATAAAACGTCGGCAGAAGAATCGGCTACAATTTTATAAAGATCCATTTTCACAGCCTCCTTGTTGCTTATTATATGTTACTTAGACTTTGTAAGCAGCTTTATCGTACCATGCCCGCAGATAGAACACAAGCTAAACCTCTTTGCCTGCACTATACTGTGAAAACGGCTTTCGTAGAGTCAAAAAACGAGGACTCTACCGGCAGTAGAGTCCTCGTAAAATGCGGTTATAGAGCTGTTTTATAGGAAGCCTCTCATAACAACGGGCACAGAAAAAGCCGTTACGACTTTGTGTTTTTCCGGATGAAAGCACACAGGAAAATAATCATTTGTCCCGGTATGCCCAAGAGATAAATCAAACTGCTGCGAATGGAAAACAATAGCAGGGACAAATGCACCGAAAGGAGAACCGTCCACATCAAAATGGAGATGATGACAAAGTTCATTTTTTTATTCAGCCAGATGCTGTTTAACACCAGCCACACAATGGACGAAAGCGGCAGAGCATAAATAAAAGAAAGCCATTGGTGTTTTGTGCCGGGGGCAATTAAGGAAACGAGCACAAAAGCAAGGAGTGCAAGAGCCCAGACACCGATAACAGCAATACAGATAATCACGCTGCGGCGGTACGAAATGGTTTTGGGCGCCTGAAAATTCGGGGCGCTTCTCTCTCCCTCTTCATGAATCAACTCATCAAGCGTCACACCGAATACATCCGCAATGTGAACTAAAACGGAAATGTCAGGCATGGAATCGCCGTGCTCCCATTTGGAAACCGCCTTGTCGGAATAGTTGATTTTTTCGGCCAGTTCCAGCTGTGTCATTTGATGACTAAGGCGGAGCCGGGCAATATTTTTAGCAACAGTTGCCTTAATGTCGTTCATGTTTGCACCTCTTTTCTTCTATTTATATTATACTTGATTAGCGGACAAAAATCAATTCCATATACAATTTTTTCAAAGAAAAAGAGAGCCGCTGCAAAAAGCCGCGACTCTCCTGTTTTACATGTCATACATGCCTGAAAACTTATTTGTTTTTCAGGTTAAACCATGCATTGATACCGGGATAGTAAGCAATCTCGCCCAGTTCTTCTTCGATTCTGAGCAGCTGATTGTATTTAGCAACACGGTCGGTTCTGGAAGGAGCACCTGTCTTAATCTGGCCGGAGTTTGTAGCAACGGCGATGTCAGCAATGGTAGCATCCTCGGTTTCGCCGCTTCTGTGAGATGTAACAGCGGTGTAACCTGCACGGTTAGCCATTTCAATAGCTTCCAAGGTTTCGGTTAAAGTACCAATCTGGTTAACCTTGATTAAGATGGAGTTTGCAACGCCCAGCTCGATACCCTTCTTTAAGCGCTCGGTGTTGGTTACAAACAGGTCATCGCCAACCAGCTGAATCTTGTCGCCCAGCTTGTCGGTCAGAATCTTCCAAGCATCCCAGTCTTCTTCGGCAACGCCGTCTTCTAAGGAGATGATGGGATACTTAGCAGCTAAACCTTCCCAATATGCAACGATTTCGTCGCGGGTCATGAAGATATCGGTTTTCCAGAAATAGTAGCCATCCTTACCGATTTTCTTAGCTTCTTCAAACATTTCTGTTGCAGCAGCGTCAATAGCAATGCGGAAATCATCGCCGGGCTTGAAGCCTGCTTTTTCAACAGCTTCAACGATAACCTGAATAGCTTCTTCGTCGCTCTTTAAGTTGGGAGCAAAGCCACCCTCGTCACCAACAGCGGTGCTGTAACCCTTGCCTTTTAATACGCTCTTTAAGTTGTGGAATACTTCTGCACACCATCTGAGTGCTTCACGGAAAGAAGTAGCACCAACAGGCATGATCATGAACTCCTGAATGTTAACGCTGTTGTCAGCATGCTTACCACCGTTGATGATGTTCATCATGGGAACGGGGAAGGTTTTAGCGTTGCAGCCGCCGATGTAGTTATACAGGCTAACGCCTAAGGATTCAGCAGCAGCCTTAGCACAAGCCAAGGAAACGCCCAAAATAGCGTTTGCACCTAAACGACCCTTGTTAGGTGTGCCGTCTAATTCAATCATAGCACGGTCAATAGCAACCTGATCTAACACGTTCATACCGATAACGGCTTCAGCAATTTCGCCGTTTACGTTTTCAACGGCCTTGCAAACGCCTTTACCTAAGTATTTGCTCTTGTCGCCATCGCGCAGCTCAACGGCTTCGAAAGCACCTGTGGAAGCACCGGAGGGAACGGAAGCGCGGCCAACATAGCCATCTTCTGTATATACCTCAACCTCAACGGTGGGGTTACCTCTGGAATCCAAAATTTCTCTTGCCACTACATCAATGATTTCAATGTACTGTTTCATGTTGTTTTTCCTCCTGTTAAATTTAATTAAATAAGCAGGCTTTTGCCTGTCATTTCACTGGGTTGTGCAAGCCCTAAAAGGCTCAGCATGGTGGGAGCAATGTCTGCCAGACAGCCACCCTCGCGCAGTGTTACATCCTTACCCACAACGATAAAGGGAACAGGGAACGTTGTGTGCGCGGTGAATGTTTCGCCATTTTCCGGGTTAACCATCTGGTCGGCGTTGCCGTGGTCAGCGGTCACTAAGGTGATGCCGCCTAAGCGTTTAACCTCTTCGATAACGCGTGCCATACAGTTGTCAACGGTTTCGACGGCAGCGACTGCCGCATCAAAGACACCGGTGTGACCAACCATATCGCAGTTTGCGAAGTTTAAGATGACAACATCGTATTTGCCGGACTGCAAGCGTTTAACGGCTTCATCTGCCACCTCGTTTGCGCTCATGTCGGGCTTTAAGTCATAGGTTGCAACTTTGGGAGAGGCAATCAGCGCTCTGTCTTCGCCCTCGGAAACAGCTTCAACGCCACCATTAAAGAAGAAAGTAACATGGGCGTATTTTTCTGTTTCAGCAATGCGAAGCTGGGACAGACCGCATTTTGCAATATAGTCACCAAAGGTGTTATCCAGACTCTGGGGCTTAAAGGCCACATGCACGTTCGGCATGGTGTTATCATACTGTGTCATGCAGACATAGTGAAGAGACACAAATTCTCTTGCAAAACCGGAAAATTCCGGGTCAACTAAGCTGCGGGTGATTTCTCTGGCGCGGTCAGGACGGAAGTTAGCAAAAATAACGCTGTCGCCCTCGGCTATAACGCCGACAGGTGCGCCGTTTTCCGTTACAACAACGGGCACGACGAATTCGTCCGTCACCTCGTTATCATAGGAGTGCTGTACGGCCTCAACAGGGTCAGCAAGCTGCTCGCCGATGCCCAGCACCATGGCGTTATACGCCTTTTCAACACGGTCCCAACGGTTATCGCGGTCCATGGCATAATAACGACCCATAACGGTGGCAATTTTGCCCACGCCGAGTTCGGCAAGCTTATCCCGCAGAGCGGCAACATAATCCTTACCGGAAGCAGGCGGCACATCGCGACCGTCTAAGAAGCAATGGAGATACACCTTGGAAAGGCCCTCGCGTTTAGCCAGTTCAACGAGACCGAAAATGTGGTTAATGTGGCTGTGCACACCGCCGTCAGAGAGAAGCCCCATGATGTGCAGGGCAGAATTTTTAGCCTTGCAGTTACGAGCCGCTTCAAGCAGGACTTCGTTTTTGAAGAAATCGCCTTCTGTGATGGCTTTGGTAATACGGGTTAATTCCTGATACACAATGCGGCCTGCACCGATGTTGGTGTGACCCACCTCGGAGTTACCCATTTGTCCCTCCGGCAAGCCAACAGCCATGCCAGACGCATCTAAGAGCGTGTGCGGACAAGTTGCCAAAAGCGAATCCATGTAAGGTGTCTTGGCGGCAAAAATGGCGTTGCCATCCGTGGCAGGGTTCATGCCGTAGCCATCTAAAATACAAAGTAATAAAGGATGTTTCATTTTAACTCTCCTGTTTTAGGAATTAGCAATCACAGCAAAGTCTGCTGCCTTTAAGCTGGCACCGCCAACCAAACCGCCGTCAATGTTAGCCTGGCTGAACAATTCAGCACTGTTGCCGGCATTAACGCTGCCGCCATACTGAATGATAACAGCTTCTGCAACGTCTGCACAGTAAAGCTCGCAGATGCAATCACGAATGGTTTTGCAAACCTCTTCGGCCTGCTCGGTTGTGGCGGTTTTGCCTGTGCCGATGGCCCAGATGGGTTCGTAAGCAATGATGACGGTTTTTGCCTGCTCTGCGCTAACGCCCTGCAAGGCAATTTTAACCTGCATGCGAACCAGGTCTGCGGTGATGCCCTGTTCACGCTGCTCTAAGCTTTCGCCTACGCAGATGATGGGGTTAAGACCCTTTTCTAAGGCTTTGAGAACCTTTTTGTTAACGGTTTCGTCGGTTTCAGCAAAATACTGACGACGTTCGCTGTGACCGATGATGACGTAGGAAACGCCCAGGTCCAGCAGCATGTCAGCGCTGATTTCGCCTGTGAAAGCGCCCTTATCTTCAAAATAGAGGTTCTGTGCACCAACCAAAATGTTTGTGCCTTTGGCAGCTTCAACAGCAGCGGGCAGGCAAACAGCGGTGGGGCAAACGATAACCTTATTCTTGGCATCCTTAACGAGGGGAGCCAGTTCAGCAATTAAAGCACGGGTTTCGGAAGGGGTTTTGTTCATCTTCCAGTTACCGGCTGCAACAGTTTGTCTCATTACGTAACAATCCTTTCGTTGTAAAATAACTTATGCCATCAGGCATGCGATACCGGGCAGTTCTTTGCCTTCCAGAAATTCTAAGGAAGCACCGCCACCGGTGGAAATGTGACTCATCTTATCGCCTAAGCCTGCCTGGTTAACAGCGGCAACGCTGTCGCCGCCACCGATGATGGTAACAGCATCGGAGCTTGCCAGCATCTCGGCAATGGCGTTGGTACCCTTTGCAAAGTTACTCATTTCAAAAACGCCCATGGGACCGTTCCAAACAACGGTTTTAGCGCCTTGCAGAGCATCCTTGAACAGAGCCACGGTTTCAGCACCGATATCAAGACCCATCCAGCCTGCTTCAATGGAGTCAGACTTAACCGTTTTGTGAGCGGCATCGTTGGAAAATTCCTGAGCCACAACAGTATCAACAGGAATCAAAAGCTTAACGCCGTTAGCGTCGGCTTTCTTCATCATGTCTTTTGCATAGTCAATATAGTCAGCCTCTAAGAGGGAGTTACCAACCTCATAGCCCTTTGCCTTCATAAAGGTGTAAGCCATGCCGCCGCCAATGATTAACACATCAACCTTTTCCAGCAGATTGTTGATAACGGAGATTTTGGAGGAAACCTTGGAGCCGCCCAAGATAGCAACGCAGGGACGAACCGGGTCGTTCACGGCATTGCCCAAGAATTTAACTTCTTTCTGAATCAGATAGCCTGCGGCAGCTTCTTCAACAAATTCGGTGACGCCCACGGTGGAGCAATGCGCGCGGTGTGCAGTACCGAAAGCATCGTTAACAAAAACATCAGCTAAGGAAGCCAGTTCCTTACTGAATGTTTCAACATTCTTTGTTTCTTCTGCGCGATAGCGGGTGTTTTCCAATAAAACAACATCGCCGTCGTTCATTTCGCTGACAGCTTTCTTTGCATTTTCGCCAACAACGTTGTCATCAGCAGCAAAGACAACATCCTTGCCCAGCTTTTCAGATAAACGCTTAGCAACGGGGGCCAAGGAAAATTCCGGCTTCGGCTCGCCCTTGGGTTTACCCATGTGAGAGCAGAGAATAACCTTTGCACCGTTTTCAATTAAATACTGAATGGTCGGCAGAGCGCCAACAATTCTGGTTTCGTCTGTGATGTTTCTGTTTTCGTCTAAGGGCACATTGAAATCACAACGGACCAATACCTTTTTTCCCTTTACAGAAAGATCCTCGACTGTTTTTAATTTCATGTTCTTCACCTCTTTATAATATATACCTTTATATTATATTTGATTTTGGTAAAACTTTCAAGAGGAACTTTGATAAATTTTTGTTAAATTCATCATTTAATTTTGAATTATCTTTATATAATTATACCAAAAGTCAAAAAAGCGAGGAGTGTGCGGTTTGTTTTATCAAAAAGCGGGCCGGAAAAAAACGATTATTTTTGTTAAATTTCAAAAAATGTATTGAAATCAGCTTGATTTCATAGTATTATATATAATATGATAGTATTGCTATCTTTATAAGCAATTGAAACGGGAGGAAGTTTTTATGAGACAGACAGTTTGTATATTATTCGGCGGCAATTCCTCAGAACATGAGGTGTCCCGTGCTTCTGCCAGTAATGTGCTCAGACAAATAGATCAGGACAAATTTAATGTTATCACCGTTGGAATCACCAAAAGCGGCTCCTGGTATGTAACCCAGGCAAGCCCGGATGAAATCAAATCGGGGGCATGGGAAAAACGTCGCAACAAAGCGTGCGTTCCCTCGCCGGACCCCAAGCATCACGGCCTTTTGGCGTTTAACAAAAACGGGGATTATTCTGTGACCCGCGTGGATGTTATCTATCCCGTGCTGCATGGCAAAAACGGCGAAGACGGCACGGTTCAGGGCTTATTCTCCCTGGCAGGCATTCCTTGCGTGGGCCCCGGCATTTTAGGCTCTTCGCTTTGCATGGATAAGGTCTCAACCAAGGTGGTCTTGGAAGCAGGCGGCATTCCCGTCACCGAGGGCTTTTTTGTCCGGAAGAATTACGATGCAGAGGATGTACATAAGAAGATTACAGAAAGCTTTGGTTATCCGGCGGTCATCAAGCCTTCCCGCGCCGGCTCTTCTGTTGGCGTAAGCCTTGTGAACAATCAGGCAGAGCTGACGAAAGCCTTAGAGGTAGCAGCTTGTGAGGATGATAAAATTCTGATTGAGCGTGCTGTGGATGCCAGAGAAATTGAATGTGCGGTTTTAGGGACAACAGAGGCGCCCGAGGCGTCTTGTCTGGGCGAAATTATTAAAGAGGGCATGTATGACTACAACACCAAGTATGTGGCCGATACGGCTCGCCCTGAAATTCCCGCCAACCTTTCCCCTGAGCTTTCCGAGAAAATCAGGGAGATGGCCTGCCGTGCGTTTACCCTGACAGAATGCAGCGGCGAAGCCCGTGTTGACTTTTTCATTGACAGAAAAACGGGGGAAGTGACGCTGAACGAAATCAACACTCTGCCCGGCTTTACGGACATCAGCATGTATCCCATGCTCTGGGGTGCTTCGGGCATCAATTACACGGACCTGATTACCCGTTTGATTGAGCTGGCTCGCTGAGGAAAGCATAATTTGTACACGTTTCGGAGGAGACAACATGGATAACAGAAGGATTGGTCTGTTTGATTCCGGCTTAGGCGGCCTGACGGTCATGAAAGAGCTCATGCGCCTGCTGCCGTCGGAATCCATTGTGTATTTCGGCGATACCGGCCGCATACCCTACGGCAGTAAGTCGGTGGACACGATACTTAAATATACGAAAAGTGACATACGATTTTTGCAGGACTTTGACCTTAAAATGATGGTGGCCGCTTGCGGAACAGCCAGCTCAACGGCGTTGCCCCTGCTCAAAGGGCAATATGACGTGCCTCTTCTGGGCGTGATTGAGCCGGCGGCTAAGGCTGCAGCCGGGGTTACGAAGAATGGTTGCGTCGGCGTTATCGGAACCGCGGGCACCATTGCCTCAGGAGCCTATAAACGTCTGCTTGCCGGCATCAATCCCGATATTCAGACGGTGGATGTGGCTTGTCCGCTGTTTGTGCATCTGGTGGAAAACGGCTTTGCAGAAAAAAATGTGGCCAAAGAAGTAGCGGAAGAATATTTGGAACCCATCAAAAAAGCAGGGGCCGACACGCTGATTCTGGGCTGCACCCATTACCCGCTTTTGCGCAAAGTGATTACAGAAGTTCTGGGAGACAAGGTTACCTTGATTAACCCCGGCGTGTATGTGGCCGAGGAAATTAAAGCACGATTAACAGAAGCAGACCAATTGGCAGAGGTGCCGTATGATGAACAATACAGCTTTTATGTCAGCGACGACCCGGCGGGCTTTGTCCGTCTGGGCTCGGTGTTCTTAGAGCGCCCCATCAGCGGTCTTGCCAAACAGGTTGATATTGAACAATTTACAGAGTAGAAACAGCCGCAGGTGCGGTTTGTAAGGGGGTCCTTATGGAAACAAATGCGCTCATTACACTAAACGGCAACCAGGAAGTTGACGGCGAGCAGGAAAGCTATGAACTCACAACGCTGGGACGCTACATGAAAAAGGACGATAAATATTACATTACTTATGAGGGCTCTGAATTGACGGGGTACGAGGGAACGACCACAACCCTGAAAATCAAGGACGGTTGTGTTTCCATGATTCGCTTCGGCGCGTCTAACTCTCAAATGGTGTTTGAAAAGGAAAAGAAATATGTGGGCTATTATGAAACGCCTTTCGGTTCCCTCTCTGTGGGTGTGACAACCAACAGCATGACGGTGAATATCGATGAAGATGGCGGGGAAATAAACTTAGACTACATGGTTGAATTAAATAACAGTATGCCGGTACATAACGGCTTGCATGTAACAATCCGAAAGGTAGGGAACGAAGCGTGACAATTTACGAACAGATAAAACAGAGCATCCGGGACAAGGTGAACGAGGCACTTTCAGCAGCCAAGGCAAACGGCGAGCTTGATTTTGCCGACATTCCCGATTATGTTGTGGAAGAACCCAGAGAAAAGGAACATGGCGATTTTGCCGTGAATGCGGCCATGCTTTTGGCTAAGCAGGCCAAAAAGCCGCCCCGCGTGATTGCCGAGAGCATCGTGGGTCATCTGCAAACCGAGGGGAGCTACATTGCATCTGCTGAGGTGGCAGGGGCAGGCTTTGTTAATTTCCGCCTGCATCCCGAGTGGATTACCCGCATTTTGTCCGTGGTGGAAGAAGAGGGCGAGAACTTTGGTCGCATCAACATCGGCAACGGTAAAAAGGTTATGGTTGAGTTTGTCAGCGCCAATCCCACAGGTCCCATGCACATGGGCAATGCCCGCGGTGGTGCTCTGGGCGACTGCCTGGCTTCTGTTTTAGACTGGGCTGGTTTTGATGTGACCCGTGAGTTTTATATTAACGATGCAGGCAATCAGATTGAAAAATTCGGTAACTCCCTGGAAGCACGGTATATTCAGCTTCTCAAAGGCGAAGACGCCATTGCATTCCCCGAGGACGGCTATCATGGCGACGACATCCGTCAGAGAGCCAAGGCTTATATTGATGCGCATGGGGACGGCCTTTTAGAGGCAGACCGTGAAGCGCGCAAGGCGGCTTTGGTTGCCTTTGCTTTGGAAATGAATATTGACGATTTGCAGAAAGACCTTGAAAAATACAGAATTTATTATGATGTTTGGTTCCGTGAAAGTGTGCTCCACGAAAACGGCGAAGCAAGACGGGTTGTGCAGGAACTGTTAGACCGTGGCTATGCTTATGAAAGCGAGGGCGCCATCTGGTTCCGTGCCACCGATTTCGGCGAGGAAAAGGATGAGGTTTTGGTTCGTCAGAACGGCTTTTTGACCTATTATGCCGTGGATATCGCTTACCACAAAAATAAATTTGTTGACCGTGGCTTTGATACGGTCATCAACATCTGGGGCGCTGACCATCACGGCCACGTAGCACGCTTAAAAGCGGCGCTGTCTGCCCTGGGTATTGAGCCGGAACGTCTGGAAATCATCCTGATGCAGCTGGTTCGTCTGGTGTCCGGCGGCGAGGTGGTTCGCATGTCCAAACGTACCGGTAAATCCATTACCTTAAAAGATTTGTTGGAAGAAACCAGCATTGATGCGGCCCGGTTCTTCTTTAATATGCGTCAGGCCAACAGCCATTTTGATTTTGATTTGGATCTGGCGGTTGAACAGTCCAATGAAAATCCTGTTTTCTATGTGCAGTATGCCCATGCCCGTATTTGCAGCATTTTGCGCCTGCTTTCCGAGCAGGGTATCAAAGTGCCCCGTGCGGCAGAGGTTGATACCAGCCTGTTATCCACGGAGCAGGAAATGGCTTTAATGAAGAAACTGGCAGATTTGCCGGAATCTGTTCGTCAGGCCGCGCAGCTTCGCGAGCCCAGCCTGATGACGCGCTATGCCATGGATCTGGCGGCAGCGTTCCACGGTTTTTATGCAGCCTGCAAGGTTAAATGTGAAGACGCAGCGCTGACAAAAGCCCGCCTGCTGCTTTGTAATGCGGTGCGTATCACCTTGTCTAACGTTTTATCGCTGCTTTCCATTTCGGCCCCTGAACAAATGTAATTCCTTTTTGAAATAACGGAGGCATTCAAATGAAGAAAACAAGAAAACTGCTGGCACTTTTACTTTCGTTTATGATGCTTTTATCGGCCGGTATTGTGTCCGCAGAAGATACGGCTAACTTGGAAACGATATATTATCAGCAGGTTATGAACACCATTATGCATAACCATCCTTTTGAAGTGAACACAGAGGATATTGCCAGAGCCGTAGCTAAGGCAGCCTTAGCAAAACACCCTGAGCTTTTGGAAGAATTGATTGCCGAAACCGTTGGGCAACTGGATGACTATACTACCTATTTAACGCAGGAGGAAACCACGGATTTTTCAAATTTCGTGAATGCTGAATATGTAGGCATCGGTGTTTCCATTGAACGCATTGTGGGCGCCATCGAGGTAACGGGTGTTTTCAGCGGCAGTCCGGCGGAGCAGGCAGGGATTTCTGCCGGCGACCGTTTCATTCAAGTCGACGGACAGGATGTCACGGACTATAACGTGAATCAACTGATGGACCTGGTGCGTGGCGAAGCCGGCACAACGGTTCAGCTGACCATGGAACGGGACGGTAAGAGGATGGAGTTTTTGGTCGCCCGCGCCGCAGTTGAGCAAAACAGCGTAAATTATGCGGAAATTGAACCCGGCATGGGCTATTTGCAAATTACCATTTTTAACGGGAAAACGCCGTCGGAAATTAAGGAAGCAGACAAATTTTTCAGAGAAAGAAAAATCAAAAAAATCATGATTGACCTGCGCGATAACCCCGGTGGGGAGCTGCTGGGCGTTGTCGGTGCGCTGGGCTATTTTGTACCCAACGGCAAAAATGTTGTTTCCATCCGTTACGGCAACGAAGCAAGGAACACCACCCTGCGCAGCGTAGGGGGTCTTAAAAGCCGCTATTATACAAACATTGCCGTGCTTGTGAACGAAAATTCAGCCAGCGGCGCCGAGCTTTTTGCAGGGAACATCCGTGACCATGGCCTGGGAAAACTGGTTGGTTGCCGGACCTTTGGCAAGGGCACGGTTCAGGAATTTGTGAATTTAATGAACAATGATGCACATCAGCTGGGAACCATTAAGCTCACCACGGCGGAATACTATTTGCCGGGTGGCGACAGGGTTCATGATGTTGGCATTTACCCGCAATATAATATTGAAAACCGTGTGGGTCGCCTTGACACATCCGCTTTTGAGCCCATGCAGTTTGCAGAATCCTTCCAAAAAGGAGACAGCGGCAAGGCAATCTTAGCCTTGAAACAACGGTTTTCGGCTTTGGGATATTATGTAGGCGAGATTGATGACCAATACGACGGCGAGCTGGTGCTCTCCGTTAAGCAATTCCAGCAGGGCTACGGGCTGCCTGTCAGCGGCGTGATGGATATGGATACACAAACCCTGTTTTCCAGCACCGTTAACCGCGCCAGAGTTACTTATGATGACCAGTATGACAGAGCCTATGAGCTTTTGAAAACGGGAAGATAATGAAACAAATTGTACTTTACATAGCGGAGGTGTCCTCATGAAAGCATGGACAAAGCGAGTGGTCTCACTCTGCGTGATGACCGCGCTCAGCGTGACAATAACGACCTTTTCCGGCAGCGCCCCGAATGCGTTTGCCTCTTCCAGCCTGCAACAGCGTCTGGACCAGGCCACCAAGGAGAAAAAAGCAGCTCTGGCAGCGCAGAACCAATCCAAGGGCGAGCTGGCGGGCGCTATGGAGCAAATCACAAAGCTTGACCGGGAGGCAGAAATTATTAATGCCGAACTGGCAGAGATTGATGCCATTATCAGCGAACTGGAAGCAAAAATTGCGGAAAAGGAAGCAGAAATTGCCGAGCTTGAACGCCAGATTGCAGAAAAAGAAGAGGCCTTTTGCGACCGTCTGCGTGCCATGGATGAAACCAACGCCATGGGCTACATTGAAATGTTGCTTTCGGCAAACAGCATCTCCGATTTTGTGTCCCGCATGGAAACCGTGCGCGAAATTTCGGCCTATGACCAGGGTATTATTAATGAAATGATTAGCTTAAAAACCGAAGTCGAGGCCGGCCGCAACGAGCTTGTTCAGCATCGTGACGAACAGCAGCAGGCACGCGCCTTGGTGCAGACCAAGCAAAACGAATTGAATGCTAAAATTGCTGAAAAACAAAACTATATTAAGAAATTAGAGAAAGATGTTGCCAAATATGACAGCCTGTATAAGGCAGCAGCAGCACAGGAAGAAGCGCTGAAAAGAAGCATTGCGGGAAGCTCGTCAAAGGGTTCAACCTCCGGCGGACGCATTGTGTATTCCGGCGGTGTATTCTGCTGGCCTGCGCCCAGCTATACATACATTTCCTCGCCTTTCGGCTACCGCATCCATCCGGTTTATGGTACGAGGAAATATCATTCCGGCTTAGATCTGGCGGCCCCCGGCGGTTCCCCCATTTTGGCGGCGGCAGACGGAACAGTTCGCTTTTCCGGCTGGAATGGTGGCTACGGTAATTGCCTGATTATTGACCACGGCGGCGGCATTCAGACCTTATATGGTCATTCCAGCAAGCTCTTGGTTTCGGTCGGTCAGAAAGTCAGCCGAGGCCAGAAAGTTGCCCTGGTTGGAACCACAGGAACCTCAACGGGCAATCACCTGCATTTTGAAGTCTTAAACAATGGTGTAGCGACAGATCCCATGCCTTACTTGCAATAGTTTGTTTCATTAAAAAGGAGAGCGACCATTTTGATTAAAAAGAAGTATTTGATTATTACGGCTGTTTGTGCAACCGTTCTCACGTGGATGGCATGTACAGTCTGGCATTATTATCGTCCGGTCGGGTTGTTTTCCTCCAACCCCGTTGCGCGGGCGCAGTATATCATTGAACAAGCCTATGTAAACCCGCTGACAAAGGAACAGAAAACAGCCATGGAGGATGCTGCCATTAATGCCATGGTCAACAGTCTGGGTGATCCTTACAGTCGCTATCTGAACATTGATAAATTATCTGATTATAAGGAAACGAAGCAGGAGGAATATTGGGGCATCGGCGTCAGCATCAATTTTGATGCCACGGAAAACGCCATGATTGTCATTGCACCGTATGACGGTTCGCCTGCCCAAAAGGCGGGTCTTCTGCCCGGCGATGTGGTTACACAGGTGGACGGAACCACGGTGACAGCCGACAATTATAATGCACTTATCAACAAGATAAAAAGCGGTAAAGAGGGCAGCGTTACATTCCGCATCCGAAGAGACGACAGCTATCTGACCATTCCCATAGAACGGGCAGAGGTTAAGCGTGAATCTGTCAGCTATCGGATGTTAGAGGATGGTTTGGGTTATGTTCGCATCTCTGAGTTTATTCATAATTCAACGGAAGAATTTGAGGCGGCAATCAGCGCCCTGAAAGACCAGGGAATGAAAGGGATGGTTATTGATTTACGTAACAATCCGGGTGGCTATGCAGACAGCGTTCTTGCCATGACGGATTCCTTGCTTCCCGAGGGTGTGATTGCCTATTTAGAGGATAACGCAGGAAAACGGGAGTATTTTAACTCCGATGAAGCCTATCTCCCCGTGCCGATGGTTGTTTTGATTAACCAGGGAACAGCCAGCGCATCCGAACTGATGGCAGGCAGCCTGCAAGCTCACGGCATGGCGGTTATTATCGGCGAAAAGAGCTATGGAAAAGCCGTTGGGCAGGCGCTTTTCCCGGTTACGGATAAAACAGCAATTTACCTGACCGGCGCGCGCTATTTTACGCCTAAGGGCGAATGTATTGACGGCGTGGGCATTGAACCGGATGTTTTAGTTTCGCTGCCTGAGGAGCTGATGTCTAAAATTTCGGTTATGGGACCGGAGCAGGACACCCAGCTTGCCAAAGCAATCGAATTTTTACAAACACAAACAGGGCAATAAAACCCGATGTTTTACGGCCGGAGCGTATCCGACCAACAACAAGACACAATAGGAGAAAACAAGATGGAAAACAACCAAAAACATCGCCGGAAGCCTTACGAAAAGGCAGAGGAAAAAACGGCGGAACGGATGACCGTTGAGGGCCGCAATCCGGTTACGGAAGCGCTGCTTTCCGGACAGGCGATTGATAAAATCTGGATTAGTGAAACGGCAAAGCAAGGAGGAATCGGTAAATTAACCGCACTGGCACGTGAAAAAGGCGTGCCCGTTCAGTTTGTGAATCCGAAAAAGGTGGACAGCCTCTCCAAAACGAGTGCCAGTCAAGGAGTTGTGGCAGTTTGCAGCGCAGTTTCCTATGCAAGCATGGAGGATATTTTCCAGCATGCGGATAAGCGGGGACAGCAGCCTTTTATCATCATTGCTGATGAAATTACGGACCCCCATAATTTGGGCGCGATTATCAGAAGCGCCAATGCAGCAGGGGCTGACGGCGTGATTATTCCCAAAAACCGTGCGGTGGGGTTGGATGCTGTTGTGGCAAAGACCTCGGCAGGTGCGGTTTACCACACACCGGTGGTTCGCGTTACCAATCTGGCGCAGACGGCCAAGGAGCTTAAAAAGCAGGGTCTTTGGCTGGTGGGGGCCGATATGTCCGGCGAAAAAACGCTGTACGAAAGTGATATGACCGGCGCTCTGGCGTTGGTTGTGGGCTCTGAGGGGAAAGGAATTTCCCGTCTCCTAAAGGAGCTTTGCGATTTTATGGTCCGAATCCCCATGTTGGGCGAAACCGAATCCTTAAATGCTTCCGTTGCGGCGGCGGTCATGATGTATGAGGTTTTGCGTCAACGGGGTTTGTCCTCTTAGATAAAAATAACATCTTTCTTTTTGGAAAAATGTGTGATATACTTACCTGCATGGGCAGGTGTAATAATGTCCGGTTAAATACTGAACAGGAGGAAAAGGCACATGGCAATATTGTCTCGTTTCAAAAAATATATTTTTGCGATTCTGGATGCATTTTTGATTCTTGTAGCATATGGTTCTGCTGTTAAGTTTCTGGGTCAAAACCCTGCGTGGGTGAATGTTCCAATGACATTGTATGTCTCTGTTATTACATATCTTCTCATCTTCTGGGGTTTTGGCGTTTATCATAACATGGTTATGTATGCAGACCTCAGAGAGTACGTTTTGTGTTTTATCGCCTCGGTGGTATCTTCCTTAATGGTTTGTCTGGAAGGCTACGTGCTCCGTCTGCCGCTTTTGTATAAACAGGTGATTTTAACCGGCGTGTTAACCGGTGTGCTGTGTGTTTCTTTGCGACTGTTTGCACAGATGTCACTTAGGCTGTATCGGCGTGACAGAAACAAGAAGGTCAAAGGAAAGCGCCTGCTGATTGTCGGTGCCGGTGTGGCAGGTCATCTGGTCGTTAAAGAATTGATTGCCACCAGTCAGGAGCGCTATGATGTTGTGGGTCTGATTGATGACGATAAGAGTAAAGCAGGTTGTCAGGTTGCCGGCTATAAGGTGCTGGGCAGCCGCTATTCCATTCCCCGTATTTGTAAGGAAAAAAAGGTCGAAGTCATCCTGTTTGCCATTCCCTCCGCAGACGGAAAGACAAGAAAAGAAATTTTGGACATTGCAGCCAAAACTGGTTGCCGGATTCAGGTGCTTCCCAATGTTAATGAAATGATTTCCGGCAAATCCATGGTCACAAGCATGCGTAATGTCGATGTCAGCGACTTGTTAAATCGTGACCCTGTGAAATTGAATAACGAATCAATCGGCGGGCTCATTCGCAATAAAACAGTTCTGGTAACAGGCGGCGGCGGTTCCATCGGTTCCGAGCTGTGTCGCCAGATTGCCCGTTTTTCGCCCGCTAAGCTGTTGATTTTGGATATTTATGAAAACAACGCCTATGACATTCAGCAAGAGCTCAAACACAAATATCCTGAGCTTTCGCAACGTGTTATCATCGCCAGCGTTCGTGATAAAAAACGCCTGGAGGATGTTTTTGCAGAGTACAGACCGGCCCTTGTGTTCCATGCAGCAGCACACAAGCATGTTCCGCTGATGGAGGATGACCCCAAGGAGGCGGTTAAAAACAACGTTTTCGGTACATGGAACGTGGCTCGCTGTGCCGAAAAGTATGACGTGCAGAAAATGGTTTTGATTTCCACGGATAAGGCGGTTAATCCGACCAATATTATGGGCGCCACAAAGCGTATTTGCGAGATGATTGTGCAGAGCCAGAACGGGCTGAGCAAAACAGAATTTGTTGCCGTTCGCTTTGGTAATGTTTTAGGCAGTAACGGTTCTGTCATTCCCCTGTTCCAGCGGCAGATTGCAGCCGGTGGCCCTGTGACGGTAACTCATAAGGATATTACCCGTTTCTTCATGACCATTCCCGAGGCGGCCCAGCTTGTGTTGCAGGCGGCAGCCAATGCTGCCGGCGGCGAAATTTTTGTGCTGGATATGGGTGAGCCTGTTAAAATTTATGACTTAGCGGTCAATCTGATCAAGCTGTCCGGTTATAAGCTGGGCGTTAA
Organism: Oscillospiraceae bacterium; assembly: GCA_015068855.1. GTDB lineage: Bacteria > Bacillota > Clostridia > UBA1381 > UBA9506 > UMGS755. Next base: position 125,033 of record SVJS01000001.1, on the reverse strand, counting down.
TATGGATATTGAGGTTGTGGGCCTCCGGCCCGGTGAAAAGCTCTATGAAGAGCTGATGATGGAGGAAGAAGGCCTGCAAGCCACCGAGAACAAAAAAATCTTTATTGGCAAGCCGCTTGATATTAACAATGAAACGGTTCGCAGCTACCTGACACAATTGCAGGAGGCTCTGGCAGAAAAGGGTGATCTTGCCCTGGTGCAGGCGATCAGCCACATTGTGCCCACCTACACGGCAGACTCCCGCTGGAATTTGTCGGAATGTGTCGATGAATTTGAATAAAAAGGGCGTGAAAACTGTAAAATTTTAGTCGCAGAAAAGCGTAACAAACGCCAATGTCAAGGCATTTGCAACGTATTTGTACAATATTGACGAATTAATTTTCAAAATTTTGTTGAAAAATAGTCTAACAATTTTGACGGGATTGTGTTATCATAAGTATTGTAAATTTATGTGTTCTATTATTGAGGAGGTAGCTTTATATGGCAAGTCTTAATCTGAAAGGTATATACAAAAGATATGCCGGTGGAGTCACAGCTGTTAGTGACTTTAACTTAGATATTGAGGATAAGGAGTTTGTCGTTTTAGTTGGTCCTTCCGGTTGCGGTAAATCAACAACTTTGAGAATGATTGCCGGTCTGGAAGAAATCAGCGAAGGCGAACTGTATATCGGTGACAAAATGGTGAACGATGTTCAGCCGAAGGACAGAGACATTGCAATGGTTTTCCAGAACTATGCTCTGTATCCCCACATGACTGTTTATGATAACATGGCATTCGGCTTAAAGCTGAGAAAAATGCCCAAGGCTGAAATTAAAAAGCGTGTTGAAGAAGCAGCCAGAATTCTGGATATCGCGCATCTGTTAGACAGAAAGCCGAAGGCTTTGTCCGGCGGTCAGAGACAGCGTGTTGCTTTGGGTCGTGCCATCGTGCGTGAACCGAAGGTGTTCTTAATGGACGAACCGCTTTCCAACCTGGATGCTAAGCTGAGAGGTCAGATGAGAACTGAGATCAGCAAGCTCCATCAGAGATTGCAGACAACCTTTATTTATGTAACTCATGACCAGACAGAAGCTATGACCATGGGTACCAGAATCGTTGTTATGAAGGATGGTTTCATCCAGCAGATTGATTCTCCTCAGGTTCTGTATGATAAGCCGGTTAACGTGTTTGTTGCAGGCTTTATCGGTAGCCCACCGATGAACTTTGTTACTGCAACTTTGGTTAAGGCTGCTGACGGCGGCGCTGAGCTGAAGATTGGTGAAACGTCTTCTATTAAGCTGCCGGAAGCTAAGGCTAAGGCTTTAGAGGGCACAGATTACTTCGGCAAGGAAGTTTTAATGGGTATTCGTCCTGAGGACCTGCATGACGAAGAAGTTATGATTAACATGACTCCGGACTGCGTTATCACAGCCGACGTTGACGTTACAGAGCTTATGGGTGCTGAAACCTATCTGTATCTGAAGGTTGAGGGCGCAAACTTCATCGCTCGTGTTAACCCCAGAACAACAGCTAAGGCTGGCGACACCATCAAGTTAGCACTGGATGGTAACAAGATTCATCTGTTCGATAAGGAAACAGAAGTTGCAATCTTGAACTAACGATTGTACATAAAGAGAGACGGAAAAGTCCGTCTCTCTTTTTTTGTAATATGTGTCTTTTTGAAAACCCCTTGCATTTAGGGAAGTTAAATGGTATAATTGATGCGTGGGATTTTATGCTATAAAATCCCTAAGAGCAGAGCTCTTTGTGCTCTGTCGAGCACCGCATCCATTGACGGCGTCGCAAAAATACCCTTGCGAGCAAGTATTTTTGCTCCTGGTAGAATTGAAGAGCGTATGGGATTTTATGCTATAAAATCCCTAAGAGCAAAGCTCTTTGTGCTCTGTCGAGCACCGCATCAATAAAAGTGTGTGGAATTTTACGAAGAAGACAAGAATTCTTTTCATTTTGAAAATAATGAAGGAGACACCCATGCAGTACGAAGTTTATGCCTGCCCCGTTTGCCATCAAAAAGAAATTGCGCCCGGCATTATGGCTTGTCGCGTCGAGCAAGAAAGTCTGGCCAAAGCAGCGAAACCGGGGCAATTTTTACATATTCAGTGCGGTGATGCAACGTCCATGCCCTTGCGCCGCCCTATCAGCATTTGCAACGTTGAGGGCCCCTACCTTGATTTTATGTATGAAATCAAAGGGCGTGGTACAGAAGCGCTTTGCCACAGAACAAACAGTCTGGACATTTTAGGTCCCTTGGGAAACGGTTTCATCATTGACGAGGCGGCTTATCCTCATGCTGCTGTGATTGGTGGCGGTATTGGTGTTTATCCCCTTTACTACCTGAGCCGCAAGCTGACAAAACCGTCTGTTTATATCGGTTTTAGAAACAGGCAGCTGGTTACCTTAGAAGCAGAATTTGCAGATGTTGCAGAGAATCTGGTTGTTTGTACCGACGACGGCAGCTATGGCATCCATGGTTATGCCTTAGACAGCCTGAAAGAAGATGTGAAAACAAAACAAATTGACATTATCTATGCTTGTGGGCCGAAGCCGATGCTTCGTGCCGTTCAGGCGTTTGCCGAAGCGTCAGGTATTCCCTGTCAGCTTTCTTTGGAGGAGAGAATGGGCTGTGGCATCGGCGCCTGCCTGACATGCAGCTGCGAAACCCACGAAGAGGGCAGCGGAAAATATAAACGAGTTTGTCGCAACGGCCCTGTTTTCTGGTCGCAGGAGGTGGTTCTGTGATTGATTTGAAAGTGAATATCGCGGGGGTTGAACTGGAAAACCCCATTATTGCGGCCTCAGGAACCTTTGGTTTCGGCCGTGAATATAGTGAGCTGTTTGATTTATCCGAGCTCGGCGCTATTTCCGTTAAGGGGCTGACAAAAGCGCCCCGTGCCGGCAACCCGCCTACACGGATAACAGAAACACCGGGCGGCATCTTAAACAGTGTCGGTCTGCAAAATCCGGGCGTGGACGCCTTTATTCGGGACGAAATTCCGTTTTTGCGGCAATATCGCTGCAAGATTATTGCCAACATGGCGGGCAGCACCTTTGAGGATTACTGCGAGATGGCGGAAAAGCTCTCGGATGCCGATGTGGATATGCTGGAAATGAACATTTCCTGCCCCAACGTTAAGGCAGGCGGTGCAGCTTTTGGCACAAATCCCGATACGGTGTATGAAATCACCAAGGCGGTGCGGCCTTATGCCAAACACCCCTTGATTGTTAAACTCTCCCCGAATGTATCGGATATTACAGAAACGGCAAAGGCAGCAGAAGCCGCCGGCGCCGATGCTCTTTCCTTAATTAACACGCTGACAGGCATGGCTATTGATGTTAAAACCAGACGACCGATTTTAGCCAATGTAGTCGGCGGTTTATCTGGTCCTTGTGTTAAGCCCGTGGCTCTTCGTATGGTATATCAGGTGTATAAAACCGTTTCCATTCCCATCATTGGCATGGGCGGCATTAAAAACGGAGAGGATGCGGTTGAATTTTTGCTGGCAGGTGCCAGTGCTGTTTCAGTTGGTACGGCTAATTTTACAGACCCCTATGCATGCATCAAAATTCGCGACGGTTTAGCAAAGTATATGAGCGAACAAGGTGCATATACTATTAACGATTTGACTGGCGGCCTTTTGGTTTAGTCAAACGAAAACAGGAGTTTATTATGAAAAGCATACGCTTCGATTACAGCAAGGCGCAAAACGCAATCAGTGTGGACGAAATGGCTTCCATGGCGCAAGCAGTTAAAGATGCTCATGAAAAAGTGCATAATAAAACCGGCGTTGGCCACGAATTTTTAGGCTGGCTGGACCTGCCGAACAACTACGACAAAGAGGAATTTTGCCGTATTTGCAAAACCGCGGAAACAATCCGCAATAAGGCAGATGTTTTTATTGTGATTGGTGTTGGCGGCTCTTATCTGGGCGCTTGCGCCGCCATTGACATGCTGGCGAATCACTTTTATAATTTGCAGGATAGCAGCAAACGCAAAGCGCCGCAGATTTTCTTTGCGGGGAATTCTGTGAACTCAACCTACCTTTATGATTTATGTGAATTTATTCGCGACAAAAGCGTTTGCGTGAATGTTATCTCCAAGTCCGGCACAACCACGGAGCCGGCCATTGCGTTTCGCATTCTTAAAAAATACATGGAAGATACCTACGGAAAAGCAGAGGCTAAAAACCGCATTTTTGTTACAACAGATAAAGAACGCGGTGCACTCAAAGCCATGGCCGACAAAGAGGGCTATGAAACCTTTGTGATTGCTGATGATATCGGTGGCCGCTATTCCGTTCTGTCAGCCGTTGGTCTTTTGCCCATTGCTGTTTCGGGCGTTGACATTGAAGACATGATGCAGGGCGCACAGGTTGCCTGCCGTGAATATGAAACGATGGCGCTGGCAGACAACCCTTGTTATCAGTATGCCGCGGCCCGTAATTTGCTGTATCAAAAGGGAAAAACCCTTGAGATTTTAGTAAACTATGAGCCGAGAATGAAGCATTTTGCAGAGTGGTGGAAGCAGCTTTACGGCGAAAGTGAGGGAAAAGACCGCAAGGGCATTTTCCCTGCGGCCATGAATTTTTCCACAGATTTGCATTCCATGGGTCAATATGTGCAGGACGGTCTGAGAAATCTGTTTGAAACCGTTTTGCATGTGGAAACCGCAGCGGGGGACCTCGTTATTCCGCGGGATGAAGAGGATATTGACGGTCTGAATTATCTGGCGGATAAAACCGTTGCCTATGTTAACGAACAGGCCTTTCGCGGTGCAACCCAGGCTCATTTTGATGGTGAGGTGCCCAATTTGATTATACATATTCCGGAAATCAGCGCATATTACTTTGGTCAGCTTGTTTATTTCTTTGAAAAAGCGTGCAGCATCAGCGGCTATATCTTAGGCGTGAATCCCTTTGACCAGCCGGGCGTTGAGGCCTATAAGCGGAACATGTTTGCCTTTTTGGGGAAACCCGGTTATGAAAAGGAACAAGAGGCATTGCAGGCACGATTATAATCATATGATTGTAAATATAAACGGCGGAAGATAACAGAAATTTTGTGAAAAGCTCGCCGTGAGATGCATGCATCTCAAACGATAAGGAGGACATCATGAATTACGCAAGTACCAGGGATAAATCTCTTTCTGTCACGTCGGCAGAGGCCATTAAAACAGGTCTGGCGCCGGATGGTGGCTTGTTCATTCCGAAAGAAATCCCTCAGCTTACTATGGAAGATATTGAGGCGCTGGTTCCGCTTTCCTATCCGGAAAGAGCCGTTAGCATCTTAAAGCGTTATTTAACGGATTTTACGGAGGAAGAAATTCAGGATTGCGCACACAGTGCCTATAACAAAACAAAGTTTGAAACCGAGGAAATAGCCCCCCTTTATAAATTAAACAGCGGGCTGTATTTCCTGGAGCTTTGGCATGGGCCCACCTGCGCTTTTAAGGATATGGCGTTGCAGATTTTGCCCTATCTTCTGAAGCAATCAGTTATGAAAACCGGCGAAACCAAAGAGATTGTCATTTTGGTTGCCACCTCGGGGGACACGGGTAAAGCAGCATTAGAGGGCTTTAAGGATGTTGACGGCACCCGCATTATCGTGTTTTATCCCGAAAACGGTGTTTCTGACATTCAGAAGCGTCAAATGATTACTCAGGAAGGCAACAACGTTGATGTTGCGGCTGTTTTTGGTAACTTTGATGATGCCCAAAGCGGCGTTAAGAAGATTTTTGGCGATAAAGAGTATGCTGAGGTTTTAGAACGCAACAACTTTATGCTGTCAAGTGCAAACTCCATTAACTGGGGTCGCCTTGTGCCGCAGATTGTGTATTATTTTTCAGCGTATTGCAACCTTTTGAAAAATGACGAAATCAAGCCCGGTGACAGCGTTAACTTTGTTGTGCCCACAGGTAATTTCGGGAATATTCTGGCGGCGTTTTATGCCAAGGAAATGGGTCTTCCCATTCACAAGCTGATTTGCGCCTCCAATGAGAATAACATCTTAACAGACTTTATCAACACGGGCGTGTATGACAAAAACAGAGAGTTCAAAACAACAACCTCGCCCTCTATGGATATTTTGATTTCCAGTAACTTAGAGCGCTTTTTATATCATGCAACAGGCGGCGACGATGTTCGTGTTGCCGGCTGGATGAAAGCGCTTTCCGAAGACGGCTGGTATGAAGTGCCGGATGTGACCAAGGCAAAAATCAAAGAATTATTTTATGGTGGCTTCTGTGATGATGCTAAAACCCTTGCAACCATCCGCGAAGAAAATCAAAAGAGCGGCTATGTGATGGATACGCATACGGCTGTTGCCAAGCAGGTGTATGAGCAATATAAGGCAGAAACCGGCGATGAAACCAAGACCGTGATTGTTTCAACCGCCAGCCCCTTTAAGTTCTGCGACAGCGTTCTGACGGCAATTGCCGGCGAAGAAGCAGTCAGCGCAATCAGCGACGAGTTCGCCCTTTTGGATGCTCTGGCAGAGAAAACCGAGCTTTTGGTGCCCGCACCGCTCGCAGGTCTTGCCGCAAAACCGGTGATTTTTACAACCACCTGTGACAAAACGGAAATGTATGATGTTGTCAGCCACATGCTGAACTTATCATAGGGGGATGCGGCATGGGAACAAGTTGGATTCAGGTAACGGTTTACACGACAGAGGCCGGCATTGAGCCGGTTTGCGGCCGTCTGTATCAACTGGGCATCACAGGTCTTGAAATTGAAGATGAAAACGATTTTAAGACGTTTTTGGAAGAAAACCGTTCCGCCTGGGATTATGTTGATGAAGACCTGATGCAGGCAAAGTCGAAAGAGACAAATGTTAAGTTTTATGTCACGGCAGATGCCGCGGGCAGAGAGACCCTGCATGAAGCAGAGCGAAGCCTGAAAGAACTGAAAGACATGGATTCTGACGGCGCCTTTGGCAGCTTGCGTTTCTCGCTTTCGGATATGGACGAAGAGGATTGGGCGAACAACTGGAAGCAGTATTTCAAGCCTCTTTCCGTGGGCGAGAAAATTCTGATTCTGCCGGAATGGGAAACCCTTTCAGCCCCCACAGACAGAACTGTTTTTGTGATTAATCCCGGCATGAGCTTCGGCACGGGCTCTCATCACACCACGCGCCTTTGCTTAGAGCGCTTGGAGCAGTATGTTAAACCCGGTATGGAAGTGCTGGATTTAGGCTGCGGCAGCGGTATTTTGTCAGCGGTTGCGCTTTTGTTGGGTGCGAAATCTGCCACAGCGGTTGATATTGACCCCAATGCGGCCAAGATTGCCCGTGAAAATGCCGAAAGAAACGGCATCAAAGAGGAGCAATATCGCGTGTTTGCAGGCAACGTGTTGACGGATGAAAAGCTGCAAGCAGAGATTGCCGACAGGCAGTACGACTTGATTTTAGCCAACATTGTGGCGGATGTTATTATCGCCCTGGCGCCGACGGTTTCGCCGCTTTTAGCTGAGGGCGGAACCTATATCACCTCCGGTATTATCACAGACCGCGAAGAAGAGGTCCTGGCGCGCTATGGGGCGGAGCCTTTAAGCCTTGTGAACCGGGCGCAAAGCGGCGATTGGGTCGCGCTTGACTATCAAGGGAAATAAAAAAATAGTGAAAAAACCGCTTTGCAAGCTTAGAATTTGCAAGGCGGCTTCTTTTTTTGTGTGATGTTTCTATTGTTTCCGGATATTCTTGCAATTCGATGCTATAGATGATATAATAATGTCAAATCAGAACACAAGAGAACCATCCCCTTGTGTCTCAAGGAGGTCATATCGTTATGGCTAAAGAAGAAAATAAAATCATAGACTACATATCTGGTTTAGAAGTTCAAGGAACACCTGAAGAAATAAATGCAGTTCAGCCGTTTTCTAAAATTTTAGTAGAAGACTACAATTATCCTAAAAATATGGTCCAAACACATCCACAAGTACGTGTAAAGGCTTCTCCATCTGATAAAAAAGGATATCCGATAGACATTGCGGTTTATGATGTTGATAATGGAGGAAATAAATATTTGAAGATGGTTGTTGAAAATAAAAAACCATCTAGAAAAGATGGAATTGACCAATTAAAGCTATATTTGAAATTTTGTGAAGCTACCATAGGAATTTGGTATAATGGGGTTGAAAGTGTATATATAAAGAAAATAGAAAGCTCTGGCAATATACATTTTGAGGAGATAGCAGCAATACCTAAGTATGGGCAAAAACTTTCAGAAATAGGAATGTATAAAAGAAAAGATTTGAAAGGCACTCACAATCTTAAAGAGATTTTTTCTGAAATGAGAGGGTATATTGTTGGAAATAGTGTTGGTGTAAATAGGGATGAGGTTATAGCAAAAGAAATTATTCACTTAATCCTTTGTAAAATATATGATGAAAGATTTACGAGACTTGAAGATATGGTGTCTTTTAGAGCGAGTGCTGAAGACACAGACGAAGAAATTAAAACAAGAATTGAAAAATTATTCGTAAGTGTTAAGAAAAAGTACAAAGATGTTTTAACTGATTCTGATACTATTGACTTTGACGGACATACATTAAGATTTATAATTAGTAAAATTCAGCAATTTTGCTTAATGGACACCGATAGAGATACAATAGCTGATGCTTTTGAGGTTTTTATTGGATATTCATTAAAAGGTTCTCAGGGGCAATTTTTTACACCCAAAAATGTAGTTAAAACACTAGTTTATGCTGTCGACCCTAAATTAGAAGATATTATAATTGACCCATCCTGTGGTAGTTGCGGATTCCTAGTTGAGTCATTAAAATATTTGTGGGATAAATTAGATAAAGAAGCAGTTGATTTCGGTTGGAATGACGCAGCACTAATTGAAGAAAAGAAAACGGTCGGTATAAAAAATATAAGAGGTATTGAAAAAGATAGCTTCCTAACTAAAGTAGGAAAATCCTATATGGCGATTCTTGGAGACGGAAAAGGTGGAATTTTCTGTGAGGATAGTTTGGAAAAACCTAGCAATTGGAATTCTTTTACTCAACAGAATATTAAATTAGGTGGGTTTTCTGTGTCTTTTTCAAATCCGCCTTTCGGGAAAGATATAAAAGTAACTGGTAAAGAAAAATTAGAACAATATGAATTAGCTAGAAAGATTGATTCAAAAGGGAAAGAAAAACTAGTAGATGAAGGAAATGTTTCAACATTGTTCTTAGAAAGAAATATGCAGTTACTAAAAGACGGTGGAAAATTAGCAATAATTTTACCGGAAACTTATTTTCATGCTCCTAAGCAAAAAGCAGTCAGAAAATATATATATCAACATAATATTCAATGGATTATAGATTTGCCACATAATACATTTAGACCTCATAACAATGCTAAATGTATAGCAATTATTATTCAAAAGAATAGGCCTCAACAATCTAAAATTAATATGGCCGTTGCTGAATATATTGGACATGACCATAACGGCATGCCAATATACAAAACGAATGATAAAGGGGTTAAAACAAAAGAAATACTGGATGATACAGTCGAAATCATAAAAGAAATAAAAAATATAAACTTAAATCAAGAATTTAATCCTAAATATACTTTTAATGTTGATGCCAAAGAAGCCATTAGGGCAGATATATTAGTTCCTAGATATTATTGGAGTTCTAAACTGGATGAAATTGAGTTAAAGGCAAAAAAAGAAAATATAGAAATGATTTCTATAAAACAATTAATTGATGAGGGGATTATTAAATTCTTTGACGGTAATGGTTCTCCTGCTTCTGAATTCAAAGGAACAGGGGTGTACCCATATATAAGGGTTAAAGATATAGTGAATTGGCAAGTATATAAAGACCCTACTGCCTTAATTCCGATGTCTGAATTTGAAAGACTATACAAAAAAGAAAAAGCCTTAAAACCTAAAGATATCCTATATGTTAGAAGAGGTAGTTATAGAATCGGTAGTGTTGCAATGGTTTCTCCGTATGACATAGATGTTATTCTTACAAGAGAAATATTAGTATTGAGGGTTATTAAAGAGCAAAACAAGTACAATATAACTCCTGAATATTTGTTATATGCTTTATCCCATAAACATGTTCAAGAACAAGCAGAAAACAAAATTTTTATTGATACTACCCTTCCTAATATAGCAGATAGATGGAAGGAGTTAAAAATCCCTGTTTATAAAGATGCTGATACGTTTAATACAATAAGTGATAAATCTAAAAAAGTTGTAAAAAGTCAGTGGGAATCCGCTAAGGAAATAAACGATTTCAGAAAAAAATACGACCTTCATAATTGTTAAACATAAGAGCGTTGGGAATATTCCCAATGCTCTTAACACAAGTATAACAAAAGCGGACGATTCTTCGAGACAACAGAACCGTCCGCTTGTCTTTCTTTATCAGTTATAATAAAAATTATAAAAACAGTTGCTTTTTATAAAAAGCTCTGGTATAATGATGAAGTGCTGAGTGCGTCTTGGCACTATGAGGGTATAGCTCAGTTGGTTAGAGCGCTTGCTTGACATGCAAGAGGTCGATGGTTCAAGTCCATTTATCCTCACCAGAAAAAAGCACTTGCATTTTGCAAGTGCTTTTTTCAACTAAATCCGTCTTGCGACGGAATAAATCTGCTGACACAGATGAAATCACTTTGTGATGAAATCCGACTCTGTCGGGATATTAAGACGGATTTAATTTCCTCAAAGTTGTAAACTTTGATTTCATCCAAAACTTGTTTTGGATTTCATCGTGAACGAAGAGAGCGATTTCATTAGAAATATACTTGCATCTATTATGTACTCGAAAGCCACGTCGGAGCAAAGTTCGCTTTGCTCCGTTTTTCTTTTGCAAGAAAAACATCCGCCCGCTTCCTTGTTCCGATTTTTTTGTGCAAAAAAATCAGTCACTTGCTTCACAGTTCCTCCTTTTTAGGGGCAAAAAAGTGTAGCGTTGAGGTGTCGGCTCAGGAAAAAATTCACAAATAATTTATATATGTTCTATACATTTTTCTTATTTTATGGTAAAATGATAGTAGTAGGGTAGATACTGGGGAGGTTTTGGCTTGTTCGGATACGTAAACATCGATAAGGACGAACTGAAAGTAAAAGACTATAACCTGTTCAAGGCCTATTATTGCGGCGTTTGTCAGGCGCTTAAAACAGAGTATGGCTTCCCCGCCCGTTATTTTTTAAGCTACGAGGCAAGCTTTTTGGCGGTGCTTTTGTCGGCCGTTTCGTCTGATGCGCCCTGCTGCTGTACCATCCGCTGTTTGGCAAATCCTTTGCGCAAACGGCCCTCAATGGAGCAGGATGCATGTCTTTCTTATGCGGCTGCCGCCAACGTGCTTTTGGTTTGGTTCAAGCTGTTAGATGATTGGCAGGACACACATTCCTTGCGCTCGCTCTTTCTCATGCCCCTGATGCGCAGGAAAATGAAGCGGGCGAAAAAACGCTATCCGGCGCTGTATGACGGCATGGCGGAGCATCTTGCCGCCCTGTCTGTTCTGGAAAAAAAGGGAGTTCGTGAGCCGGATGCACCGGCGGCAGCTTTTGGCAGACTGATGGAGGTTATTTTTGATGTTCCTCTGCTAAAGGAGGGAGAAACAAGGCGCGTGCTGCGCCATTGCGGTTCGCTTTTGGGGCGCTTTATTTATCTTCTGGATGCTTGGGAAGACCGGGCGGACGACAAAAAGAAAGGTGCTTATAACCCTTATTTAGCGGCAGAAACAGTTGATGAGGCAGCGGAAAAGCTGTCCCTTGAATATACCCTCAGCGAGCTTTCTCATACCATGGATTTGATTACCCCCGTCCGTAACAAGGATATTTTAGATAATGTGATTTATTTAGGCCTGCGCAATGCTCTGGATAAGGCATTTGCAGATAGGAGCAAGACCCCGTGCAGGCAAGAAAAGGAGAACCGACATGAAAGACCCTTATGAAATACTGGGTGTGCCGAAAAATGCCTCACAGGAGGAGATAAAAAAGGCATATCGCCAGCTGGCGAAAAAATATCATCCGGATAATTATGCCAACAACCCCCTTTCCGATTTAGCTGCGGAAAAGTTTAAGGAAATTAATGAGGCCTATGAACAGCTGTCCGGTGCAGCAGCGCAGGGCGGCGGTAGCCATGGCGGTCAAACGGGCGGTGCCGGCAATTTTGCGCAAATCAGAAATTACATTCAGATGAACCGCTTAGATGAAGCCGAACGGCTTTTAGATGCGCTTTCCAACCACAACGCAGAATGGTTTTTCCTAAAAGGGCAGATTTTTATGCGCCGCGGTTGGCATGCACAGGGCTTGAATTTTATTCGTCAGGCAGTTCAGCTGGACCCGCAAAACATGGAATACCGTATGGCGTTGAATCAATACATGGCACAAACCCAGCAGTATCGCAACGTGGGAACCGGCATGGGCGGCGACATGAGCGCCTGCGATTGCTGTCAGGGCATGATTTGTGCCGATTGCTGTTGTGAATGCATGGGCGGCGATTTGATTAATTGCTGTTAAAGGAGCATGAAAAATGGGCAAGAAAATCAGCTTTTCAGCCATGGCAATGGCGCTTTCGATTATCTGCTTATATGGTGCCTCCATTCTGCCTACGGGGCGTTTGGTAACCTTAGCCTTAGCGTCCCTGTTTTGTGCTGTTGTCAGTAGTCAGTATGGGGTTCGTTACGGCATAACGGTGTATATCGGCACGTCGCTAATGGCGCTTTTGTTCATTCATCGTCGCACCTTTGTCTATGCCTATGTGCTGTTTGCGGGTTATTACCCCATTGTTAAGCTCTATATTGAAAAAATGGACAGACTTTTAGCCGAATGGCTTGTCAAGATGTTGTTTTTTAACAGCCTTTTGGTTGTGTTTTATATTGTGTTCAAAACGGTTTTTGCCCCCTCTGCCACCAATGCGGTTGTTCTTCTGGTTTTGCAGTATTTAGGACCCATTTTAGTGGGGCTTGAGGCTGTTTTTGTGATTTATGACATAGCGCTGAGCTACATGGTCAGCTATTATCATCAATTTTTAAGGAGAATTCGTCATGAGTAAGAAAGTGTTGGCGCTTATTATTTGTGTTTTGTGTCTTTTATCTCTGACGGCATGCCGCATGGAGATTACATCTCAGAATGAAACCCCGCCCGGGATTACGAAACCTGAGGGCGAGATTTTTTCAACAGACCCGCCGGCCGTATCCGGTCGCGTTGTGAAGATTTCGGATGAGAGCATCACGATTATGGTGGAGAATGTTAAGTGGAAAATGGACCTGAGCGAGCAGGCGCAAAAGGAAAAGGCGCGCTTTGCAGAGCTTGACATGCCCATCCAAAAGGACGACTATGTGATTGCCTATTATGATTTGGATCAAGAGCAGGATAAGCGGACGGTAACCCGTCTGGAAATTCTGCATGTAAACTAAAAAAGTCGGTGAGCGAGATGATTGTGGGAAACGGTGTCGATTGCATAGCGATAAGCCGCATTGAAAAGGCCATGGCACGGGAGCGCTTTATCAGCCGGAATTTTACGGAAAAAGAGCAGGCTTATTTTGCCATAAAAGGGTTTGCACCGGAAACGGTGGCGGCGCATTTTGCTGCCAAAGAAGCCTTTGCCAAAGCGCTGGGAACAGGCATTCGGGGCTTTTCTCTCTGTCAGGTTGAGGTGCTGCATGACGAGCTGGGAAAACCGTATTTTTCCCTGCATGGAGAAGCGCGGGAGAAAGCAGAAGCCTGCGGCATACATAAACTGCATGTGTCTCTTACTCACACGGAGGCCTTAGCCCTTGCCTTTGTGGTTGCAGAGGGCGCAGAATAACAGTGGGGAGTGAAGCGGGATGAAACTGGTAACGTCCGCACAAATGAAAGAGTTAGAAGCGCTTGCTATGGAAACCTTTGCTATCGATAGCCTTCTTTTGATGGAAAATGCGGCTCGCAGCTTTTGTGATGCGTTGGAAAAGCAAACAGAAAGCGTTTCGGGCAAAACCGTAGCCGTTTTCTGTGGACCCGGCAACAACGGCGGGGATGGTTTTGCGATTGCGCGGCATCTTCATAATCGGGGCGCTAAGGTTACCATTGTGGCACTTTCCCCTGAGCGCTTAGGTAAAGACGCCGGGAAAAACCGTGATATCGCGGTCAGAATGGGGCTTCCCGTGTTGTCCTGTGCAGATTTGACTGGGCAGCGTTTTTCCATTTGCGTAGATGCTCTGTTTGGCACCGGTTTTCATGGTGCGGTGCAGGGCGAGGCTTGCGATATGATTGCCTACATGAATGAAAAGTCCGACTTCACGGCTTCCGTGGACATGCCAAGCGGCGCCTCTGCCGACGACGGCAGCGTGGCAGAGAGCGTGGTTCGTGCAGATCTCACAGTGACGTTTGGTCTGGCTAAAATCGGCCAGTTTCTATATCCCGCCAAGGGGTGCGTAGGACATCTTTTGGTTGCGGAGATTTCCTTGCCAAGGGAAATTGTCACCCAATTCCCTGCCAACCTTTTTGGTTTGGATGCAGGGCTTTCGGCCTGCCTGCCCGGGCGACCGGAAAACAGCCATAAGGGGCGTTTCGGCAAGGTGTTGGTTTTGGGCGGCAGTCCTGATATGGCAGGGGCGCCGGCCATGGCCGCAGAAGCCGTTTTGAAATGCGGCGCAGGCATGGTGACGGCGGCAGTTCCCAAAGGCGTCAGAGAGACGGTGGCGGGCTTTTGCCGTGAAATGATGACAGTTTCGCTTCCGGTCGATGGAGAGCAGCTTTCCAAAACAGCGGCAGAGCTTGTGCTTACTAAGCTCAAAGGGCAGGACGTTTTGGTGGCAGGGTGCGGGCTGGGAACGGCCGAGGGGACTAAGAAAGCCTTTCTGTCGGTGGTTTCCGCTTGCGACAAGCCCATAGTTATCGATGCAGACGGCATAAATCTCTTGAAAGGGAATATAAATATAATAAAAAATAAAACATCGCCTGTGGTTTTGACACCGCATCCGGCAGAGTTTTCCAGAATCAGCGGTCACAGTATGGACTATTTGCAGGCAAATAAGCTCACGGCCGCCAAAGAGTTTGCTGCCGCCTATGGGGTCTTTTTGGTGCTCAAAGGGGCAGACACGGTTGTGGCGCATCCTGACGGCAAGCTGTTTGTTTGCACGCAAAGCAATTCAGGGCTGGCCACGGCGGGCAGCGGCGATGTGCTCTCCGGCGTGATTGCATCCATGCTGGCGCAGGGTGCGTCGGCGGGCGATGCGGTGAATTTAGGTGTTTATCTTCACAGCCGGGCAGGACTTTTGGCAAGAGACCGCGTTGGTGCTTACGGCATGACGGCAGCAGATGTCTTGCGCTTCTTACCTGCGGCGGTGGAGAGTTTATCAAAAACAGGCGTTTGCCAGAAAGGACTTGACAGTTAGATGCATACAGAAGATTTTCGCGAACGCATCTGGGCGGAGATTGATTTAGACGCCCTTTGCTATAACTTTACGCAAATAAAAGGATTGTTAAAGCCCCAAACCCGCGTTTTAGCGGTTGTTAAGGCCAATGCCTACGGTCATGGTGCAGTTAAGTGTGCGCAAACGCTATTAGAGGCCGGGGCAGATTACTTAGGTGTTGCCACCATCGACGAAGCTATGGAGCTTCGCAATGCTGATATAGGTGCCCCGATTCTGATTTTGGGGCATACCGCAGAGCGAGAGGCAGAGAACCTGATTTTGCATAATATTACGCCAACGGTTTACACCAAGGCGTTTGCGGAAGCTTTGTCTGAAACCGCGGTTCGCATGGGGAAACAAATTCCCATTCACATTAAAGTGAATACGGGCATGGAACGCATCGGCTTTGGCACGGATGAAACAGAAACCATTCTTTCTGTTTGCCGCCTGCCGGGCCTTGTGATAGAGGGTCTGTTTACCCATTTAGCCTGTGCTGACGAGGCGGCCTCTTCCGGTGTGCACAGACAGTATGAGCGGTTTATGGCCGTAGTAGAGGCCTTAGAAGCAGCAGGCATCTCCATTCCTATCCGCCACATCTTAAACAGTGCCGGCGTGTTTGAGTTCCCCCAGTATCAGCTGGAAATGGTCCGCCTTGGCATTGTTTTATACGGTTATTATTCCTCAACACTCATTCACAGAGAACGGGCCGCCTTAAAGCCTGTCATGACCATCAAAGGGAGAGTAACGCATTTGCATACGGTTCCCGCGGGGGCCGGTGTCAGCTATGGTTGGAGCTATGTTGCTCATCAGCCCACGTTGGCGGCAACAGTGCCCATCGGCTATGCAGACGGATACAGCCGTCGCTTGTCCAACAGAGCCTGCATGATTGCAAACGGTAAGCGTGTTCCCATCATCGGCAAAATTTGTATGGATCAATGTATGATTGACGTCAGTTCGGTTCATACTATTACTGTCGGCGACGAAATCACGATTATCGGAGGAGGCGAGGCAGCCATAACAGCAGACGAGCTGGCGGCATTATCAGATACCATATCGTATGAAATACTGTGTGCTATCGGCAGACGTATCCCGCGTTTGTATTTCAAAGATGGCGGCATTGCAGACGTACTTACCATCCGTCAATAACAGCCGTTTTCCGTAAGGTTTTGGCAGAAGAGGAAAACATTGTGGCTTGACGCAGGATATCAAAATTTATATAATTATATGTGTAATTCTTAATTACACGGTATTTTATGACGAATGGGGGCAATCATTTTGTCGCAGCTTAAAAAGGTGCTGATCACCGTCCCTGAACCATTGCTCCATGAAGTGGACCAGATTTGTAGCGATGAACGGTCAAACCGTAGTGAATTTGTTCGCGAGGCCATGCGTTGTTATTTGGCAGAAAAGAGAAAGCTGGCGCGGAGAGAACAAATGAAGCGAGGGTATCAGGACATGGCAAGCATCAACTTAGACATCACCGATATGTATTTTGAACTGGAAAATGAACAATTTTCCGAGTATGAGGAAAAATTGGCGGAGTGTGAATCGTGTGGTAGTTAAAAGAGGCGATATATTTTATGCGGATTTAAGCCCCGTGGTTGGTTCGGAGCAAGGTGGCATTCGTCCGATTCTGGTGGTGCAGAACGACATTGGAAACAAATTCAGCCCCACCGTGATTGTTGCGGCAGTCACCTCACAGATTAATAAGGCAAAGCTTCCGACGCATATTGAAATCATGGCAGATGATTACGGCCTATCAAAAGATTCGGTTATTTTGCTGGAACAAATTCGTACCATTGATAAACGACGGTTGCGGGAACGTTTGGGCAGACTGGACGATGAAATGATGGCGAAAGTGAACGAGGCGATCGCAGTAAGCCTTGGCCTGGTTGAACTGTAATGGTATGTTTGGTTGGCCGAAATGGTCTTATATAGACGGTTTCTAAAAAACAGCTACGGCAGAGCCGTAGCTGTTTTCTCATGTAAAGGAAGGTTATGCGTGCAAACGGTTTTGGTCGGGCTTCCCCGCCTTTTTTCTGCAAGCTTGTTGCATTACGCCTTTGTTTGTGGTACAATAAAGACATGATTTACGGCACAAAGAATGCTGAAAAGGACGGTAGCCAAGCTACCTAAGGGGGCAAATACAATGATGGAAAAGCTGAACCTGACCATGCTGGTGGATTTTTATGAATTCACCATGGCCAACGGCTATTTTGTGGAGGGCTTTGAGGATAAAATTGCTTATTTTGATATGTTTTTCCGCAAGGTACCCGACAATGGCGGTTTTGCTATTATGGCGGGGCTTGAACAGTTTATTGAATATGTTAAAAACTTAAAGTTTGATGAAGAGGACATTGCCTATTTACGAAGCAAGGGCATTTTTGATGAGCGCTTTTTGGACTACCTCAAACATTTTGAGTTTTCCTGCGATATCTGGAGCATGCCTGAGGGCACGCCCATTTTCCCCATGGAGCCGATTGTGACGGTTCGTGGCCCTATCATTCAGGCGCAGTTTATTGAAACCATGCTGCTGCTCACCATCAACCATCAGTCTTTGATTGCGACCAAGGCTAACCGCATTGTCCGCGCGGCCGATGGGCGGGCAGTCATGGAATTCGGTTCCCGTCGTGCGCAGGGCTATCACGGTGCCATTTTTGGTGCCCGTGCCGCTTACATAGCGGGTTGCAGCGGTACCGCCTGTGCCATTTCCGATCGTCATTATGGCATTCCCGCGCTGGGCACCATGGCCCATAGCTGGGTGCAGCTTTTCGATTCTGAATATGAGGCGTTTCGTGCCTATGCAGAGATTTATCCCGATAATTGCATTTTACTTGTGGATACCTACAATGTGTTAAAATCAGGTATTCCCAACGCAATTCGCGTGTTCAATGAGGTCATTCTGCCCAAGGGCTTCCGCCCCAAGGGCATCCGCATTGACAGCGGCGACATTACCTATTTGTCCAAAAAGGCGAGAAAAATGCTGGATGAGGCGGGATTTAGTGACTGTACAATCACGGCGTCCAACTCGCTGGATGAATACATCATCCGCGACACCTTGATGCAGGGCGCGAAGATTGATATGTATGGCGTGGGCGAGCGCCTGATTACCTCCCGCTCTGAGCCTGTTTTCGGTGGCGTGTATAAGCTTGCGGCCGTGGAAAAGGACGGTGTGGTTGTTCCCAAGATTAAAATCAGCGAAAACACCACTAAAATCACAAACCCCGGCTTTAAGCAGGTTTGGCGTCTGTATTCTAAGGATACAAACGAGGCGATTGCGGATGTTATGACGCTGTTTGATGAAGAAATTAACGAAAATGAACCCTATGAAATTTTTGACCCGGAACACACCTGGAAGCGTAAAAAGGTGGGGAATTTCACGGCGAAAAAACTTTTAGTCAAAATTTTTGACCATGGAACCTGTGTGTATGAAAGTCCGGATGTTCATGCCATCAAGGCCTATTGCAAAGACCGGATTGACCATTTGTGGGAAGAGGTTAAGCGTTTTGAAAATCCGCATCGCTACTATGTGGACCTGTCCCCCTCGTTATGGGACATCAAGGAAAAGCTTTTAGAGCAATATACAGATCATGAATAGAGGAGAGAACCGTATGCGTGCACTGATAACAGGCGCCAGCTCCGGCATAGGGCGGGATATGGCACGTCTGCTCTCAGAGATGGGATATGACCTTGTGCTGACCGCAAGACGAGGCGAGCGATTGGAAGCTCTGGCAAAAGAACTGCCGGGCAAGGCCGAGATTTTTTGCTTTGATTTATCAGATGAAGCTGCCTGCTATGAGCTTTATCGCGCAGCAGGGGAGATTGATGTTTTAATCAACAATGCAGGCTTCGGCGTTTTTGGGGACTTTCTGGAAACAGATTTGGAGCAGGAAATCAAAATGCTTCACGTGAATGCAAGAGCCATGCACATTCTGATGAAATTATATGTACAGGATTTTGTGAAACGGGACCACGGCTATATCCTAAATGTTGCCTCAGCCGCGGGCTTTATGCCCGGCGGTCCGTTGCTTGACGGGTACTACGCCACCAAGGCCTACATTTTGAATTTGAGTCGTTCTGTTGCCAAGGGACTGAAAAAGAGAAAGAGCAAAGTGGTTGTTTCAGCGCTGTGCCCCGGGCCTGTGAAGACGGAGTTTGAGGCTGTGGCGGGTGTTGATTTTGCATCTGTCGGCATGCAAAGTGAAACGGTGGCACGCTATGCCATCTACAAGCTGTTTCGCGGCAAGCGGGTGATTGTTCCCGGCATCATCTTCAAGCTGGGACGGTTTGTGACCCGATTCTTGCCCGACGGTGCACTTTTATCTGCGGCTTATATCATCCAGGCGCCCAGACGGCGTGCCATGGAAGAGGGGGAAGCAAAATGACAGGAAAAGAAGAATTTATAGAGCTGTTTCGTGAGAACATAAAACGGGAGGGTGCCGATAAGCTGTTAGACTATCTGTGCTCCCCTGCCAGCGACTTTTTCACAGCGCCGGCCAGCAGCCGCTACCATGGTGCGTATGCAGGCGGGCTGGTTGAACATTCTGTTAATGTGTATGATTGCTTGCAGGATTATCTGGCGCGTCCCCGTGTGGCAGAGCTTTACGGTTTGGAAGTGTCGCCTGAGAGCGCAGCGATTGTGGCGCTTCTGCATGATGTTTGCAAAATCAACTGTTATCATGAGAGCCTGCGCAATGTTAAGGATAAAGAGGGACGCTGGACACAGGTTCCCTATTATGAATTTGAGGACAGCCTGCCCTATGGTCACGGAGAAAAATCCGTTTATATCATCACAGGCTTTATGCGCCTGACGCGAGAGGAGGCTTTTGCCATTCGCTATCACATGGGCTTTTCTGAGGACGGGGATAAGCGCAATGTTGGCAAGAGCTTTGAGCTGTATCCGTTGAGCTTTGCTCTGCACATGGCAGATATGGAAGCCACCTACTTTTTAGAGGGTGCGGAGAAATAAAAGGACTGTTGAAAAATGCGCATATCACACAAGGCAAATCGCGCTATTTTTCGTCCAGCCCCAAAGAGGGGATGCAGCAAAATCGCATACCACACAAGCTAAAAAGAGCTGTAACAACACGCATTTTGTGTTGTTACAGCTCTTTTTTCTTTGCGTATATTATTCTGTTTCGCCCAAACCTGCGTCCAGTTTTTTATCATGCAAATAGTCCCGCGCGAGCATGCGGATGGCCGCCAGCAGGGGAACACCGAGAATCATGCCCCAAACACCAAACAGACCGCCAAAGACAACAATGGCAAAAACAACCCAGAAGGGGCTGACCCCAACAGAGCCTCCTAAAATACGGGGCGCAATGATGTTTCCCTCCACCTGTTGCAGAATCAGGATGAAAAGAGCAACCCAAAGGGCAGGATACAGACCCTGACTGATGGCGGCAATCAAAACAGCGGGAATGGCGCCGATGATAGGACCGAAATAAGGAATCATATTGAAAATCATCATCACGGCACCCAAAATCGGGGCATAAGGAATGCGGAACAGGGCAAACCCGATTGCGGCGATGATGCCGACAATCAAAGAATCAATCATCATACCGTAGAAGAAACGATAAAAAATGCTGCTGATGTGGCCGATATAGGCTTTGGCAACCGCCATGCTTTCTTCTTTCATAAACAATCCGAAAAAGCGCCTTGTCAAGCGGAACAGGTTGTCGCGCTCCAAAAGAGTATAGAGGCAAACAACCAGGCCGATCAGGAAAGAGCTTGCGGCGCTGGTTACGCCCTTAACGCCCTCCACATAGCTCCAGGCATCCTGCATAAAGATGTTGCTTAAAATGCCTTGAAAATCAACAGCGGCAAGCCAGGATTCTAGGGGTAATTTTTCCAAAAGACCGCCGTCACGCATCAGGCCATCGGCAAAGGCAATAAGGTCGTTGACAATGACGGGGAGTTTTTTAATCAGGTCGGCAACGCCGGCAGACAGACGGGGGAACACAAAACCGATCGCAACGCCCAAAACCGCCAGAAATCCGAAATAAACGGCCAGAATCGAAATTGTTTTTTTGTGTTTAACCAAAAAAGCAGGCTTAGCTTTTGCAAGCTTTTTTTCTAAGTTTGCCGTTGCCGGATAGAGGAAAAAAGCCAGGATAAAGCCGATGATAAAGGGTGTCAGCAAGGCAATAAAGTCGCCGATTGCAGAAAGAACAGAGCGCAAATTATCAAAGGTTTTATAAAAAATAATCAGCGCCGCGCCCAAAAGGAAAATGCTGATATATTTTGTCCATTCCTTACGTTTCTTTTCCACGGAAATCCCTCCTTATTCTTTGCCAAAGCGCTTGCAGGCATAATCATGTGCTTCCTGCTCTGCCTTGTCATCAAGAGGCAAAAGCTCGGCCTCACCGTATTTTCTAAGCAAAGCTCTTTGTAAAAGATAATCTGTCAGCGCAGGGTTTTTCGGAAGAAGCGGACCATGCAGATGCGTGCCTAAAACATTCCGGTAAACGGCGCCGCAGGTTCCGTCCTCTCCGTTGTTTCCAAAGCCGCTCACAATCTTGGCAAACCCCTTGCAGTCACCCAAAAAGGTGCGTCCGCTATGGTTTTCAAAACCAACAATATCCAAGGCGCTGCCATCTAACACCGTTTCGGCAACAACGTTACCGATTAGCCGGTTTGGCCCTGCCTCGGTGCGCACATCTAAAAGTGAAAGCCCCTCTGTGCTTTGTCCGCAGAGCATCAGGGACGTTCCAAGCATTTCATAGCCACCGCAGGTTGCGAGCAAGACGCCTCCTGCTTCGGTATAGCGATGCAGCGCATCCCGGTAGGGGCGCAATTTTTCTAAAACCAAAAGCTCGGCACGGTCTGAGCCGCCACCTAAATACACGATATCAAAACGTGCAAAATCAATGGTATCATTTTCTTCAATGCAAACAATCTCCGCCTCATAGCCCCGCCACAAAAGTCGGTTTTGCAGGGAGAGAATGTTGCCCTTGTCACCATATAAATTCAATAAATCAGGAAACAAGTGTCCAATGATCAATCCTTTACGCTCCATGGCTTTGCCCCTCCGTTTCCTTCAAAATTTTCTGAATGGGGAACACGGCTGTGTAATTGGCCAGCATGTAACAAACCGGTGCGTCTCCACCTGCTGCCGCATCCACCGCCTGTTGCAGCTCATGGCATTTGATTTGCGTGTTTTCTGCAAAACCGGCGTATTTAAGGCGCAGCATCAGCTCGTCGGCCCGCAGACCGCTGACAACGAGGCGCTTTACGCCTGCATTTTGCAGACTTTCAAAGCTGACATCCCAAAGCCAGGTGATGTCCTGACCGTCAGACTCGTTATCGTTCACGGCAATAAGAATGTCCTTTTCACGGCTGTCCTGCAAAAGGGTTGCAATAGCCTGATTAAAGCCGGCAGGATTTTTAGCCATGTTCAAAATCACGTCTTTTGAACCGATGGTAAAGCTCTCCATGCGGCCCACCTGCGGCTTATAGGCCGCTAAAACCGCCTGATAATCCGGCGCCTCGCCCATGGAAATCAGCGCGGCAGCATAGGAAAGCGCAATGTTATAGACATTATAAAAACCGCGGTAGCTCACCGCAAACGGTTCTTTTTTTTCATTATATTCTAAGCAGAACGTCAGCCCGTCATGCAGGGAAACCTCGCTCACCTTAAAATCAGGCTCGTGCCGCTTAAAGCTGCAACCTGTGCAACTAAAATTTCCAAGCTGGCTGTAATGATAATAGTCATAACGGAGGGGTGCACCGCAGAAAGAACAAAAACGCCCGTCTTTGGCATCGTCAACACCCAGGCCCGTATCCTCATCCACGCTCATATAGAGGCATTCTCTGTCGGTATTTTCGCCAAAAGCCGCCACCAGCGGGTCGTCGCCGTTCAGCAGCAGCCTTGTGTCAGGAGAAAGAGAAAGCGCCCGACGCAGGAAATCAACCGTTGTTTCAATGTCTCCATAGCGGTCAAGCTGGTCGCGGAACAGATTGGTCATCACCATGGTTTTGGGCTTTACATGTTGCAGAACCTTAACGGCTGACGCTTCATCCACCTCAAGGCAGGCAAAATCCGCCGAGAGTTTGCCCCAAAGGCTTGCCTGCTCAGCAAAGGCGCAGCAAACACCCCAAATCATATTGGCGCCCTTGTCGTTACAAACCACCTTGTGACCGCAAGAGCGGATAAAAGCCGCCAGCAAATTGTTGGTTGTGGTTTTTCCGTTGGTACCGCAAACCACAATAATGTCCTTTTTAACCTGAGCCGAGAGCAGGCTCAAAATGGCGGGACAAATGGCAAAGGCCAGTTTTCCCGGCATGGAGGTGCCGCCTTTTCCCAGCAAACGGCTGATCATAATGCCTGCCTTGCAGGCCCATATTCCAAGAATCAAACGGATTCTCATACTGTAACTCCTTTGTAAATTGTAGTCCTTATTTTTCTAATTATATTATACACCATTTTCCCCGTAAATCAATATCTTTTCGTTAAGCAACATAACAAAAAACCAATCATGCACCACTTTTTTGTTTTGGCATAGTATGTAGTATAACACAAAAAAGGAGGTCGCAATGATGGGATGCAATAACAATTTGTTTGGTGGTTTCGGCAACAACAGCTGTCTGTGGATCATCTTAATCATCATCCTTATTTCCTGCTGCTGCAACGACTAAGCAGAATAAGGCGGGCAGGGCTGCAATTTTGCAGCCCTGCTTTTCATTTTAGGTTCTAAAATGCGGGCGGGGCTCATAAGCATAAGATACATGCACGCAAGAGGTGAACACATGAACACATGCAAAAAAATGATTTTAGAACAGTTAACAACGCCGTATCGCCGTCTTTTTGCATCGGTTTCCTTTTCTGCTTTGGAAGAAATTCGCTTTCGCACAGAGCGCCCCATCATGCTTTACGGCGGGGGAAAGGTGCGCTATCTCAGCGCCTTGGGCGGCGAAACGGAGGACATAAGTCAGGCAAAAACCATTGGTCGGGCAGACATTGGCGCGCTGGCGTCCACTCTTTGCCAGCACTCGGTTTATGCCCATTTAGATGACATAAAAGACGGCTTTGTCACCCTGCGCGGCGGTCATCGGGCAGGTCTTGCAGGGCGGGCGGTTCTGCGGGACGGACAAGCTGCGGGCCTTACCAATATTGCCGGCATCAACCTGCGGATTGCCCATGCATATAGGGGCTGTGCCGAGGCTGTGGCACCACGGCTTTTGCACAACGGACGGGTGCAAAACACCCTGCTTATCGGTCCGCCCGCCTGCGGAAAAACAACGCTTCTGCGGGACCTAGCCCGCATTTTTTCCGCCGATTTTAAGCTTTGTATTGTGGACGAGCGCTCAGAAATTGCCGGCAGCTACGAAGGCGTGCCACAATTTGATGTGGGCCTGCAAACCGACGTGCTGGACAGATTTCCTAAATCAGTAGGCATGATGCTTTCGATACGAAGTTTGTCCCCCGAGATTGTCATAACCGACGAGCTGGGAGGCGAAGCGGACATTATGGCCCTGCATCATGTTTCTTCCTGCGGTGCGCGGCTCATCGCCAGCATTCATGGCGACAACATAGAGTCCATCCGTCAAACCCATCCGGCGCTGTGCAACTTGTTTGACATTGCAATTTTATTGGGGCGCGAGCAAAACCGCCCTGCAATACTCGCCGTAAAGGAGCTTCATGCCGATGATTGTTAAGCTTGTGGGCAGTGTGCTTGTTGTTCTTGCCTGTACGGCCATGGGTTTTTCTCTTGTCCGTCGGGAGCAGGAGCGCTATCGTTCCATAGAGGAACTATGCTTATTTTTGATGGAGCTTGCCCGCCTGATTCGGTTTTCTTTAGAACCGTTACCGTCACTTCTGGCGCATCTGGCAGAAGACGAAAACGCACCGGCGCGGCCCTTTGCAGAAAAACTAAAAGAGTTATTGGATGAAAAAAAGTCACAACCGTTTCGCGTCCTTTGGCAAGAGGCCGCGGAGGCTTACGTCACAACGTACCACTTGCCCGCTGCCGTTAAAAGCCTATTTAACACGCTGGGCAGCCGCTTGGGACAGGCTGATTCTGACATAGAGGCGGACCGCTTAGCGCGCGGCGCAGAAGAAATCAGACAGCTGCTTGAAGCCATGAAAAAGGACAGCGCACAAAAAGAAAAAAACACGAAAACCTTAGGCGCTCTTTTGGGCGTTCTCATTGTGATTATGCTGTTGTAAATTTCTAAAATCACAGAAAGGAAGAAGCTCTATGGGTGTTGAGTTAATTTTCAAAATTGCGGCCATTGGCATTGTTGTCAGCGTGCTCAATCAGCTCTTAATTCGTTCAGGTCGGGAAGAGCAGGCCATGATGACGACGCTGGCCGGATTGATTGTTGTGCTTCTTATGATGCTCAACGAAATCAACTATCTGTTTCAGACCATTAAAGCTATTTTTAACTTATAGAGATGTTTACAGATATGATCAAAATTGTAGGCATCGCCCTGTCCGGTTCTGTCGCCGCGCTCATTCTCAAAGAAACAAAACCTGCCTTTTCGCTTTGTGTAAGCATTGTGACCGCCACCGTTATTTTTTACATGATTGTGCGGGACATTACCTATGTTTTCGATTTAATTGGCATGCTTTCTGCACGTTTAGAGCTTAACACAGACTACATTGGCACAATTTTGCGGATTATCGGGATTGCCTACATAACGCATTTTGGCAGCGCTCTTTGTGAGGATGCAGGGCAGAAAATGATTGCTCAGAACATTGAGCTGGCGGGCAAGCTGCTGATTGTTGTAAGCAGCATTCCCATCATAACAGCCATCTTAAATCTACTGATTGGCATTCTTCCCACGTCATAGAATCAGGAGGAAAACAAATGAAAATGTTGCGTTTGGTGCCGCTTTTCCTGCTCTTTTTGTTGCTTGGTTCTTGGTGGACTGTCAGCGCGGAGGGGGATCCCACACAAGCCATTTTGCAGGATGTATTGTCAGAGGCACGGGACTTGTCCGTCCCCGGTTTTGACTTTCGGGACACTACGGAAAAGGTGCTGAGCGGCAAGCTCAGCTTCTCTTTTGAATCTGTTTTGAAAAGCCTGGCAGAGCTGATTTTTCAGGAACTGCAAGGGCACATCGGCCTTTTGGTTAAGCTTATCGTCCTGTCTGTTTTGGCAGGTGTTTTATGCACGCTGCAACAGGGCGAGGGTGCAGAGGGCGTCAGCGGCATCAGTTTTTTGGCCTGCTTTGCTTCGGTTGCCGGCATAGCGGTCAGTCTGGTCACGGAGCTTTGCGACACGGCGGTGGGCGCGATTGACAAAATGGTTTTGTTTGTTGCCGCTTTAATGCCTGCCATGGCTTCGTTATCGGTCACGGGCATGGTTTCGGCTGACTTTTATCCGGGACTGTTTGTAGCCATGCAGGGCTTTGTTGCCATTTGTAAAAACTTCTTATTACCCATGATTATGATCACCACCGCCCTTTCCGTTGTGGGGGCCCTGGGCGGACGCTTTCACATAACAAGACTCATCGAGGTCATGAGCCTCGTTGTTAAATGGATATTGGGGCTTTCGCTGACCGTTTTTGTGGGCATTTTGGGCATTCACAGCACGGCAAACACGGCAGCCGTAGGCATTGCCGGCCGCACGATGAAATATGCCCTTTGTAACTTTGTTCCCCTTGTGGGGTCTGTTTTGGCTGAATCCGCGGAAACCGTTTTGGCAAGCGTTCGGGCCATTCGCGGCGCCGTAGGTCTGGTTGGGTGTCTGGGCCTTGTGTTCCTTTGCTGTTTGCCCCTGGTTAAAATTTTGACCTGTTCTTTGCTGTTTCGCTTTGCCTCCGGCGCAGCAGAACCCGCAACGGATAAACGCATTGTTCAGCTTCTGTCAGAGCTATCCGCTAATGTTACCCTGATTTTTTCCATTTTACTCATGGTAACGGTTATGTTTATTATCAGCCTGGCGCTTTTGGGACGCCTGACCATCTAAGCCGACACAAAAGAGGGATACCATGAAAATTTTTACATCGTATATCACATCTATCATCATTATTTCCATCATTGCACTGGTTTTAGAAAATTTAATTCCAGGCACAAGCAGTAAAAAATATATCCGTATTGTCATTGGTCTTCTTGTCATGCTGGTAATTCTGCATCCGCTGCAAAATCTGCCTCATTACAGCAGTCAGCTGGCCATTCCGCATCTGTACATTGATGAACACAGCTTCGAGGGTCTGTCGCCCCGACCGTATATTGCCGAAACATTTGAAAGGAGATTGGCTCTTTCTATCTCTCAGGAGGTTTACAGTCATTTTGGGAAAAGTGTCAGCTGCCGTGTTCACTGCATAGTGAATGAGGCAGGGCAGATTACGGGCATCCACAGGGTTTTGCTTGAACCGCACAGTGCTGAAATAGCCGCTTTTGTATCAGAAAAATTTGGCTTTGAGGAGGACATTGTTAATCCATGAAGATAGATTATAAACAAATTTTTTCAAAAATGACGCATACAAAAGGGCTTGTCATCATATTGATGGTAGGGATAGGGCTTTTATGCCTCCCCTCTTTCGGTGCGGCTAAAAAGCAGTCGCCTGCCTCTAGAGAAGCCGGCGTCGCAACACAGAGCGAGCGATATGCACAGGAGCTGGAAGAGCGTCTTTCTAAAATTTTATCCACTGCCGGGGGGCTTAAACATGTCAGCGTGATGATTACCTTGGAAGATGGCGGGGAAAGCTACTATGTTCGCAACGAACGGACGGATGACAAAAAAACAGAGGACGGCTCTCTTTATGAAACAGCCAGTCAATCAGAGGGAACGCTGGCCCTGCAAAGTGAGGCGAGCGGCACGCAGACGCCGGTCATCTCCAAAACCGGAACGCCAAGGGTTGCGGGCGTTTTAATTGTAGCCGAGGGCACACAAAGGAACGATAACAGAAACCGCATAATCAGCGCAGTGCGGGCGGTTTTAGGGGTATCGTTACATCGAATTGAGGTTTTAGAAAAATCGTAAGACGTAAAAAACAGGAGGACAACAATGAAACTACGTGAACTTGTAACAAACGTAAAGCGCAAAAAGCAGGGAGAGCCAAAAAAACGTATGGTCATTCTCCACAGAAAGCAAATGACGGCCCTGGCGCTGATGTTGCTCATTGGTATTGCGGGGTACTTAAACTGGAATTTTCAGCAAGGCAGTGTGGACCCAGATGTGACCGCCGTTTACAGCGAGGTTTCCAAAAAAATCGGCGAGGCGCAAATGGTCAGCACATCAGAGCCGCCTCAAACGGATGTAGAAGAGACGGAGCCGGAAAGCAGGACCACAGCCGCAGGAAGCGACTATTTTTCACAGGCAAAGCTTGAGCGGGATGTTAAGCGCAGCGAAGCGATGGATATGCTGACAAAAATTTTGGATGCGCAAAACACAGATAAGGCTGCGCGAAAAGAAGCCGAAGATGAAATTCACAGATTGGTGGATTATGCCGAAAAGGAAGTTATGATTGAAAACCTGATTCGGGCTAAAAAATACGGAGATACGGTTGTTTTCATGGGAGAAAACCTGATTAGTATTGCCGTCCAAAGTCAGGGTCTTAACGAGGTGGATGCTGCGGTTTTACGGGATGCCGCCATCAGCACAACGGGATATAGCGCAGAAAATATAAAAATTGTCGAGATAGAATAAAAAAGAGGCTGTAACAAAATGCGTTTTGTTACAGCCTCTTTTATTGTTTTATAGCGTTGCAGGGGTGACATAAACCGTGCGGTTTGTGGTGTAAATCACATAGCCGGGCTTTGCGCCTGCGGGTTTTTTAACGTTTTTAATCTCTGTGTAGTCAACGGGCACCTGCGCCGAATCTTTTGCCTTGGAGTAAAAGGCGGCAAGTCCGGCAGCCTCCAAAATAGCCTCATCGGTAAAGGGACGGTCCTGCTCAAATTTCAACACCACATGAGAGCCGGGAATGTTTTTTGTGTGAAACCAAAGGTCTTTGTTTTGGGCAAGACGGCAGGTGAGGTAGTCGTTCTGGCGATTGTTTTTACCAAGCAAAAGGACAAAGCCGTCTTTGGTTTTTAACTCCGTGGGGCTGGCTTTGGTTTCTTTTTTTCGTTTGTCGCCGCGGGGGCGTTTTAAGTAGCCTTGCTCAGAGAGTTCATCTGCAATTTGCGAAAGCTGAGCAGAAGATTCTGCCCGCAAAAGCGACTCCTCAACGCTTTCTAAGTAGGAAAGCTCAGCGCTTGCCAGAGCCATTTGCCGGGTCAGTTCCTCGGCGGCGGTTTTGGCTTTGTTATATTTTTTGAAGTACCGCTGTGCGTTGGCAGCAGGCGACAGGGTTTCGTCTAAGGGAATCACAATCATGGGCAGGGCTTCGTCAAAATAATTTTGCACACGAAGGCTTTTCATGCCCTTTTCCATTTGATATACATGCGCTGTAATCAGCTCGCCGCATTGACGCCATTCCTCTTTTTTCTCTGTTTCCGCCATTTCAGCAGTTTGGCGCTGCAGCTTCTTTGCGGCACGTTCAATATGGTTGCCCACCAGCCTCAGAAGGTCTGCGCTTTTGCGGAGCATCTGCTCCTTTTTGTCCCGCTCACGGTAAAAGCGGCTGATTAAAAAGCCCATGGAATCTGCTGTTTCCACACGAGCACCGTCGCCGTATTGCGTAATGGGGACGGCGGCAAATTCCATCAGTTTGTCCGTCTTGGTATCCGTGATACAGCAGGGCTGTGCCTGCCCGTTTTTTAAGGACGAAAGGAGCTTCTGCATAGCCGTTCCCACATCCAAAAGCTGACCGTAGGAGAGATTTTTCAGCAAGGAATCGGTTTCGCCCAGGGCCAAAAAGGCAATTTCCCGCGCCACCAGGGGGCTGATGCCCTGAAAACAGGCAAGGAGCGCTTTATCAATCCGCAGGTTTTCGGGAAAGTCCCTCAGGGCGGCGACATAGCCGTCTAAGCCGCAGGTTAGGGGGTCAATTTTGTTTTGGGCAGGCGGCATCTCGTAGGGCAGACCGGGCAAAATCTGGCGCTTGGAGCTGACGGAAAAGTCAATGCGCTTGATGCTGTCAGCAATGCGACCGTTTTCGTCCACTAAAATAATGTTGGAATGGCGACCCATAATTTCAACCACTAAGGATTTTTGAACCCGGTCGCCTAATTCGTTGCGGGTTTCAAAATCAAAGGCCATGAGCCGTTCCAAAGCAGGTTGACGGACTTGGAGCAGGTGGGCAGACCCCAGATGCTTGCGTAAAAGCATGCAAAACATGGGAGCAACCATGGGGTTTTCCTTGGTTTCTTCTGTCAGCGCCACACGGGGGATGGAGGCGTTAGCCGACAGGGTCAGCTTATAAGCACCGCCGGGGCCGTGCAGAGAGAGCAAAAGCTCGTCCGCTTCCGGCTGATAAATCTTATCCAGACGTGCGTTTTCTAATTTTTCATTTAATTCCAGCGTCAGGGCGCGGATAACCAATCCGTCAAAGGCCATGGGGATTCTCCTTTATGATGAAATGATAGTATCGGTGTCTACAATAGCGGTAATCTCTAACTTAGGCGCAACGTGCTTATCTAAAAAATGTAAACCGATGCAGGAGATAGCAGCCGTTAAAAGGGCAAGAAGAATGCTGAGTCCTTCACGGTTTGAGAGGGTGTAAAACACCATGAAGCCTCCAAAGAACAGTAAAAGGGGCAGACCATACAGTAAAAAAGCGCTGCCCAAAACAGCTGCATCGGAGGCGGAAATGATGACGCGCTCACCTGCTTTGGCCCCCAGCGGATTGTGAGCCGAGGCGCTGTGTTTTTTGGCGTGACAAGCACCGCCGCACTCGCTGCAACGCCCACCGCAGGCGGACATTCGCAGGACAGATACGGTGGCCATATCACCTTTTGTTTCGGTTACAATTCCTTGCTGCGTCATAAAAAACCTCTCTTTTTTTACAGACCCTCCGCCAAATCAATCATTTTTTGCAGGCGGCGGCTGACACCGGATTTGCTGATGGGTTTTTCCATCATGGCGGCCAGCTCTGCAAGGCTTGCCTCCGGATTTTCCAGACGAAGCTGCGCCAGCTCTAAGTGCCCCTGCGACAGGGAGGCTGAAAGAGGCGAGCGCAAAACCTTTTGAATCGCCACAATCTGCTGCGCTGCGGCATTGGCGGTTTTGGTCAGGTTAGCGGTTTCACAGTTCACCCGACGGTTGATTTTATTTTTCATGTTTTTTTCAATTTTAATGTAATACAAATTCAGCGCTGAGTCCGTTGCGCCTAAGGCAGTGAGTGCATCGGCAATTTCTTCGCTGTCCTTAATATAAATCACATAATTTGACTTGCGAATGACAGAACGAGCCGCAAGCTGTTCATCCATAAAAAGCTGCACAATGTCGGCCGCCAAATCCCGATGATGCGTTTCGATTTCCAGATGGTAGCTTTTTTGCGGTGCGCTGGCAGAGCCGCTGCCTAAAAAAGCACCACGCAAAAAGGAACGTCGGCAGCAGGATTCAGCGGTTATAAAGGGGTTGGCACAAAACTTGACGCGCCCGTCCTGCCAAAAGCCCAGGGTTTTCATCAGGCGCACAAAGCCTTCGCCACCTTCGATATGAAGCGTGTAAATATATCCCTCATTTTTCTTGCGAATGCGACGTTGCTTCGCTGTGATGCCCATGAGGGAGGAAAGCAAGGTTTCAATTTTCTGTGCAACAGCCTCGTTCTCCGTTCGAAAACGCAGACCGCCACCGGCTGATTCAGAAAGCAGAGTGCCACAGAGCGCAGCCAGTCCGGCAAGCTCTGCCCGATTGCAGCAGGCCGAAGAGAGGGGAAGATTGCAAAGTTCCGTTTTAATTTCACTTGAAAATGACATGGGGCGCTCCTTTCTGCTGTATTACAGACAAATTTTATTTGGCATCAAACCAACTGTTGCCGCTGTGCATATCCACGGCCAGGGGAACCGATAAGGAAACAGCCCCCTCCATTTCCTCCCGCAGGATGGCAGAGGCAATGGTAAGCTCCTCTATGGGCGCTTCGACGATTAATTCGTCGTGCACCTGAAGCAACAGGCGGGCTGCAAGCCCTTCCTGCTGCAGCCGTTTATAAACCCGAATCATGGCCAGCTTGATAATGTCTGCCGCGGTTCCCTGAATGGGTGTATTTAAGGCGGCACGCTCGCCAAAAGAGCGAAGCTGGAAGTTTGACGAAGAAAGCTCGGGCAGGGCTCTGCGGCGACCAAACAGCGTGGTTACATAACCGTTTTTCTTAGCGTCCTCCACAACGGTTTTCATGTAGCTTTGCACTTTGGGGAAGCTGCCCAAATAATCTGCGATGTAGGCTTTGGCCTCCCGCATGGAGATGCCTAAATCCTGTGCCAGAGAAAATTCGCCCTTACCGTAAATCAGACCGAAATTAACAGCCTTGGCAGCGGTGCGCATCTGCGGGGTCACAGCATCAGGAGATGTACCGAACAGCTTGGCAGCGGTGCTTGTGTGAATATCCTCTCCTGCGGTGAAAGCCGCAGTCATAACTTCGTCCCCTGCAATGTGTGCCAGAACACGAAGCTCAATTTGTGAGTAGTCGGCATCCAAAAAAACGTGTCCGGCGGGTGCTACGAACATTTTACGCATTTCCCGTCCCAGTTCTGTGCGAATGGGGATGTTTTGCAGGTTGGGCTCTGAGGAGCTGATGCGCCCCGTAACCGTTACGGTTTGGTGGAAATTGGAATGAATGCGGCCGTCCGGGGCAATCACATCCTGCAAGCCGTCAACATAGGTGGAATTTAACTTGGTCAGTTGGCGGTATTCTAAAATCTTTTCAATAATGGGATGCACGCCCACCAGTTTTTCCAAAGCGGCGGCGTTTGTGGAATAGCCCGTTTTTGTTTTCTTGGAGCTTTTTAAGCCTAATTTTTCAAAGAGAATCACGCCCAGTTGCTTGGGAGAGTTGATGTTAAAGGCTTCGCCGGAGAGCGCATAAATCTCCTCGGTCAAAACGGCAATCTGTGCTTTCAGCAGGGCGCCAAATTCTGATAACTTGTCTTTATCTACTAAAATGCCTACCTCTTGCAGGGAGGCCAAAACCTCCACCAGAGGCATTTCAATGTCATGAAACAGAGACAGAGAACCCTCTTGTTCCAAACGGTTTTGCAGGCAGGATTGCAGCGCGACAAGCAGCGCGCATTGGTCGGCAAACTGTTTGGTATCGGAGCTTGGCGCGGCCTCAAAGGAAAGCTGCTCGCCCGTGCTCTCTTCTGCCAGAGTCACGCCCAAAAGGTCAAAGCAGAGGGAGGGGATATCGTAATCCCGACGGGATGGCTCAGCAAGGTAGGCCGCGACAGCAATGTCGAAATCGGCGCCGCAAAAAGCAATGCCCAAATGGTGGAAGAACAGAAAATGCTCCTTACTGCCATGGGTTATTTTTTTAATCCTGCTATTTTCAAAAAAGCTTTTCCAAACAGGCAGACAGTCGCCGGACAGAGGAGCTGTCAGAATGGTCTCGCCGTCCTCTGTGACATAAACCTGTCCACCGGATGCATCTAAAAGATAATACGCCGTTTCAAAGGATAAAGCGGCGGAGAGTTCTTTTGCTGTCAGTTCTTTGAGCATGCATTCAGGTGCATCTGCCTGTTCTGTCTGCACGGTTTCATCCTGCGGCAATTTTTTCAAAAAGCTCTTAAATTCCAGACGGGTGTATAAGCTCCGCAGAGCGGCGATATCCCCCGTCTGCTCCCTGGCAGCATCAAAATCAACAGAAAGCGGGACGTTGCAATCAATGGTGGCAAGGGTGCGGGACAAAAAGGCCGTTTCACGATGCTCCATGAGTTTGTTGCGCGTCGCCTTTGTCATTTGGTCCGAATCAATGTTTGCATAGATGTTATCTAAGCTCTTAAAACGGCTGATAAGGTCAAGGGCCCCTTTTTCGCCAATGCCGCGAACACCGGGAATGTTATCAGATGTGTCGCCCATGATGGCTTTTACATCAATAAATTCTTTGGGGGTCACGCCATATTTTTCAAACACATGGTGGCTGTCAAAAACCTCTGTTTCGGTGTTGCCCATGCGGGTCGTCACCAGATAGATTTTATTATCCTCCGTTGCCAGCTGCAAGTCATCCTTATCGCCGGTTAAAATCATGCAGGCAATGTCTTTTTCCGTGCATTGCTGGGCCACCGTGCCAATGATATCATCCGCTTCAAAGCCCTCAAGTTCCAAAACAGGAATGGAAAGCGCCGAAAGGACCTCTTTGAGCAAAGGAAGCTGCGGACGCAACTCCTCCGGCATGGGCTTGCGGGTGGCCTTATAGCCATCAAACATTTTATGACGGAAGGTGGGTGCTTTTAGGTCAAAGGCCGCGGCAATATAGTCGGGCTTGATTTCTTCCTTGAACTTGTAAAAAATATTCAAAAAGCCATAGACAGCATTGGTAAAGGTGCCGTCCTTAGTCGTGAGGAGGCGAATGCCGTAAAAAGCACGATTAATAATGCTGTTGGCGTCAATAATCAAAAATTTCGGTTTATTCATGGTCGTCCCCTCTCTTTACGTATTGCAGGGCCCCGGCATCATCAATGGAGATGATTTCATCACAAAGGGCATACACGGCGGGAAGTTCTTCCTTGCCTGCCACAAAGAGCGCCGTTGATGCCATGTCGGCAGTCAGGCCGCTTTTGGAAACAATGGTCACGCTTTGGAATCCGCTCTCAGCAGGATAGCCGGTTTTCGGGTCTAAAATATGGTGAAACCGTTTGCCGTTTTCTTCAAAAAAACGCTCATAGGAGCCGGAGGTTACCACAAAACCGTCAGACAAAAAGACGGTTTCGGCCACAGTGCCGCGAACGGCATCCGGCTTTTGCACGCCAATGGCAAAGTCAGTTGTTTTTTTGCCGCCCAAAAGCCTTTGCAGGAAGCTTTGGGGTTTTCCGCCCATAACGGCAATGTTGCCGCCCAAATCCAAAAAGGCGTGCTCTACACCGTGCTGTTGTAAGATGCGCACGGCCTCGTCAGCAGCATAGCCTTTCACAACGGCGCCCAGGTCAAAACAGACGCCGTCTGTAAGCTTGGTGACGGTTTTTTGCGTATCATCTACGATCAGCTTGTCCGTTCCTGTTTTTGATAATGCATTTTCAATGGCCTCCCGGGCGGGAAGCTTGGGGATCTCCGCACCAAAGCCCCAGAGCTTTGAAACGGGGAGCAGGGTAACGTCAAAATGCCCGCCGGACAGCCTGCCGAAGTCCAACGATTGTTGCAGTAAAAAGTAAAGCTCATCATCCAGCGGAACCGGGATGCCTGAGGGGGCATCATTTAGGCGTGACAAGTCACTTTCGGGCTGATGCGCGTTACATTTTTTGTCAATTTCATGCAGGCGGGCAAAGACGGCATTTGTGGCCGCTTCGGCATTGCTACCGTAGACCGTGACGGTGCAGAGCGTGTCCATCAGATACACAGTCTTGTGATATGCTCCGGGTTGCATAAGACCGGCTGCCAAACAGAAAAGCAGCATAACCAGGAGGGCGAGACGAACATATTTCATTACAGTTCCTCCTAACAATCAGACAATGACAGCGGAACGAACCTCGTACAGCCACGTATATACCTTTTTGTTTGCGCTGACCTGGCGGATATAGTGTCTGGTTTCGGGATAGGGAATAAAGTGGAGGGTTTTCCCGTCGTTTGAACATTTGGGGTCAGACAGCCAGCGGCTGACCGTCCCCTCGCCTGCGTTGTAGGCGGCTAAGGCGTTCTTTTCGTCCCCGTCATAGAGCTCCAAAAGATACGCCACATAGCTGCAACCCAACTGGATGTTTATGGCGGGGTCGGTAATGTTTTCGTAGTCAAAGCCGGAAAGACCATTTCGCTCGGCGAGCCAATACGCCGTGGGTTCCATGATTTGCATCAGGCCGGTTGCGTTTTTGCGGGACACCGCATCTTTCTTAAAATTGCTTTCAGACTTGATGATGCTCATAATGAGATAGGGGTCCACCTGATACATCTCGCAGGATTCTTTTATGTAGTTCATATATTTAACAGGGTAAAAAACGCGTGCGATTGTGGTTGTGTTCAGCAAAAGCACAAAGACAATCAATAGTAAAACCCATTTTTTCCACTTGATTTTCACGGGGCAAGCTCCTTTAATATCACATCAATTTTTTGATACAGGTCGTTAGTGTCTGTGTTGTTTTCCAGAATATAATCACAACGGGAGCGGTAAAAGTCATCCTCAGGCTGCGCTTTGATGCGTGCCGAGGCAGCCGCGGGGGAAAGAGCGTCTCGTGCCGTTATGCGCTCTAAGCGGCGTGCTCTGTCGGCAATTATGCCGATAGTAACATGGCAGAGGCTGTCTAAGCCACACTCAAATAAAAGGGGCGCATCCACCACAACGAGGGACGCTTGACTAGCAGAAAGCTGCCGCTTAATTTCCTGTAAAACAGCGGGATGGACCAGGCTGTTTAAGCGGTCTCGGGCACCAAAGTCAGAAAACACAAGAGCCCCCAGAGCCTTGCGGTCAAAAGAGCCATCCGGGAGGGCAACAGAGGGGAATGCGTTTATAATAGCCGCACTTGCGGAAGAGCCCGGCTCTGTCAACTTGCGGGCAATGCGGTCAGCATCAATAATCTGTGCAGCTTTTGTTTGTAAATAGGCGGAGACGGTGCTTTTGCCCGTGCCTGTACCGCCGGTTAAACCAATGACGATAGCCATATACTCACATCCGTATGTTGTTATAAGAATTTTGCCAGCTTTTCCATGGCACGCTTCGGTGCATCTTTGGCATTGTTCCAGGGCTCATCCTGATAGCGATAGTCAAATTTTTTGGTGAACCAGTTGACCTCGCCCTGCAAGCGCTTTAAGTGGGTCAGCTCCAGCTCGGTTATGGCCTTTTTCCCCTCGCTGAGCGCCTTGCCGGAAAGCTCATGAGATGCACACTCCAAAAGGAGCTTAAAGTGAGGCAGGCAAAAGCCCTGACAGGCGGCAACCGTTTCCCGGAAAGCGGCCTCTCTTTTATACAGATACCAAAAGACTTCGGCAAATTTTTCTAAGGTGTTATGCAGTTTTTCACAAATCAGGCAGCTTGCTTCCTGCGCCTCTAACAAAGCGGGAAGAGCATCCGGCACCTCGGTTTTTTTGAACAATCCGCTTTTGGGCTCGGGCGATGCGACGGCGGTTTCCAGTTTTTCAATTAACGCAGAAAGATGAGTTTCTAAAACGAGGGCAAGAGACAAAGCGTTCCCCTCGCCACTCATCATCTCATAGTGTCTCCGGCAGTAGCCTTTTTCGTTGGATAGAATCCGGCTGTCCGGCTCCATCATGGACGCCCCCAGGGCATAACTGACCTGTTCTGCTTCCAGTTTTTTTTCCAGCGTGCAAAAGGGGCATTCGCCGCCCTCGGCAAAGGAATCAGTCAGGGGTATGGTAAAAATTTTCTCTTTCAAAGCAGAGCCTCCTATGATGTTCTTTCCGTACTCAGCATAAGCTATGCATAGACCTATATACAGTATATCATATTTTTTCATAAAAGAAAACAAAAATATAATTTTTTAACGGAATATTTTAGTGAAAAAAAAGTCGAAAAAAAGCAAAAAGTTTTTTCGGGCCTCCCGCAAAAACCGACAAAAAATGCAAGAAAAATGGTATATAATGGAAATACCAAAAATTTCCATGGAGGCATACATATGACAAATCAAGAAATACAATCCTATAAGCGCATGGGGATTCCTGTCAAACAACCGAAGAAAAAAAGATATCAGCTGCAATTTTCTGATTTTGTGGAAGCCATTTTTTGTTTTTTACTGAGTAAGGTTTTTTTGTTTGGGATGATATCTCCTTTTGGGATATCCTACTATGCGGCGATTTTTCCCAAAAACAAGCGGGCTCTTTCTTTTGCGGCGGTTTGTCTCGGTTTTTTGTCGGCGGGCATGCGGCTTTACATCATAAAGTATATAGCAGCCCTCGTCATCAGTGCCGCCACCTCCTTTTTAATGGAGCAGGAATTTCGGACAAGACCGTTTCTTTACGGTCTTGTGGCGGCTCTTTCTCTGTTTGTAACCGGTCTTGTCATGAACCTTGTGGAAGGGTTTTTGCTCTATGATTTTTTGTTTCAAATTTTGGAATCTGTCTTGTCTTTTTTATCTTTTTTTGCCTTTCGCAAAGCGTTTGATGTGGTGCGGAGTCTGCCAAACCGAAAGACCTTTGAGCCCGCTGAAACGCTGAGTCTTTTGGTGCTTTGCGGCGGCACCGTTATCAGCCTTTCTTCTGTCAGCGCGCTCGAGGGCGTGGCCCATACTATCAGCGTGGCCCTTATTTTGATAACGGCGCTGACCTGCGGCTTTCCGCTGAGCTGTGCAGCCGGTGTGTTGTTTGGCCTTGCCAACAGCCTGACTGTGGTGTTGCCGGCGCAGGTGGTGGCGACCTATGCCGTGAGTGCTCTGTGCGCGGGACTGCTGCAAAAACGGGGGCGCATCGGCGTGATTCTCGGGTTTTTGGTTACCAATGCGGCCGTTATGCTTTACTATAACGGCGCTGTGGATACCGTCATTGCATCATATCATGTCATTGCGGCGGGCATCCTGCTTTTTGCCCTGCCGGATGGCTGGCTCGCGGTTTTCGGTGAACTGGTGCAATCGCCCACCTATGCAGAGGATTCGGCAAGCCGTCTGCGGGACATTATGGCAGACAGACTGATGACGGCAGCCAGCTCTTTTTCGGCCCTGTCCGATGTTTTTAACGAGGCCGTGGACGGACGCATCAACGCGCAGATGCGCGACCCGGGGCCGCTGTTTGATAAAACGGCGGAACAGGTTTGTCGTGATTGCTCCTTGCAGCATTATTGTTGGCAAAAGGACTATAATGAAACCAGACGCAATCTGCTTTCGCTATATGAAAAAATGGAGTGGCGCTCTCGGGCGGAGCTATCGGATGTGCCCCTGCCCTTTAAGGAAGATTGCATCCGGTTAGACCTTTTTTTAGAGGTGCTGAACCGGCAATACGAAATTCATCGGGTCAATGCGCTTTGGGCAGGGCGGGTTTTAGAAAGCCGGCATCTTGTGGCGGAGCAGTTCCGGAACATCTCCTCGGTTTTGTCGCACTTAAAACAGGAGCTTCTTTTAGAACCATCAGAGGGGATTTATCTGGAACGGAAGCTGATGGCAGCCCTTGACCGAAATGGTATTAGCACACAGTCTCTGCGGGTCACGGGCAGCGATGCTGTTGAGGTGAGTCTTACCGTGAATGCTGAAGAAGGACAAAAAGACCTGATCGGGCAGGTGGGCATTGTGCTGAGTGCGGCGCTGAAAGTGCCGATGCTGCGCATGTCTGCCCGTCAGACCGAAGAGGGTTTACGGCTCCGGTTTATTGAGCAAACACGCTACACCATGGAGGCAGGGCTGGCGCAGATGGCAAGCAGCGGCAAGGATGTTTGCGGCGACCATCATCTGCTTTCTGTTTCCGCTGACGGGAAATATGTCCTCGCCCTTTCTGACGGCATGGGTCAGGGCAGCGAGGCCGAAGCACAGAGCAATATGACAGTGGATTTATTACGGCGGCTTTTAACCGCAGGCTTTGATAAGGAAACGGCGCTCAAACTGATGAACAGCATTTTAATGGTGAATACGGACCGAGAAAGCTTTTCAACCGCTGATTTGTGTCTTGTTAATTTATATAGCGGGGCGCTGGAATTTATTAAAATTGGCGCCAGCCAATCCTATGTTAAAAGCGGAGATGCGGTGGAAACCGTGCATTGTTCATCCCTGCCTGCGGGCATTGTTTGCTCTGTTGAGGCAGATTGCGACTTAAAATACGCCAAAGAGGGCGATTTTGTTGTGTTGGTTACGGACGGCATCAGCGATGCCTTGTCCCGCGACGGAAAAAACAGCCTCAGCGAACTGATACGGCAGTTTAACGGCGAGAATGCACAGAAGCTTGCTGATGACATTTTGGAGGCCGCGCTTTCATCCTCCGGCGGTGTGGCAA
This sequence comes from Oscillospiraceae bacterium, assembly GCA_015068855.1. Classification (GTDB taxonomy): domain Bacteria; phylum Bacillota; class Clostridia; order UBA1381; family UBA9506; genus UMGS755. The sequence continues at coordinate 84,838 of SVJS01000001.1, read as the reverse complement.
AAGATGATATGACAGTCATAGCGGCCAGGCTGGTTGCGGCATAAAAAAAGGGTTACAACAATTTGTTGTAACCCTTTTTCTGATTTTTACTCGTGCAGACGGGGCACGCGGCTGGGACGCCCGTTTTCATCCAGCGCCACAAACACGAGGTGTGCCTCGTTTGTCATGGTCACTTTGCCCGTTTGCAGGTTTTCCGAGTACACCGTAACCTGAATTTTCATGGAGCTGTTGCCCACAGATTCTAATTTTGCCACAAGGCGCACCATTTCTCCCAGCTTGATGGGATATTTGAAATTCAGGTTTTCGACGGAAACGGTGGCAACATTCAAGTTGGAGTGACGGGACGCTGTCAATGCAGCGGCAATGTCAATCCAATGCATCAGCCTGCCGCCTTTTAAGTTATATAAAAGATTAACGTCATTAGGAAGCACAAGCTCAGCCATTTCGGTCACAGAGTCTTGAACAGATTTTGATTTTTCCACAGGAAAACCCCCTTTGTAAGCGTTTTGTATTTTTATTGTATCACAGAGCGTGGGAAAATAAAACAGTTTTTTCAAAAACTTTCATAAAGCAGGCAGCAGGATACAAAATGGATGAAATTGTCGGGTATAAAGAGGGCACATTGTGACATAGTAACAATATAGAAAACCAATGAAAAGCGAGGGCGCATTATGAACAAGGGAACAAGCATCCTTTTTTCTGTTTTGCTGCTTTTTATGCTGTTGGCAGGTTGCGCCGAGCAGCCGGAAAAGCAGGAGCGAATGCCGGAAACGGGCACCACACAGGAGGCTATGCCAACAGAGGAAGAGTCAGAGCCTGCCGAGCTTTCCTATGCAGAAACTGAAATTCTGGACTGGGACAGTGAACGGATTGATAACATTAAGCTGGCGGTGCAAACCCTGAACGGAACGCAGCTTGCACCCAACGAGCTGTTTTCCTTTAACGGGGCCTTAGGAGCCAGAACAGAAGAAAAGGGCTACAAGCCGGCACCGATTATTGTGAATCAGCAAAAAGAGGAAGGCTGTGGCGGTGGCGTGTGTCAGGTCAGCACGACTATCTATCAGGCGGCCAAGGCGGCCGGTCTTTTAATTGTGGAGCGCCACGATCACCAGAAAGAGGTCCAGTATGCGCCTTTGGGAGAGGATGCAGCGGTGAATTACGGCAGCCTGGACATGCAGTTTCGGAACAGCACAGACCGCGTGTTGCGTCTCGATGTTTCCGTGGGGAACGGCTTTGTGCGGGCGTCTATTAAAGAGCTGGGATAAAGGATAAATGAAAAAACGGACTTTCCTTTGTGGGAGGTCCGTTTTTTGTCGTTTGCGCTGTGAAAGGAAAATAACAATCGTTTGGATGTAAATTTTTGAAAAAACCGCGAAAGCACTTTACTTAACAGGGGATTTATAGTAAAATAAATGAGTTACATAAAATATGTAGACAAAAAAAGAGAAAAGAGGTTTTCAAGATGAAAAAGATTTTATCAATGGCATTGATCTCAATCATGCTGGTTCTGGCTTTGGCAGGTTGTGCCGCTAAAACAACACCGGCAGGCACAGATGCTGATCTGGCCATCGCTTGCGAACTGACCAGCGAAGAGTACGGCATCGGTTTCAGAAAAGGTTCTGACCTGACAGCTGTTGTCAACGGTTACATGGCTGAACTGAAAGAAGCCGGCGTTTTAGACGAACTGGCCGCTAAGTATGAACTGACCTTATCTGACCTTGCTCCTGCAGAAGAGGAAGAGGCAACCTTAGCTGACGTTGACTATGTTAAGGCTAACGGCAAGCTGGTTATCGGTATCACCGATTACGAGCCCATGAACTTTAAGGATGCAGAAGACAACTGGACCGGCTTTGACACAGAATTTGCTCTGGCTGTTTGCGAGAAGCTGGGTGTTACTGCTGAGTTCGTTGAAATTGACTGGGACAACAAGTTCGTTGCTTTGGAATCCAAGGCCATTGACTGTATCTGGAACGGTATGACCATTTCTGAAGATGTTCTTAAAAACACAAGCTGTTCCGCTGCTTATGTTAAGAACGCACAGGTTGTTGTTATGGCAGCCGATAAAGCAGCAGACTATGCTGATGCTGCTTCCATGGCAGAGCTTTCCTTTGCTGTTGAATCCGGTTCCGCCGGCGCTGCTGCTGCAGAAGAAAACGCATTTGCTAATGTAACAGAAGTTGGCACACAGACCGATGCTCTCTTAGAGGTTACCAGCGGTTCCTGCGATGCATGCATCATTGACCTGACAATGGCCAATGCAATGGTTAAATAAGTTTAGGTCGATTTGATTTTAGTGTAAAGGCAGCAGGCGTTTTTGTGTCTGTTGCCTTTACATAAATTATGAGGTAATTTGTATGTTTGTGGAAGTCTCTCTTAAACTGTTTGAGGGCATGCTTGTAACTTGCAGATTGTTTGCGCTCACTTTGTTGTTTTCCTTACCCCTTGGGCTACTTATCTGCTTTGGCTCTATGAGCCGTATTCGTCCCGTGAAATGGATTGTGAAGGTTTTTGTGTGGATCATTCGCGGAACGCCCTTGATGCTTCAATTGATTGTGATTTATTACGGACCGGGGCTTATTGGTACCTGGGCAAGTAAACTGCTTGCAACGGGCGCTGCATCCGGCTTTCTGATAGAGTGGCTTGCAACCTGGCAGGTTTTTGACCGCTTTTTTGCCGTTATGGTTGCTTTTGTCATCAACTATTCCTGCTACTTTTCGGAAATTTACCGTGGCGGAATTGAGTCCATCAGCCGTGGTCAGTATGAGGCGGGGCAGGTTCTGGGCATGACGAAAACGCAGATTTTCTTCAAAATTGTCCTGCTTCAGGTTATCAAGCGGATTGTGCCGCCTATGAGCAACGAAATTATTACATTGGTTAAGGATACGTCCTTAGCCCGTGTGGTTATGGTTTACGAAATCATCTGGAATGCCCAGAAGTTCGTTAAGTCGGACGGACTTTTGTGGCCGTTGTTCTACACAGCCGTATATTACCTGTTGTTCTGCGGCGTCTTAACACTTTTGTTTGGCTATATCGAAAAGAAAATGAGTTATTTCAGGAGTTAAAACTATGCCTATATTAGAAGTTAAGAACCTGGTTAAAAGCTTCGGCAAGGTCGAAGTTTTGAAGGGAATCAATTTTTCAATTGAAAAAGGCGATGTGCTTTCCATTATCGGGTCTTCCGGCAGCGGTAAAACAACCCTGCTTCGTTGCCTGAATTTTTTGGAATTTGCAGAAGGTGGCACCATTTCTGTACACGATAAAGTGATTTATGACGGTGCGGAAAAGAATAAAATGAGCGACCAGCATATCCGTGACATGCGTTTGCATTTCGGATTGGTGTTTCAGTCCTTTAATTTGTTTCCACAGTATAATGTTTTGAAAAATATTACATTAGCGCCCTCTTTGTTAAAGTTTGATACACAGGAAAACATCGAGAAAAAGGCGCTTGAACTCATTGAAAAGGTAGGGCTTTCCGATAAGGTGGAAAGCTATCCCTGCCAGCTTTCCGGCGGTCAGCAGCAGCGTGTTGCCATCGCCAGAGCCTTAGCGCTTAACCCCGATATTCTCTGCTTTGACGAACCCACCTCCGCTCTTGACCCTGAGCTTACGGGCGAGGTTTTGAAGGTTATCAAGCAGCTTGCAAAACAGGACACCACCATGGTGATTGTTACCCATGAAATGAACTTTGCCAAAGAGGTTTCCGACAAAATTCTGTTTATGGATGACGGCGTTGTTTTGCAGGAGGGAACACCTGAGGAGATTTTCAGCAACACAGAAAATGAACGTATTGCCGCTTTTTTGAAGAATGTGACCGAATATTAAAAAAGGGCAGCACACAAAAAAATGTTGAAAGTTTCTTCAATATGTGGTACAATATAAACAGGTTAAAGCCTGCGTAACAGAACTGTTTTTAGCAGTTTGTTTGCTTTTAATTTTGCGTTCAGCGCGCAAGCGTTGTCGGCCGGGTCCTGCGCAATTTGAGCCCGCGAACCTCGTCAGGTGGGGAACCAAGCAGCGATAAACGGAGTCTTAAATGTGATGCAGGACTACCCGGTGTGAAAAAAGAGAGTATTTGAGTCCGCCCGTATGAGCGGATTTTTCGTATCAGCAGATAGAGGGAAGGTGTTTGTCATGGCCTATCAAGCGTTGTACAGAACCTGGCGTCCCATGACCTTTGATGATGTGGCCGGACAGGAGCATATTACACAAACCCTGCGTAATGAAATAAAAACAGGCAATCTGGCTCATGCCTATCTGTTCTGCGGCACCCGTGGAACGGGTAAAACCTCAACGGCCAAGATTTTAGCCCGTGCGGTGAACTGTCTGCACCCCGTTGACGGAAACCCCTGCAACGAATGTGAAATTTGCAAGGGCATTTTGGATGACAGCATCTTAGATGTTGTGGAGATGGACGGTGCTTCCCGCAATAAGGTTGAAAATATTCGTGAACTGATTGACGATGTGGCGTTTCTGCCCAGCCGTTGCCGTAAGAAAGTGTATATCATTGATGAGGTACACATGGTAACGACCCAGGCGTTTAATGCGCTCTTAAAAACGCTGGAAGAGCCACCGGCACATGTGTTATTTATTTTAGCGACAACGGAGCTAAACAAAGTGCCGCAAACGGTTCTGTCCCGTTGTCAGCGGTTTGATTTTAAGCGTATCACCCGGGAGTCTATCGTATCGCGCCTGGAGCGGATTACCAAGGCGGCCGGCCGAGAGGTGGCACCGGAGGCCCTGGCCATGATTGCAGAGCTGGGCGACGGTTCAATGCGCGATGCGCTGAGTATTTTAGAGCAGGTACTGGGCTACACAGAAGAGGCTGTCAGCTATGAGGATATGCTTTCCGTTATCGGCATAACCGATTATGATGCCTTGTTCAGAATGTGTGAAGCCTTTTGTGATAGTGATGGCGGCGAGGCCCTTTCCGTTTTGGACAGTGTGATTGAAAACGGCAAGGAGCCGGAGGTTTTCATGAACCGCCTGACCCGTTTTTTGCGCGATATTTTGGTGGTAAAGCTCAGCCAGAAGCCGGAGGCGATTTTGAACACCTCGCAGGCACAGCTGCAAAGAATGCAGGCTCTGGCGAAGAAATTTACCAAGGAAAAATTGATTTACGGCTTAAAACTGATGAATGAAGCTGTGCGCGATGCTAAGTTTACAGGATACGGACGCATCGTGTACGAACTGGCGCTTGTCAAGCTTTCCCAGCCGGCCTACGAAAACTCCTTGGAGGCGCTGTGTGCCCGCATGGCCGATATGGAGCAAAAGGTGGCAGAAGGGACTATGGTGGCCGCGCCACAAAAACAGGATAAGAAAGTCGAAACAAAAGAACCGGAAGAGGATTTACCCTGGGCGGTAGAACCTGAGGCTGCGCACGAGGTGCCGGCCGTGGCAGAGCCATCGGCAGAGGAAACACCGGCACCGGCCGAGGTGGCAGCATCCCGGGATGATATAACAGCTGCCTTTGAAGAAATCAAAGGCTATTTGCGGTCTCATGGCGGCGCCCCGATTTTGCCGCATGTGAACCGTGCAACGCCCATGATGGTGGGCGGACAATTTTCCCTTGTTTATGCAAAAGATGCGTCCATGAGCAAAATGGTTGTCTCCAAGGCAGCCCACATGGAATTGCTTTTGCAGGCGGTTCAATCAGTTTTTGGAGAGGGTATGCTTCTTCGTTGCCTGTCCGATAAAGAAGTGGGCGAACCAAAGAGCGAGGATGCGTTTGAAAAGCTTCTGGCCATGGGTCGGGAGCATGATGAAATTGAAATTATTTGAGTTAAAGAGCAAGACAGTCGTTGCCAAGCGGCAACAGAAATGGAGTGCAAAATGGGTAAACCGAATAAATTTACTGGTGGCGGCGGTAATCAGAATAAAGCCGCTATGATGCAGCGTGTACAACAGATGCAGGAGGAAATGCTTAATCTGCAAAATGAATTAAGTGAAAAAACCGTAACAGCAACCGCCGGTGGTGGTGCCGTGACGGTTACCATGAAGGGCAACCGCGATTTGGTTTCTGTTAGCTTAAAGCCGGAAATTGTGGACCCGGATGATATTGAAATGTTAGAGGATTTAATTGTAGCGGCCGTTAACGAAGCCGGTGCCAAGGCATCCGAGATGATGGAATCCGGCATGGCAGGCATAACGGGTGGTCTGAACATTCCCGGTTTATTTTAGAAAACCGACGTGGAATGAGGGTGTGTTGCGATGAGAGTGTTATTTTTATCTGTCCCCACAGGACAGGGGCATCATCAGGCGGCAAAAGCTGTTACAGAAGCGTTTTCCGATCATAAGGACGTTGAGTGCAGATTTTTGGATATTGTCGATTATGTGAGCCCGATGCTGGCGGAATCTCTGCAAAAAGGGTATTTGCTTTCAACGAAAATGATGCCTAAGGCCTACGGGACTTTTTACGATTTGGCAGACAGGCGCGACCATTCGAAAAATTCGGGTATGGGGAGAGTTGTGAAATCAATCCTCAACAGAAAGCTGCTGAAATACCTGAAACATTACGATCCGGATGTGATTGTTGCGACCCATGTTGTTTCAGCGATTGCGCTGACCTATCTCAGAAAAAAATATCCCATCCGTGCTAAGATTATCGCGATTGTGACAGATTTTGCGCTGCACCCTTTCTGGGAGGATGCGGACGTTGATTATTATGTAACCGCTTCGGAGCTTTTGGAGTATCAGGCCACGAAAAAAGGCTTGCCGCTTTCTAAGTTGAAACCCTTTGGGATTCCCATTCAGCCGAAGTTTGTAACCAAAATGCCGCAACAGGAGGCAAGAGCCATTTTAGGCATCCCCGCCGGCTTTACGGTTTTGATGATGATGGGTTCCATGGGTTACGGCAACGACGTTTTTGATGCGATTCGCAGCCTTGACAGCATGCCGGAAGAGTTTCAGGTGATTGTTGTTTGTGGCAATAATAAAAAACTCAAAGCGCGCATCGATGCCATGGCGAAAACCAAAACCATTATCACCTATGGCTACACCCATGAGGTGTCAACCCTGATGGATGCGGCGGACTGCATCATCACGAAGCCGGGCGGCCTGTCAACGTCGGAGGCACTGGCGAAAAATCTGCCGATTATCATGATGGACCCGATACCCGGCCAGGAAGACCGGAACAAGGAATATATGTTAAATAACGGTCTGGCAATGGCTGTCAGCGATACGTTTCCTGTGACAGAGGCAGTCTACCAGATGCTACAACATCCCTTCAAAATGCAGATGCTTAAACGGAACATGGATATCCTTTCCAAGCCTGATGCGGCAAGGGATTTGGCTGAATTTATGATTTCGTTGTGTGAAAAACAATAACATAGAGCCGCAATGCGGCAGAATGGAGGCCAGTTATGAAACTTGTATTTGCAATTGTCAGCAATGAAGATGGTAATTTAGTTATGCGGGAACTCAATAAAGCCGGTTATTCCGTAACAAAAATGGCGTCCACCGGCGGTTTTCTGCGTGCCGGAAACACAACACTGTTAGCCGGTGTTGAGGAAGAAAGTGTGCAACAGGTTATGGATATCATCGCAAAGCACAGCATGAAGAGAAAACAGATTATTTTTACGCCGGAACCGTTTATGGGCACCATTGGCAGCGACTATGCTTCCTATCCCGAGGAAATTGAAACCGGCGGCGCAACTATTTTTGTAGTGGATGTGGAGCGCTTTGAAAAGGTTTGATTATCAGTCTGTGATAGGTCACGAGCGCATTTGCGAAAAGCTGCAAGCAGCCGTTTTGCGTGATAAAGTCGTGAGTGCCTATATGTTTTGCGGGCCGGAGGGGATTGGTAAAAAGACGGTGGTCCTGCCTTTTGTGGCAGCCCTTTTATGTCAAAATCCCGTGGATGGAAAGCCTTGTCTTTCCTGCCCGTCCTGTCGGCTTTTGGGTGCTGATGCGCACCCGGATGTGATTCGCATCATGGTGCCGGAGGATAAAAAAACCATCGGCATTGACCAGGTGCGGGAACAAATTGTTAAAGAGGCGTATGTGCGTCCGTTTTCTTCTCGGCGCAAGGTGTTCATCATTGAAGACGGCGAAACCATGACGGATGATGCCCAAAATGCGTTGCTTAAAATTTTAGAGGAGCCGCCTGCCTATGTCGTTTTTTTGATTTTGACCAAGGCGCAAAATCAACTGCTGGAAACGGTGCGGTCCCGTTGCCTGAAATTGCAGCTTCTGCCCTTGCCCAACACCCGGGTTACGGACTATTTTATGTCCCTGTCAAAAGGGGAGGCAAACCGTAAGGATTTAGCAGCAAGCTTTTCTCAGGGGAATATCGGTCGTGGGCTAACCATGCTCTGTGATGACAAATTTTACGCGCTGTATTGTGAAACCATTGACACGTTGCAGGACATGGTGCAGCATAAGGCTGCGGTGGTTGACATGCATCAGCTTCTGACAGGTCACGCAGAAGAACTTTCAGACGTGATTGATTTTATGTTGCTCTTTTTCCGTGATTGCCTGCGTGTGGCTGTGGAAACGGGGGCACATTTGATTTGCAGTGATAAAAAAAATGCCGTCAAGGCTTTCTCTGAGGCTCTTTCAGCGAAAGGTCTGGTTCGTTCCATGGAGGCGCTGATTCGTTTTCGGGAACGGATGCAGAGTAATGCAGGCCTGGGTGCTGCATCGCTTGAGCTTGTAACGAGAATACAGGAGGAAATTCATGATCAAGGTAATCGGAGTTCGATTCAAATCAGTAGGTAAGATCTATTATTTTGATCCTGACGGGAAAAAATTTTCGTTAGGAGATGGCGTTATTGTAGAAACAGCTCGGGGAACTGAGTGTGGAACCGTGGCTATAGCAGAACGGGAGATTGATGAAGAAAAGTTTTCCATGCCCATTAAAAAGATTGTTCGCCCAGCCACAGCGGCTGATTTGCAGGTTTTGGAGGAAAACAAAAAGAAGGAAAAGGAAGCCTATCAGATTTGTGCTTCCAAGATTTTGGCAAACAAGCTCGATATGAATTTGATTGATGTTGAATATACGTTTGACAGAAGCAAAATTCTTTTTTATTTCACGGCCGAGGGGCGCGTTGATTTTCGTCAGCTGGTCAAGGATTTGGCCTCGGTCTTCCGCACCCGCATTGAGCTGCGGCAGATTGGCGTTCGTGATGAGGCGAAGATGCGCGGCGGATTGGGTATTTGCGGCAGACCCTTGTGCTGCTCTCAATTTTTAGGTGATTTTGAACCTGTTTCCATTAAAATGGCCAAGGAACAGTCGTTGTCACTCAACCCCACCAAGATTTCAGGCACCTGCGGCAGGCTGATGTGCTGCTTAAAATATGAGCAGGAGGCGTATGAAGCCTTGATTCGTGAAACCCCTAACGTCGGTGCTGTGGTGGAGACACCGCAGGGTCGCGGTGTTGTGGTTTCAACAACGCTCTTAAAGGGTGTTGCCAATGTTAAAATGAAAAACGGAAACGATGAAATTGTGCACGAATGTAAAGTTTCTGATTTGGTTGTGATTAAGGACGCGCCCAAACGCAATCGGGAGCAGGACATTGATCTTTCAACCTTAAAAGAACTGGAAGAATAAAAATACAGGCTGCCTCAGGCAGCAGATGGGAGAAGCAAATGGCTAAGAAAGCAAAGGAATGTTTATTATACGAAGGTAAACCCTTGTTACGTGACGGTAATGTTCTGTATTACGGCGATTTTAATGAAAATTTTATTGCCCGTTTTACGATTATGGACACAAAACCCATTAAGGATCTAAATGTTGCCTCCAAGGTAACCGTTGAGCTGCTTGAAAAAAACGGCGAGAGCATTAAAACGGCGCGTCTGACCAAGAAAGCAGAGCGAGAAAGTCTGTATTCAGCGCTGGATTTGGGCATCTATTGGCTGGAAGACATTCTGGAAATGGAAAAGGAATTCCTGAGCAAAATGGCAGCCCAGTAAGCGACTTGTAAACAACACCCCCGTTGCAACAAAACGGGGGTGTTATTTTTTTCGTATAAAAAAAGGAAAAGGAAGCATCCTAAGGGCAAAAGAAAAAACGGGAGGAATACGATGAAGGTCACAATCATCGAAGGCTGCATCAGCTGCGGTCTGTGCACAAGCACCTGTCCGGAGGTTTTTGACATGGGTGACGACGGCACGGCCAAGGTTATAGCACAGCCGGAGCCGTCGCAGGAAGCCTGCGTTTCGGAAGCGGCCGAGGGATGCCCTGTTGCCGTTATCATAACAGAATAAAAAAAGCGATGCAAAACCGATTTCGTCCTATGGGAAACCGACTTTTTGCATCGCTTTTTTCATCAGGGCTTGTAGCCCGGTTTTTTGTATAGCTTATCTTCCTCCGCCATGATTTCAGGATAAAACACCTGGTTGGCCCAATCAGCGGGGTCATATTCAAAAATGGAAACGCTGATGGCCTCCTCGCTGCATCCCAGCGTGTCCTGCAAGGTCTGATTCAAAGCGTCACAAACGGCTTGTTTTTGCGCTTCTGTTCGACCTTTGTACATTTTAAGCGTTATATGTGGCATAGTAGGGACGCTCCTTTATCGAGTTGTTTTAGCGCCGTTTCCAGGTGGCGGGCGACAGGAGCATAACGATGGGGATAAGCTCCAAACGGCCGGCTAACATGTCAATGGATAAAATTATCTTTGAAAAATCGGAATACAGAGCAAAGTTGCGCGAAGGACCAACCGCACCAAGGCCTGGGCCTACGTTGTTGACGCAGGTTATAACGGCGGAGAAATTGCTGGTATAAGAAAAATCGTCAAGGCCTAACAAAATAATCGAAATTACAATAATAAAGGTATAAATGGACATGTAGGCCATAACGCCGGCAACAACCCCGGAATCAAGCTGCTTGCCTTCGAGCTTTAAGGCGGTCACAGAACGGGGACGAAGCTGCTGCCGCAGTTCACGAAAGGCCACTTTTCCCAAAATGAGTATGCGGGACACTTTGATGCCGCCGCCGGTAGAGCCGGCACAGGCACCGAAGAACATCAGCAGTATCAGAATGGATTGGGAAAAGATAGGCCAGGCCTCATAATCCGCCGTGATAAAGCCTGTGGTGGTGGTGATGGACGCAACCTGGAAGAAAGCATAGCGAAGCGCTTCCAAAAAGGTCTGATATTGGGGCAAAATGTTCAGGGAGATGAGCAAGGTGGCCGTGGCAATAATGCCAAGATACCAATGCAATTCCTCGCTTTTTAATGCCTGCAAAATATTGCCGGTTAAAATCAGGTAAAACAAGGAAAAGTTAATGCCGAAAAGGGTCATAAAAACGGAGATAATAAGGTCCACAGAGGCGCTGTCATAGGCGGCAATGCTGGCGTTCTTAATAGAAAAACCGCCTGTACCGGCTGTTGCAAAGGAATGCAGAACGCTGTCAAACCAAGGCATGCCAACGAGCTTCAAGCTCAGAATTTCCAGAAGCGTTAAGGCGATATAAATCCCGTAGAGAATACGGGCGGTGTTTCGCATGCGGGACACCAGCTTTCCAACCTGCGGGCCGGGGGACTCGGCGCGCATGATGTGAATGGACTGGCTGGCGTGCGATTTCGGCATAATGGCCAGAACGAAAACAAGCACACCCATGCCACCAATCCAATGGGTAAAGCTGCGCCAGAACAAGGCACTTTGCGATAAGCCTTCAATATTTCGTAAAATGCTGGCACCGGTTGTGGTGAAGCCGGAAACGGTTTCAAAAAAAGCGTTGATATAGCTGGGGATTTCGCCGCTGATGTAAAAGGGAAGAGCGCCTAACAGGGAGGTGATCAGCCAACCGAGGCCAACCACAACGGCACCTTCTTTAGCATATAATTCGGTATGGTTCGGCCGCTTTAATCCGAACAACAGGCCGATGCCGGCATGCACACCGATCGAGATTAAAAAGCCGCTTATGGTGTCTTCCTGCTTAATTACGGCAATCAGCAAGGGTAAACACATAAAAATGGCCATGACAAGCATGATGCGCCCGATTAGGTGGGCAACCATTTTGTAATTCATATAGGAAACGCCTCCTGAGGAAAAGGTAAGAAAAAGGCAAACCCGCCTTTTATCTATTAAAAATGTCTTCTAAATTTGTGATGCGGTCTCTCGCTGCGGCCACAACAATAATACTGTCCTTAGCTTCTATGTGATCCTGACCGCTGGGAATAATCAGCCGGCCATGGCGGATGATGGCTGCAATCAGAATGCCCTTTTTCGTGTTCAAATCTTTCAAGGGTATATTTGTATAAAAGGAGTCCTGCGGAATGGAAAACTCCAGGGCTTCAACCTGATTGTTAACGATTTTATAGAGGGTTTTCATGCTGGATTCGCCGGAATTTTGCATGGCACGAACATAGCGGACAATGCGGTTAGCGGTAATATATTTCGGCGAAATGATGCTTTCAATGCCCACGCTTTCCACCATATCCATAAAGGAAATGCGGTCAATTTTGGCGATCACCTTGCCGATGCCAAGCCCCTGACCATAGAGAGAAATAATAATGTTTTCCTCGTCAATACCTGTGAGCGCAACGCAGGCATCTGAATTTTCAATGCCCTCTTCGAGCAAGGTGGCCTGGTCGGTTCCGTCACCACAGATAATGGTTGCCTTGGGAAGCGCTTCGGAAAGCGCCATGCAGCGTTCTTCTTTTTGCTCAATAATTTTAACATCAACACCAATGTCGGTCAATTGACGTGCCAAATAGAAGGCGATCATGCCGCCACCAATGATTAAAACATGTTTTGATTTCTCCTTAAACATACCGATGGCCTTAAAAAAGGATGCTAAGGCGCTGTGGGAACCTGTGATGTGAATTTTATCGCCTGCGGCCAACAAAAATTGACCGTCAGGAATGATAACTTCTTCGCCGCGCTGAACGGCGCAAATCAAAATTTTATCCCTACAGATTTTATATAAATCGGAGAGTCTCTTTCCGGCTAAGTACCCGTTTTCAGGCAACTTAATTTCAGCTAAATCCACACGGCCTTTGGAAAAATAGTCTATTTTAATGGCAGAGGGGAAGCGGAGAATACGGGAGATTTCACGCGCGGCCTCAAACTCAGGGTTAACAACCATGCTAAGGCCCAGTTCTTCACGTAAGAACACAAGCTGCTGGGCATATTCAGGATTGCGGACTCTTGCAATCGTGTGCTTTGTGCCTATCTTTTTTGCCATCAGGCAACTTAAAATATTGAGTTCATCCGAGCTTGTGGCAGCAATCAAAAGGTCTGCTTTTGCCGCACCGGCTTCCGTTAAAACGTCATAATTGGCACCGTTTCCGCTGATGCCGATAACATCATAGGTAGCCACCACGGTGTTAATGACTTTGGGGTTATTGTCAATAACCGTAATATCATAACCCTCTAAGGAAAGGTATTCTGTTAATGTCATACCAACCTTGCCGTCGCCGACAATAATAATTTGCATGGTAATTGCCTCCTGTGTTTTTCGATACTCTATGCGTGCTTATTGCTTGGCTGAGTCATAAAGAGCCTGCAATTCCTCGCTGTTAAAACGATACACCTTAGGACAGAACTGGCATGTGAGCTCCGCACCCTTGTCCTTTTCAATCATGTCGGACAGTTCTTCCGCCCCTAAGCTGATTAAAGCTTTCGTAATTTTTTCTATGCTGCAATCACAGCGGTATTCATACTCCAAAGGGTCTAAGATTTTCACGAACAGGCCCGCCAGAACCATCACGATAATGTCCTCGGGGCTCATGTTTTGCTCTAAAAGCGTTGTCACGGGGGGAAGAGAGGCCAGATTTTCTTCAATCACAGCGGCCACGGAATCCGGCGCGCCCGGCATGAGCTGCACAATAAAGCCACCGGCTTGACGAACAGATAGGTCTTTCTCCACCAAAACGCCCAAGGCAATCGCCGTGGGAATTTGCTCAGATTTAGCAAAATAATAGGTAAAATCTTCGGCGATTTCGCCTGTTACTAAGGGAACCTGACCTACATAGGGGTCTTTTAAGCCCAAATCACGGGAAATGGCCAAAGAGCCTTTGCCGATGGCGCCGCCAACATCCAGCTTTCCGTTTTTAAGCGGCAGGTCAACCAATGGCTGATAGGGATATCCCTTAACCATGCCACCTCCGTCTGCTGTGGCCACCATGCCGCCCAAGGGACCGTCACCCTTAATGTAAACGGTCAGATTGTGGGCCGGCTCCTTAAAAAGAGAGCCCAAAAGGGCCGTCACGGTCAAGGTGCGCCCCAAAGCCGCCGTAACAACGGGGGAAGTGTGGTGAATCTCGCGGGCGGTTTCAACAATATCCCGACTATCTATAAAACTGATTCTGACAAATCCTTCTGCGTCCATTGCTCTTGTAATTTTCGCCATGTGTTCTCTTCCTTACTGTTTCTGTATTGATACTCCTATTATATTGTATTTTGCCAATAAATGCAATGCAATTTGCATCTTTTTGCTAAATAATTGAATAAAATAAAAGGGGCAGAGGGAATATAAGGTAGAGATACCGGGGATTTCTATTGACACGAGGAGCGGATTTGGGTATAATAAAGACATGGGGACGCAACGGTTTCGACGGGGATATTAAGGTCCCGGGAGCGAGTAGCGGTGCGGTGCCGCTATAAAAGCCGCAATTTTTAAATTTAAACGCTAACACTGAATTAGCTGCTGCCTAATTAATGGCAGCTGTCCTACCCTGAAGGACTGCGGTCGGGGATAGGGCATCATTTTGCAGTGAACATGAGTCGGTTAAGCTTTGCGCCGACCAGGTATTAATGAAGCTACCGAAGCTGTCAGCTTGCTTGTGAGCTGACAGTGGGGGGAATCCTGATCACAAGCTGCACTCGGAGAGCCTGAGGCTGCGATATTTTCGGACAGGAGTTCGATTCTCCTCGTCTCCACCACGTCGGAGCAAAGTTCGCTTTGCTCCGTTTTTCTTTTGCAAGAAAAACATCCGCCTGCTTCCTTGCTCCTCCTTTTTCGCAAAGGGGATTTTGTAGGGTAGAATATAAGGTACATTTTGCCGTGATGCTTGCCATCATGCGGCTATTTTTAAGAAATAAAAAAAGGCGAATGCTATACAGCATTCGCCTTTTATGTCTCTTAGAGAACCTTGTTCAAAAAGTCGATAGTGCGGGGATTTTTCGGGTTTGCAAAAATTTCCTCAGGTGTTCCCTGTTCCATGATAACACCGTCATCAATGAAGATAACTCTGTCGGCAACCTCGCGGGCAAAGCCCATTTCGTGAGTGACAACAATCATGGTCATACCATCGTTTGCAAGCTCTTTCATAACGGCTAAAACCTCGCCGACCATTTCAGGGTCTAAGGCGGAGGTAGGCTCATCAAAGAGCATAACATCTGGCATCATGGCAAGGGCACGGGCAATGGCAACACGCTGTTGCTGGCCGCCGGATAAGGTGGACGGATAAGCAGAAAGCTTATCAGAAAGACCGACGCGCTCAATCAGCTTGGCGGCGTTTTCCTTGGCGGTTTTCTTATCCTGCATTTTGTTATCCACAGGTGCCATGGTGATGTTTTCCTCAATGGTTAAATGGGGGAACAGATTAAACTGCTGGAACACCATACCGATATTCCGTCTGATTTTATTAACATCAGCTTTGGGGTCCGTGATGGTGAAGCCATCAACGACAATCTCACCATCTGTGGGTTTTTCCAGCAGGTTGATGCAGCGAAGCAACGTAGACTTACCGGAGCCGGAGGGCCCAATGATGCACACAACTTCTCCTTCATACACCTCTAAATCAATACCACGAAGAACCTCATTTTTTCTAAAGTATTTATGGAGATTGCTGATTTTAACCTTCGGTTCCATGGGCAAATCTCCTTTCTATCACATTCAAAATTTTGGTTAAAATTGTAATGATAACCAAATACATCAAGCCAATAATCATGTATGTGGCAAAGGATTGCATAGTGCGACCCACGTACAATTTACCCATGTAAACAATTTCTGTCAGGGCGATCGTTGCAGCCAGCGAGGAATCCTTTAAGGTAATGATGAACTGATTACCCAAGGACGGAATGCAAATGCGCAGGGCCTGTGGCAGAATGACCTTAATCATTGCACGACCGTGAGACAAACCTAAACTGCGGGCTGCCTCCATCTGACCCACCGGCACAGCCTGAATACCGCCACGGAAAATTTCAGACAAATAAGCGCCGGCGTTTAAGCTCAGCGTGATGGCTGACGCCTGGAACGAGGTTAATCTGAAATTGATGCCAAGCTGCTGGATAAACTGCGGAATACCAAAATATACGATGAAAAGCTGCACAATAAAAGGCGTTCCGCGAATAATCCAGACATAAATCTTGGATATTCCCGAAAGAACCCAGCTCTTTGACATTCCCATCAAGCATGCAGTCATACCCAGAAGACAAGCGATAGTCAAGGAAATGACGGTGACCTGAACGGTTACCCCCAGACCTTTAAGCAAGGAGGGAAAAACCTCAACAAATACTTTAAAAAAATCCATGCATCATAACTCCTAACGAACAATGTTGCTATAAAGCAAAAAAAGAGTCGAAGGCAATTGACCAACGACGAAAGCCAGCCCGCAACCTGTCGGGTGCAGGCAAGGTCTGTTCAAAGCAGGCGCACTGAGGGAGTCTCAATGCGCCTGCAAAGACTCAAAATCTTACTGTAAATATTTAGCTAAGATCTCATCATATTTGCCGTTTGCTTTTAAGTTAGCAAAACCCTTGTTGAACATTTCCAGAAGTTCGGGGTTCTGACCCTTCTGTACGGCAAAACCATAAGAAGAAGCAACGTTCTTTTCGCCAACCATTTTCAGGCCGTTACCGTTCTCAACGCCAAAACGCATGATTTCGTAGTCCTCTACGCAAGCAGCAGCGTTACCGGTGGTAACTTCCATGTACATGGTGGGAGAATCTTCAAAGGTCTTAACTGTGAAGCCATATTCAGCAGCAATGGATTCAGCATAGGAAGCGCCTTCGGTACCATTCTTAACAGCAATGGTCTGACCCTTTAAGTCTTCCAAAGAAGCATATTCTGCATCAGCCTTAACAGCAACGATAACAGCAGAATCAAAATAAGGATCGGAGAAATCATATTTCTCTTTTCTTTCAGGCTTAATGCTCATGCCGGCGATAACACCGTCAGCCTGACCGGATTCCAAAGCAGCGCAAGCAGCGTCGAAGCCTAAGGGTTGCAGTTCATACTGGAAGCCCTGGTCTGCTGCGATGGCAGCTAAAAGCTCGATGTCGATACCAACATAGTCGCCGTTTTCATCCTGATATTCAAAAGGCGGGAACGTTGTATCAGTTGCAATTGTGTAAGTTTTTCCGTCAGTGTTGGTTTTTTCACCGCCGCAAGCAACCAGTGCAAAGCACATCATAACGGCCAGTGAAAAGCATAATACTTTCTTGAACATAATAATTTAGTCCTTTCTGTCTGCCTGTAAGATGAATCCCTTTTGCTCATGACGGCAGCAGACAAAGCCGACATGGTATGTACCAAAAGGGGGAAATTGCCTGAAACAGAAAAAATTTCAAGCATATAAAACATTTTACCATAAATCGCTACATTAATCAATAGTTTTTTTGTACAGGTCCAAAAATTATTCCGTTGGTTGCTGCGTTCAGGCTTTTTGCATCACCCGATAAACAGCAGAAACATCAAGGGCAGAGTGATAACGGCCAGAACGCTTGACGTCATGGTCATGCAGGCGCCTGTGTGGGTATCCCCGCCAAAGGTTGCGGGATACACAATGGTGTTCATGCCGATGGGAACGGCACAGGAAAGCAAGCTGAAGGTAATGACATCAGAGCTTGCGTGCATCAGACGAAGCAACAGAAGAAGTGCTCCCGGCAGGATAATCAGGCGCAGAGCCGAGAGAATGTAAATCTTCCCGCTGGAAAATAAATCGGGCAGGCGATACCGGCCAATGACAAAACCGGCAATCAGCATGGCAACGGGGCCCATGCATTTTGAGCCGTTATCCATGGCGGAATTAACGAATTCGGGAATATATTTTGTAAGCCCGGTCAGCCCCACAATCATACCGGCTACAAGAGCGATAATCGGTGGCGTGGAGAAAGAGCGCAGCAGCTTTTTTATAGGCGGTTCCTTTGCGACGCCGCCCTTTGGAATTAAGACGGACAGGGCCCAGGTGTTGCAGAGGATGTCAAGCGGCAGCTTAAACATGGAATACTTAAAGAGCACGTCCATATTCCAGATGCCTAAAATCATGAAGTTGGCAAGATAAGAGTAGTTTCCGTAAGCCAGGGCGTATTTATAAATGTTCCGCTGGTAGGAAAGTTCTTTGCTTTTGGCATGGTCTTTAACAAACAACGCAGACAGAGGGTAGGAAAGAACGATGAATGCGACGATGATGACAAAGCCAAAGCCAATCAGATATGCATTATCTGCAAAGTTTTTAACCGAGCAATGGGTGGACATGGCAAAAAAGTTCTGTGCCGGTGTGAACACATAAAGCTGTAAGCGGGACATGGTCATATCAGCGTTATCCGGCAGAATTCTTGTTTTTTGCAGCAGAATACCGGTGGCGATAAAGAGGAACATCATCAGCATCTGCGTTAATGTTAAATTAAAAATTAACATGTAAAAGACCTCACATCCTAAAATTGACCGACAAAAATCATAAACATCAGGGGGATGGTCAGACACGATAAAACGTTGGAAATCATGACCATGGAAGCGCCAATATGCGTATCTCCGCCATAGGAGGCCGGCACAACAATGGTGTTCATGCCGATGGGAGACGCAAAGGCAATCAGAGTAAACATGATGGTTTCCTTGGGTGCGTTAAGCAGCGTGAGGCCGGTCAGGAAAAGACCGGGCAAAATCAATAAGCGAAGTGCCGTCATCAAATATGTTTTTTTGAGGGACAAAAGGTCCTTAAAATTATACCGGCCAATGACAAAGCCTGCCGTTATCATGGCAACGGGTCCAACCGTGTTGGAGGCGTTGTTAAAGGCAGTGCCGATAAATTCGGGAATGAATTTTGCAATGCCGGTCAGACCTAAAATCATACCTAAAAAACAACAGATGATGGGCGGGGTCAACAAGCTGTGCATGAGGCTTTTTGTCAGGTGAACGCTTCTGTCCTTGGGCAGGAGCACGTAAAAACCCCAGAGATAACTTAAAATGTCAAGGGGCAGGCGGTACATGGAATAGCGGAACAGCATATCTGTGCCCCAAAGCCCCAACACTAAAAAGTTACCGATGATACCGTTGTTGGCAAAAGCTAAACCGTATTTATAAATACCGCTTATGGCCAGGGTTTCGTGATTTTCCTTCGGTTTTCTGACAAAAAGTCTCGATAGCGGATAGGAAATCACAATGGCAAGCGTGATGAAAAAAGTACCGTAGCCAATCTGAAAAGCATTTTCCTTAAAGGCTTCGACGGTACAGTATTTCATCATGGCATAACAGATTTGAGCCGGTGCAAAGGCGTAAACGTGTAAACGGGATAACACCATATCTGTGTTATCCGGCAAAATTCTGCTTTTATTGAGCACAATGCCGATCAGAATAAAAACAAACATCATCAGCATTTGCGTTAATGTCAAGGAGAAAACTTCCATTTTAGTCACCCCTGTATAAATAATAAACACTATTTTTAATGTTAGCATAAACAAAAGGGATAATCAAGTACTATTGTGACTAAAAAGAACAAAATTTTCTGTATAGCCTATGGGAAAAAGTATAAAAAGCATTCAGGCTGGACGAGGTGCCCGTACTTGTTTACTTGACAAGAAAGGGTAAAAGGAGTATAATAAAATTATCGATAATTTGCAAAGCAGAGTTTACAAACTAAGGAGTGGTTTTCGTGGCAAACATTTGGCATGACATTTCAGCATCCCGCATTAAACCGGAGGATTTTGTCTGTGTTGTTGAAATTACCAAGGGCAGTAAGAAAAAATATGAGCTTGATAAAGAAACAGGGCTGATTATTCTTGACCGTATTTTATATACGTCCACCCACTATCCCGCCAATTACGGTTTTATTCCCAGAACGCTGGGAGATGACGGCGACCCGCTGGATGTGCTTTTGGTCTGCTCCGAAGCCTTGGAGCCTATGTCTATGGCGCGGGCCTATCCGATTGGTGTGATTACCATGATGGATAATGGCGCCAATGACGAAAAGATTATTGCCATCCCCTATGAAGACCCGACCTATAACGAATTTAAGGATATTGGGCAATTGCCGAATCACATTTTTGACGAAATGTGCCACTTCTTCGCGGTTTATAAAAACTTAGAGGGCAAGGAAACGGCGGTGGATGAGGTTAAACCCCGTGAAACGGCGATGCGGATTATTCAGGATGCCATTGATAACTATGAAAAAATTATCCTGCGTCCCATGATGGGTGGACGATAAGGGAACATAAAAAACGTGCTGAGGGTAACAACCCCCGGCACGTTTTTTTATTTTACTTCATTTAGTGTAGGTTGGCAGAGTTGAGCCTGCATAGGGCATTACGATAACACGTGCGTCTTCGCCGTATTTGGCGAAGGCAGAAGCAAGCGCATCATCAAGGCTCGTAAAGGGCGTCAGGTAGAGACTTTTCACAAAGTCCTCAGGGAGCTCGCTCACAAGACTGATGTCAGCCTGTTTGGCAACCATGGCAATGGCCGCTGCCTTATGACCGCCCAGCTGGAAATTCTTACGAATCTGGGTAATGCGTTCCTCCGGCGCAAAGCCTGTCATCCACCGCTCAAAGCAACCCTCGCCCAGACCTTCCTTACAGGAAGCGCAGAGGATGATGGTGCCGCCGTCTTTCACGGCAAACTTGGCATTATCCAGCCCCTTTTGCGCCTGATAGAGATTCAGGTCCTTCGGATAGCCACCAACGGAAACGATGACAATGTCGGCCTTTTCCTGTATGGGCACCTTGTAGAGCGTATCTAAAAAGGCACAGCCCGCACGATGCGCTTCAATATAGTGTCCTGCATAACTCTTTAAGATTTTTTTGTGCGCATCCAGAACGACATTGACAATATAATCAATGGGACGGAAAGCGGCCACTTCATCAATATCTTTTCTGACGGGGTTTCCCTCAATCCGACCGGTTTCAGCGCCCTCCTGAATCATCATGGAGTGGTTGGACTGAATGGAGCTGCGGTTGCAAACGCCCGGCATAACCGCCTTGGCACCGCCGGAATAGCCGGCAAAATAGTGAAATTCAATGTTGCCGATGCAAATGAGACGGTCTGCCTCTGCCACCGGACGAAAGACCTCATAGGGGGTTCCGGCGGAGGAATGACCGAGCAAAACGGTATCATTAGGGTCAAAATCGAGGCAGTGAATGCGGTCAAAAACCTCTTGCCCAATCAGGCGGATTTGCTCTTCTTCGGTGTGAGCACGATGAGAGCCCAAGGCAAAGACCAGGGTAATATCTTCATCCTGAACACCGGCCAAGGAAAGCTCATCTAAAATCGGGGGAATCACATCGTAGCTGGGCACGGGACGGGTGATGTCGCTTGTAATCATAACCACCTTTTCGCCGGGTTTAACAAGCTGTGACAGGCGGGGCGCCCCAATGGGATTTTCCAGACTGCGTGTAACCTCTTTGCGTCCACCCACGGGCCCATCCAGGGGATTGGGCTCAAGAACGGTAATTAAATTCTTATCGTCAATGGAAAACGAAATGTTTTCCTTGGCAAAACCAATTGAAATATCCATTAAAAGCTCCTTTCCGTCAGCGCGCACCAAAGGTTTTGGCTGCATGACGCAATGCTTTGACAACGGGCAGTTCCTCGCCGGTTAAAAAACGGATGAGTGCGCCGCCACCGGTACAAATGTAGGAGATTTTTTTATTGACCTCGTACTTTTTAGCCGCCGTTACGCTGTCGCCACCACCCACAACGGTGTAGGCATCCGTGTCGCCCAATGCCTCAAACACAAGCTTGGTGCCGAGCTCTGTGGGTGCTTCTTCAAAGATGCCCATGGGGCCGTTCACAAAAACAGTTTTGGAGGCAAAGATATAGTCTACATATTCCTTTGCCGTTTCAGAACCGATATCAACAGCACCAATGGCTAAGGGAACAGCGCCGATTTTACACTCCTTGCGCTGACCGTTTTCCACATAGGCAAGGTCATGCGGCAGCACAATTTTGTCGGCATATTTTTCATAGAGCACCCGGGCTTTGTCGATATATTCCTCATAGTTACTCTTATAGATAAAGTCAACACTTGCCTGACCGATGGTTTCGCCCTTGGCCAAAAGCAGGATGTTGCCGACAAGGCCGCCTGTCAGCACACGGTCAGCCGCGCCGCCGGCCAACACGGTTTCCAGCATCAAAAAGGCATCGGAAATTTTGGCACCGCCCAGCACAAAGGTGCAGGGGCGCTGGGGTGCCTCCATCAGCTCGGAGATGACGCAATATTCCTTTTCAAACAGGCGTCCCATGGCAGAGGGTAAAACCTGCTCGAAACCGCACAAGGTGGGTTGGTCACGATGCGC
This sequence comes from Oscillospiraceae bacterium, assembly GCA_015068855.1. Lineage (GTDB taxonomy): Bacteria > Bacillota > Clostridia > UBA1381 > UBA9506 > UMGS755. The sequence continues at coordinate 62,443 of SVJS01000001.1, read as the reverse complement.
CGCGGCAAAAGCGTCGCAAACATAGAGGTCCGCTAAGGGCGCAAGCTTTGTAACCACCTGGGTTTTGGCCTGCTCCTCATGGGAGAGACGCAGCTTCATTTCAAACAAGGTCTGCTCCTCTGAGCAAAAACGAACGTTGTCTAAGAGGATGATGTCGCCCTCTTTCATGTTACGGATGGCCTCGCGGGCCGTAGGGCCGCAAACATCCTCGACAAAGGTAACCGGTTTCCCCAAAAGACCGGATAAAACGTCAGCATGGGGACGGGTGGTGTAAAAGTTTTTATATTCAATATCGCTGCCTTGGTGGGCCAAAACAACCAGCTTGGCTCCGGCATTTGAAATCTCAGCTAAGGTGGGAGCACAAGCCTCAATGCGGGCTGTGCTTTTTAAGGTTCCGTTTTCATGGTCCACGGGTTGGTTCATATCCACGCGGCAGAGAACGGTTTTTCCCCGCAGGGAAAATTCGTCTAATGTACAAATTCCAAATCGCATAGCAAAGTCTCCATTCTGACAAAGGCTCAGGGTAAAGGAGACTTTACCCTAAGCCCTTGAAAAAGTTTTTTATTTGAAACGACCGATGCCGAGGTAACGGTTGGTTGCAGCGGTACCCTCTTCACGGGTTGTCTGCATGCTCATGGAAGCACGGATGGCATCGATGGTTTCAGGAATGGTAACGGATTCCTGGGGAATGTTGATGGCAAACATGATGTCGTTGCCGGATTCAACGATGGAATCTTCCCACAGACCGATTTCATACATATCGCCGCGGCGGTTGCCTAAGTCACGGGCATACTTAAAGAGGGAGGCGTTACCCTTAAAGCCCTCGTCAATGGATACCACGCGGATACGGGGATGCTTCTGGAAGGCAGCTAACGCGGCTTCCTTTGTAATCTTTTTGCCGTCTTTGGCAGTTGCTAAAACGGTGATGATGTGACCATGGGTAACCGGCGTATGAACCAAGATGCCGGTTGCCTCAACGTGGGGCATAATGGTCATCAGGTCAACGGCCTGGTGGCTGGGTGCCTTATCCATTTGCAGTGCATTGGTCAGACCACGATGATAGTCGCCGGGGTCGGCCACACGGCGGATGATGGTGATGGCAACCTTTTCAATGCCGAATTCTCTGTCTAAGCAGTCAATGGTACGGATTAAACCGGTTGTGTTACAGGATGTGAGCTTTAAGTAGTCAGCGCCAACACCCTTTTCATAGTTTGCATAGCCATGGAAGAAAACATCAGCAACGCTGTTCTTTTCGCCGCCCTGGAAAATAGCCTTAACGCCTAATTTTTCATAGAGCTCTTTGTTCTTTGCGCCAACGCCGCCCGGAGAGGAGTCCAGCATAACGTCAACTTTTTTGCAAAGCTCTTCAAAGGTGCCGGCAACGGGGATGTTTTTAGCATCAAAAGCAGCCTTATCAGCGCCATCAACCAGATAGAGCTTATATTCAACACCGTTTGCACCAATCATATCCATCTCGCGCAGAGCCTGAATGGACAGAGTGGGGGCCAGGTCAGCAATGCCGACCAGTTCCATATCTTCCTGCATAGCAACACCGTCAGCCAGTCTCTGACCGATGGTACCGTAACCTGCAACACCTACTTTAATTTTAGCCATAATCGTAATCCTCCTATATATTTGTTTTATATTATTTTACTTTGGGAGCATGCACACAATTGCCGTGGCAAACGTGGGCCGCTTCCATGACAGCTTCGCTGATTGTGGGATGGGGATGCACCGCATGGGCAATTTCAGAAATGGTGCCCTCGCATTCCATCACGGCAGCCACTTCTGCGACTAAGTCCGTAGCACGGGGGCCTACCACATGGAACCCAAGGATTTCTTCGGTTGCCTTGTCAAAAACAAACTTGACAAGCCCCTTGTTTTCTCCCGCGGTCATGGCCTTGCCGTTACCGGAAAGACTGAAAATGCCAACGCCGACATTGTTTCCTGTTTCCTTAGCCTGCGCTTCGGTGAGACCCACCATAGCGGCCTCGGGATTGCAGTACACACAAGAGGGAATGCGGTTAATATTCACCTGCTTTGTGTGCTTGCCTGCAATGTAATCAGCCACCTGCAAGCCCTGGGCAGAAGCGGTGTGCGCCAAAAGCAGCTTGCCATTTACATCACCAATGGCAAAAATGCCGGGGACATTTGTGCGGCACAAACCGTCGGTTTCGATAAAGCCACGGGCCGAAACCGTAACACCTGCTTTTTCCAGACCTAAATCACGGGAGTTGGGTGTGCGGCCGCCGGCCATTAAAACAACGTCGCCCGTCACGGTTTCCTTATTGCCTGCTTTGTCAGCATAGGTCACCGTCAAACCCTTTTCAATGGACTGGACACGAACGCCGGTGATGATGGAAACACCGTCTGCCGCAAGCTCTTTGGCAACAAAATCAGCAATATCAGCATCTAAGGGACCTAAAATGCGGTCAATCATCTCAATGATGGTTACCTTAGCCCCTAAGCGGCTGAAAAAGGTTGCAAATTCAACACCAATCACGCCGCCACCCACAATGATAATATGTTCGGGGAAACGGGTCATCTCCAAAAGCCCTGTGGAATCCACAACGCCCTCTAAATCGATGCCCGGAATGGGGATTCTGGCGGGAGAAGAGCCGGTTGCCAAAACCACATACTTTGCCTCGAGGCTTTCGCCGTCAGAGAGGGTAACCGTGTGGGCGTCAGCCAGAGTGGCACGTGCATTAAACACAGTTACACCGTGGCTCTTTTCTAAAAATCCAATGCCGTTTCGGAGCTGAGACACAACAGCATCCTTTCGGGCAATGATTTTTTCATAGTCGAAGCTTACGTCTTTGGCAAAAATGCCAAACATTTCGCCGTTTTTTGCTTCATGATAGACATCGGCCGCGTGGAGCAGCGCTTTTGTGGGGATACAGCCGCGGTTTAAGCAGGTACCTCCCAGCTTATCTTCTTCCACCAAAGCGGTGGAAAGACCATTCTGCGAAAGGCGGATGGCGCATTCATAGCCGCCCGGACCGCCGCCGATGACAACAGCATCAAATTGTTTCATTATGCCTTCCTCCTTATCAGATAAGCAGGGCGGGCGTTTGCAGGAGCTGTTTCACTCTTTGCAGGAACTGAGCCGCCTCAGCGCCATCAATAATGCGATGGTCATAGGATAAGGTGAGGTTTAAGATGGAGCGGATGGCAATCTCGTCCTCGCCCTCTGCATTAGTGATTACAACCGGGGTCTTGGCTATTTTGCCAACAGCCAAAATAGCGGATTCCGGCGGGTTGATGATGGCGACAAAGTCGTCTAAATCAAACATACCCAGGGAGGAAACCGTGAAGGTGCCGCCCTTATAATCATCGGGTGCGAGTTTTCCCTCTCTTGCCTTTTCAATCAGGGCGGCAGAACGTGCTGCAATGCCCTGCACATTTAATAGGTCTGCATCCTTAACAACGGGAACAATCAGGCCACCGTCAACGGAGACGGCAACGCCGATGTTAACGTAATTATGATAGATAATTTCATTATCTCCGGTTGAAGCATTCATAATCGGGAACTCGGTCAGAGCCTTTGCACAAACACGCAGGATAATGTCGTTATAAGAAACCTTTATGCCGGCCTCTTTCAGTTGCTTGCGCAGCGCTACGGCGGCGGTCATATCAACTGTAATGCGGTGGCTGGTCTGTGCGTTGGTGGTTTTGCTTGCCATCATGTTGCGGGCGATGGCCTTGCGCATGCCGCTCATGGGCTCAACCTTAGTGCCGCGATCGCTTGCAACAACAGCGGGATTTACGGTGCTTGCCTGAGCTAAATCAGCAACCATAATCTTACCGTTTGTGCCGCTGCCGCTAATACCTGTGAGGTCAATGCCGCCGGCTTTGGCAATGTTGGCAGCCAGCGGTGTAATGGCAGGCTGAGAGGCCTTGTAAGCCAAAACGTCCCGTTCAATAACGAAACCATCAGGACCTGTGCCGCCTACGTTCTCGATGTCAATGCCGTTTTCTTCGGCACGGAGCTTGGCACGGGGAGACGCCATAACCTTTTCGCCGGGTGCACGGGTTACCGGAGCGACGCTCTTAGTCTCTTTGACAGGTACTTCCGTCGCAGGGGCTTCTGTCTCAGCCGGTGCAGCCGCCTCGGCCGGCGCACAAGATGCCAGAAGACCGGAAATGTCCTCTCCGGCATTGCCGACAATGGCAATGGGCTCCGTGATGGGAACGCAGTCACCAACCGGACGGATAATTTTTAATAAAATGCCGTCTTGTTCAGCGTCCATGGTGATGGTCAGCTTGTCGGTTTCCATTTCAAACAGTGGTTTGCCGGCGGTCATAGGCTCGCCCTCGGCAACCAGCCACTGGGTAATGGTACCTTCTGTCATCATCAGACCCTGTTTGGGCATTGTGATAATTGAAGCCATGTTTTTTCCTCCTTAACGATTCGCCTTAGCGGTACATAGCAGCCTTGCAGGCATCGACAATCTCCTTGATGCTGGGGATGACGGCCGATTCAAGACCCAGATTAAAGGGCAGCGGGCAGGCTTTGGCGCCTAAGTGTTTGGGTGCAGCATCCAAATACGGGAATACCATCTGACCAACCTTAGCGCAAACCTGAGCGCCCCAGCCGTTAGATTCGTGTGCTTCATGCACAACCACCAGACGGCCGGTTTTCTTAACACTTTCGGCTACGGTGTCATAGTCAAAGGGAACCAATGTGCGGGGGTCAATGACCTCGGCGGAGATGCCCTCTTTTGCCAGTTCTTCGGCAGCCTCTAAGGCACGGCTTACATATAAAAGGTTAGCCACAATGGTCACGTCAGTACCCTCACGCTTGATATCAGCCTTGCCGAACGGAATCATAAAGTCAGGGTCCTCACTCACTTCGCCTTTTGTAATGTAAAGAGCTTTGTGCTCAAAGAAACAAACCGGGTTATCGTCACGAATGGCGGTGCGCAGAAGACCTGCTGCCTCAGCCGGTGTGGAGGGGCAAGCCACCTTAACGCCCGGGATGTGCATGAAAATACTTTCTACGCACTGGGAATGTGTTGCCGCATTACCACGGCCGGTGCCTTCCTGGCTTCTGATAACCAGGGGGATTTTGGCGTTGCCGCCGAACACGTAACGGGTTTTGCAAACCTGATTGAAAATCTGGTCAGCGCAAACAAAAGCAAAGTCCCAATACATGAGTTCAGCAATGGGGCGCATGCCGGCGCAGGCAGCGCCTAAGGCAGAGCCGACAATGGCGGACTCGGAGATGGGGGTGTTACGGATACGGTCTTCGCCGAATTCCTTATATAAATCACGGGTGGTACCAAAAACGCCACCTAATTTTTCAACGTCTTCACCCATAACGAAAACGCGCTCGTCACGCTGCATTTCCTGCTGGATGACCTGACGGATTGCCTGAGCATATGTAAGTATTGCCATGTGTTTCGACCTCCTTAATTTTCTTCGTAGAATACATCGTCAAGAACATGTGCCGGGTCGGGCTCGGGGCTGTTCATGGCGAATTCTACGGCAGCTTCCATTTGTTTGGCAACTTCTTTTTCAATGGTGTCCAGTTCTTTCTTGGTTGCCAGCTTGTTTGTAATCAGATATTCGCGGAAGCGGGGGATGGGGTCTTTATTGGTTTTCCAGTCTTCAACCTCTTCTTTGGTGCGATAGGGTTCCGGGTCGCCTGTCCAGTGGCCTCTCCAACGGTAGGTTTTGCATTCTAAGAGTGTGGGACCCTCGCCCTTTAAGGCTCTTTCCTTGGCTCTTGCAAAGGCTTCATAAACAGCGCAAACATCGTTACCGTCAACGGTTTCGCCGGCAATGCCATAGCCTGCGGCACGGTCGGAGATGTTTTCAACAGAGGTGGACTGCCAAACGGGAACCGTCATGGCATACTGGTTATTTTCACAGATATAAATGATAGGCAATTTCCAAACAGCAGCCAGATTAATGGCTTCATGGAAGGTACCCTGATTGGAAGCACCGTCGCCAAAGAAAGCAACAGCAACGTTATCTCTCTTTTGCATCTTGATGGCCAGAGCGCCGCCGGTTGCAATGGGAATGCCGCCGCCAACGATGGCATTAGCGCCTAAGTTACCCTTAGAAAAGTCTGCAATGTGCATAGAGCCGCTGCGGCCTTTGCAATAGCCTGTGGCCTTGCCCATCAGCTCAGCCAGCGCTTTGTCAAGCTCTGCGCCTTTTGCGATACAGTGACCGTGGCCGCGGTGGGTTGATGCGATGTAGTCCTCATCACAAAGCTGTGCACAAACAGCAGAAGCAACAGCTTCCTCGCCTGTGTAAAGATGAACGGAACCGCGGAGCTTGTTTTCTGTAAACAGAGTCCAGGCGGTTTCTTCAAAGTCCCGGATTTCCCACATTTTTCTGTAAATCCAAAGACCGGTTTCATGGTTAATCATAGTAACAACCTCCTATTATTTATCAAAAGAATTATCGGGCAGTAAAACAGCCTTATATACTTTTTTGGCTAAAACCGCATCAAAGGCCTCTTTCCAGTTATCCAAAGGTGTTTTCATGGAAACGAAGGGTGCAAGTTGCAGTTTTCCTTCCGCCAGAAGTCGCAGTGTAATGTCCCAGGAAGATAAGGCGGTGGAGTTTGAGGGAACGTAAACAACCTCTCTGTCAAAGATAGCGTCGAGCCTGAATTCCTTTTCGCCACCGAACAGGCCTAATTGCAAATGAGTTCCCATGGGACGAATCAGGTTCATGCAATTTTTTAAGGATGGAACAACACCCGTGCAATCGCAGGTAATGTCAGCGCCGTACGCTTTTTTTGCATACACCTTTTCTTTGAGCTCTTCAAAGGAAGTGGCCGTATCGTCTGCGCCAAAGGTTTTGGCGAGGTCCAGTTTATCCGCATCAACGGGGAGACCCGAGATGATGACATAAGCGCCTCTTGACTTAAACGCCTGTACAGCAAACTGACCCATAATACCCGGGCCGCTGATAACAACAAGGTCGCCGGGGTTCACATCGATTTTTTCGTAAACGCCGCGAATGACGCAGGCTAAGGGTTCGGTCAGGGCAAAGGGTATCAATTCATCCAGGGAAAGCTTTTCGCCATTGGGGACATGGAAAGAATACTTGGCGGGCACAATCACGTAGTTTGCCATGGCACCGTTCACGTGCGAGCCGATGGATTTGCGTTCGCGGCACAGAGTGAGAAGACCTTTTTCACAGATTTCGCAGGTGCCGCAACTGTAACAAGCGGGGAGAGAAAGCACCCAGTCTCCCACCTTAAAATCGCCCACATCGCCGCAGACTTCTGTAACCTGTCCCACATATTCATGACCTAAAACAACGGGCATGGTGGTGGAACGCTCGTCACGCATGGCGTGAATATCGCTGCCGCAGATGCCGGCAGCTAAAACCTTAACTTTCAATTCACCCTCTTTCGGTGTGGGTTCGGGGAGAGTGCGCAGCTCAACACCCTGAGGACCTAACGCGTGTTTAACAAAACCTTTCATCTTCGCTTTTGCCTCCTTTTTAGAACCAACGACCGGAGGGAGCAGCCTGGTATGTTTCCAGGGGGATCCAACCTGTCCATAGAAATTGTGACATTGTTTTCTGTGTAACACCAAAGGTAATAAATTCCTCCGGCTTTAAGCCACCCTCTTCGTATGCCTTGACAAATTCGGGAATTTTATACAGCTCACGAATGGTTTCGGCGGGGATTTCATCATCAATGCGAAGCACCTTGTCAGGGTCTGCCTCGTTGACCATGTTCTGCACTCTGGCTTGCAGGGAGAACGTCATATCCGCCCCTGCCATGGAGGTTAAATGCTCAACGGTTCTGAGGCCCGCCGGCATAACAACAGCGGGAATGCCACGGCTTTTGAAAAGATTATAAACCTTTTTGCAGATGGCGTTACCTGCGTTGGCAATGTGCTTGGGGTCGATATCAATCCGGCTGTCGGTTGCAACCTCCAGCAGATATTCATCCAGTCGGCCGCCCTGCTGCACAACAAAAATCGGCTTCGGCTTGATGCCTGCCTTTTCAGCCTTGGCTCTGCCGCGCATGTAAGCATCGGCAACGGCCATAGCCTGAGAAACAGAGAAGTTAACGGTTGTGCAAACAGCGATGCCCCGGGAAGCAAGCTCCTCAACCAAGGGAAGAGCCGATTTGATGGACGGGGTTTTAACGGAAATGTTGTCGGCCCAGGAAGCATAACGCAAACCCTGTGCCATCATTTTTTCGCTGTCCATACAAATGGAGGGGTCGAGCTGCCCCAAGGCATAGCCATGCTGACCGTCGGTTTCTTCGAAAACCTTACGGAATTTGCCCGCAGCATAGGTGGCAACCATTTGCAGCAGTGCCTCAGCACGCTCAGCGGGGGAGCAATCCTTGGGAATCCGGTCAACCTGCGGTTGCCAGAATTCGGGGACAGCCTGCAAGGTTTTGTAGGTTAAAACGGGGTTTGTGGTAACACCCAGAGCGCCGTTTTCGATGGCTGCATCAATTTCTGCCGGAATGGCGGAATCGTGCCAGAATTTTGTGGGTGTTTCTGTTGTGAGCCATTGTAAATAGTTCATCCAATCACGTAACCTTTCTGCCTACATTTTTATAGATAAAGAAGAGCCTCGTTTGTAGGCAAACAAAGCGCTCTGAGCTGTAATGACGCAAAGTTTGACTGCATCGCGTCATGAGAATACTAAATATATTATAACATCTCGATTATCGATAGTCAATTAAAATTTGTTGGTATATAGTGCATAAAAAAAGGAAGAAATTTTGTGTTAAAGCGACGAAGTTTGTCAAATGGTTGACATCTTGTTTCAAAAGCAATATAATTATATAATGAAGAAGATTTACACTTGGATTTTGCCCTCTGGAGGAGATACATAATGGAAAAAAACAATCATGGAGAATTTCATAGAAAGGTGTTTCGCGAAGAAATCAGAAACGCCATAAAAGAGGCGATTTTCACGGGCCAATTAGAGCCCGGAAGCCGTATTATAGAGACATTTTGGGCCAAAGAGCTGGGGGTTTCACAGGCCCCTGTCCGTGAGGCAATTCGCGACCTTGAAGCTGTTGGTTTGGTGGAAACCGTTCCCTTTAAGGGGTCACGCGTGAGCACTATGTCCGAAAAACAAATCAGCGATAATTACAGCGTGAGAATTTGTTTGGAATCCAAAAGCCTGCGGGATGCCATTGACAAGCTCAATGATGCAGAGTTAAGTGCACTGGTGGCCACGCTCGAACAGGTTTTGAATCGGATGGAAGCCTATGCCGCGGCAGGTAACCTGCTTGAATTTACCAATGAGGACACGCTGTTTCACAAGGCCATCATTGAGGCAACGGATAATCAGGTTTTGCTCCGCCTCTGGGAGCAATGCAACATGCGTATGTGGTATCTCTACTTGCCTCTGACGGAGTCCATCAGCTTGAAAAAGCTCCAGTCGGGGCATAAGAAAATTTTGGCGGCCCTGCAAAACAGGGATAAAAAAGAGGCCACCGAAACCCTGGAAAATCATATTGCACACATGATGGATGAATTTACAGGCAAACAGTAATAAAAAACGCCTTGCAAGGACTTGCAAGGCGTTTTTCTTGTGTTTTACCGATAAAAATTTGTTGTTTACTTTTTGATATTTATATATTATAATAATATTTATATGACATAAGAAGGAGAGTAACCATGGAGATTTCATCATTACAAAAAGCACGGTATGACTATGCGCCCAAACTGCCCGAAATGCTCAGAAACGGCATCGCCGACATCTGTGTTGAAGAGGGTAAGGAAACCCAAAGCGTAGCAGACTGTGACAAAATTAAGGCGCTGTTTCCCAATACATACGGTAAAAAGGAAATTGTGTTCAAAAAAGGAAATAACACGTCTGCTGCCAAAAAGCAGGTTGTTGGCGTCATTCTTTCCGGCGGTCAGGCGCCCGGCGGTCACAATGTTATTTGTGGCTTATATGATGCCTTAAAATCCACTAACCCGGAGAATGTGCTGTTCGGCTTCAAAAACGGCCCCAGCGGTCTTTTGGAGGATGATTATCTGATTTTTGATGACGCCTATATTGATGCATACAGAAACACAGGCGGTTTTGATATTATCGGCTCCGGCAGAACCAAGCTTGAAACCAAGGAACAGTTTGCCGTTGCGGCTGAGGTTTGCAAAAAGCACGGCATCACTGCCATTGTCATCATCGGCGGTGACGATTCCAACACCAATGCTGCCGTTTTGGCTGAATATTTTGCTGAAAACAAAACCGGCGTGCAGGTCATCGGTTGCCCCAAAACCATTGACGGCGACCTGAAAAATGAAGATATCGAATGCTCCTTTGGCTTTGATACCGCCACCAAGACATACAGTGAGCTCATTGGTAACATCGGCAGAGATGCAAACTCTGCGAAGAAATACTGGCATTTTGTTAAGGTTATGGGTCGCTCCGCCTCCCATGTTGCCTTAGAGTGTGCCCTGGAAACACAGCCCAACATCTGCCTGATTTCCGAAGAAGTTGCGGCCAAGAAAATGTCTCTGTCTCAGATTGCGGATTACATTGCCGATTCCGTTGAAAAAAGAGCAGCCCGCGGCATGAACTTCGGTGTTGCCTTAATTCCGGAGGGCGTTGTTGAGTTTGTTCCCGAATTTTCTGTTTTAATTCACGAAATCAATGAACTTCTGGCAGGCAGTAAGGCAGATGCCTTTAATGCTCTTGCCACCTGGAAAGAAAAATATGCCTTTATTGAAAACGGCTTAACCAAGGAATCCATGGCTGTCTTTGCCATTCTGCCCGAGGGCATTCAGCAGCAGCTGTTTTTGGAAAGAGACCCTCACGGTAACGTGCAGGTTTCCCTGATTGAGTCTGAAAAGTTGTTCTCAGCGCTGGTTAAGGATAAGCTGGCAGCCAGAAAGAAAGCCGGCACCTATACAGGCAAGTTCAACCCCATTCATCACTTCTTTGGCTATGAGGGACGTTGTGCTTTCCCGTCAAACTTTGACTCTGACTATTGCTACTCTCTGGGCTACAATGCCTTTATGCTGATTCAGTATGGCTACAACGGCTATTTATCCAAGATTTCTAATCTTTCTAAGCCCGCCAACGAATGGATTGCCGGCGGCATGCCCATCACGAAGATGATGAACATCGAAAGACGTCATGGCGAGGATAAGCCGGTTATCAAAAAGGCACTGGTTGAGCTTGACAGCAAGCCATTTACCTATTTTGAAGCAAGACGCGACACATGGGCAGTTGAAACCTGTTATGTATATCCGGGTGCCATTCAGTACTATGGCCCTGCCGAGGTTTGCGACATCACCACAAAAACCCTGGCCTTAGAACAAGCATAAAAGTCGAAAAAAGTCGTTTCTTCCCGCTTGGAAGAAACGACTTTTATTGTTTAATCCTGACAGGCTTGAAAATTTTTGCTACATTATAATATGCATTTGACTTTTAGATAAGTTTGTGATATCATATTAAATATATATGCCTATTTGTTTACGTCTTGTCATTACGTTGTGAATATGGGAACATACAATGATTCTGTGGAGGAGGACCCACACGGTATGAATATTAAGTTTTCACCACCCGACATTACAGAAAGAGAAATACAGGAAGTGGCTGAGGCGCTTCGTTCCGGCTGGATTACAACCGGTCCGCGGACAAAGCTGTTGGAAAAGAAAATTGCAGCTTGGGTTGGCGTTAGCTGTCCCGAAAAGGGAACGCCGAACTGCGTTTGCTTAAATAGTCAGACGGCTTGTGCGGAAATGGCCCTCCGGCTTTTGGGCATCGGCCCCGGAGATGAGGTCATCACCTCGGCTTATACATACACAGCTTCGGCATCCGTTATTGCTCATGTGGGCGCTACCATTGTGCTGGTGGATACCCAGAAAGACAGCCTCGAAATGGACTATGATGCGCTCTCGCGCGCAGTTACGGATAAAACAAAGGCCATTATTCCCATTGATTTGGGCGGCGTGCCTTGTGATTATGACAAGATATTTGACATTGCAGAAAGCAAAAAATCTTTATTTACGCCCAAGACTGATATGCAGAAAGCCATCGGTCGCGTGGCCATTTTAGCCGACACGGCGCATTCCTTCGGTGCAGCTTACAAGGGCAGGAAAACAGGAAGCCTTGCAGACTTTTCTTCGTTCTCTTTCCACGCCGTTAAAAATTTCACAACGGCGGAGGGCGGCGCTTTAACCTGGCGCACCATTTTGGGCATTGATGACAGTGCCATTTACAAGCAGGCGCAGCTTTTCAGCCTGCATGGCCAGAGCAAGGATGCCCTGGCAAAAACGCAGTTGGGCGCCTGGGAATATGATATCGTCGGCACGTGGTATAAATGCAATTTGACAGATGTTGCCGCCGCTATCGGTCTGGTTCAGTTTGAACGCTATCCCGAAATGCTGGCTAAAAGACAGGCAATCATTGAAAAATATGATGCGGCATTTCGTCCCTTGGGCATCAAAACCCTGCCCCATTATACAGACTCGCATACCTCCTCAGGTCACCTGTACCTAACCCGCATTCCGGGGATTACGCAGGAGGAGCGAAACGATATCATCACTAAAATGGCAGAGCGTGGCGTTGCCTGCAACGTGCATTATAAGCCTCTGCCTATGCACACGGCTTATAAGAACCTGGGATTTGATATAAAGGCGTATCCCAATGCCTATGCGCAGTTTGCCAATGAAATCACCCTGCCGCTTCACACCTGTCTGACAGAAGAAGAAGTAGACTATGTGGTTGAACAATTTAAGGACATTGTCGGGGGGTATATTCATGTATAAGCATTTTTTCAAGCGCTTTTTTGATATTCTCTGCGGCTTAGCCGGCTGCCTGGTGTTTGCTGTTTCTTTTATCTTTGTGGCGCCGCTCATTTATTTTACCGATAAAGGTCCGGTTTTTTATAACGCCACAAGACGAGGCAAAAACGGAAAAGAGTTTACCATGTATAAGTACCGTTCCATGGCGGTGAATGCACCGCAGCTTAAAAACGCAGACGGCTCTACATACAGCGGCGACGATGACCCCCGCGTTACGAAGCTTGGCCGCATTTTGCGTAAAACCAGCGTGGATGAACTCCCCCAGTTTATCAACGTGCTCAAAGGCGATATGAGCGTGATCGGTCCCAGACCCACGGTGAAAAAAGGGGAGATTATTCTGTCTGAGCTGGACGAAAACAGACGGAAGCATTACATGGTCAGACCCGGTGTGACGGGATATAGTCAGGCCTACTTCCGTAATTCAATTACCCAGGAAGAAAAATTTGCCAATGATGCTTATTATGCTGACCACATCTCGTTTGCCTTGGACGTGAAAATCTTTTTCAAAACCATTATGTCAGTGTTAGGCACAAAAAATATTAACACCTCTCCGGAACAAAATCAGCCAGTGAGTGCAGAATAAGGAGATTGTCGTAATGAAGAAGCTCTTAGTAATCGGTGCATCGGTTTTGCAGCTTCCTGCCATTAAACGGGCCAAGGAAATGGGCTACTATGTAGGCGTAATTGATTTTAACCCCAATGCGGTTGGGGTTAGTTATGCTGATGTCTTTTTTAACGTCAGCACCATTGATATTGAGGGTGTGACGGAAACCGCAAAGCAGTTTCAGCCCGACGGCATCGTGACTCTGGCCACCGATATGCCCATGCGTGCCATTGCCTCGGCAACGAAGGCCTTGGGGCTTCCCGGTATCAGTATGGAAACGGCAATCCGCGCCACGGACAAAGGCGAAATGATTAAGGCCTTTGCGGCTCATTCTGTGCCGTCTCCCTGGTATTTTATTGTCGAAAACGAAGAGAAACTGGCAAGCATTCAAAAGAAAATTACGTATCCCTGTATCATGAAACCCCTCGACAACTCCGGTTCCCGAGGGGTTATGCTCATTGAAAGGGCAGAAAAACTGGCAGAGAGTTTTGCATACAGCGTTGCCCAGTCAAGAGGCGCAGGGGTCATTGTTGAAGAATACATGCAGGGCAGCGAGGTCAGCGTTGAAATTATGGTTATTGGCGGCGAAAGCCACATTCTTACCATTACCGATAAGCTGACAACGGGGGCGCCGCATTTTGTAGAGATGGGCCATTCCCAGCCCAGCCGCTTTGACGAAAAAACAAAGGAAGCCATCTGCGAAGTTGCCCGCGGGGCAGTGAAAGCCATTGGCCTTGAAAATGGTCCTGCCCATGCAGAAATCATGGTAACAAAAGAGGGCCCCAAGATGGTTGAAATCGGTGCACGCATGGGCGGGGATTGCATCACAACGCATTTGGTTCCCCTCTCAACAGGCATCGATATGATTGGCGCCACCATTTTACTTGCCTGCGGCAAGGTGCCTGATGTTGCGCCGAAGACTGCAAAAGGTGCCGCCATTCGGTATTTTACGACAGATAGCGGCGTTTTAGAATCCATTTCCGGCGCAGAGGCGGCCGCCGCCATTCCCGGCGTGCAGGAGATAACCTTTGTGAAAGAGCCGGGCGAAGCCGTGGGTGACATCGGCAGCAGTACAGACCGTGTCGGCTTTGTGATTGCACAAGGCGAAACGGCAGAAGAAGCCATAGGGATATGTGAAAAAGCGATTGATATGGTGACGATTACCATTAAATAAAAACAAGACAGTACAAAGCCATACAAAGATGAAAGGAACGAACGAACATGACCAGATTGTACATGAAAGCCAAATCAGTTGTATTAAACACGGCGCTGGGCAAAAAGTTGCGTGTGATGAAGCAAATGAATGCCTACAAGGAGGCCAATGCCGTTAAGGCAGCACGGGAGGCCTTTCCGGAACTAAGCGCCGCGGAAATAGCAAAGATTGCAAAGGATATGATGCATGAGGCCAAGCAGTACAACGTCGGGTTTGGCGAGTACATTATGTATCATTTTGAAAAACGTGATAATGAAGAGAGACGACAGTTCATTCCAACGCACGAACGAGTGCTCTACTGCGAAAGACTGAATAAGCCTGAAAACCAAATGATTTTTGATGATAAAGGGAAAACATACGAGGTGTTTAAGCCTTATTTCAAGAGGGACCTGACAGAGGTTGTCGGCTATGCTAAGGAATCCGTTCAGGACTTTAAGACGTTTGTGGAGGCGCATCCGCGCTTTATCATCAAGCCCTTTAATGGCGGTAACGGCCGAGGCATAAAAATTGTTGATGCTTCTGAAAGTGACTCTTTTGAGGCACTTTGTCAAACTCTTAAAAAGGAATATCCCAGCGGCTTTGTTGCAGAAGAACTGATTGTGCAGAGCAAAGAGCTTGCCGAGGTTCATCCCGCATCCGTTAACACCATGAGAATTTTTACGATTTTATTTGATGATGGCAGAGTTGAATTTTTACCGTTCTCATGGCGTGTGGGCCGCGGGGGTTCCTGTGTTGATAACGGCGGCTCAGGTGGTATTTTCTGTGCCCTTGATGAAAATGGTGTGGTTGTTTCCACAGCGGACGAAAAAGGCAGAATCTATGAGGTTCATCCTGACACGGGGCACCCGCTAATTGGCTTTCAGGTTCCGAGATTTGAAGAAGCCAAGGCATTGGCCGCAGAGCTTGCAAAGGTTGTCCCAACCAATCGCTACTGCGGATGGGACATTGCTTTAACCGATGACGGTTGGGTGATGCAGGAGGGTAACTGGCAGGGTGGCATAGTGGCGTTCCAATGCCCCATGCAAAGAGGTTATCGCAAGGAAATGGATGCAATTATGAAAGAGCTTGGGCTCTGATGTTATAACGGTGGTGTTAGTATGAATGTTGCAAAAATTCAGGCGATGTATTTTGGTTTGTTTGACCATTTTAGAAAAGCCATGATACAAAAAAACGTCAGGGAGATGATAGGGAGTTACTCAGACCCTGCATTCAAGCTGACCAAAGAACAGGAAAAGCAGGTCAGGGAATTTTATGGGCCCTATGTGAAGGATGTCACTGTGCTTTTTCATGCGTTCTACACACAAAAGACAGGCATCTTTTCCCCCTATTACCTGCCCATGGATATATACCTGAATCATGTGGACGAATACTTTAACAACAGGGCAGAATCTAAGTTTATGGATAACAAGTGCTATTATCCGACAATTTTTAACGGCATTCCCCAACCCGAGGTTGTTGTTTTGAGAATCGGTGGCATCTGGTATTCCGCCGACATGAATCTGATCAGCGAAGAAGAAGTGAAAGGCCGCATCACGGCAGAAACAGAGTGCTTTGCAAAGCAGGCAACAGCATCCTGCGGCGGCAAAGGTGTTGTGCATATCAGCGCCGAGAAAGGCGATATATATGCACAATTTGAAGACTTTTTATCATATGCAAAAAAGGACATTATTGTTCAGCGACCGGTTAAACAGCATAAAGACATTGCCGCGATTCACGAAAATTCGGTTAATACCATGCGAATCCTGTCCCTGCTAACCCGTGACGGCGTTAAAATTTATTCCGCCATTTTGCGTGTTGGCGTGGGTGGCAACAAGCTTGATAACGCTTCCTTAGGCGGCGTTACCTGCGGCATTACTATGGATGGTAAGCTCAAAAAGGGATGCTATAAATTAAATGGCGACAGATTTGATGTTCACCCCACAAACGGATTTGATTTTGAAGACTACCAGCTTCCCGGGTTTGATGCGGCCGTTGAGCTTGTTAAGAAAGCACATCCGATGATATCGCATTTTAAGCTTGTTTCCTGGGATATCGCCATCCGGGAAGACGGACAGCCCATTATGATCGAGGCCAATCTTGCCAGGGGTTCATCAGAGTTTCACCAGTTTAACAACGGCCCATTGTTCGGCGAGGATACAAAAAAGATTTTGGATGAAGTGTTTGGGAAATAGATGCTTTGTAAACGGAGGGGACAAGGATGGGATATGCAAAATGGATGAACTTGTATTTTGATTTGTATTACACATTGAGACATAGATTCATCAAGAGATATTGGATAAAAGTCTATCAAAACAGGATTAATAATACGGTTCCGTTTACCAAGGAACAGGAAAACATGGTTACCGATTTCTTTGCGCCATATGCCAAAGTGTCTCCGGTGTTTCACAGGGTTTATTATGAAAACACAGGGCATTTTTCCGAAAAGCATCTGCCCATAGATTTGTATTTTAATGTGGTTGATGAATATTTCAATGATATTTACGAAGCAAAGTATTTGGACAATAAGTGTTATTATAAGAAAATGTTCCCCGGCATCAGACAGCCTGACTATGCAGTGGCCAAAATGGGGCGGTTCTGGTTTGATGAAAATGATCAGCTTATCAGCTATGATAAGGTGAAAGAAATTGTTTCCAGAGAAAGCGAACTTTTCCTGAAAGCCGCAACTGAATCAAACGGTGGAAAAGGCGTTTCCTACATAAGTGCCGATCAAGGGGATATGGTCAAACAATTTGAAGAGTTTACCTGTCAAGGGGATTGGATTGCTCAAAGGCCGATTCGGCAACATGAAGCAATCAGTGCGGTCAATGAGAGCTCTGTTAATACCATTCGTATTGTCACTCTTTTATGCGAGGATGAAGTGAAAGTCTATTCCGCTATTATGCGTATAGGAAAAAAAGGGTCTAAATGCGATAATGCATCAAGTGGCGGTATTACAATAGGCATTACAGAGGATGGGAAGCTTAAAAAATATGCCCATGAATATTCAGGACAACGCTATGACAGGCATCCGTCAAACGATTTTGTGTTTGAGGGATATCAAGTTCCCTCGTTTGATAAAGCTATAGAACTTGTAAAAAAAGCACATCCTATGGTACCGCATTTTAGACTTGTTTCCTGGGATGTATGCATTGCAGAGGATGGCGAAGCGGTTTTAATGGAAACCAATTTGTGCAAAGGCGGTATTGATATACACGAATTTAACAACGGCCCGCTGTTCGGCGAGGATACAAAAAAGATTTTGGATGAAGTGTTTGGGAAATAGATGCTTTGTATTGCGAACGAGTCCAATAAGGACAGATTATGCAGGAGGACAATGACATGAGTAGAATTAAAGAGTACCTTAAAAAGGTTTTGAGTTATATGGAAGCTCAGGGTATCAGAAAGAAAATCTCACTTCCGTATATACTGTTTGATGTTGTGGTTTCATATTTGCGCTATGGAGCAACTATTTCGGATTATTTTTACTTCCGCTTTTATGAGAAGAAACATTACTCACGAAAGACGTTTATGACAGCCAAAGATAAGGCAGCTTTTTATAAAGTGATGAATGACGAAAGCGAAAGAGCTTTGGTGCAGGATAAGGATATTTTTAATGAAAAGTTTAAGGAATACCTTAAAAGAGAGAGTATTGCCGTGCCTGAAACAAGCAAGCAGGCGTTTTGTGAGTTCATACAAGACCATGCAACGGTCTTTATCAAACCCGTAAAAACAGGCGGCGGCTCAGGCATTATGAAAGTTGAGACTGGTTCTGTTGACAATGCTGAGGAACTCTATGATTCTATATGCTCAAAGGGAACGCATGTTGTAGAGGCGGGGATTGTGCAACACCATAAAATGGCAGAATTACATCCTCAGTCTACAAATTCTGTCAGAATTTCAAGCGTACTTGACGGCGATGAGGTGAAAATTCTTTTTGCCGTGCTGCGTTGCGGTGTGGGAGACTCTTATGTTGATAACCATAACAATGGCGGCTTAACCATGTTGGTTGATATAGAAAGCGGAAAAGTATCTTCCCTTGCAAGCGGAAGAAAAAGCCTGAATGTTCTTAAGCATCCTGATACAGGCATTTTCTTCCCCGGATTTCAAATTCCGCATTGGGATAAATGTATTGAACTTGTTGATGCAGCGGCACGTAAAATTCCATCGGTACGTTATGTCGGATGGGATGTTGCAATCCTGGAAGACGGCGTTTGTATGATTGAGGCCAATCCGGGCGGAGATTTTAACGTGTGGCAGGAACCGACTCAGGTGGGACGCAAGGAAGAGATGGAACAGTTCAGAAAAAGATTTGAATAAGCTGAGGCATAGGGATTTTCCTAATTTTTATACCAGGGGTTGATGATATGAATTTGAAGGACAAAAAACTGCTTTTAATGGGCGGTGGCGCCTATGCAAATGATATTTTGCGTTATAAGGAACAGACAGGCTTTCAAATTGTGGCCCTCGGCCGCGATGCGGGCACACCGATTGCCAAAATTTCCGATGCTTTTTATCAGATAGACACGCAAGATGTGGATGCCGTTTGCGAGGTTGTGCAAAAAGAGGGCATCAGCGGCATTTTTGTTGGTTCATCGGAAGTGAATATTAACCCTGCCATCACGGTCAGCGAGCGGACAGGTTGTTATTTTTACACCAACCGCGCGCAATGGGATGTTTTAGCAAACAAAGCCCGGTTTAAGGATTATTGCAGAACCTATGGCGTGCCCGTTGTGCCTGAATTTAACATCAAGCCCGGCTATACAAAGGAAGACGTTGCAAAGCTTACCTTTCCCGTGCTCTTAAAGCCCACCGACAGCTCGGGAGCCAGAGGCATGAATGCTTGTTACAGAGCGGAGGATTTTGATGCGCTCTATGAAGAAGCGCTCAAATGGTCTGCTAAAAAAGAGGTTATTGTGGAAGAACTGATTACGGATGCTGACGAGGTCTTTTTCCAGTATACCATTGCAGACGGGAAAACATCCTTAACCTCCTGCTTTACAAAGGTGTTTGTACAGACAGATAATAAGGAACTGATTCTTCCCATTTTCCATATGTACCCCAGTAAATATATTGATACATACTATAGGGATGTGCATCAGGGAGCTTGCGACCTGTTCCGTGCCCTCGGCGTCACAGACGGGGTTATGACCCTGCAAAGCTTCTATAAAAATGGTCAATTTTATATTTTTGAGGCGGGCTTCAGAATGGGCGGCGCGCAAAACTATATTTTCTCAGACTATCAGAATGGTACCAATTCATTAGAATATATGATTAATTACGCCTTAACAGGCAAAATGTGTGACTTTGACATCACCGAGGCGGATAATGCAAAATTCCGTCATCCCTGCTGCAATTACTATGTGGGATTAAAACCGGGTGTTATTGCCAAAATGGGCGGTGTTGAAGAGGTCAGAGCCATGGACGGCGTTCTGAACGTAACCGTTATGTGCCACGAGGGAGAAGAAATTTTAGACACCAACGCCTTAGAGCGTATCTGCCTGCGTATTCACGTTGTGGGAAGCACGGCGGAAGAGCTGGCACAGAACCTGGTGGATATCAGCAACACGCTTGACATTGTTTCAACTGAGGGAGAAAAGATGCAGTTAGAATCGCTTAGCTATGAGCGCTGCCTGGCTGCCATCTGTGATACAACAACATTCAAAAGAACAAAGTAAGGAGGATTTATATGCCGATTGAGTTAGGGTATCTGATCATTGTCTTTGTGGTTTGTATCATTTGGTTTTTTGCACTTAAAAGACCATTGTACGAAGCTATGCTCATCGCCTTTTTCACGATTATAGCCACAGTGGCTGCGGTGACGGGAGAATTTAGTCTCGCTGCCGTTTGGGGCTATATTTGGGACGCTATGACAACGTCGTCACTTTACGTTATTTTTGTCTTTATTTTGTCGGCGGCGCTATTGTCTAAAACAAGCATCATTGACGACTGTATTGCCATCATTCTGTCCATCTTCGGTCGTTTTCGCGGTGGTGCCGGTTTTGTTGCCATTATCGGGTCCTCTTATATGGGCTCTTTGTCGGGCAGCGGCCCGGGAAACGTGGCCACCACCGGTGTGTTCACCATTCCTGCTATGAAAGAATCCGGCTTTCCGGCGCATCTTGCAGCTAACGTTGAGGCACATGCCTCCACCATGGGCAACATGATTCCGCCTGCCGGCATGGTTGCCATTGCTTTTGACCATCTGGCAAAGTCGCAGTGGGGAGAATCCTTTACGATTTCACAGTTTTGGCTTGTTCTTTGGGGTGTTGCCATCTGGTTTATTGTACAACGTATTGTGACTTTATATTTCATGTGTCGTTACTATAAGGTAGAGCCCATGAAAAAGGAGAGCATTCCGTCTTTCCGTGCCTCCGTTAAAAAGGGCTGGAAAGCGATTTTCCTGCCCATCATTGTGTTCTTGCCGTTTATGCTTAACAGCATGTATGAGGAGTTCTTTGTTGCGCAGCTGGGGGCTAAATCAACCTCCATTGCCAGCAGCATCCTTCTTTTGATTCCCTCCATCATTGTTGTTTGCGGCATTTTGCTTTCCGATAAGGAAAGCAAGAAACGCATGACGCCGAAGAAAATGTTTGGCTATATCGAGGACGGTATGCTCAAAGTAGTGCCGACGGCAGCACTTGTGTTGTTTGCTTATTTTGTCAGCAACGTGTTTGAAACCCTCGGCGTGGAACAGGCGATTGGTGCCTTTATTGAAAGCATGCAGCTGCCGAAAGTTGCCTTGGTTTTCATCATCCCGCTGTTCACAGCTGTTTTGGGCATGTTGCTGCCGGGTTCCACACAGGTGAAAATTTTTGGTGGTGTCATCATCAGTATTTTCGCCGGTGTCGGGATTGAGCCGATGCTCTCTGCGGCCATGCTCCTTTCTATATGCGGCGCCATGCACGGTGTTACACCGCCGTATTGTGCTTGCGTTTATACAGCCATGGGCATTGCAGAATCAGAGCTCAAGCCAACCATGCAAAACTGCGTTGTCTGGATTACGCTTCATTATCTCCTTTCGGTTGCGGTGCTTTTGGGCTTCCTGCCGATTATGGGACTTGTAAGCGTGTTGTAAGGAGGTGCCGAACAAATGAATAAAAAATGGTTTCGAATTTTGAATAAAACCTATGCAGCTATGATGTTTGCTTCTTTCTTTGCCGGTTTTCTTCCCGTGATTCCCTTTGTTATTGCTTTGTTTATCGGCGGCGAGACCGGGGCGGCGATGTACAAGTTTTTGTTTTCTGACTATTATCCCTGGGTTATTGCGCTGGGTTCCCTTTCGATTATTGTAGGTCTGCTTGCCATGTACGTGGGAAAAATTGAAGACCTTTCCTTAAAAAGCATGAAGAAAGATGAAGACAAACAGGCGGAGCCTACGGATGAAGAGCAGGCGGAAAAGACAAAAGGGTATGTGTTTATAGCGAACGGCACCAAACCTTCCCGGGAGAAATGGGAGAGCCGTGAGCCAATCAAAATTTCCAATTTCAGTTATCCCTGCCTGCTGGCAGCGCTGGACCGTGGCTACACCGTGTATTTAGGCGTGAACCGGAAAGACCCGGAAGAACTTGAATATCCCCTGCCGGTCCACAAGTTTGACCAGCATTCATATCGTTCCATCACAGCGTTTCGTGATAACTACATTGCGTACCGTAATCTTTGCAAGGTCTTAAAAGAGGGCAATATTGAGGTCATTCACTGTAACACCCCCGTGGGCGGTCTGGTCGGCCGTCTGGCAGGAAAACGGTATAAGATTAAAAAAGTGATTTACACGGCGCACGGTTTTCATTTTTTCAAGGGTGCACCCCTGTTTAACCGCACCGTTCTGAAATGGGCAGAACGAATCATGGCCCATTGGACTGATGCGATTATCACCATGAACCGTGAGGATTTTGAAGCTGCCAAAAAGTTTAAGATCAGAAAGAACGGCAGAGTTCATTTTGTGCATGGCGTGGGTATTACCTTATCGGACTTTGAGGGCATGTCAGCCCATCGTGATGAAAAGCGCGCTGAGCTTTCCCTTGCAGAAGATGACATTATGCTGATTTCCATGGGCGATTTGGTTGACCGCAAAAATTATGACACGGCGATTCGTGCCATAGCGGAAGCCAACAATCCGAAGCTTCACTACTTCATTTGCGGCAGAGGACCCCTGCTTGAAACGTTGCAGCAATTAGCGGAGAGCTTGGGCGTAGCGCAGCAAATTCATTTCCTTGGTTTCAGAACCGATGTTAGACAGCTTTTGTCAGCTGCCGACATCTTCCTTTTCTCAACCAAGCAAGAGGGTCTGCCCCGCTCCATGATGGAAGCGATGGCATCCGGTCTTCCCTGCGTTGCCAGCAAAATTCGCGGCAATGTGGACTTGATTGAAGACGGCGTAGGCGGTTATTTGTGTGACACTTTGAATTATGCCGACTATGCAGATAAGATTAATCGTCTGGCAAATGATGCAGCTTTAAGAGAAACCATCGGTAAAAACAATCTGGAAACGATTAAGCAGTTCAGCGTTGAAACCGTTACAGAGGAAATCAAGCAGATTTATCAGATAGAGCTTGAGAGATAATTTTAAGTGCATAATTTTCTTATGCCATAGAAGAAGGCGGGGTATCAGTAATGAAGAAAATAAAGGTTTTGCATTTGCTGCAAAGCAATAGATTTTCCGGTGCTGAAAATGTTGTCTTTCAAATTATCAGTATGTTCAAGGAAACAGATAATGTTGACATGGTTTATTGCAGCCGCGACGGACAAATTCGTGAAGCTGCGAAAGAGCATGGTGTCAACTATGTGCCGATTCAGGCACTCAGCGTAACGGAAGTAAAAAGGGTTATTCATGAACAACAGCCGGATATCATTCATGCTCATGATATGCGGGCAAGTTTTGTTGCGGCTCGTGCCTGTGGGAACATTCCGCTCATTTCTCATGTTCACAATAACAATTTTGATTCGAGAGGACTCTCGGCTAAATCTATTGCATATCTTTTGGCGGCGATGAAGGCAAAACATATTTTCTGGGTATCGGAAAGTTCCTTTAATGGCTATGCGTTTCACAAGTGTTTTGAAAAAAAGAGTACAGTTCTGTATAACATCATTGACGTAGATGCGTTATATCGCAGGATGAGTGAAGATGACAATGCATACGATTATGATGTGCTTTATGTCGGCCGATTAACCTATCAGAAGAATCCGCAAAGGCTTATGCGTGTTTTTGAAAAAGTTGCCTCTAAGCTGCCGGATGTTAAAATCGGCATCATCGGTGCGGGCGATTTGGAGAAAGAAATCGTGGCACTTTGCGAGGAACTTCATTTGCAAAAACAGGTGACTTTTCTCGGTTTTCAGGCAAATCCCTTAAAAATGCTGCATGATGCTAAAATGATGATTATGACCTCGCGCTGGGAAGGAACGCCCATGTGTGCGCTGGAGGCTATGGCGCTGGGAGTTCCCATTGTCAGCACCCCGACAGACGGCCTTTGCGAGCTGATTACAGATGGCGAAAACGGCTTTTTAAGTGATGACGATGATGTTCTGGTACAGAAGGTTGCAGATATCATCACAGATTCTTCGTTACACAGCGCGTTATCCGAAAAGACGAAGGAAATGGCCCGGCAGTTGAACGAGGTGGCACCATACAGAGAGAAAATTCGTCGCGCTTACGAGAACTGTTTTGAAAAATAAGAAACCCTGCTATTGTCCATGGCAACAGAAACCAAAAGACATTAAATAATCAAATTTTATGAGGGTGTCAAAATGTTTAGTTTTGTTATCGAGAATAAAGGGAAAGCAGATCTTTCAGTTACCGGTACTTACATGAATATTGTTATGGAAGCATGCGCACATGTGAGTGATCATATTGAATGCATTCATAAGGGAGAGCATGCAACGGACAAGAATTCCTATATTGTGTCAGATACCATTCAAACGGCTTTTTCCTATTTCTTAAAGGGATACAAAAATCAGATTGTCTGGATGCAAGGGGTTGTCCCCGAAGAATCCTTCATGCGAAATCAATCCAAATTGCGGTATCATTTGATTGGGATTATGGAGCGCTATGTTTTGAAGAAGGCAAAAATGCTTTTGCTTGTATCTGACGAAATGCGCAGACATTATGAAACAAAATACAAACTCAAATTGTCGGAAAAAAGCGTCATTATGCCTTGTTTTAATGAGCTTGCAATAGTCGAAGATGCGTTCCGGCAGGAAAAATATGAACAAAACAATTTTGTTTATGTGGGAAGCCTTCATGCCTGGCAGTGTTTTGAGCAAACGGTAAAACTCTATGCCGAGATAGAAAAAATAGCGGGCACACCGACCAATTTGTATGTGTACACATTTCAAAAAGAATTGGCTGAAAAAATTATAAAAGAACAGGGAATATGTAATTATGCAGTCGATTTTGTTGATAAGGATGAGCTTTCAGAGCGTATTAAGGGAATCAAATACGGTTTTGTTATCCGAGAGGATTGTACGGTTAATGCAGTTGCAACACCGACGAAGTTTTCCAATTATCTTGCAAACGGTATTATTCCCATATATAGCAGCACATTAAGATCGTTTCACGACTATGACAGCAATCATCATGTCGGCATTGTTTATGATCTAGATAATCATCAAGCTGGGTTATCTGCTATTATAAATGATTTGCAAAGCACAAAATCTGCAGAGGAAGTCAAAGCAAAATGTGCAGAGGCTTTTGACTCTTACTATGCAGCAGAAAGATATAAAGAAACAATCGTAGAAAAAATAACAAAATTAATCGGGTAATTAATTACCTGCATGAAAGGGAGATAAATGTAGTGAAAACCGTAATGTTGGTCTTCGGAACACGTCCTGAAGCAATTAAAATGTGTCCCCTGGTCAATGAATTAAAATTGAGAAAAGATATTAAGACGGTTGTTTGTGTTACAGGGCAGCATCGTCAGATGCTTGATATGGTGCTGAATACATTTAAGGTTTTACCTGATTATGATTTATCCATTATGAAGTCGGGGCAGACCCTATTTGATATCACAACGAATATATTAAACCGGATTGGCGATGTGCTCGATGAGGTAAAGCCCGATGTGGTTTTGGTTCACGGGGACACTTCGACAACCTTTGTTACCGCCCTGGCTTGTTTTTATAAACAAATCGCCATTGGACACGTGGAAGCCGGACTCCGTACATATGACATTTATAGTCCTTATCCGGAGGAATTTAATCGTCAGGCAGTTTCGATTATTTCGCAGTATAACTTTGCGCCGACGGAGCTTTCCCGGGCCAACCTTCTGAAAGAGGGTAAGCGGGAGGAAACAATTTATATAACAGGGAATACAGCCATTGATGCCTTAAAGACAACCGTGCAGGAGGATTATAAGCATCCGGAGCTGACATGGGCAGAGGGTAGCCGTTTAATCATGATTACAGCGCATCGTCGTGAGAATCTGGGCGAGCCCATGCACAACATGTTCCGTGCCATCCGCAGGGTTATGGAAGAGCATCCCGATGTGAAGGCGATTTACCCGATACACATGAATCCGGTTGTTCGAAAAGCAGCCGATGAAGAATTAGGCGGTTGTGACAGGGTTCATATTATTGAACCGCTGGAGGTTGTGGATTTTCACAATTTCCTTGCCCGTAGCTTTATGATTTTAACAGATTCCGGTGGCATTCAGGAGGAGGCTCCCTCCCTCGGCAAGCCCGTTCTCGTTATGCGTGATACGACGGAGCGACCGGAAGGCATAAAGGCAGGCACACTGAAACTCGTCGGCACGGATGAAGACGTGATTTACGAAAACTTTAAGCTCTTGCTGGAAGATAAAGATGCATATGAAGCCATGTCTAAGGCAAGCAATCCCTATGGTGATGGCTTTGCCAGCAAACGTATTGCTGATGTATTGGAGTTTGGAGAAATCAGACTATAAGCTGTTTTTAAGTGTTTTTATCAGGAGAGGGATTCCATGAAAAAAGTTTTATTTGTTATAAACGACATGGATGTAGGCGGTATCCAAAAGGCCCTTTTAGAGCTTTTGAAGGCTCTTTCCAACAACGAAGAATATGAGGTTTCTCTGTTTTGTTGTGTGCAACGGGGTGCTTACTTGAAGCGGATTCCCGAGCGCATCTGTTTGCTTCCTGAAAATGTCTATGCCAAGCTTTCGGCTATGCCGTTATCTCTTTGTAAACAGCAGGGGATCAGGTTTTATTTGTTGCGGATGTTTTTATCCTTTTGGACGAAGAAGTTTGGCAAGTCATTTCCCGCCAAGGTGCTGTGCCGCTATATCGGTCGCATCGGCGAAGAGTACGATGTTGCTGTTTCGTATGCACAGCCCATTGAGGAGCATGCCTTTGCCAATCTGACCAACGAAATGGTACTTTCCTGTGTAAAGGCCCGCAAAAAGGTAACGTTTGTGCATTGTGATTTTGCATCCTATGGGGGCAATACCCCCGCTAACCGTAAGCTTTATGAGCATTTTGATGCCGTTGCGGCGGTTTCAGACAGTGTGGGCAGACGGATTAGTGAGGTTATCCCCGGGATTAAGACAAAGGTTAAAACCGTTAGAAACTTTTGCGATTGTGATGAGATTGCCGGGCTGGCAGAGGAATCGCCCGTTTGTTATCAGAGACCGGCTTTTGTTACGGTGGCTCGGCTCAGTAATGAAAAAGGGATTATGCGATGCATTCCTCTTTTTGACAGGCTCAAACGGGAGGGCTTTAATTTTGAATGGCATATTGTTGGCGACGGGCCCATAAGACACCAGATAGAAACAGAAATCGACCGCTATGGCCTTGCTGAGGATATTATTCTTGAAGGGGAGCAGATGAACCCCTATCGCTATATGAAGCACGCCGCATTTTTCCTGTTGCCATCTTTTCACGAGGCGGCGCCGGTGGTTTTCGACGAGGCTCTGGCTTTGGGTCTGCCTGTCTTAACCACGAAAACCCTATCGGCGGAGGAAATTGTGGGTAATCCGGGTCATGGATATGTCTGTGAACAGACGGAAGAAGCGATCTATCAGATGCTTCGGGAGGCTTTAAGCGGCACGTTGCAGTATGCCTTACATGAAAAACCGAATCAGGCGCTCTCTGCGGCACAATTTGACGCGGTTTGCGGGTAAATGGGAAGAGGAGAAAAAATGATTGATTTATCAAACAAATATATTGAAAAACAAAAGGAACGCAGGGGGATACAGGCATTAATTATCTGGTGCGTGTTGTTCTTTACCTTGCTTTTATTGCGTGATGGTTTTATGATTGCCGTGAATAAAAATATTTTTACTTTAATGGCAATGGTTTGTGTCGTAACTATGACGACGGAACAGGTTCTCTGTTTGTATGCCTTTTTGTTTCCGCTTTATTTCGGCTTGCCGGGAAACTATTTGACGATTTTACTTTTGTTGAAGATGCTGACGGATATTAAGCATGTCCGGTTTACGGTTCTTGGTTTTGTTGCAACCTTGCTGGTTTGCGCTTATGCATTAGGACAGAACATGGTAGACGGCAAAATGGGCATTATTCACATGGTTTTTGTCATTAGCCTTGTTCTTGTTTTTTTCATATTCCAGTACCAAGGCCGTATCAGGAAAAATACATTTGTTGTACTCTATTCTGCCGGTGTGGCAGCATTGGGCCTGATTATGCTTGTCGGCACATTAACTGTCCATGAACTTGAAGATTTAATGTCTGTTGGTTCTCGACTTGGAACCACAAGTGCGGGTTATGCTGAGAAAGGGGTCATGAACGTTATCGTGGATCCGAACTTTTATGGTTCCTTTGCTATTTCAGCGATTTCGGTTGCCGTTCCGCTTGCGCTAAAGGGAAAAATAGGAAAAGCCGGCAGACTTATGCTGCTTCTTTTCTCTGTCATTAGTCTGAGTGTTGGTATCATCGGTCTTTCCAGAGCCTTTTTGCTGGTAATTGTCGCTTGGTTCATCTTATATTTATTCTCTCAGAAAAATGTTAAAAGTGCCCTGACGGTGCTAATCGTTCTTACCCTTATCTGTCTTTTGGTTTTTGCATTGGTGCCTGACGCATTAGAGGCGGTTTTTGAGCGTTTCGAAGATGCCGATATGGAAACAGGTAACGGTAGAATCAGGTTAATGAATCAGTTTCTGTCGATGTGGGGCGAAACCCTTGCAAGCATGTTGTTTGGAGTTGGTTTGTTTAATTGTAATGTGCATTGTACCCCGTTGCAATATTTATACGGCGGGGGTCTGATTTTGGTATTCCTTCTGTTCGTCTACATTTTCTGTTCGTTAAAGGAAGGGAACGGGAAGTTCGGGACGGGGTTCTCCATGGAACGAATTTTGCCTTTTATGGTAACCTTTGTCATGATGTGCACTATTCCGTCAGCAACCATGCTTTCGAGTATGTTCCCGTTGATTTATGTAGCTCTAGTGGCATGGAAGCTGAAGGATTAACCACGGAGTAAGGAGACGGTAAAATGAAGCAACTGAAACGGTTTTTTGGAAAAACGATATATTTTTTTGCAAAGCATTTGCCGGAGTCAGCTAAATGCAATATCGGCCAACGGGCAATCCGTGGGTTTTGCGCAAGGCTCCTTCTTAATCGATGCGGCAAAAATGTTACTATTGAAAAAAATGCAGAATTTGCCTATTCTGTTGAATTGGGCGATAATTCAGGCCTGGGCATTCAATGCCGTATTTCGGGACGGACGATTATCGGGAACAATGTGATGATGGGACCGCATGTCTCCATTTACACAACCAATCATGCCTTTGACAGGCTGGATGTTCCCATGAATATGCAAGGAAATTTACCGGAGCAGCCGGTTACAATTGAAGATGATGTTTGGATTGGCAGCAATGTCATCATTCTGCCCGGTGTTCACATTGGAACGGGCGCTGTCATTGGAGCAGGCGCTGTTGTGACGAAGGATGTTCCTGCCTATGCCATCGTGGGCGGAAATCCTGCCAAGGTTATCAAATACAGAAACGGAGACGCAAAATGAGAATAGGTATTTTATCTTTTCCGGGTTCCCCCAGCCATGGGGCAGCACTACAAATGTTTGCCTTATATCAAACGCTGATGCAGTTGGGGCACACCGTTGAGATTATTAATTATATACCCGACCGGGTCATTCATAAACGAGTCAAAGATAACAGCTTCAGGGGGAAGATGTCGGATGTTCTGTGCAAGATTTTCTTAAAAGACACGGAGACTTCGTTTAAGCGTTTTGAGGGCATGTTGCATAAATATCCTGCTGCCCCTGTCGGTACAACGGAAGCTATGCAGGAATTATCAGGGCGATATGACCGCATTATTGTAGGGAGTGACCAGGTCTGGAACCCTGTTGTTACAGGTAATGATTTCAACTATTATCTGGATTTTTCGACCATACAATCGCAGAAGGCCTCCTATGCTCCCAGTTTTGGAAACGAAACCGTTGCCATGGAGGACAAGGCGAAAGTGGCGGCCCTGCTCTCTGAGTTTCCCTTTCTCTGTGCAAGGGAAAAACAGGGCGCAGAGATTATTTATACATTAACCGGACAAAAGGTTCCGGTTGTGCTGGACCCCACGTTCCTTGTAGACGGGGCATTTTGGCGGCAGCACAAAAAGCCTTCCGGCGCCGAAGGACGCTATGTCTTTTTATATACCATTAAACCATCGCTTAATTTGTGCAGAATTGCCAACCAGTTTGCGGAAGCAAACGGATATCATCTGGTTTATATTGACGGAGGGGTGCGCGGCATTGCCAATAAATTCAACCCGAAGATTCATCCTGTTTTTGGTGTAGGGCCGGCAGAGTTTCTTGATTTGATTGACAATGCAGAATATGTCTTTACCAATTCCTTTCACGGAACCGCTCTTTCAATTAATTTACACACCAAGTTTTACGTTGAATATTCTTCCGATACCAACTCACGCCTGACCAATCTTATTGATTTGGTTGGGTTGGAGCAATGTGTTGTTACGGAAAACCTATTAGAAAACCCGCCGATTACCATTGATTATGACGTGGTTGAAACTGTTTTACAAAAAGAAAAACAATTTTCTATGGACTATTTATGTAAGGTGGTAGCAGAGTAACCATGAACAGAACACAAAAATTTGCATTGAACTCTACAATGGCAGCCATTAAGCAAGTTGTCGCGATGATTATTGGATTTATCATCCCGAGAGTTATGCTTTCAGTTTATGGCTCAGAAATCAATGGCCTGACAAGTTCGCTGCATCAGTTTATTACTTATCTTAACCTGGTGGAGGCGGGGATTGGTGGCGCTGCCATTTTTTCATTGTATAAACCACTGGCTAACAAGGATACCATGGGCGTTAGCCGCGTGGTGGCCTCGGCCCGAAAAAGCTACCGACAGGCGGGCTATCTTTTTTCAACCGGTATTATGTTGTTGGCGATTGTTTATGCGTTTTTAACGAAGACGTCGACTCTGTCAGGCGGAACCATTTTCTTTTTGACTCTGATTTTCGGAGTTAACGGTTGTGTCGATTTCTTTCTGGTTTCCGGTTATCGTGTCGTCTTAACGGCGGATCAGAAAGATTATATTTTATCAGCTATTACCATTGTGCAATCGCTTCTGAGAACCGCGATTGTCTGTGTTTGTTCCTTTTTTAGGTTCAACGTTGTTTTGCTTTATGCCATTGCAGCTTTGAGCGTTTTGCTAAGAGCTGTTATGATTTACGTTTACAGCAAAAAACAATATCCGTATATTGATAAAAAGGCACCTGTGGATAAAGAAGCTCTCAATAAACGATGGGATGTTATTTATCAACAGATTCTCGGCACCATTCAAACAGGTGCTCCAACAGTTATTGCCTCGATCATGTTGGATTTTTTTCAGGTCAGTGTATATGCGGTTTATAACATGGTGTTAAACGGCATTAATGGTATTTTGAGCATTTTTATCACAGGCTTGCCCGCAGGGTTTGGAGAACTGATTGCAAAAAATGAAACGGACAATCTGAGAAAGACAGTTTCGGAATTTGAAGTAGCGTATTACTACCTGCTTTCCATTATTTATGGCATTACTATGGTTATGATTCTGCCCTTTGTCAGCCTTTACACTGAAGGTCTGACGGATGTGAATTATTATCGCCCCGTTCTGGCGGTTGTGATTGTTTTGAATGGACTTTTGTATAACATTAAAACACCACAGAGCATGCTGGTTATTTCAGCGGGTATGTACAAAGAGACCAGATGGCGCGTAACCATTCAAGGCGCAATTATCCTGGTAACGGGCATTCTGTTGGGAAAATCTTTTGGGTTAGCAGGTATCTTAGTAGGTTCTTGCCTTTCCAACTTATATAGAACCATTGACCTTTTACATTTTACACCGAAACATATTACACATGCCAAAAGAGGTAAGACGATGCGGCGTATGGTTATGGTATGTATCAATGTTTTGTTGATTACACTGCCATCATTCTTTGTTTCGCTTTCTGTTACTGGATATTTCTCCTGGGTTCTGTATGCCGTTTGTTGCGGCGTATATGCGCTTGGCATCGTAACAGCAACATCATTTTTGTTTGATAAAAAAGAGTGCATTAGTCTGATTCGACGTTTTAGGACCACGCTGATTAAGAGAGGATAATAAAATGATTGAGATTTCCCACAAGCAAAATTGCTCCGGTTGCTCCGCTTGTGCTTCTGCTTGCCCTTGTCATGCCATTACTATGGAAGTAGACGCAACAGGGTTTTCCTACCCTATTGTTAATCAGTCAAAATGCATTGACTGTGGCCTTTGCGATACGATTTGTCCTTTTACTAAGGAACAAATTCTCCCGCCGTTGCAAACCTGTTATGCCATGCAACATAAAACCGCAGAGATTTTGAAGAAAAGCACATCGGGCGGGGTTTTTATTGGCATTTCTGATAAGGTTTTGCAGGAAGGCGGCGTTGTTTACGGTGCGGCATTTGATGATGCCATGGTCGTGCGACATATGCGTGCACAAACAGTCGAGGAACGAGATACAATGTGCGGCTCTAAGTATGTGCAAAGTGATATTGGCGATGTTTTTTTACAGGTTAAAGAAGACTTGAAACAAAATAAGCCGGTTTTGTTTACGGGAACACCCTGTCAGGTGGCAGGGCTTCGCTCCTTCTTGCGGGGTAAAACGGAGGGGCTTATAACATGCGATTTAATTTGTCATGGTGTCCCTAGTCCACTGTTGTTTAAGGAACACCTTGCATTCTTATCCGCTAAAAAGAGGAAAAAAATAACAGGATATTATTTTAGACCAAAGCATTGGGGCTGGCATGTACACCGGGAAATGGCTGTGTTTGAGAATGGCAGACAATACCATTCAACCTGCTATTCGGATTTATGGCGTAATATTTATTACAGTCGTGTTGCCACAAGGGAATCCTGTAGTAACTGCCCCTATTCCAGCTTATACAGGCCCGGCGACCTTACCATTGGAGATTGCAGGGGGATCGATAAAGTCTTGCCTGATTTCGGTAGTGATGCCGGGGTTTCTTTGGTTCTGGTTAACACAGAGGTGGGCAGAAAGGCATTTGAGGCTGTTTGCGATGTCTTTAAGATTGCTGAAATCGATGTCCAAGAGGTTATACAGCCCCCACTTAAAGCGCCCAGTAAGGCGAATGCTTCAGCACCAGCATTTTGGGGAAATTTCAACAAACATGGTTATAAGAAGGCCCTTACAATGTATTTTGGTAAGCATTTTGTATTAAAATACTACCTAAAAAAGCTATGGAAGATGTGTCCTATTTTGCAGTGGTTGAAAGGATAAAGCTATGTCTACAGAAATGATTTTTTTACAACTCCTTAAAGAGGTTCTCCTGGGTGAAACAGGGGAGGCATTTGAACAGGAAATCGACATGAGCGCCTTGTATATCATGGCATATGAGCATGCCGTGCTGCCCATTATCAGCGTCGCCTTGGAACGTCGTGGCCTGCTTGGACAGGAGGACCCTATGGAGGCGGCCTTTTTGGAGACGCAGCTTGTTTCGTTGTATCAGGTGACCCAACAGGAGGAAGAACTGAGACTTTTTACAAGACTTTGCGAAGAAAACAAGATTCCCTACATTCCCTTAAAGGGCTCTGTGATACGCTCCATGTACCCCGAGAGTTTTATGCGCAACAGCGGTGATGTGGATGTTTTGGTGCATGAAAAAAATCTGAACAAGCTGCTGTCTTTATCTCGGGCGGCGGGATATACCGTAGGAGAAAGGGAAAGTCATGATGTCGCGTTGAGAACACCCCGTGGCATTACCATAGAACTGCATTTTACGTTGTTTGAATACGATAAGGATATCAGAACGGTGTTGGACCACGTCTGGGAGGGAGCAAAGCCCCGTGAGGAAGGCAGTTATGCCTATACTCTTTCTCCGGAGCATTTTGTGTATTATCACATGGCACACATGCTCAAGCATTTTTTGCGAGGCGGTTGTGGTGTACGATTTTTGACAGATTTATATGTGATACGTAAGGCGATACACTATGATGAGGCAGTCTTGCGGGAGATGCTTCGCAGCACAGATATGGAAATCTTTTACGATGCAGCGGTTCGCGTAACGGATGTCTGGTTTTCAGACGGTGAGCATAATGCGGCTTCCCAGGGATTGGCGGACTTTGTTCTGCGGGCCGGCATTTTAGGTAACCATGCCAATTATATGGTTGTCAGACAGCTGCAAGGCAAATGTCGGATGGCAGCAACAATGGCACGCTTTTTTCCGCCCTATTCATACATGAGAAATCAATACCCGAAGCTTAAAGGGCACAGGTGTTTATTGCCCGTTTACTACGTTAAACGATGGGCGGATGTGGGTCTTAAATGTGGCTTTAAGCGCTATAAAAACTGGAAAAAAGCGCAGAACAGGGTATCGGAGGAACAACTCGAAGAAACAAAGGCTCTGCTTGACTCGTTAGGCTTGTTATCAAGACGGGTGTAATTGCGTAAGAAATCAAAGTAAAAGGACTGTCACGGTTGTGACAGTCCTTTTACTTTATTTATTTACTTATGCCTCCTGCTTTGCCTTTCGCCGGGCAAAGAGCTTGTAATATCCCCTGCCGTATGTAATCCCCTCAGCCAGGATGCAAACAGGGATGGCAGCAAAAATATCAATCACGGAATGTTGTTTCACAAAAGCGACCGAAAGACAAACGAAAAAGCAAAAAAGAACAATCAGGGTTTTTGTGAGCCAATTGGCAGAACGCTCCCGCAGCCAGGCAGAGGCAATGGCGAGAGAGTAAGCCACATGCAGGGACGGACAAACATTTGTGTTTGTGTCAAGAGAATACAGGAGGCTGACAATCCATGTAAAGACATTCTCCCGCGGGAACACGTCGGGCCGCAAATCCTGACGGTTGGGAAAGACAATATAGATGAACATGGCCACCACTTGCGTGACAATAATGTATTTCATCATGTTTTTGAAATTCTCGGGGTTATACAGCATGAAATAGAGTAAAGACCCTGCAATCAGGAAATACCATCCCACATAGAAAACAACAAAATACTCACAAAAGGGAATCATATCGTCTAAAACAGAGTGGACGGGAAAGCATTTTTCTGCAGGAATCAGGGCTTCCGTTATAAAATAGAGCGCAAAATATCCTATCCAGCCATACAGGAACTGCAAATGCTTAAACTGCGGCTCGTTCCGTTTGGAAAAACGAAAGGTCCTATAATCAACAACAGGCTTTCTCACTGCGGCACCTCCCCGATATCCTTGTTTGTCAAATAGCGTTTTTTTGGTAAATTCAGATACGGAACAACCTTGTGCTTTGGCAAGGAGCGTGCTGTTTCCGTGATGCTTGCAGACAGAGCGGCGCAGATTCTGGCTCTTTCTGCTGTAATTTCATTTTGGGCGTCAAAGGCGATACCTTTGCCGATAAACACCTTGTGGAGCGCAGGGGCGATGTATAGCGGCACAAAGGTGAGCTCTTTGCCTGTTTTTTTATAATATAAGCGGGCCACATCCACAAAATTTTCCTGAAATTGATACACAATGTTGTTATCAGGCTCCGCTTTTTCAGGAAAAATCAAGATGGTCTTGCGGTCAGAGAGGTATGTAACCGTTTCGCGAAATGTGCTCACGATGCGCATGTCCCTATAAACCCCGATGGTTCTTGCGTTGTTGAAAATGCAATAGCAAAGCGGTGCGATGAGATACGATACGGCCTTGTAAAAGGGCCTGCACCAGGCGGGTTTTTGTGACCAAAAGTCGGCATAGGCATAGCGGGGCACGTCTTTACAGTGCATCATTTCCCCGGCACACCAGGTATAGCAGGTATCCGGGAAAAACAGTTCGCCGACAATCGGTCCGTTCATTTGTGTGTGGTTGCCGACAAAAATGGCGTCCTGATCGGGCATGTTTTCAGCCCCGACGAGGGTAACCTTTCCATAGAACAGGCGGACAAGCCCCCGAACAATCTTAAATATAATATAGGCAAAATGGGATGTTTTTCTTTTCTCAGGTTTCACGGTTTTCCAGTCCTTATGCGTTAGATTCAATCCATGGTTATGGTGTTTTGGCCCTGCTGTTTTGAAGCTTTGACAGCTTCGCAGAACATATACAGTATATCACACATCAGGACTGTTTTCAAGATTCCTTTCACGGGGTGGCAATTTTTTGAGAAAAATTTTAACGGAACTACCCGCCAGGACGGCCGCACCAAAAAAACGCCCCCACCTGCAAAGCAGATGGGGGCTTATGCATTAATGACTCATAACGTATTTGCTGTGGCAGCCTTTGCTCTGAATGCGGTCCAAGGCTTCGCCGAAGCGCTGGAAGTGAACCACCTCGCGCTCACGCAGGTAAGCGATGACGCGGTTCACATCCGGGTCGTTTGACAGTCTTAAAATGTTATCGTAAGTGGTGCGGGCTTTTTGTTCTGCCGCTAAATCCTCAACCAAATCTGTGATGGGGTCGCCTTTAACGGCAAAACTCATAGAGGTAAAGTCCTGACCGGCAGCTGAAACAGGCCAAACGCCTTTGCCATGGTCAACATAGTAAAGGGCCAGGGGGCTGTTTTCAATTTCGCCGGTGGTGGCGTTCTTTGTCAGCTGATGCACTAAGGTTGCCACCATTTCAAGGTGGGCAAGTTCTTCCGTGCCAATATCTGTTAACAAAGCCTTTGCAACGTCATCCTCCATGGAATAGCGCTGGGACAGATAGCGCATGGAAGCACCCATTTCGCCATCCGGACCACCATACTGGCTGATGATGTAGTTAGCAAGAGCCGGATTGGGGCGTTTGATGTTAATGGGGAATTGTAATTTTTTTTCATATTGCCACATAAATGTTCAGTCCTCCTTTAATTTTCCCAGGGCCAGGGACTTTCAATCCAGTTCCAGGCGGTTTCGCTTTTAACCTCCGCGGCAGTCAGGGGGCCAAAGTTTTCTTTGTAATACTGCCTGAGTTCAGCAAGCTGCTCAGTAACGGCCCGGAACTCACGTAATGCTTTTTGGTTTTGCGGGTGTGTATCTAAAAATAAATTCAGTTCGGTTTGTACAAAGGAAAGCGCCATAATTTGTCGCATCAGGCGCTCCCTGCTTTTTTCATAGCCTGTCATGGTAATCCTCCTTTTATTTAACAAGTGGTCCGTAAACGGATATAGGCAGGTCCAGCTCGGGGAACAATGTGCCGCGCTCTAACGCTTCCTCAGGGGCATACAATTCGCCGAGTTCCTGCACGGGGACATAGGCATATCCTACGCGAACGAGGGGCTGATATTTTTCCTCCATAAGACATATCCTTCCTTTCTGCATGATGATTAAGGTTCTACTTTCATTGTATGCAAAAAGAATCAAAGCGTGCCAAAATAACCCACAATTTAGCGCAAGTTGTGGATTTTTGCGAATTTTGGTTGTGGTGATATGTCTTAAAAACGGGTATACTGAATATACATGAAAAGTCCCGGCACGAAACCGTGCGCCATAGAGAGCTCTGCGTACAAGCGGGGCTTTTCGTATTTTTCATGATAGTTTAGCGCAAAATTTGTTCATTTTATATATTGAAAGCAAAAAATCAGTTTGCTATAATGAAGGTATAGAGAGGAAGGCGGCATCTTGGGGGTGTTTGAGCCAAAATAAGAGGCCGCGAAACAAGTACACATCATGCCTGAAAAAGGGGGAGCAACTATGGGCAAACTGACCTTGATTGTTGGCGGAAAAAGAAGCGGAAAGAGTGACTTTGCACAGAGTCTGGCGGAAGAATTCGGCGACAGCATTTTGTATATTGCGACCTTGGTTCCTGAGGATGATGAAGAGGTTAAAAGCCGGATTGAGTACAGAAAAACCATGCGCCCTGTGACCTGGGATACCTTAGAGGCCTATGACGGCATAGCGGAGCATATCACAGAATTCGGCGCAGCCTATGACGGGATTGTGCTTGACAGAATCTCTGTTTTAATCACGCAGCTTCTGGGCGAGCATGATGCCATTTGGGAATCCGTTCCCCTGTCTGCGGTTTTGGAAATTGAGAAAAGTATTTTGCAGACCGTCCGTAAGGTTGTGCAGGCAGCCAAACAGGCTCCGGCGCCTGTCGTGATGATTACGAATGAGATGGGCATGGGCAGCCGTCCTGTTGACCGTTTTAACAAGATTCGCAGGGATATTACCTGCCGTGCCAACACAAAAATTGCAGCTCAGGCAGACGAGGTCTATGTCATGATGGCCGGTCTGCCGGTTAAAATCAAATAAAATTAAGAAAAAGCTTGCAAGTCATAGGGTTGTTGTGTATAATAAAAACATACAATATTATATCCAAACAGCAGAAAGGCGGTGTTTTGAATGGATATAAACGAAACCCAGAAATATACCTTCGGTGTTAACCGTGAGGACTATATCCGCTCAGTTATGGCAGCGGTTTATGCGGCACTATCCGAGAAAGGATATAATCCTGTCAGTCAGCTGGTGGGCTATATTATGTCCGGTGACCCGACCTACATTACCAGTCACAACAACGCTCGTGCTTTGATCGGAAAGATTGACAGAGATGAGCTGTTAGAGGCCATGGTTAAGAATTACATCGATCATAACCGCGCATAAAGTCAGGTGTTTATTACAAGGTCTGCCGTTTTTAGATGGCAGACCTTGTTTACAGAGGTGAGAAACATGTTGACAGCAGAGGAGCTGAAAGGCTTTGCCAAAAGTTTATCCATCCCTGCATCGGGGGTTTGTGATGCGGGAGAGGACTCTGCCTTGAAAGCTGTTTTGCAAAAGCGGCGGGGACAATGCCCGCCCTGTATATTTGAAGAAAAAGAGGCAGAAAAACGAGTTACGCCGGCGGACTTGCTCCCCGGCGCAAAGAGTATTTTCGTTTGTTTGTTTCCTTATTATCGCAGTGGTATCGACCCTGTTAACATCTCCCGTTATGCCGCCATTCCTGATTATCATGGGATTGTCAGGCGCTACCTTTCCAAGATAGAGGACTTT
This sequence comes from Oscillospiraceae bacterium, assembly GCA_015068855.1. GTDB lineage: Bacteria > Bacillota > Clostridia > UBA1381 > UBA9506 > UMGS755. The sequence goes on along the minus strand of SVJS01000001.1, from coordinate 23,541 downwards.
ATCAAGGAACGGGACCCTAAGGCAAATTGCCTTGCTGTTTGCGACACCTCGCCCCTGGTGGACAGGTGGCTTGCCTATCGGGCGGGGCTTGGGTTTTTCGGGAAAAACAATCTTTTAATTCATCCGCAATATGGCTCCTGGTTTTTTGTGGGCGCCTTGCTTGTGACGGTTCCCTTGGCGGCAGATATGCCGATGGATAGGGAATGCTTAGATTGCGGTGCCTGCCAAAAGGCTTGCCCCGGCGGTGCGCTGGATGGTCATTTTGGCTTTGACTGTGAGCGGTGCATTTCCTATTTAACGCAGAAAAAGGACGTGACGGAGGCGCAAAAAAAGCTCCTTCACGGGCAAAACTCGGTTTACGGCTGTGACGTTTGTCAGGCTGTTTGCCCTCATAACAAGGCGGTTTGTGACACGCCGATTCAGGAGTTTTACGAGGCAACGCTCGGCGGACTTGATTATGATGAAATTGCCGCTATGAGCGGACGAGCGTACAAAAAGAATTATCAGCAGTTTCCGTTTTCCTGGTGCAGTCGGGAGACGATTTTGAAAAATTTTAACAAGTAACACAGAAAGGGGGCATACCATGGAAATTTTATCGCCGGCCGGCAACTTTGAGGCTCTTAAAGCCGCTGTCCAATATGGCGCCGATGCGGTGTATGTGGGCGGCAGTCGGTATAGCGCCAGAAGCAGCGCTGCCAATTTTACCGATGCAGAGCTTTCCGAAGCTGTGGACTATTGTCATATTCGTGGTGTGCGCCTTTATGTTTGCGTTAACACTTTGCTTTTGGAGTCGGAGCTTTCCGAGGCAATGCGCTTTGTGCGCTATGCCTATCAGATTGGCGTGGATGCCCTGATTATTCAGGATTTGGGTTTGATGCGGAGAATTCGTCAAGAGCTCCCCGATTTTCCCCTGCATGCCAGCACACAGATGACAGTTGTGAATCATCAGGGCGTGGAAACACTGGCCGAGCAGGGTCTTTCGCGTGTGGTTCTGGCCCGTGAGGTAACAAAAGAAGGGATTGCCTCCATCCGCCGTCACACCGATACGGAGCTTGAATATTTTGTGCATGGTGCGCTGTGCATTTCCTATTCGGGACAATGCCTGATGAGCAGCCTCTTAGGTGGCAGAAGCGGGAATCGTGGCGCCTGTGCCCAGCCTTGCCGCCTGCCTTATACACTGCTTAAAAACGGGAAGCCCGTAACAGACAATATGCCCCTTTTGTGCCCCAAGGATTTGTGTCTGGCAGATAAGGTGCAGGAACTGGCAGAACTTGGCGTCAGCTCCCTAAAAATTGAGGGTCGGATGAAAAGCCCTGACTATGTAGCCATGGTCACGGCCATTTATAAAAGGGCTTTGACGGAGCACGTGAGCGATGCAGATATTCAGGATATGCTGAAATTTTTCTCCCGCGGCGGCTCCTGTCATGGCTATTATGACGGGTGCACCTATGGCGATATGATGGACACAAAGGGGAGCCCCAAAATAGCAGGCACGCTCCCGCAATTACAGACAATGGAGCGGACCGTGCCCGTTTCGATGGAACTGTCTGCCAAAGTAGATGAGCCTCTTGCTCTTACCATGCGTCTTTCTGACGGGCGCTTTGTCAGCGTGATGGGTGAGCCTTGTCAAAAGGCGCATACCCGTGCAACGGACGCAGCGCGTATGGAAGAGCAGTTGGCAAAATTAGGCGGAACGGCCTTTTGCAGCAAGGACATCTCCGTGGAAACGGACGGAGAGACCGCCGTGTCTGTCAGCTGCCTGAATGAATTGCGGCGACAAGGGGTGGCGCAACTGGAACAACTGTTGACAGAGCCCTATAAGCGGACGCTGCCGACATTAACAAGCGCTCCTAGGGAGCTGATGCGGCATGCGGGAACCATAGAGTTATGTGCCGAGGTGCAAACGGAGGAGCAGCTTCGCGCAGCCATGGAGCTGGGCATCCGCCGCATGTATATGCCGCGTTCTTTATTTGCCAAGGCAGAGGGCGCAAAAGAGAAAGTTTTACTGCTGCCGCCACTTTCTAAGGAGGGGCAGAGTATTGATATGGGCGATGCAGAAGCGGTTTGCATACAGAATATAGGGCAGCTGTCAGCGTGCAGAGGGAAACAGATAACTGCCGGACACAGACTCAATGTTGCCAACAGCGAAAGCGCAGAATTTCTTTTTAGTCAGGGCGCAGAGAGAGTGGTTTTGTCGCCTGAACTCAACGTAAAAAGCATCATGCAGCTGCGACAGGAAACGAAAGGCAAGCTGGAAATCATCGGCTATGGCCATCTGCCGCTGATGCTGCTTGAAAACTGCATTGTCAAAAGCGCCTATCGCTGTGATTGCGATGGGGCAAGCTTTTCCCTGCTTGACCGCAAACAAGAGACATTTCCTTTGCAGACAACGCATTGCGGAACCGTTGTTTACAACGGAAAACCCATTTACATGGCAGACCGCATGGAGGAACTTAAAAAGCTGCACATCGACAGCATCAGGTTAAGCTTTTCCTTTGAAAATTACGAAACCTGTTGCAATATCATAAGAAAGTATCAAAAAGCGTTGGCAGGGGGGCAAGGCGCACCCTTTGGCGGTGCCTTTACCCGAGGCCATTTTTACCGTGGTATGCAATGAAAGGGGCGAGAATATGGAAGTGTTAATTAAACGAATTGCAAATGAGAGCGGTGCGGTGCCGCCCATGCCTTTTTATGCAACGCCGGGCGCGGCAGGCATGGATATAACGGCAAATATTACCGAGCCGCTACTGCTTAAAAAGGGTGCTATGGCAAAAATCCCGACGGGGATTGCCATTTGCCTGCCTGATGAAACCTGTGTGGCCTATCTATATGCCCGCAGCGGGCTGGGGGTTCGCCATGGCATTTGCCTGTCTAACGGCGTAGGCGTGGTCGACTCGGACTATCGCGGCGAAATTTGTGTTGGCCTGATTAACTTAGGGCCGGAGGATTATACCATAAAGCCCGGCGAACGCATTGCGCAAATGGTGTTTGCGCCGGTGCTGCACGGGGACTTGACAGAGGTTTCAGAATTGCCCGAAAGCGGTCGCGGCGATGGCGGCTTTGGTTCAACAGGACGATGAAGTGGGGCGACAGAGTGATTTTTGCCTGCCTTTTCTTTGGGGGCATTCTGGCCATGTGCCTGGCTCCGCTCTGGACTTCGGGCGGCGAAAACGCACAGGTTGTTATTGAGGTTGACGGTGCGCTTTACGGCCGTTATTCCCTGCAAGAAAAAAATGGTAAGACACTTGCAATCAAGACAAAATTTGGGTATAATAAAGTAGTAATTGAAGAGGGGCAGGTTTCGGTCACAGAATCGGATTGTCCCGACCGGCTTGAAATGAAGGCCGGCGCCATCAGTCAAAAGGGAGAAACGCTGGTTTGTCTGCCAAACCGCTTGGTGGTTTATATTGACGGCGGAGAGGATGTGGATGCCCTTGCGTATTAAAAAACTCACGGCCCGCAAGATAACAACCCTGGGGCTTTTCGTGTCCGTTGGGCTTGTGCTGCATTATGCCGAAAGTTTTGTGCCCGGCATGGGCGTTTTGCCCGGTGTGCGCATTGGGCTTGCAAACATCGTAACCCTGCTTGCTTTTTTTCATTACGGAGCGGGGTTTAGCCTGACAGTCGGGCTTTTGCGTAGCCTTCTGGGCAGCCTCTTGGGCGGCACGATAACGGCGTTTTTATATAGCGGTGCAGGAACGATTGGCGCTGTTTTGGTTATGCTTGTATCCCGCAGGTTTTTTTCCGGCTCTGTCAGCCTGATTGGATGGAGCATGCTGGGGGCCTTTGCTTTTAACCTGGCGCAGGTTACGGTTGCGGCTCTGGTTTTAGAAAACGCCTATATGTTTATGTACTTGCCGCCAATGGCGATTTTTTCAGCTGTCAGCGGACTGTGTACGGGCCTTTTGGCCACGCGCATCAGCCCGAAAAACGAAAGACAAAGTTTTTGATACAATGGAGCTTGCTATGAAACAGATACGATTTCAGTTGCCGCCTTCTGCGGTGGTTGTTCTGGCTTCTGCGTCGCCGAGACGCAGGGAGCTTTTAGAACAAATCGGGTTGCCGTTTTTTGTTTTGCCGTCACAGGCAGACGAAGACATTAACCCCGACCTTTCGCCTCAGTTAACCGTGCAAAGCCTTTCTTTGTTAAAAGCGGCGGATATCGCCAAAACGCAGCCTGCATCGGCCTACGTGATTGGGGCAGACACGGTGGTTGTTTTAGACGGCGAGATTCTGACAAAGCCCAAGGATGAAGAAGATGCCAGGAGAATGCTTGCGCGTCTTTCCGGACGGGCGCACAGCGTCGTTACCGGTGTGACGGTCATTCGCTGTCGGGACGGAAAAAGCATCAGCGTTTGCGAGGAAACTAAGGTTTTCTTTAAGGAAATGAGTGAGGCAGAAATTGCGTCCTATGTAGCCACAGGCGAGCCTCTTGACAAGGCAGGCAGCTATGGGATTCAGGGGCTGGGCGCTCTGTTTGTGGAAAAAATTGAAGGCGATTATAACAACGTGGTGGGTTTGCCGCTCATGCGGCTTTGCCATATATTACAGGAAGAATTTGATTTTCAATTAATGTGGGAGGTTTTATAAGACATGTCACTTGCAAAAGATATCGGAATTGACTTAGGTACAGCGAACACCGTGGTTTACTTAAAGGGAAAGGGAATCATCCTGCGTGAGCCCTCGGTTGTTGCTGTTAACAAAAATGACGGTAAGGTGCTTAAAGTGGGCAACGAAGCCAAGGAAATGATTGGCCGTACCCCGGGCAACGTTGTGGCCATCCGCCCCTTAAAGGATGGTGTTATTGCAGACTTTGCCAGCACACAGGCCATGATGAAATATTTTATTAAAAAGGCCTATCCGTCCTCTTTGATGAAGCCGACGGTTGTGGTTTGCATTCCCTTTGGTGTAACAGAGGTTGAACGCCGTGCTGTGGAAGAATCTGTTCTTTCTGCCGGCGGTAAGCATGCTTACCTGATTGAAGAGCCCATGGCTGCGGCCATCGGTGCCGGTTTGCCCGTTTCCGAGCCCACCGGCAGCATGGTTGTTGATATCGGCGGTGGCACCAGCGAAGTAGCTGTCATTTCCTATGGCGGCATTGTTTCCAGCCAGTCTCTGCGCATTGCAGGCGATGAGCTGGATGACGATATTGTGAACTACATTAAAAAAGAATATAACCTGATGATTGGTGAACGTACGGCAGAAGAAATTAAATTTGGCATCGGTTCTGCCTATGAATATGAAGGCGAGAGCACCATGGACGTTAAGGGCCGTGATTTGATTTCCGGCCTGCCCAGAACCATCACGTTAACCAGCCGTGAAATTCGCGGTGCGATGTCTGAATCCATTTTTGCTATTGTGGATGCCATTAAAGGCACGCTGGAACAGACCCCGCCGGAGCTGGCGGCAGATGTTATGAACCGCGGTATTGTGTTAACCGGCGGTGGCGCTCTGATTCGCGGTTTGGATGTTTTGATTGCAGAAGAAACAGGTATTCCTGTTTATGTTTCCGATAAGGCTTTAGATTGCGTTGCCTTGGGCACCGGTCTTGCGCTGTCTGCGCTGGAAAAAGCCGGTCAGGGCATTTTGAGCAATCGCTCTAAGAGATGGCGCTAATCGGATTATGATTTGATTGAGTCGGGAAGGAGGGAAACACATGAAGAAAAAAGTGAATATTTTGCTTTTGGTTGTAACACTTATCATTTTTGTTCTGATGGGTGTTTCCTTTGCAACCCGTGATTCGGTGGAATCCGGCAATCTTGTCGGGACTGTTTTGCGCCCGTTTCAGCAGTTCTTTTCCGGCATTGGCAACGGGATTCGGGGCGGTTTTACGTTTCTGGGCGATATGAAGGAGTTTCAGGCAGAAAACATTGAACTCAAAGACCAGGTTGCCGCCCTGCAAGCGAAGGTTCGTGAGCTTGAAAGCTATAAGCAGGAAAATGACAGGCTCCGCAGTCTGCTGGAATTATCCACCGCGGAAAGCGATTTGGATATGGTTGTTTCCAAGGTTATTGCCAAAGAACCGGGCAACTGGTTTTATTCTTTCACGGTCGATAAGGGTGCCGATGACGGGATTGCTATTGATGACCCTGTCATTTCAGGGCAGGGACTGGTTGGCCGTGTGGTGGAGTTGGGCGACCATTGGGCCAAGGTTCTGACGATTATTGATTCAGACAGTTCTGTGGGGGCCCTTTTGTCCCGCACGCAGGATTTTGCCATTGTGGACGGGGAGCTGTCCTTGGCGGATGAGGGCAAATGCAAGATGAGCTATGTAACCAAGGGCGCCAACATTGTGCTGGGTGATGAGGTTGTCACATCCGGTCTCGGCGGCGTTTATCCGGAGGGACTTCTGATTGGAACCGTGGCGGAGATTAAAAGCGATTCCCTTGGCTATTCTCAGTATGCCCTGATTGATACGGCAGTTGATTTTGAAAGGATCCGGGAGGTTATGGTTGTCCGGAACAGGTAGGTAAGTTTCATGAAAATGCTGGCAACAAGAATGCAACCAAAATCGAACAGTTCTTTGCTCTTATGGGTGCTTATGGCGGTACTCATTTTTCTTGTTACGGTTTTACAGACGACTGTGGTGCAGGGGCTGGAAATTTTTCATGTTGTACCGAACCTCTTATTCATTGTTGTTGTTTGTTTTGGCCTTTTGCAGGGGGATTACAGCGCCTTGTTTGTGGGCATGATTTGTGGCTTACTGTTAGATTTTGCGGGCAGCCGTATTATCGGAATCAACACCCTGTTATGTACCTATGTAGGCTATGCCTGTGCGGGGATTAGTGATAATCTATATAACAGAAACGCCTTTGTATCCATGCTTTTTGTTTTTTTATTCACCATTCCCTATGAGCTTTTGATTTATATTTTCAATTTTTCCATATGGGGTCGCGGTGCGTTTGTGTTTGCACTTTTTTGCAAGATTTTGCCCGCGGCTATCTATAATTTTTTGTTCACCGTTTTGTTAGACCCGATTGTCCGGAAGATTGTGGACTAAAGGAGGGGCGTAGATGGAGAATCAACAATTGAAGAAACGCTGCGCCATTTTATATGCGCTGATTTGTCTGCTGACCGTGGTTGCCGTCGGCAGACTGTTTTATCTGCAAATTATAGAAGGGGAAAACTACCGGGCTATTTCCGATAGCCGTTTGGCACGAAACATCCCCATCAAAGCACCCCGCGGCGAAATTCTGGACCGCTTCGGACGTCCGCTGGTGACAAACCGCGAAGGCTACACCGTGGCGATTGCGAAGATTAATGATGATAAGGCGGCACTGAATCAGGTCATTTTGAACATGACGAATTTGTTCAAGGCAAAACAGCTTGCCTATGAAGATACGTTCCCGATTTCTCAGGAGGCTCCGTTTCGTTTCACCTTTGACAAAGGGGACGAAAAGGCCAATCGTGAGGCCATTCAGAAGTTTTTGGCAGACCATAAATATCCTGCGGATACAACGGCCGCAGGCGTGATTGAGAAATACAAGGAAAAATACGACATAGCAGATAGCTACACACCGGCAGAAGCCAGGCAAATTGCCGGCGTTCGCTATGAAATGCGGAATCGAAATTTTTCGTCCAATAACCCCTATGTGTTTGCAACGGATGTGGACATTGAAACCATTACCACCATTAAAGAGCAAAGAAACGCTTACTTTTGTGTGACGGTATATTCAGAGCCCATCCGGCAATATACGGACGGGACGCTGGCGGCGCACATTTTAGGTCGCGTGGGCATCATCAACAGCGAGGAATATGCCGAGCTTAAAGATGAAGGCTACGGCATGAACGACCATTTGGGCAAGCAGGGCGTTGAAAAAGCCTTTGAGGTATATCTGCGCGGCACTGATGGAACAAACAGCATCGAACGAAAAATCCGTGAGGGCGAAACTGAGGTGGTATACTCTCAGGAGCCGATTCCCGGAAACTCCGTTATGCTGACGATTGATAAGGATTTGCAATGGGTGGCGGAGGAGTCTCTGGCAAGAAACATTCAAAAAATTGCCTCCACAGCCAGCTATGGCAGTGGCCACGATGCTTTTGCGGGCGCGGCCGTGGCTCTTGACCTAAACAGCGGCGAGGTACTGGCTATGGCGTCATACCCCACCTATGAGCCGGAATTTTTTAATCGGGATTATAACCAGTTGCTTCACGATGAGCGAAACCCCATGTTAAACCGCGCCATTAACGGTGTGTATGAACCGGGCTCCACCTTTAAGCTGTGTACGGCACTAGCGGCCCTGGAATCGGACGTTGTGGAGCCGGATGAATTCATTCAGACAACCGGCGTGTACCGGTTTTTGAATCATGACTTTATGTGTAACATTTACCGTTCCTCCGGCGGCAACCACGGAACGATTAACATCTCGCAGGCCATTCAGCACTCTTGCAACTATTTCTTCTATGAAATGGGTAACCGACTGGGGATTGAACCGATTGAAACCTTTGCAAAGAAGTTGGGTTTGGGCGAATATACGGGAATTGAACTGAGCGGCGAGGAAGCAAAGGGGCAGGTTGCAAGCCCCGCGCTGAGAGAAAAAAACAAGCGGGAATGGTACCCCGGAGACGTTCTGCAATCTGCTATCGGGCAGTCGGACAACCTGTTCACCCCGCTACAACTGGCAAACTTCGTTGCCACCTTGGCAAACGGCGGAACCAACTATGAGGTGCACCTGTTAAAAGCCGTTAAATCCAACACGGAGGACGAAATTGTTTTTGAAAACCAGCCCAAGGTGAAAAATAAAATTTCTATTTCGCCGGAAAACAGGGAGGCTGTTCTGGCGGGCATGTTGCTTGCCACCTCAGAGGGTACAGCCAGCGCCGCCTTTGCTGATTTCCCCTTTACAACCGGCGGTAAAACCGGTAGTGCACAGCTGGCAAAAGGTTCCAGTAACGGTATTTATGTAGGCTATGCCCCCTATGACAATCCGCAAATTGCGGTTGCCATCGTCATTCAGCATGGCGGCTCCGGCGGCAATGCCTCTTATGTTGCCCGGGATATCTTCTGGCAGTATTTCTTCGGTGCCGGTGGCGGTTCTGAGGCCGCATCGCAGACGGGCACATTGTTGCCGTAAAAAACAGAATGATTAGTGCTGTAATATATGGAAAATTTTTCTATGTTACAGCCTTTTTTTCGCTCTTTTTATGTTAAAAAGTTATAAAAAAGGTAGACAAAAAGATAAAAATATGATACAATATATGTATGGATATATAGTGATTGCTTCCGTTTGGTATGGAGGAAATCACGTCAAATAGATTAGGAAGGGGATGCGTGCCGTGAATATTGCGTTGATTGCACATGATAAGAAAAAGGAATTGATGATTCAGTTCTGTATCGCCTATAAAGGTATTTTGGAAAAGCATACGCTTTGTGCAACCGGCACAACGGGCGGTTTGGTCAGCGAAGTAACCGGTCTTGACATTCATCGCTTTTTGTCAGGCCCTCAGGGTGGCGACCAGCAGATTGGTGCACGCATTGCCTATAACGAAATTGATTTGGTTTTGTTTTTCCGCGATCCCTTGACAGCACAGCCTCATGAGCCGGATGTTTCTGCCTTGCTGCGCCTTTGCGATGTGCACAATGTGCCCCTTGCCACTAATGTGGCAACCGCCGAGGTTTTAATTCATGGCTTGGAGCATGGGGACCTTGATTGGCGTGACATTGTTAACCCTAAAAAATAAGAATAGATTGCATGATGATGTAAAAAATAGAAAAGACTCTGCGGCTGTGCGGCAGGGTCTTTTCAACAAAATTGAGGGATGGAGAGGGTTCTGATGCAAGAGAAAATGAAGGAACTGACAGCGTTTTTGCAATACCATGCAAAGCGCTATTATGTGCTGGATGACCCCGAAATTTCAGATTATGAATACGATATGGCCCTGCGGGAGCTGCAAGCCTTAGAACTTGCCTATCCCCAGTGGAAGGACCCTGCCTCTCCCACAACCCGGGTGGTGGGTCAGGTTTTGGAGGGCTTTGAGTCCGTGAGTCATCAGGTGCCCATGCAGAGCCTTAACGATGCTTTTTCCCGCGAGGAAATCATGGAGTTTGATGAACGGGTTAGGGCAGCGCTTAATGAGCCCTATGCGTACAGCGTGGAATATAAAATTGACGGTCTTTCCGTTTCCTTGGAATATGAAAACGGGCTTTTCACCCGCGGCTCCACCCGTGGCGACGGTCACGTGGGGGAGGATGTCACACAGAACTTAAAAACCATCGGCTCCATTCCCCTGCGTCTGCCGGACAGCCTGCCTTATCTTGAGGTGCGCGGTGAGGTCTTCATCGGAAAAGAAAACTTTGAGAAAATGAATCAAAAGCGTGAGAAAAATGGCGAGCAGACCTTTGCCAATCCCCGCAATGCAGCAGCGGGCAGCCTGCGCCAGCTCGATCCGGCTGTTGCAGCGAAACGCTATCTGGATATTTACATTTTCAACATTCAGCGTGTGGAGGGAAAAGAGTTTACAAGCCACACGGAGGGGCTTAGCTATTTGGCAGAGCAGGGCTTTAAGGTTGTGCCTAAAATTGCGGCCTATGATACGGCGGACAAGGCTTTTGAGCGAGTTCTTGAAATCGGCAGAGAACGGGACAGCCTGCCTTTTGATATTGACGGCGCGGTTATGAAGGTGGATTCTCTGTCACAACGTGAGCGGCTTGGCGCTACCAGCAAATGCCCCCGTTGGGCGATTGCCTATAAATTCCCCGCAGAAACCAAAAAAACAAGGCTGAAAGACATTGTGTTGCAGGTGGGCAGAACCGGTGCTATGACCCCGACTGCTATTTTAGAACCCGTGCGCTTGGCGGGTTCCACTGTCGGCCGTGCAACTCTGCATAATTTGGATTATATCACGGAGAAGGACATCCGCATCGGCGACATGGTTTATGTTCGCAAAGCCGGGGACATCATCCCCGAGATTATCCGTGTTGAAACGCAGGACAGAAACGGGACGGAAATTCCTTTTGTCATGCCCGAATTTTGCCCCGAATGCGGCGAACGGCTGGAACGGGAAGAGGGAGAGACTGTTTTTAGATGCACGGGCGGGAATTGTCCCGCACAGCTGCAACGGAATCTGGAGCATTTTGCATCCCGCGATGCGATGGATATTGAGGGCCTCGGCCCTGCGGTGATTGAACAGCTTTTGTCCGAGGGTTTAATTCACTCGGCGGCTGATTTGTTTGCTTTACAGCCCGAAAAGCTAACAGGCCTCGAGCGGTTTGGCGAAAAGTCTGCGCAAAATCTTTTGGATGCCTTAGAAAAAGCAAAGACGCAGGATTTGTCAAAGCTGTTATTCGCCCTGGGCATCCGCTTAAACGGTCAGCGCTCATCACGGCTTTTGGCAAAGGCCTTCGGCAGCATGGATGCTTTGATGGAGCAGAATGAAGAAAGCCTGATGGCGATTCATGAAATTGGCGAAAAAACCGCCCATAATGTTTTTGAATATTTTCAGAACCCCAGAAATCGGGAGCTGATTGAGCGGTTAAAAGCCGCCGGCGTGAATATGCTCCATCAGGAAAGCGAGGATGCAACAGACCGCCTGGCGGGTAAAAAGTTTGTGGTAACCGGCAGTTTTGACGCGCTTTCCCGACAGGAACTGACGGCGCTCATTGAGAAAAACGGCGGCATGGTTTCCGGCAGCGTTTCTAAAAAAACGGATTATCTGGTAGCCGGCGAAGCGGCAGGCAGCAAGCTTGCCAAGGCGCAGGAGCTGGCAATCCCTGTTTTGGGCCTTGATGAACTCCTTGCCATGATAGAAGAATAGATTGTTTTAGAAAGTACGTAAGTACACATTGTTTGGGCGTTGAGGCGTAAAAACGGTTTCTGTGTTTTCTAAGAGCATAAAAAAAGAGCTTGTAACTTATGTTACAAGCTCTTTTGGTTTGTTTTGTTATGCCTGCACGAAGGGTTTTAATTCCCCGATGAATGCATCGGCATTATCAGAATGAACTTCAACCTTGATGGGCTTGGTTAAATCCAGGCTGAAAATACCCATAATGGATTTAGCGTCAACCACATAGCGGCCGGAACTCAAATCAACATCAAAATCATACTTGCTGACAATGTTAACAAAACTCTTAACGTCGTTAATAGAAGCTAATGCAATGGTCAATGTTTTCATATTTATTCCTCCAAACATCTTTAATATTACTACCTATATCATACAATATAAAAGCGCTTTCGTCAAGAAAAAAATAAAAATTTTTCATTTTACTATTGCATAATTATGCATAATGTTGTATAATTATAAAAAAAGAAATCAAGAGAATTGAGGGACATACCATGGATTTACAAGCGATTATGCAGCTGGATGCTACGTATTACATGAATACTTTTGGCAAGCGAACTCCGGTTTGCTTTACCAAAGGCGAGGGCATTTACCTTTATGATACAGAGGGAAAAAAGTACGCCGACTTTTTGGCGGGCATTGCCGTCAGTGCGCTGGGTCATGGGCACAAAACCCTGACAAAAGCGCTTCATGAGCAGGTGGATAAGCTGCTCCACACCTCGAGCTTATACTATATTGAAAATCAGGCAAAGCTGGCAGAACAGATTGTAACGCATTCTGTCGCTGACAAAGTTTTCTTTGCAAACTCCGGCGCTGAGGCTAACGAAGGGGCCATCAAGCTTGCCAAAATATATTTTTATAAGAAAAACCAAACGGACAAAACGGATATCATCACCTTAACAAACTCCTTCCACGGCAGAACGCTGGCCACCGTGGCAGCAACGGGGCAACCCAAATATCAAAAGCCCTATAAGCCGTTAACCCCCGGCTTTTGCCATGTGCCCGCCAATGACTTTGAGGCGCTTTGTGCGGCCGTGACAGACAAAACAGCCGCTGTTATGATGGAACTTGTGCAGGGAGAATCGGGTGTGCGCCCGCTGGATGCAGAGTATGTTCAAAAGGTAGCTGCCCTTTGCGAGGAAAAAGGCATTCTGCTGATTGTGGATGAAATTCAAACAGGCATGGGCAGAACGGGTAAGCTCTTCTGCTATGAGCATTACGGCATCCGGCCCGATATTTTCACTCTGGCCAAGGCTTTGGGCGGCGGTGTTCCCATTGGTGCCCTTTGCGCCAAGGCAGAGATTGCCGCAGGCTTTGAGCCGGGCGACCACGGTACAACCTTTGGAGGCAATCCCCTGGCGACAGCAGCGGGGCTTGCTGTTTTTCAGGCCTTTAGCGAAGAAAACATCGTGCAAAACAGCGCCGAGGTGGGCGCTTATTGCAAGCAGGCCTTGGAAAAGCTAAAAGATGAGTTTCCTGTTATCAAGGAAGTGCGTGGCTTAGGGCTCATGCTGGGTGTGGAATTTGCCGAACCTGTTGCCAAACAAGTGCAAGCCGCCCTGCTTGATAAGGGTTTTGTTGTGGGTGCAGTTGGCGACAGCATTTTGCGTTTGGCGCCGCCCCTGATTGTAACAAAGGAACAGATTGACAGTTTTATTAATAACCTGACAGCGCATCTTGCAACCATTACACGATAAGGAGAGACGAACATGAAACATTTACTTTCACTGCATGATTGGACATCAAAGGACATAGAGACAGCCTTAGAGCTGGCGGCAAAGCTGAAAAAGGAGCAAAAAGCGGGCATTCCCCATCCGCTTTTGGCCGGGAAAACCCTGGGCATGATTTTCTCCAAATCCTCTACCAGAACCCGTGTTTCCTTTGAGGTGGGCATGTATCAGTTGGGCGGTCATGCTCTGTTTTTAAGCTCTAACGATATTCAGCTCGGTCGCGGCGAAACCATTCATGATACGGCCAAGGTTCTCTCCCGTTATGTAGACGGCATTATGATCAGAACCTATAAACAGGAGGACGTGGAAGCGTTGGCGGAATTCGGCTCAATTCCTATTATCAACGGTCTCACGGATTTGCTGCATCCCTGTCAGGTGCTGGCAGATTTGTTAACTATCAAAGAGCATTTTGGCTCCTTAAAGGGTAAAAAGCTTGCCTATGTAGGCGATGGTAACAACATGGCGCATTCGCTTTTATATGGCTGCGTTAAATGCGGCATGGATGTGGCTGTTGCAACACCGAAAGCCTATGCCTGCGATGCAACCGTTGTGGCTAACGCCATAGAGGATGCAAAGGAGATGGGCGTTTCCGTTCTGATAACAGAAGACCCCAAAGAGGCAGTTAAAAATGCCGATGTTATTTACACGGATACCTGGGTCAGCATGGGTCAGGAAGACCAAAAGGAAGAAAAAGTTAAGCTCTTTGCCCCCTATCAGGTAAACGAAGAACTGATGGCGCAGGCAAACGACGGCGCTATTTTCCTCCATTGTCTGCCCGCCTATCGTGGCATGGAGGTCACAGAGGGTGTGATTGACGGACCGCAATCCTTAATTTTTGATGAGGCGGAGAACCGTTTGCATGCACAAAAGGCCGTCATGGTCATGACCATGGGACAGAAATAAAGGAGGGAACGAGATGTTTTCAGTACGGAAAGCAACCTTAGAAGATACAGACAGCATTATCAAAATTACCAAGCAGGCTTTTACGAAATATATTGAAGTGGCAGGCATTGAGGACACGGCTGCCCTTCATGAAACCAAGGAACAGGTGGAAAATGATATTTTGGATAAGCTGGTATATGTAGCCTATATTGACGATATTGTTGTGGGAAGTCTGCGTGTGGAAAAAATCAATGAAGACACGGCATATCTCTCCCGTTTCGGCGTGAGCGACGAATATCAGAACATTGGCATTGGCAAATCGATGATGGGTGTTTTTGATAATGAAATGAAGAAGATGGGCGTGAAGCGTGTGGTTTTGCACACGGCCTCCAAGGCCTCCTCATTGGTTCGTTTTTATTACGGACGCGGCTTTTATATTCACTCCACAACGTTTTGCAAGGGCTATATCAGAGCACTGTTATGTAAAGATTATGCATAAAAAATCCCCGTTTGACACAGAACTGTCATGCGGGGTTTTTTATGAAGAAAACCTGCATTATACAATTCTATACATTTTGCAAATTGATTTTTCATGCTTGATATGGTACAATAAAAATTGTCCATTATAACCGTGCCGAAAGGCGCAAAAAGGATAAGGAAACTGTTTCCTTTGTCTGAACGTCTAAACGGTATAAAGGAGGTAACGCCCATGAAACGATTGATTATCTTCACCCTTTTGCTTTGCAGTTTATGTCTGACAGCCTGTGATGATGCAGGAAGCACCAGCATCATAGGTGGTGCGGACGGTCCCACGAGTTTATTTGTGGCACAAAAGAAAGAAAGCGACATGACCATGGCGCAGATTAATAAGTATCTGCGTCAGCATTATGTGAATGAACACATGCTCCCCTCGCTTGATCTGATGGATATTTATTTTGAAAATCCCCTGGTTTCAGGTGACAGAACGCTGATTTTAGATGACAGCATAGAGAATGTTCTTGAACTCATGGTTTATGAATATTATCAAAACAAAACAGCAGGCGACTATCAAAAGGTGCTGGATGTCATCTTGGGGGAAGGCCTGCGCATTGCCACAAAAAATGAAGCGGACAATTTTGCGAACGGACTCTATTACAGCCGTGTTTTCATAGATGATATTGACCTTGTGGACAAAGACGACCTGGATGAAATCACAGAGTCTAACAAGCGGAATATTGTCAGAATGCTTACTGATTTGGGAACTGAGGAGTTTGCCATTGTTGAAGCAGAAGCTGAGATTTGGCATAATGAAAAATCCCTTGCCGCAGGTCCGCAGGTCGGCAATGGCGAGGTGACAAGATACTACCTTTTGGGCAAAAAAGACGGCGCCTACAAAATCGTTGAGGTGTATTGGGAAGGTTTTATGAGAGACTGAGAAGAGGTGCGCTTATGGACAGGGAGCGGGAAATCAAACGAGCCAGGATATTTAATTATACGGTTGCGAGCCTGTTTCTGTTGCTGTTTGTCAGCCTCTTTGCCCTGCTGGGTGTCTGGAAATGGAGCCGTACGTTTACGGTCAGAAAGTGGACTGAGTGCCCTGAGGACAGACATAAAATTGTTTCCAACCTGATTGCAAAGCATACCATCCTCGGCATGAGCGAGCAGGAGATTGTCAGCCTTCTGGGCGAGGAATATGAAAACGCCCCCGAACGCTTCAAGCTCCCGCGGGGCGAATTCCCTGATGAAAGCACGTTGACCTATTATCTCGGCGTGGATTTTATGGATACGGCCTGGCTCATTATACCCATGGAAAATGGCGTTGCGGTGGACTGTCGGATAGGCGTCACGTAAGGAGAGATGGCAGAATGAAACCAACGTGTATGAAAGTGTTGTTGCTGCTTGGCTACTGTACCCCCTTTGTCTTTTTGGCTATGTATGAGGATGCATCATCAGGCAGCCTCTGGTTTTACCTTGTTATGATATTTGGGTTTTCAGGGCTCAGTTACGGGAGTGCAAAAATCAAAAGTCCATGGCTTGTGGTTCTTGGGAACGGTATCAGTTTCGTGTCCTCCTGCCTGTTTGCCTGGCACTTTCAAACAGAAAAATGGGAATATTATTTCAAACCGTTTCTGCCCAATCAGTTATTGATTTTTGAAACAGTCATTGCGCTGTTGATTCAGAGTTTGCTCGCCTTTCGTACTGTCAAAAAACAGGGCGTCAATCAATCCGGCGAACGATGAACAGGGTATAGCCGGTCTTGTGATAGGCCTGATTCTTGTTAAGGTTTTCGAAAAATCAAAGGTGTTTTGAACAGAAAAAAGCCTGCCCGCATGACGGGTTCAGGCTTTTTTGTCATCTGTGGCGGGGTTGTTAATCAGCTTGCCGTTTTCCTCAAATCGTGAGCCGTGGCTTCCCGTGCGGTGGCTGCCGCCGCCAAGGAGTAGTATATCGTCAAAAGGTCTGAAAGACAGGCCTTTTTTTGATTCGTCAACGTACATGTCTTTCGGTTTCTGTGCGCCGTCAAGCGCAAGAACATAAGACCTGTGCTGATACATTTTAAGAAAATAAGCGCCATGCTTATTGAGTAACGGGAAATGGGTTGCAACAATGATTTAGTTTAGAAAAGGCAAGGTTGTAACCGGTTATTTTGGTACAAAAATTCGTCGTCTTGTTAAAGAATTAAATGTTTTCTTTTAAAAAGCGGGGTGTTTTGTAAAAAAAACAGTATAGATATTGAAAAAATAGGAATTGTATGGTATAATTATAACGTTTATATAATTGAACAATTTGAATCATAGATAAGAAGGAATAGATATGGCAATAAAGTACGGAAAAAAACAACATAGAAAAAACAATATATTATATACGGTAATAGTAGCAATTCTTTTGTGTATAGTATTTTTGACTATGGTCAGTTATTTTTACTATGCGGCAGAAGATGAGGCGTATGAAAATTTGCATATACAGACCAAGCAAATTAAAGACGATATGGAGCTTCAGCTATTATCCGACCGAGAGAATCTTGCTACTATGGCAAATTTTGCAGCAAAGCTTTATTCGGACGGCGAGAGATTTGATTTGATGTTTAACTCTTTTGAACCGATTGGTCTTATTGAAAATATAGGAATACTGATGCCGGATAATACCTTTGTAACAAAGGCGGGAACATTGAACCTTAACGGACAAATATCCTTTGATGAGGAAGCCGCAAAAGGCGAATACATAAGCGGACGAGTCAAGGACCTCACAAGGGACAACTATGAAATCATAAGAAGTGCTGTTCCCGTCAAAGTAAACGGAAACACTGTCGGCATTTTGTATGGCGTAATAAAGCTCGATGTTATTGGCAAAAAATATGGCAGTATGGCAAAAGAGCTTGACGCACAATTATTTGTTTATGACAATGAAACAGGAAATCTTATTATCGACACCATTAATGACAAACTTGGAAATATTTCTTTCTTAAAAAACAGGGAATATCATGATGGCTATTCCTATGAGCAAATGAGAAACAGTGAAAAGGGCTATACCTCTTTCCAATCCGTGCTTAAAGACGAAGAACTTTATGTTCATTTTTCTACACTTGAAGGAATTAACTGGAAGATAACTCTTGCAAGATACGAGTCTCAGGTATTTGCAAAAACACACATTATATCTAAGCTACTCCTTGTTTCATTTGCCATTATGATGCTCATTATGGCTATCTATATTATGATTTTGATGCGCAGCGAAAAACAAAGAAGCTTTGCGACAGAGTGTGCTTCAAAAATCAGAAAATTGCTTTTGGAAATAAACCAGCAGCAGAATAATGTTTCCGAGTCTTTGAAGGAGATTGCCACCTTTGCAAAATCCCGGTCTGCGGTATTCTTTGATGCTGACGGAGAAGATTACTATTTTGCTATACCTGCCAGTTTGGAAGAAATCCTTTCGGGTGATGACAGAAGATATTTTATATCAGAAATCCTTCGTTATGCTGCAGAACTTCACAAGGTGAATAATGCCACTGTAAACCTTATGTGCATTACGCCAAACAACCATCTTGTAAAAACGAACCACGATTTTTATGATTTTCTAAAAGAGCATAAAATCACAGAGTTTTCCTTTGCAACAGTTATTGATAAAAACAATCACATCGGCATTCTTGGCGTTGTAAATCCTAAAAACAGCAGAACAGTCAGACTTCTTTTGGAAGATGTTGCTGTTTGTTTTTCCATTGCAATTTACAACAAAAAGCATTTGAACAAAACAGAGATTGCGGCAACGACCGATTCACTCACAGGCGTTTCAAACCGTGTTACATATAAAAAAGACCTTTTGATATTTGACGAAGAAAAGCCACAGGAATTTTCGTGTGTTTATATTGATGTTAATGAGCTTCACCTTCGCAATAATAAATACGGTCATGCTGCCGGCGATGAAATGTTTTGTATATTGCCAATACGCTAAAAGAAGTATTCTACGGTCATAAGATATATAGAATGGGCGGAGATGAGTTCTTGGTATTTGCCAGGGATACCTCTCAGGATGATATAAAACAAGGCATTGATATGCTGACTCGGCAGCTGGAGCCAATGGATTATCATGTTGCGGTTGGTATGTCGTACAGAACACAGAATATGAATACCGAAGAAATGGTGCGAGAAGCCGAGATCAGAATGTATGAGGCGAAAGCACAGTATTATCAGGCTAAAGAAACAAAGAAAGCTTTAAGTGATAATGATAATAGGTACGTTCATACAAAGACGGGTATTTTAGAAATTGATACGATGATTTCCGTTATGAAGGAAAAATATAACGGAATATATCGTGTGGACTTGGATACAAATAAAGCACATCGTATTTTAATGCCCGCGTACCTTGGATATAACGAAAGCGAGGAACATTTTTCCGCTCTTTTAACCAAATATATAGATGATTCTGTTGCGCCTGAGTTCCACAGAGCAATAATGAGCTTTTTGAATTATGATGCACTAAAAAGACAGCTTTTAGAAGGTAAAACACCAAGAACAACATATAGAAAGACAAACGGAGACACCGTAGTGTTAAGTGTTTACAAGTTGTGTAATGAGGAGAGTGCCGTAAACAATACACTTTGGATTTTTGCCAGAGATTAAAAAGTTGTTTGACAAATTCAGTTCATTGTGGTAAACTAATAGAAGTTTAATATTTAGCAAAATCGGCGAAAGCCGGTGACGCAAAGCAAAGAGGCTAAGGTTTTATACTATGCCAGTCCAGCTGCAATGATAAAGGTCTTTCAAGGCTTTCTATTATTGCAGCTTTTTGTTTTAAGCGGAGGAATTGTATGAACGTAGTAACAAGAGAGGAAAAGAAATTTTTAATAAATATTGATGAGTTTCGGGATAAATCTCATTATCTTGATATGCTTATGATACAAGATGAGCATAACGGAACAGACGGATACATAATAAGGTCGCTCTATTTTGATACGGTATATGATGATGATTTTTTCGAAAAGCTCGAAGGCGTTGAAACAAGGCGCAAAATACGGCTTAGAATTTATGACCCAAAGCACGATTTTGCTATGCTTGAAATGAAGCAAAAGCAAGGAGCTAACCAGAAAAAACGCTCCCTTCGTATGACAAAAGCTGATAGCGAGGCGTTAATTGCCGGAAAGTATGAAGTTTTGTTGAAATACGAGGAGGATTTTGCAAAAGAGTGCTATGGACTTATGCATTATAAGTGCTACCGCCCTAAGACAATCGTGCAGTACAATCGAAAGGCGTATATTGCAAAGGAAAATAAAATCAGAATTACCTTTGACAATAACATTGTGGCAACGGAAACCAATTTTGATTTATTTTCGGAAAATCTTGTAATGTATCCTGTTTTAGATAAGTTTAATGTGGTGCTTGAGGTAAAGTTCAACGGATTTTTGCTTGATTATATCAGGCAGTTTATAAACAGTATCAACAAAAGTGAGCTGTCGGTAAGTAAATACGCACTCGCAAGACAGCAAAGCTATGCAGAAATTTAAGCAAAGGAGATTTTATAATGAGAAGTCAGATTTTTAACTTAATTAAAGACCAAACCACACTTAGTTGGGAGCAGATTGCAGCAAATATTTTAGTTTCGGGAATTCTGGGATTTTTGATTTTCGTATCCTATATGATTTCACACCGCGGAACAATTTACAGTAAAAAGTTTAATGTTTCACTGGTTGTTTTAACCGTTCTTACCTCAATGGTTATGACGGTTATTGGTAATAATAGCCCGAATGTGCGATTTTTCGAGCTTGTATTAAATGGTGAATACAGAGGTCTTTATCTTGCAACAGAAATGATAACTGCCGGAAAAGAAGGTTCAAGACTGAATCTTCAGGTAAACAAAAAAGACAATACATTTTCAGGTTATGCTCTTCGCCTCGATTGGGGTGATACCGAAGAAGCAAACAAGCTCTATCCTTTTACTAACTATACAACCCGTGCAAAAACCCAGCATGAGCTTGTTTATCCCGGTGCTAAAAATAGTACACCTGAGCTTAAAGAGGCAATAAAAAATGAGTTTTCATTATTTGAAAAAACGCTTTATTCCTATGACTACAACAACGAGAAGTATGGATACAAGAATTACATTGATATAGATTCATTTGTTGACTATTTTTTAATTAATGAATTCACCTGTAACTATGATGCAGGAGCTCTTTCAACCTATATATACAAGGACATAGACGGTAAATACAAAATGTGTGTATGGGACTTTAACTCGGCACTTGATGCCTATCAGGAGAGCGCAATGCCAACAGATGATTTCAGGCTGAACTCGGGGCTGTGGTATCAAATGCTTTTTATGGACTCGGATTTTACAGATAGGGTTATTACAAGATACGCAGAACTCAGAAAAACAGTTTTCAGCGAAGAATACTTATTTGGATTTATTGATGATACCATAGAGTATTTAGGCGCGGCAATGGACAGAAATTACGAAAGATGGGGTTACACCTTCAATCAGGAGTATGACCTTATGCATCCTACCGAGAGAAATCCAAGAGATTATGATGAAGCAATTTCACAGATGAAGGATTTTATTACCAAACGAATTGCATTTATGGACGAAAATATCGAATCACTTCGTCAAAATAGCGCAGAATCAAAGACGAAAAAATATAATGAAGTATCAGATTAAAGAAAAAGGAGGTACAGGTTTTGAAAAAATATATTATAACAGTAGTTTCTATTATACTTGTACTTCTTAAATCCTTACTATCGCTGGATTATAAACTTTACGAGATTGTCGTTGTGGATGACGGATCAAAGGATGAAACATCACGCGTTTTAATTGATGCATATAATATGCATCCGGTAAGACGACCTCTCCACAGAAGTATAGCCTGTCAGCCGGAGGAATTTATTTATGAATCTTATGAACAGAAGGTTCCTCTTACTCTTATTCGCAAGAAAAACGGCGGTAAAGCAGATGCGCTGAATATGGGTATCAACGCTGCGCAGTATCCGTACTTTATCTGTATGGATGCAGACTCCGTTCTGCAATATGATTCCTTAAAAAAGATTGTAATTCCTGTTTTGGAAGAAGACAATGTGGTTGCGGTAGGCGGAACGGTAAGACCATGTAATGATGTAACGCTCAAAGATGGCAGAGTTATAAAATACAGACTTCCTAAGAATATTTTAGCTTGTATGCAGCTACTCGAATACGACCGTTCGTTCTTGGCGTCAAGAATTTTATTTGACCATTTTAATGGCTCGCTGATTATATCGGGAGCGTTTGGTATGTTCAAAAAAGAAGCAGTTATCGCAGCAGGCGGCTATGACCACGGCACAATGGGCGAAGATATGGAACTTGTGGTGAAGCTTCATTCCTACTGCCTTACAAATCAGATTCCCTATTCTATTAAATATGCAACTGATGCAGTATGCTGGACGCAGGTGCCTGAAAAATTAGGCGACCTGAAAAAGCAGAGAAAGCGTTGGCATCTTGGACTTTTCCAGACTATGTGGAAGCATAAAAAGATGATGGCAAATCCTAAATTCGGTGCAGTTGGTTTTATTTCATATATGTACTTTTTGCTGTATGAATTACTTTCGCCGTTTATAGAGGTGTTTGGTGTGTTTACTATGGTAGCGGCATATTGCATTGATTTACTAAACTTGCCGTTCATGCTCCTTTTTATGCTGATTTATGCGTCATATAACTCCATACTGACACTTACGGCATTTTTCTCAAGAATACAGACCATTGATTTGACAGTTACCTTCAAAGACTGTATGAAAGCCATAATGCTTTGCTTTTTTGAGGTTACAACTTTAAGGTTTATAATGGCATTTGTAAGACTCACGGCGTTTCGTGGCTATAAAAAGAAAAAACTTGATTGGGGACGCATTGAACGAAAGAAGATGAATATTTGACGGAGGCGAGGTGATTTGATAAATGAGAAAATGTATGATTGCAATATTCCTGCTGGTTATTTTCTGTGTCCGGCCGGTTTGTGCGGAGGTTTACACTGCCGAAAAAACTGAGGGCATGGGAGATTGTATCTATGTAGCAGGAAGTCCTGATAATTATCCGGTTGAATTTTATGACGAGGATAACAGCTTGTATTGTGGTATTATTCCTGATATGCTGGAGATTATATCTAAACGCTCGGGTGTGGATTTTGTTTATATTAATGGCAATAAAGCTGAAAAAAATATAATGGGAGATAATTTGCAGGTGGAGATTGTTTCTTCGTCTCCAAACATTGGCACCTTGCCTTATTATAAGGATTATTTAGAACTCGTATCCTTTGAAAAGGACGGCAGAATAGTGAAATCAGGCCTTGTTTTCACAAGTCTTGCGGATGATGAACTGATTTCGAAAACCAAAGCTGCAGCAAGTTACATTCCCGAAGACGTCAAAAGAGGAATATATCTTTCTTATGCAGAGAAAAGTTCAAAAACAAACCACTTCTGGCTTGCTATTTTGCTTTTAACTTGTTTGCTGCTTACAATTGCAGTAGTATTGCTGACTTTTCGTATTAAGCGTATACGCAAAAAAAATGAGGCAGATAAAATGACAGACTATGAGACCGGAATGGGAAATCTGCAATTTTTCAAGTATCATTTCAGATACACTATAAGCGATATTTCAAGAAGCCTTTATTATATTGCATATATTATTTTAGACAGCAGTTATCTTCGCTCTTATCACGGCGAAA